>JBBFLI020000009.1:64877-111542 GCA_037481615.2 Desulfobacterales bacterium
GGAAGCCGAGCCGAGCTCCCGGAGAAGCGCCTCGGCCTGGAGCGCCGCCGGAGCCGGTGTTTCGGAGGAACCATCCCCCTCTTCAACCGGCGACCCCGCGCCTGCGTCCGGCGCTGCATCCACCGGCCGCATGGACGAGGAAGGCGGAGAGGCCTGCTCCGCAGCATCCGGGGCAGGCGGGGTCTCGCTTTCCCGGTTCCAGGCCCGCTCCAGTTCCCCCTGAAAGACTTTTCCCCTGTCGTCCATCGCCGGGCGAACCCGCGGCTTCTCGGGCGCCGGAGAAGCGGACCGGGTCGGGAGGGCCGGGGCGGGGGCCGGCGCGTTCAGGTCGATCGGTGCCGCAACCATGCTTTTCCTTTCAGGGTGAAGTATCGGTGAATCGGCCCTTCGCCGAAGCAGGGAACGTGCCAGCCCGGGGGCGGCTTCCATGGAATGGACTCGAGGGCGGGGGCGGAGGTTATGAATCGAATTGTATTCCAGAGGGTTGGCGACCCGGCATCAGGCGCCGGCCCCGCCGAAAGGGCTCATCCGCAGGGGAACGAAGAAGCCGGGCCGGCGGCTTTTGCGGGAAATTCTTTCCGCGCGGGGAAAACTTTTCCGGGGGCAGGCTTTTCAGAGACGGCCGGGCGTCCGGCGGGAGGCGACCTCGTCCAGAAACGAGCGCTCACGGGCGTCGAGAGCGGCCTTCCAGGCGGCTTCGTCCTTTTCGCGCAGTTTTTCCAGCATCCGGCGCGCCTTCACGGCTTCCAAAAGTTCCCGGCGGCAGCGCCGAACCTTCTGCTCGGCCGCGGCGAGCTCTCCCGCCTTGCCGCGAAGGTCCTGCTCCAGCCGTTCGAGGAAGGCGAGATGCAGCGCGATCTGCTCCGCCCGGAAGCCGGATCGTTTGGCCGTCTCGAGCTCGATCCAGGTGTGGTGGCGCTTTCTGCGGATCTCCCGCAGGGCCTCGCGGCAGGCGGCGAGGCCCTGCTCGGCCTCGAGGAGGGCCTTGCGGCGGATTTCCTCGGCATGGGAACGCGCCCGGAGCACGGCTTCGAAGCGGAAGACGAACATGGCCCTAGCACCGGGCGAGCAGGGCGGCGAGCTGCGCCCAGCTCGCATCGAAGGGGACCCTCTCGTTCACCCCCTGCCGCAAAAACGCCTGGATCTCGTCCAGCATGCGGATGGCCGTGTCGAGCCGAGGGTTCGATCCCGGGACATAGGCCCCGATCTGCACGAGATCCTCGCTTTTCCGGTAGACGGCGAGCAGCTCCCGCAGCCGGCCGGCGAGCGCACGCTGCTCCTCCGTCACCAGACCGTCCATGAGGCGGCTCAGGCTCGCGAGGACATCGATCGCCGGGTAGTGGTTCTGCCGGGCGAGATCGCGCGAGAGGACGATGTGACCGTCGAGGACGGAGCGGGCGGCGTCGGCGATGGGTTCGTTGGTGTCGTCCCCTTCGACGAGGACGGTGTAGAGGCCGGTGATGGACCCCGGACCGGCGCAGGTCCCGGCCCGCTCGAGGAGCTTCGGCAGCAGCGTGAAGGTCGTGGGGGTGTAGCCCTTGGTCGTCGGCGGCTCCCCGAGGGCGAGTCCGATCTCGCGCTGGGCCATCGCAAAGCGGGTCACCGAATCCATCATCAGGTTGACCCGTGCGCCGCGGTCGCGGAAGTACTCGGCGACCGCGGTCGCCAGAAAAGCCCCGCGCGTGCGGATCAGGGGCAGGCGGTCCGCCGTTGCGACCACGACCACCGAGCGGCGCAGCCCCTCGGCGCCGAGATCGCGCTCGAGAAACTCGTTCACCTCGCGGCCGCGCTCACCGATGAGCGCGATCACGTTCACGTCGGCCGTGGTGTGACGCGCGATCATCCCCAAAAGCACGCTTTTCCCCACCCCGGAGCCGGCGAAGATCCCGATCCGCTGCCCGCAGCCCACGGTCATGAGGGTGTTGATCGCCCGGATGCCGAGGTCGAGGGGCTGGCCGATGCGGCGGCGCAGCAGGGGGTTCATGGCGGGCGTGTAGAGCGGGTACTCGACGGTGCCCGCGACCGGGCCCCGGCCGTCGATCGGGAGGCCCCGGCCGTCGATCACCCGGCCGAGCAGCCCTTCCCCGACGGCCACGGCGGCCCGCTCTTTCTTGGCCACCACGCGGCATCCGGGCCCGATGCCGCGGATCTCCTCGAGCGGCATGAGCAGCACCCGGCCGTCACGGAACCCCATCACCTCGGCGGCCAGCGGCTTTTCGCTCTCCGGCGTGTGGATCTCGCAGACCGCCCCGATCCGGCAGGCGGGCCCGGCCGCCTCGATGACCATGCCGACCCCCTGAATGACGCGGCCGCGCGGCTCGAAAGGGTCGACCGACCGCAACCGGAGCCGGTAGGGGGCGAGATCAACCGGCGGGGCCATGGCCGTTCAACCCTCGAGAGGGGCGTTCGGGCGCCGATCCTTCGAGAAGGGCACTTTCGACGACGGCGAAACAACGCTCGAGCCGCGCGTCGATTTCGCCGCCGTCGGAATCGGCGAGGCAGCCTCCCCGCGAAACGGCGGGATCGGCCTCGAGCCGCACCCGCCCGCCCGCGGTCCACTGGGCGATGAGTGCGGCCTGGCTGCCCTCCAGCCGGTCCAGGTCCTCCGGATTCAGCCGCAGGGTGATGCGCTCGGCGTGCTCGAGCCGCCGCAGCACCCCGGAGACGATCGAGGCCGTCACCTCGGAGCCGTCGCGGACCTCCCGGCCCACGACCCGGCGTGCGACTTCCAGCGCGAAGAGCACGATCTCCCGCTCCGCCTCCCGCAGCGTGCGTTCGCGCAGGCCCTCGAGAGCCGAGAGCACGCCGCGCAGCGCGGCGAGAAGCGGGTCGAGTTCGGCGGCGGCCTTTTCCTTTCCGGCCGCCTCCCCCCGGGCATAGCCGGCCGCCTCGCCGTCGGCGAACCCGCGGCAATAGGCTTCGTGCTCGAGATCGGCGCGCGTCCTGCGGCGCGAGGCCTCTTCGAGCGCCGCGCCGGGGCAGACGGACGCACCGGGTGCGGTGCGCCGGAAACGGACGGCGGCGGGCCCGCGGTGCGGGCCCACCGCCGCCGCCGCGGTTTCGCCGATTTCCGGGAAAGCGTAGCCAGCGCCCTCCGGCAAGCGCGTTTTCATGCCCTCCCCTTCCGGTCAGGTGACGATTTCCTCGCCCCGGCGGCCGCTGATGATGAGTTCGCCCTTCGCCTCCATCTCCTGGATGATCGCCGTGATCGCCTGCTGGGCGTCGGAGACCTCCTTCATGCGCACCGGACCCAGGGTCTCCATCTCCTCGCGCAGCATTTCCGCCGCCCGCTCGGACATGTTCTTGAAGACCTTCTGCTTGACCTCGTCGGAGGCGGCCTTGAGGGCGACGGCCAGTTCCTTGGTCTCCACGCGCCGGAGCAACTTCTGGAAGCCCCGGTCGTCGACGAGGACGAGATCCTCGAAGACGAACATCTTCTGCTTGATCTGGGCGGCGAGCTCGGGGTTCGCCTCCTCGATCTCGTTCAGGATGAGCTCGCTCGAAATCTCGTCGGTCTGGTTGAGGATCTCGGCCAGGCGGTCGATGCCGCCCTTGAAGGTCGCCGTCGAGCTCTTCTTGTTGCGCAGGAGATCCTGGAACACGCGGTTCACCTCGTCGACCATGGACCCGACGATCTTGTCCATGCCGGCCACGCGCATGGCGACGTCGGTCTTGATCTCATCGGGCATGCGCGAGAGGACCTCGCTGGCGACGGCGGTCTTGAGATGGATGAGGACGATGGCGAGCGTCTGCGGGTGCTCGTCCTTGATCAGCTCGTAGATCTCCTCGGCGCTCAGGGCGGAAAGCGCCTTCATCCCCTCGCTCTCGGCCGGGGCCTGACCCCCGCCCGGGGCGGCGGGCGAAGCGGCGGGCAGGGGCGCGGCGCCGCCGCGGCCCTGCCGGGCGAGCATCGTGAACTCGCGGGCCACGCGGTCGACCAGCTCCGGCGGCGGGTTTCCGACCTGCTTCAGGTGACGCTGGATGCGTTCACGCTCTTCGGGCGTCAGGCGGTTGAGCAGGCCGGCCGCCGCCTGCTCCCCCATCGAGCGGATCAGAATCGCCGCCTTGAGCGATCCGGGAAGCGGCAGGGACTCGGCGGGAAGAGTCGTCATCGTTCAGGCCCCGGGATTCAGGAGTTCTCCTTCAGCCAGTTGCGGACCGCCCCCAGCGAGGCCTCCGAGTCGCTCGCGACCAGGAGCGAGGCCTGGTTGAGCGAGGGAAGGCTCTTCACCCCGGCCAGTTCCTGCTCCAGGTCCCCCAGCCGCATGGGAAGCTGCTTGACGATCTCGACCTCGGAGGAGGCGGACTCGGTCAGCCAGCGAACGATCGGCCGCACGAAGAACACGAAGAGCAGGACCAGGAAGAGGCCGATCGCCCCGTGCTTGACGTAGGGGACGACCCCTTCGAGGGCCTTGCGCCACGCGGAGGGGGCGTGCTCGGGATCGACCCGCGCGTTCTCCGCGGCCTGGAAAGGGATGTTCACCACCTCCACCTTGTCGCCCCGCTCGGCGTCGAAGCCCACGGCCCGTTTGACGAGCGCCTCGATCTTCTGCAGCTCCTCGGGGCTGCGCGGCACGAACTCCCGCACCGTCTCCCCGCCCTTCTGGGGGGTGCTCCGATAGGTCCCGTCCACGAGCACGGCGACCGAAACGCGCGTGAGCCTCCCCACGGGCTCGAGCACGCGCTGGGTCACCTTGCCGATCTCGTAGTTGACCGTGCGGTCCTGCTTCTCGTAGCTCGACCCCCCGCCGGGTGCGGCGGGCTGGTTCTGGAGAAGGTCGGGGCCGGGCGCGTTCGAGCGGATGCCGGGCACCCCCTGGGGCGGGCCTTCGGCGTTGCGCGAGGATTCGCTCAGGCTCTGCTCGCTGCGGACCACCCGGTTTTCGGGCAGAAACTGCTCCTCGGTCTTTTCGGCGCGCCGGAAATCCATCTCGCAGGCGAGCCGCACGACGGCCTTGCCCTCCCCGAGGGCCTGCTCGAGCATCGAGCGCACGCGGGCCTCGAGGGCCTTCTCGACCTGCGCCTGGTACTCGAAGTGGTCGGGGTGGATCGCGCCGGGGAAGACCTTGCCGCGCTGTCCCGCGAGCAGCCTGCCGGCCTGGTCGACGACCGTCACCTGCTCGGGCGCCAGCCGCGGAACGCTCGAGGAGACCAGGTGCACGATGCCGTTCACCTGCTCCGGGCTCAGGCGGCGGCCGGGCTTGAGCCTCACGGCGACGGAGGCCGTCGCGGGCTGCTCCTCGCCGACGAAGAGCGACTTCTCCGGCATGACGAGGTGGACGCGGCAGCTTTCGACCTCGGCGATGCGCGCGATCGTGCGCGCGAGTTCCCCCTGGAGGGCGCGCTGGAAGTTCACGTTCTGGGCGAACTCGCTGATCCCGAGGCGGGTGTTGTCGAAGACCTCGAACCCGATGCCGCCGCCCTGGGGGAGTCCTTCGGAGGCGAGCTGCATGCGCACCTCGGGAATGCTCGCCGCCGGGATCACGATCGTGCGGCCGTCGCCTTCGAGCCGGTAGGGGACCTTCATCTCCTTGAGCCGCGTGATCACCGCCCCGGCGTCCTGGGGGTCGAGCTGGCTGTAGAGAACGCGCATGTCCACCCCGCCCCCCCACAGGGCGAGCAGCGTCAACCCCGCGGCCGTCCCCAGGGTGAGCACGAGGAGGGCGGCGCGCTTGGGGGCGCTCAGCCCCCGCAGCACGGCGAGTCCCTGCTGAACGAATTCGGCCGGCGTGGCCATCGGCTGTCACCCCCCCCGCTGCGTCAGATCTGCTGCCGCATCAGCGTCTCGTAGGCGTTCAGGAGCTTGTTGCGGATCTGGAGGGCGAGCTCGAGGGCGATCCCCGCCTTCTCGACCGCGATCATCACCGCGTGGACGTCCTGTTGACGGCCGATCGTCAAATCCTCCACGGCGCGCTCGGCCTCGCGCTGCATGCCGTCCACGCCCTCGAGCGACTCGGCAAGCAGGCGCCCGAAGGCGCCGCCGCCCTGCGCCGCCGCGGCGGGCGGCGCGCCTGTCGCCGGCATCCCCGCCGGTCCTCCTGCCTGCGCATAGGGGCCGATCGCATCCAGATTCATTTGCCGATCTCCAGGGCCTTGAGGGCCATCTCGCGCGCGGCGCGCACGGCGTTCAGGTTCGCCTCGTAGCTGCGCGTGGCCGACATCAGGTTTACCATCTCTTCCATCACGTTCACCGAGGGCAGCGCCACGTAGCCGTTTTCGTCCGCGTCCGGATGCCCGGGGTCGTACTTGAGCACCGGCGGGCGGACGTCCTCGATGATCTTGAGCGGGCGGACCTCGCTGGGGGGGGCCGCCGTCGCCGCGCGCCGCATCGCCTCGCCGAAGCCGCGCGCCGGCGGGACGGCCTGGAAGACCACTTCCCGCCTGCGGTAGGGTCCGCCCTCGGCCGTCCGCGTGGTGTTCACGTTGGCGAGGTTCGCCGAGATCAGGTTCATGCGCAGCCGCTGGGCCGAGAGCCCGGATGCGCTGGTCCGCATCGCATCGTAGAGATCCATGGTCATCTGCCTCCGGTGATGACGTTCCGCAGGGACTTGAGCTTCGCTCCGACGAGCTGGGCCGAGGTCTTGTAGGCGAGGGCATTCTCCGCGAGCGCGCCCATGGTGCGGTCGAGATCGACCGTGTTGCCGTCGGCCCGCAGGCTGAAAGCGGGTGCGGCAAGCGCCCGCAGCGGCGGCCGCGCGGCGGCGGCATCGGCCGGGGCCGGCAGGTGGCGCTCCTGCGTGCGCACCGCCTCGATCCGACCCGCAACGGCGCGGTTTCGCGCCAGCGCCTCCTCCACGGCGACCTCGAAGGCCTTGTAGTGGGGCGTGTCGGCGTTGGCGATGTTCGCCGAGAGCGCCCGGTGCTGGGCGGAACGCAGATCGAGCGCACGCTCGAGGAGTGCCAGGTTCCCGTCGAAGAGTCCTGTCGGTCGCGGCATAAATTCCGTCCTCCCCTTCGGTCCGGCGGTGAACAGCGCGCGGCGCCTTGCCGGCGGAAAAGTAAGCAAGTTCCGTTCCACCGCGTTTAAGCCTGCTGCACCCCGGCGGCGGCGACCCCGGCCTCGCGATACTCGCGGAGCTTGTTGCGCAGGGTGCGGATGCTGATCCCCAGCAGTTCGGCGGCGCGCGTGCGGTTGTGGTTGACCTCGCGCAGCGTGTTCAGGATCAGCTGGCGCTCCATTTCCGACACCGTCGTCCCGGGGCGGAAGGTGAAGGGGGCGGGGCCGGAAAGTGCGGCGGAGCGGTCTTCCGTGAAGCCGAGCGCCGCCGGGGTGATGAGGCCGTCCTCGGCCAGCAGGACGGCGCGCTCGACCCGGTTTTCGAGCTCGCGCACGTTGCCGCGCCAGTCGTGGCGCGAAAGGACCCGCCGCGCCTCGTCCGAGAAGCGTGCGGATGGACGGCCGTGGCGGGAACAGAAGCGCGACAGGAAGTGGTCGGCGAGCAGCCCGATGTCCGCGGGGCGATCCCGCAGGGGGGGGATCACGAGTTCGACCACCTGAATGCGGAAATAGAGATCTTCGCGGAAGGCCCCCTCGGCCACCGCGCGGCCGAGGTCGCGGTGGGTGATTGCGATCACCCGGGCCTCGATTGGAACGGGGGCCGCGCCCCCCAGGCGGTCGATCGCCCGTTCCTGGAGCGCCCGCAGGAGCTTCGCCTGCAAGGCGAGCGGCATCTCGCCGATTTCGTCGAGAACGAGCGTTCCGCGGCGGGCGAGCTCGAATTTCCCGGTCTTGCGGGCGACCGCGCCGGTGAACGCGCCGCGCTCGTGGCCGAAGAGCTCGCTTTCGGCGAGCGTTTCGGGCAGGGCCGCACAGTTCACCGCGACATAGGGCTCCTCGGGGTGCAGGCCGTGGCGGTGGATGAAGGAGGCGAGAAGCTCTTTGCCCGTTCCGCTCTCGCCCCGGATGAGAACGGTCGCCGTGCTGGCGGCGACGCGGCGGGCGGTCTGCAGCATCTCGAGCAGCCGCGGGTCGCGGGTGAGAAACGGTTTGTCCGCCCCTTCGGAAGGATCACCCGGCAGGGGCGGTCGGGGGGGCGGCCCCGCCGGGGCGAGCGCCCGGCGCACGGAGCCAAGAAGAAGATCGGCGGCCACCGGCAGCGCCAGATAATCGCAGGCCCCCTCGCGCACGGCCGACACCCCCTCGGCGAGCCCCGCCTGCGGACGGGTCAGGATCACGGGAAGCGGGGGCGCGCCGCGTGAGGCCCAATCCAGCAGCAGCCTTCTTCCCCCCGCGACCCCGTCGCGCGCGAGGACAAGGAGCAGGGCTCGCCGGTCCTCCTGCCCGAGCCCCTCGGCCGTGATCCCGGCCGCCTCGCGCACGCGGTATCCCGCCCGCTCGAGATCGCGCCGCAGCGCCGCTCGCAGGCGGGCATCCGGTTCGATCAGCAGGATCGCGCGTTCTTCGCTCATCAGAGGATCGTCGGGCCCTTCGGGGTAAGGGAGGCGGTATCCCGGAGGGTTCCGCCTCGAGGCTTCCCCGAAGGCCTCGGTGCGGAAAGGCAGGCAATTCCCATGCCATGCAGACGAAAAAGGCGGGGCCGGCCTCAGTCTTCCTCGGCCTCGACCGCGCCGGAGGGGGTCAGGCGGTGGCGCTTGATTTTCTCGACAAGGGTCGTGCGGTTGAGGTGCAAGAGTTTCGCGGCCTTGTTCTTGACCCAGCGGGTCTTCTCGAGCGACTGCAGGATGAGCGACTTTTCGAACTCGGTGACGGCGCTGTTCAGGCAGATCCCCTCGTCGGTCAGCTCGATCACGGGCGGCGCCTCGGGGGACCGCGTTCGACCGAGCAGCTCCGGCGGCAGGTCCTCGAGGCCGAGCCTGCCCGAGCCTTTGAGCACGATCAGCCGCTCGATCAGGTTTTTCAGCTCGCGGACGTTTCCGGGCCAGGGGTGCCTTTTCAGCCGCTCGAGCGCCTCGGGGTCGATCCCCTCCACGTTGCGCCGGTTTTTGCAGTTCGCCTGCGCGACGAAATAGTCGACGAGGTGGGGGATGTCCTCGCGCCGCTCGCGCAACGGGGGCAGCGTGAGGGGAATGACGTAGAGACGGTAGAAAAGGTCTTCGCGGAACTTCCCTTTCTGGACTTCCTCGGAGAGATCCCGATGGGTCGCGGCGAGGATTCGCACGTCCACCCGGATCGTCTTCGAGCCGCCGACCGGCTCGAACTCCCCCTCTTCGAGCACCTTGAGCACCTTGACCTGGAGGTCGGGGCTCATGTCCCCGATCTCGTCCAGGAAGACCGTACCGCCGTCGGCCAGTTCGAATTTGCCCGGCTTGTTCGCCGTCGCCCCGGTGAAGGCGCCTTTAACGTGCCCGAAGAGCTCGCTTTCGAGGAGGTTTTCGGGGATCGCCCCGCAGTTGATGGCGATGAAGGGTTTCTCCCGACGCCGCGATTTGCGGTGGATCGCGCGGGCGACGAGCCCCTTGCCGGTTCCCGTCTCTCCGTGGATCAGGATGGTGCTGTCGCAGTCGGCCACGCGCTCGATCAGGTCGAAGATCTCGCGCATCCGGGCGCCGTAGCCGATCATCTCGTCGTAGCGGCAGGCTCCCGCCGCGGCGGGCGCCGACGCTTCGGCTTCCGACACGGAGGAAAAGAGGTCGAGCTGTTCGGACGGGGTTTTGCGTACGGCGGAGTTCTGCACGGGGTCCCCTCCTCGGCTGGATTCCGCGGTCGATCCGGCAACGGGCGCCGCAAGCCGGAAGGCGCCGCCGCGACCGTCAAAAAGAGGGGGCGTGCGGCGTCAAAACCGGCGACGCCGAGGCGATCAAGCAACAAACATGCCGCAAGCGTCAATCTCCCGACGATGGCGGAGACGGCTCGTCGTCAACGAAGAACGACGATGCTACCGATGGGTCGGGTCCGGGTCCGGGGGTACAAGATTTTGAAGGGCGGAAAGTGGAGAAGCGCCTCCGTCTCCGGGGCGGAACAGGCCGGCGCGGAACGCCTCCGAACGTTTGCAAACCGAAAAAATTTGCACAATGCAAAGCGGCCCGGCGTCCGCAGAGATGGGGAGCCCTCTCCGCATGGAATTTCCCTTGGAAGGCGACGCCTCGCCGGCGGAGGCCGCCGGAGCCGGGACCTTCGGCAACCGATTTGAATCCCTCTAGAATTTCTCCTGCCGGAAACGATCCCGACGGCCCCGCCGGATGCCGCCGCCTGCATCGCCCGCGGGCCGCGGCCGCGGCGGCGAGGCCCTTTTGCAGAATGCGAGGCCGCTTTTCATTTTGCAAAGCGGCATGCAACAATGCCGCCCGGGGTTCTCAAAAAGCCGTCTTCGCCTCCTCGATCGAGTGGGTCACCGCCAGGGCGCTCGTCTCCTGGAAACCCTTGAGCTCCTCGCCCTGCTTCGGGGTGGCGACGAGCTTCACCGCGATGCTCGATTTCTGGCACTGCTGGATCGAGCTGATGATGAGCTTGATCAGGGAGACGTTGGTCTCGGTGACGCCCCCCATGTCGAGAATGAGCTTCTTCAGGCTCGCCTCGCCCATCTCCTTGACCTTGGCCTGGAGCGAGCCTTCGATCTCCACCGTTACCGGCCGGGTCACCTTGGCCGGCAGCGTCAAAACGATGATGTCGTCGATCTGGGTGAAGTATTTTCCCGGCTTGGCCTCGGGGCTCTCCTCGGCGGCGCGCTCGGCGAGGGGCAGGATCTTTTTCACGCGCGCGATCAGGTCCTCGCCCTTGAAGGGCTTGACCATGTAGTCCTTGACCCCCTTCTTCACGATGTTGATGACGTTGTCCTTGCCGGACTCGGCCGTCAGCATGATGACGGGGATGTCCTTCAAGTCGGCGTCGGCCTTGAGGCGATCGAGCATCTCGACCCCGTTCATCACGGGCATGGTGATGTCGAGGATGATCAGGCCCGGCTTTTCGCGCGTCGCGGCGGCCAGCCCTTCCACGCCGTTTTCGGCCTCGATCAGCGTGCAGTCGTAAGGCTGAAACGCCTTCTTGACGATCATGCGGATCGTCTTGCTGTCATCGACCGTGAGAACCTTCAATGCCATGGTGACCCTCCGATTGCCCTATTGTGCGCTTTTGACGTAGACCTCGAGCAGGGCCGGGTGGTTGCCGTTTTGGAACCCCAGACGCTCCTGCCGCACCCAGCCCTTGGATTCGATCTGGAAATGATCCCCGCAGGTGATCGTGGGGATGGTGAGCGAGCAGGGGTAACCGGCGTCGCACAGCCGCGATTTCAAGTCCCCGCCCACCATGTTGCAGACCTCGCCGACGACGTCTTTCACTTCCTCCTCGCCGCCCACCTCCTCCGGGGAGACCCCGAGCATGGCGGCGGTCATCTCGCGCGCGAACTCGAGGCTGACGAACAGGTTCACGTTGCCCATGACCGTGCCGGCGAACCCCACGGTGCCCACGATATGCCGCCTGTCGGCGAGCGCCTCGCGCGATGGGGGGTCGCTCGGGGAAAGGCTCATCGAGAGCATGGTCTGAAAAACCCCCCGGACGCTGTTCGAGACGAACCCCTTCAAATCCAGACGATCCAGCCCTGTCATATCCCTCCCGACCCTTTTCTCGGCATCGTTTCCGGCCGGCCGCGCCGGGCGGCCGGCACCGGCAATGCCCTTATCGGCCGGAAGGGGAAAAAACTTCAGCGTTCTTTGCGGCGAACTCAGCGCAGAAAGGAGCCGATGTCGTCGAAGTCGGTGAGCATGGAGGCGAGGATGCCGTCGAAGGCCGCGGGGAGAAGACGCAGCGCCCGCCAGGCCGCGGGGTCGAGCGGGGGGATGCGGTCATCGCCGCCGGAGCCGAGCTCGAGCACGCGCGCGAGGATATCCGCGAGATGCACCACGGCGGAGAATTCCTCCGGGGGCTCCGCCGCAAACGGCGGGTGGTGGCTCTCGATCGCCCGGACGAGGGGGGAAGGCAGGTTCCAGTGCTCGGCCAGCCGGCGGCCGATCTCGGCGTGGGTGCAGCCGAGGACCGCCTCTTCGGCCTCGAGGATCGCCGCCCCGGCGGCGACGCGGGCGGCGACCTCCTCCGACTCGGCGGGGAATTTCGCGAGCAGCACGATTTTCCCGATGTCGTGGAGCAGACCGGCGACGAAGAGCTCTTCCAGGTTGTCGCGGCGCATCGCCGTCCCGATCGCCTTCGCCCCCACGGCGCAGCCGAGCGAATGGTCCCACAAGAGTTCCTGGCCGCGCCTGAGCGCCGGAGAGCGCGGGGGGAACAGATCGAAGACCGAGGTCGTGAGCAGATGGCTGCGTACGGCCTCGAAGCCGATCATGAGCACGGCCTCGGTCACGGTGCCGATGCGGCGCCGGAAGCCGTAGAAGGAGGAATTGACGAGCTTGAGCAACCGCGCGGTCAACACCTGGTCCTCGGCGATGATGCGCGCGAGGTCGCGTGCCGAGGTCGCCGGGTCGTTGATCCGTTCGGTGATCCGCAAGACCGTGCGCGGCAGCGTCGGGAGATCCTCGATCGGCGGCAGGCGGCGGAGGGCGGGGCGGGCCATCGTCATCGGCCCTCTTCCCCGCGGTGTGCGCGGATCTGGCGCGCCGCGGCGCGCAGGATCTCCTTGAGGACGGGATCCTCCGCCGCCTGGCCCGAGCGGGCTTTCAGCCGCCGGAGGATCCCGTCCTCGTCCTCGGGCATCGGGGGGGAAGAGGCGGCCCCGGCCTTCTCGCCCGGGGGGCGCACGGCGACCCGGCGGATGCCCCAGGTCTTGAAGACGCGGATCGAGCGCGCCGTGATCCGCCGTCCCGCCTCGAGCAACAACTGGTCCTGGTGGGTGCGGACCGCCTCTTTGAGGATCATGCCGGGTTCGAGCTCGTCGACCGAGAGAATCATCGCCTTCCCGCAGCCCGCGGGCGAAAATTATCGCCGAATGTCTAAAAAGCATATCACGATCAGAAGCGCTCCGAAAGCCTCTCCCCGCGGACACCTCGCCGCTTTTAGAGGGCGACGCAAAAAAAACTCAAGTTTTCCCCCCCGGCCTCCGATAATCCCAGCGTAGGCGTCGCAATCGCGGGCGGGAAAGGAGGCGAGGGAAAGGAGGGGCCCCGAGACGCCGGATGGATTGAAAAACCTGCAATCAGGATTCGGGTCTCCGGCCAGAAGGCCGGAGCGAAACCACTAGAAAAGGAGAACGAACACCATGGCCATGCAACCCATCACCCTGACCTCGGGCATGCGGGCGAACCTCGTCAGCCTGCAGCAGACCAACAGCTTCATGGAAGTGACCCAGAAGCGGCTGGCGACCGGCAAGAAGGTGAACAGTGCGCTGGACGACCCCGTCGCCTACTTCACCGCCGTCGCCCACGAGCAGCGGGCAGCCGACCTCGCCTCCCGGAAGGACGAGATGTCCGAGGCGGTCCAGCTCGTCAAGGCGGCCGACACGGGCATCGAGTCGATCAAGACCCTGATCGCCGCGGCCAAGTCGCTGGCGACGAGCGCCCTCTCGGCCGACACGACGACGGCGGCCTCGACGCTGGCCTCGCAGTATGACGAGGTGCTCAACCAGATCGACCTCATGGTCGCCGACTCCGGCTACAAGGGCGTGAACCTCCTGAAAGACCCTGATGATCCCGGGTCGACCCTCACGGTCAAGTTCGACGAAACCGGCGCCTCGAACCTCTCTCTGCAGGGGTTCGACGCTTCCGCGGTCACGGGGCTCTCTCTCGTGAGCTCCTCGACCAGCGCCTGGGTCGATGGCGGCGCGATCAGCACAACAAACATCGAAGCTGCGATCACCGCACTCGACAACGCCATGATCACGCTGCGGACCGAGTCGAGCAAGCTTGCCAACAACCTCTCGATCATCACCGCGCGGCAGGAATTCACGCAGGGGATGATCAACGTCTTGAAGGACGGTGCCGCGAACCTCACCAACGCCGACATGAACGAGGAGGGGGCGAACATGCTCATGCTCCAGACGCGCCAGGCTCTGGGCACGACTTCGCTCAGCCTCGCCTCGCAGGCGGCGCAGTCGGTCCTGCGGCTCTTCTAACCTCCGCCGCGGCGGGAGGGCGACCTCCCGCCGCGCTTTCCCCAAGAGAAAACGGCGGCGAAAGGTTCTTCTGCGGGATGGCGCTCAAACTCAGCCTCAAGCCCGGCGAGCGGTTGATCCTGGGGGGGGCGGTCGTGAAGAACGGCGGCTCTTCTTCCTGCGAGCTCTTGATCGAAAACCGCGTCCCCATTCTGCGCGAGAAAGACATCCTGACCGAGGAGGGGGCGGACTCCCCCTGCCGCCGCATCTACTACGTGATCCAGTTGATGTATATCGATGAGGGCAACCTCGCCTCCTACACCCGGCTCTACTGGAACCTCGTCCACGACCTGGTCCAGGCGGCCCCGAGCACGGTCGCCCTGATCGATGCCATCAACGAGCAGATCCTCGGGCAGCGCTACTACCAGGCGCTTAAACTCACGCGCAAGCTGATCGCCTACGAAGAGGAGGTCCTATCCCGTGTATCCGGCGGCACTGAAAACCTATGACCAGGTGCGGCGTACGACCCAGAACGGCCGTGAACTCGAGGCGGAGGTTTTGAGCAAGGCGGCGCATCGGCTGCAGCATTGCCGCGATCACTGGCCGGATATCCAGGGCGGAGGCCGGTTGCACGAGGCCCTGAAATACAACCAGCGGATCTGGACCATCCTGCAGGCGGAGCTCGAGAAGCCCGAGAACCCGCTTCCTCAGGAGCTGAAAAGGAACCTGCTCCGGTTGAGCCTCTTCATCGACCGGCGGACCCTCGAGATCCTCGCCGACCCAAGGCCCGAGAAGCTCAGCATCCTGATCGAGATCAACCGCAACATCGCGGCCGGCTTGAGAAGCCGGTTGCTCTCCGAGAAGGCGGCGGCCGCCTGAAGCCGGGGCGTTTGGGTGGGCGGGCCCTCGGCCGCCCTACCCCTTCGCAGCGGAGGCAGAGGGCGCCCGCCGCTTGATCCACGCCTCAAGGCGGCCGGCTTCGAGCATCCGCCCGGCGGAAGAAAGCCGTCGGAAGGCCTCTTGCAGGGCCTCGCCCAGCGCCGGACCGAACGGCGATTTCGCGACGGCCGCGAAGGCCTCCGCCGCGCGCTCCTCTTCCCCCAGGCCGGCTGCGGCCACCCCCAAGAGAAAGCGTGCCGGCGCGTAGTCGGGCTCCCGCGCCACCAGGCGATCGAGAATCTCGAAGGCCCTGCGCCCTTCCCCCTGGAGCAGCCGCGCATAGGCCAGGTTGAAGTGCGCCTCCTTGAGCCGGGGGTCGATCCGAAGCGCCCGTGCGGCGCAGGCGGCGGCCGCGTCATAGTCGGCCGTGTTCCAGTGGCATCCGCTCAGGTTCAGCCAGGCCTCGGCCGAATCCGGTTGCCGGCGGAGGAATCGCTCCCAGAGGCCGATCGCCTGTTCGAAGCGCCCCAGCCTCGCCTCCTGGACGGCGGACTCCCGGAGCGCCGCCGCCCGCCCCCTCTTTCCTCGCCCTTTCGCCTTTTCGAGGCGACGATAGGTTTGGCTCTTGGCGGAAAGCCGCTCCGGGTGCAGGGTGCCGTAGTGGTGCACGACGAGCCGGCAGTCCCGAATCGGGATTTTCGCCTCTTCGAGCGCCGGCTCGACAAGCTCATGGACGGGGAAGCGGAAGCGGACGCGCGGGTCATTGGGGAAGAGCCGCACCTTGTCGCTCGGAAACCAGCCGATCCCCTTTTCCTCCGCATACTCCCCGCGGTTCAGGACAAAACCGACATTGTCCGCCGCGAGGGAGTAATTTCTCGTCCGCACGCTGAAGGCGACATCTCGCTGCGGATGTCTCTCCAGCAGTCCCCGGAAATCGGAAAGATCCCGCGACGAGAGGACTTCATCGGCGTCGAGGACGAGGACCCAGTCGCCCGAGGCTTTCTCGAGGCAGCTGTTCCGGGCCGCCGCAAAATCGTTCTCCCAGGCGACCCGAAACACCTGTGCGCCGAAGATCGCGGCCAGATCGGGAGTCCGGTCGGCCGACCCCGTGTCCACGACGATGAACTCGTCGGCGAAACCGCGCGCGCTGCGAAGGCAACGCGGCAGGGTCTTCTCTTCGTCTTTCACGATCATGCAGAGCGAGACCGTTCCACGCCCCCCTTCCGGGGGGCGCTGGGGGCCGAGAGCGTTGCGCAACCCGAGGGCCGCGGAAAGAAGCCCCTCGTCTGCTCCGAAATCGGCGATCGCATCCTCCACGGCGCACATGGCCTCAGCCCGGCGGCCCAGCCTCAAGAGAAGCTCGATCCGCAGAAAGCAGACCCGCCGGTGAAACGGCTCCCGTCCGAGCACGCCTTCGTAAACCGCAAGGCCGCGCTCCAACGCGTTCCAGCGCAGGCACTCGGCGTGAAAGGCGAGCGTCAAGGCCCGCGCTTCCGGGCGGAGAAGAACGGCCCGCTCCAGATCGTCGAGAACGGGCTCCCCGGGGCGGAGCGCTTGCCGGAGCCGCGCGGCTCCATGCCAGGCCGCCGCGCACCCGGGGTCGAGCGCGAGCGCACGGTTGAACCACACCCCGGCCGCATCCGCCCGCGACGCGGCAAGAAGGGCTTCCCCTTTGAGGCACATCGCCGGGGCGTTTTCGGGGTCCGCCGTGAGAAGGCCGTCGGCGATTTCCGCGGCCTGCGCCGCGTGCATGCGCTGAAGGAGGCACCGGCCCCGGAGAAGAAGAAACCTCCGGTCGTTCTCCGCCCACGGCGCTGCGGCAAGGACGGCGAGGGCCTCATCGGCCCGCTCCGAATCGAGCAACAGCTCGGCCAGCAGAAGCCTTGCCGGTCCGTCTTCGGGCTCGCGCTCGAGGCAGGCGTTGAGCAGGTGGACGGCTTCGTCGCAGCGGCCCATGGCGTACAGCCGCCGCGAACGCTCCAAGGTGTCCCGCGGTAGCCCTTCACGCATCGGGGGAGCCGCCTCGCCTTACGGAAGAGCCGCCGGCACGGTCGGCATCGACGCCTCCGGCTTGCGGCAAGCCTCCCCGGGGGATCGCCGTGCCGGGGAGGAATCCTTGTCCGGGAGGGCGGGAGGCCCGCTTCCGGCGGCGCCCTCCCCGGCACCCGCCGCGTGCTCGGCAAGAAGCCGCGCCAGGTCCTCCCGGCCTCCTTGTCTCAGCTCGGCGGCCAGGTCGCGGAAGGCGCCCTCGGGATCAAAGCCGAGAGAGCGCAGGCGCCGCGCGAGGAAAAGCGCCGCTTCGTTTTCCCCCTGGACGAACCGCAGGGCGGCCATACGGCAAAGAGCGGGCGGATAATCCTTTTCTTTCGCCAAGAGCCGCTCCAAGACCTCCTCGGTGCCCGCGAGCGCCCCCCGGGCCCAGTGTCCGGCCGCGAGGTTGAGCGCGGCCTCGCGCATCCCGGGGTCGAGCTCGAGGGCCCGCTTCGAGTGAGCGACCGCCTGTTCGAACCGCGCGCATCGCAGAGCGGCGAAGCCGGCGTTCATCCACGCCGCGGCGTCGTCGGGCCGAATCCGGAGCAGCCGTTCCCAGAGCTGAAGCGCCTGCGCGTACTCCCCGATCCCCGCCGCCTGGCTGGCCAACTCACGAAGCGCGGTCTCATCGTCGCCCAGCCGATCGAGCTTTTTCATGCCGAGAAAGAGATAGTGCTTCCCTTTTTCCCGCAGCTTCGCCTGATCCAGCCTGCCGTAATGGTGGACGGGGACGTCGCCGTCGAGGATCGGGAGGCCCAGTTTCCGGATCGTCGGCTCGACCACCTCGTGAACCGGGTGAACGAAGCGGATGCGGGGATCCCGCGGGAAAAGCCTCACCTTGACGCTCGGAAACCAGCCGCTTGCCTTTTCCAGCTCCGGGTAGCTTCCGTCGTTCGCCGCCCAGCCCCGCGCGCCGCACTCGTCGGTGTAGTTTCGGGTGACGAGCCGGAAGGCTGCTTTTTTCTTGCGATGGCGCGTGATCAGCCGGCGGATGCGCTCGTGATCTTCCGCGGATATTCTTTCGTCCGCATCGAGGATGAGGACCCAATCGCCTCGCGCCTCGCTCAAAGAAACATTCCGGGCGGCGGCAAAATCATCCCTCCAGGCGGTTTCCACGACTCTCGCCCCCAGGGCCTCGGCAATTCGGGCGGTTCGATCCGTCGAGCCGGTATCCACGAGGACGATCTCGTCGACAAGCCCGCGAAGGCTGCCGATACAACCGCAAATCCGGTTTTCTTCATTCTTCACGATCAGGCATGCCGAAAGGGAGGGGATCGAGGTCTTATGTTCATCCACCCGAAGGGGACCGACATGCTTCCGGACCGCCAGGGCCGAACGGAGCATGCCTTCATCCAGGGGGAAAATCTCCATGGCACGCTCGATTTCCCTCATCGCGTCTGCGTAGTGATTTTGCCTCAAGAGCAAAGCGATATAGAGAAATCGAAGCCGGCGATCCTCGGGATATAGCGAAAGGGCCGCTTGAAAGAGCTCTCCGGCCTCCAGGGGGAATTCGAACATAGAGAGAATATCGAAATAGGCCGTCGCAACGGCGGGCTCCGCGGGGGAAAGGAGGAAGGCCTTTTCGAGCTCTCCCCGCGCCTCCTCGCGCTTTCCCTCGCTGAGCAGCAAACGGCCCAAATCTGCCCGGGGGATCCCCCAGGAAGGGTCGCTTCGGATGGCACGGGCAAAACATTCTTTGGCCTCATCGCCGCGGCCGGCATCCACGGCCGACAATCCCGCGAGCCTCCATGCCGGGGCGTGGCGGGGATAATTTCGCAGCACGGCCTCCGCCATTTGCCGCGCCAAATCCCCTCGGCCGAGGTGCCGATGGGCCAAGCCGCAGAGGGTCGTTCGGTGGGGCTCTCCGGTCTCCGCCGGCAAGGATTCCAGGATTTCCAGCGCTTCGCGCGGGCGATCGGATTCGAGAAAAAGCTCCGCTAGAAAGAGAGGGTGCCGGACATTGCCAGGATCCTCCCGGATCCTCTGGACGATCCGGGAAACGGCCTCTCGCAAATTCCCGTTTCGCGCTTCGGCCATCGCCCGAGACCGAAAAGCGCCCGAGGATGGAGAAGCTTCTCGACGTTGAGGGGGGGTGTCCGCAAAAACGAACACATCCCCGGCAATGACATTTTGCAGGCCGGCTGCGGACACCGTTTCGCACCAGCGCCGGAGGAACGATTTCCTCCCCGGCGCGTGCAGCTCCGGCAAAGGAACCCGTTCGAGCAGAGGCCTCCCAAAAAACAGACAGGCTTCTTGCGGGAGATCGACAAACGCCCTGCGGTGTCGATAGCGCTGCCGGAGATGACGGGCCAACTCGGCAACATCGACCGCACGGTGCGAATCCAGTTTTAGCCCTTGCCGGCCTTGGCCGTTCAAGATCATCGGAGCAAACACCCCGCCGTCCTCGACTGCATCGACATGCTCGCGCAATCCCTCGAACCAAGAGCCCAACAGGCGGATTTCCTCGGTTAGAAGGCAGAGAAAAGATCCTTTCGCGGAGGAAACCGCCTGGCGGAGCGTATCGTCTTGCGGGGCCCGTTCACAGAGCAAGATCCGGCAGCCCGGAAACTCTTTCGATAGTTTCCGCGTCGCTTCTTCACCGGCCCGGGGTGTCCCGACCCAAATCACCACGACCTCAAAAGAGACGGAAGTCGCGTCGTGTAGCGCCCGCAAGCATTTCCGAAGGGAGGAGGCCCGGGAGGAAGCGACGACGATGACGGACAGATCCATTTCCTCGCATCGCGGCGTTGCGCTACCGCCCGGGCGGCTCCGAATCGAAAAGGAAACCCGCGGCCGGTTCCCCCCCAAGGCATGCAACCGGTCGAGGCCCTTTTGCACGGCGTGATCCCATGAAAAGTGGGCGGCGATGTGCCGGGCGGCCACCCGGCCTTTGTCTTCGGCCTCCGCGGAATGCTCGACCACGTGCCGCAGCAGATGACGGAGCGCTTCCCGATCGGGGTCGGCGACCCACGGGAAGTCGACGGTCTCCAGGTTTCCGACGCGCTTCACGGGGAACCGGATTTCCCGGCTGGGGATCAGATAGGCGTTCTGTTCATGACAGAAATCCAGCGCCGCCCCGTAGCCGGTGACGATCACCGGCAGACCGCAAGCCATCGCCTCGGCGATCGGCAGCCCGAAACCCTCACCGCGGTACGGGTGTACCAGGCAGTGGCATGCGGCGTAGAGGCCGGCAAGATCGTTTTCGGTGAGGATCGTTTCCTCCAAATACTCGATTTCCGGGTTGCCGGGGGTGGAAGCAAACTCCAGGATTTTCGCCTTGTCGGTCTGCCCCCGGTAAAAGGTGGAGCCTCCCATATCCTTGATGACCAGGCAGACATCGTCGCGGGCGGTGAAAGTTTTCCCATAGGCATCGAGCAGGATGTCGATCCCCTTCCGCCAAATCGTTCCGCCCACGAACAGGAAGCGGAAACCCTTGCGGGATTTGAGCGGATAAGGCTTCACCCCCGGTCGGTAACAGCGGGTGTCGACCCCGTTGGGAACGACGAAAACGCGGTCTTCCGGCAAGCCGGAGCGGACAAAGCAATCCCGGACGAAGCGGGTGGGGGCCCAGATCTCGTCGACTGTTTCGCGCATCGGGCCGATCCATTCCCGGGGAAGACTCCCATACTCCCAAGGCTGGATCATCACCCGCGGCATTCCACCGGAGACGCGGAATGCGGGGGGCCATTGGTGTCGGATCCAAACGTCTCCCCGGGCCGGCGGGGTTTCGGTCCTTCTCTCCGCCAGCCATCGCCATTCGGGGGACTGGTCCGGAAACGAGGCTACAGGATCCGGATCCAACAAGCTCAAGAAATGGCCTTGCTCGAGGATTCTCCGACAGAACTCGCGGTTGACTTTGGCGAGGGAGTGAACCGCGAACTGGGAACCTTCCCAGATGACATGGAGTCGTTTTTCCGAAAGATGGCCTCTGCCCGCCGGAATCAAACGGGGGGATTCATCCGGTTGGAATCTCCCCTCCCGATCGAATCGCTTCCCCCATCGAGAGAAAAAGAGGTTCAAATTTTGCCTGGCATGTCGAAATCGCCCTTCGGTTCGCCCCTCATGGTGAAGGGCTACGGCACGGGGCTCATAGTAGACGCGATACCCCGCCATCCGCGCCCGCAGGCAGAGGTCCACGTCCTCGACACCGTTCAGAAAGCTTTCATCAAAGCCGCCAAGCGCGAAGAAAAGCCCCCGTCGGATCACCAGACAGGCCCCGGTGACCATGTCCAGCTCGCGCCCCACGTTTGCGGCGGGGGAATCCGCCGGAGCATGACGAAAGGGGTGACCCGGCACCCCGCGGATCATTTCGATGCCGGCATGTTGGATCGTTTCGTCGGGATAAAGCAGTTTGCAGCCGACCACGCCGATCCCCGGACGTTCGATCGCTTTCAAGAGCGGAGGGATCAAGTCGGGGGAGACCTCGGTGTCGTTGTTGAGAAAGAGGAGGTGGCGGCCCCGGGAGGCCGAAGCGCCTTGGTTGCAAGCGCGTGCGAAGCCCAAGTTCTCTTCGTTGCGCAGGATTCGAATCTCCGCCGGCAGCGATTGCAGCCATGAGGCGGTCTCATCTTTGGATCCGTTGTCTACGAGAACGATCTCGGCGCTGACGAATCGCAGCGCAGGAAGCAGTGCGGCAAGGCATTTCCGGGTCAAAGGGCATCGGTTGTAAAAGGGGATGATGACGGAAACCTGCGGCCGATCGGATGCCGATCCGATGCCCTCGGCGGAGGAAAGCAACGGTTGAGAAGGATCGCCGTTCAACGCCGTGCAGCGGGGATCATCGGTCGGTTGGCTTCTCATCCGCTTCTCCTTCCTTGCAAAGCGGCCTTCTCATTTGACCGCGACAAAAAGGAACTGCAGGCCTCCTCCGATCAAGGCGTGCGGGGGGGAGTAATAATAGAACATGAAGGCATCGCGGAATCCCGCCTTGCGGCTACGATCGATCACGTCCCACCCGCAATCGGTGAAAACAAGGCTTCCCTTTTCGGAGATGGGGTTCCCGTGGTAAATGGGAGCGTGTAGATGTTCGACCGTTCCGTTGCGCAGTACCGCTCTCGTTTGGCTATGATCTCTGGAGAGATCCAGGGGGATGGAGAAAAGCAGGACGCCGTCTCGACGCAATGTGCGGTATGCCTCATGGAGAGAGACGTCGAGGTCGGGGACATGCTCGAAAACATCGTTGGCGATCAGCACGTCAAAAGAACCGTCCGCAAAGCTTAAGTCCATCGCGTCCTCGTGACGAATACCGCCGACAATCGTCCCTTTCGGGTAAGCGGGTCCGAGGTATTCGCTCCCGACGATTCTGGGGTTGAGCCGGAACAAGTTGCGATAAAACGCTGTGGTCTGTTCGTATACGTAGATTTGAAGCGTGGTGAGATCCAGCCCCAGCCGCCGGGCGGCATAGAATACGCCCCGTTGCCGATTGTTCAGCTTGCAATCCCCGCAGATCAACTGTTCGCGGAACAGCAGCACCTTTCCATACCATTTTCCATACGCCGCGGCATTGAACAGGTAGGCCGAGTGATGGAGGCTGAATTCGCTGAAGGACCAGTCGGAATGAAAGGTTCTTTTTGACTGACAGCCATCGCAAAATCCGGTGCACTCGATCGTTCCGCTTTTCAGCGCCTGATTGGACATGATTTTTTCGGCCAAAAGGCGCTCTTCATAAGCATGAGAGACCCGTTGAAAGTATTGTTCGAACTCTTTTCGCGATCGGAATCTCGCCTCCTCCTCTACGGCCCGCTTGATCAAATAATTCCGCAGATAGACCTGCGATGCCGGTGAGCCCTCAAACTGCACTGCTTCTTGCCCCGCGTAATGGAAGCTGTTCCGGACTCCTCCGGAAACGTAGGCGTCGTCGACTTTCAAGGTCCCGCGGAGTGACCCGCTGAGCCGGTGGGGATTTTCTGCGATCCGCCGGAAGAAGAAAACCGCCGTATCCCTCGCAGATTCAAAATAAGGCAATCCGTCTTTGAACCGTTCGATCGTTTTGCGGGCATATTCGACGATCCCCAGGTGAATGGATCTTATGACGGGCCATTGCTCCTCGTTGTAAACATTCGGTGCAAAAACCGCGTTTCCCTCTCGGTCGAAACGCAGCAACTGACCTTGGGGAGCGGTCAAGAACGATTCGAGAATCAACGAATAATCATAAACGATGTTTCCGGATTGGGGCTTGAGGAAGGCCCCGAAGCAACCGTGCATCGCTGGAGCGAGAGGCTGGCTTTTTGCTCTCGCGCTGGTGACGAAATAGAAGCCTTCGAGGTTTCTACCGCTCAACCGGGCGAGGTATTTCTGAATCGTGCCTGAAAAGCCGATGTCGACCACCGCACAGGAGCCGGATTTCAACACGTCGTTTTTCTTTAAATACTGGAGATAGGTGCTTCGCTCCTCCTCCGCGTTTGCGAAAATCCGGTTTTTTTCTCTCAGCAGAAGGGCCGAGATCGCATTCCGGTCGTCGGGTAAGCGCACGGTTTCGGCCGGCCGGGAGGATGCCCGAGAAGCGGTGCTCGCAGAGCAGTGGATCCCGAAACGGCTGAGGATCAGATTTTCAAGGCTTCCCTCGTACGGCGCCTCCAGAAGCTCGAGGATGTCGCGCTCGTTGCGCAGCGAAGGAACACTTGTGGCACGCCGGGAGCAGAGCAGATAGGTCTGGCGGATCCCCGCGGCCCCCAGGGCGTCCTCCACGATCCGGAAAAGTTCCTGGAGCAAATAGCCTTCGCGGGCGAGGAAGAGCAGATGCTGAATTTTTCGTTTACGGGCTTGATGATAGAGCCACAGCGTAAAATAGAGGAGCAGGGGTCCGAAACCGACGAACCCCATCTCGAATGGATCATCGATGACCCATTGCCCCGCGGATCGGTGCAGCGCGAAAGGAGAGGAAAACAATCGTTCCCAAACCGGGCCGGCGAAGATCGACGCCTCCAGCCGATTCCATTGCGGCGGAATGAGCGGGGGCGTTCCCAGCTCGGCAAGTCGCCGTGGGCTCATGACGTGGTAACAGGGAATGCCGTGATCCACCGCCATTTGCACGTCGGCGTGTTCGTTGTCCCCCACATGGACGTCGGCGACCTCTTCTCGGAACCGCTTCCAAATCCGCCCGTCGTCTTTTCGCTTCCCGGTTTCACAGGAAACCATGATTCGACAGCGATCGGCCGGGAAACCGCACCTCCGGAGGAGGTTCCGAATCTCCTCGGAGGGAAGATACATATCGGAGAGATATGTCAGTTCTTTCCCCTCTTCGAGCAGCCGGGCGATGAGCTCTTTCATTCCTTCCCGCGGCACACAGAGGCGGGCCTCGGTTTCGAGCTCCAGGGCGAAGACCTGTTCGGCTTGGGCCGGGGAAAGCCCGCCGATTTCCTTCATGGCCTCGTAGATCTCCTTGAGCGTGACCTCCGCCTGTTTCCTCTTGCGGGCATGAATCTCGGCTTGTTTTCGCAGAGGCAAAAAGTCGACGTCGATTCCGTAAGCGGTCTTGATTTTTTTCTCCATCAGCAGGAACACGTGATCCGGCGACAAGACCGGGCGGGTGATCAGGGTATCGAAAACATCGAAGGAAATCCTTCTGACCCCCCGCAGGGCGTCATAAAGGTTTGTGAACGAACGCGCCCAATATTGTTCGAGATTTTTTCGGCCGCCTCCGATGGTGAACCTGTTGCGGGGAAGATCCAACACCGCGAAGCTCATTTTCTGCAAACGGGCGACCATGCAGAAACTGCGTTCGATTGCATGCGCCAAGGTGCCGTCGTTCGATGCCGGCTCTTCGGGAAAGTCTTCGAACTTCAAGCCGAGATGAAACAGAGGGGCCAAAGCCCGCGATCGCGCCCAAAACATCGAGCCGACGGGATAATCGATATAAAAGGACGTGTCGAGACCTGCCTGCAGCCGGCTGAAGAGATCGGACGCCGAACGTTGGTTGGAAAGCCACGAGTGGCACCAGTACGGCATCTCCGGGGCTGTTTCCGGATAGATCAAGCCGATCTCCGGGTGACGTTCGAACAAGCCGAAAATGCGGCGGATGAGGGTCTCGTCGCCGAACAGGGATTCCATCAGGTATTGGCGCCAACGGGCTTTCTCGCCACCCGAATAAAGACTCTTTTTCGTGTGCACATGGGCCAGGTAGTCGTACTGCCGGTAGATGGTCCCCATGGCGCAAAGAAAAGCGGCGATGTCCCGGCCCCGGTTGGGGACCACATGGACCTGCAGCGCGTTCAAATTGGAACCGCCGCGGTGAAGGGCTTCCCGCTCCACCTGATGGGCCGCCTCCGGCTGTGAGACGGTCAGGACGGCGTCATAGGCAAAGGGCATCCGCGAGAGCCAAGAGAACATCTCTTCGATCATATCGAGATAGTAGAGGTGGAGGTGGACGGCAATCTTCCCTGGCTGCCGCCGAAGCGGCTCAAGGGCCGTGATCGGCCGGAAAGATCCGTCTCGACCATAGGGCATCGGCGATCTGGAGGTCTGGGACTGAAGCGCCTGCCGCAGCGCCTCCTGGGCTTCTTGTAAGCTTTGTTTGAAAGAGGCGATCGTCTCTTTCTGCTTCTCGATCAGGATCGCGTTCCGCTTCGCGAGGTCCTGAAAACGCCCCACTTCCTCGAGGCATGCGCCCAGAGAGGCCGGACCCTGCGCGGCATAGTCCATGACGACCTGGAGCCGCTTGGCGTCATGGAGTTCCTCCTGCGGCAAGGGGGAAAAGGCAAAATGGTTGGGTTCTTCTTTGAAAAAATACCTCAGCCCCCCGAACGATTGGCCCGTGGAAAGCAGGCAGCGTGTGAGGTCCAGCGGTGGACGCGTGAAGCGCTCAAGAATCAGGCGGACGATGGTGACCGTACCCGTCGATGGCGGCAGGTCGAGTTTCAAAGCGTTCAGGCCCCGTATGCCACTCAATTCGAACCAGAAACAAAATCTCTCAGGCCGATTCAGATCGGGAGCCGCCAGGGGGTGTTCTATCAAAGCCTCTCTTCCATCGTTCAAAAAACACCGAAGGGATACGGCAGGCGGGGTACACCCGGTACCGGACCCCTCCGGCGTCAAGCAACCTTTTTGCGGCCGGGACCCAATTTGAACATCGTTCGCATCTTCATTTTCTTCAGCCATCGCGCTCAGGAATTTCAAATTTTCCATCGCCTGAGCATGGCCGGGATGAAGGGAGAGCACCTTGGAATAGAGAAAGCGTGCTTCTTCATACGATTTTCGAACGGCATACTGGTTTCCGAGTCTCAGCAATACGTCGATGTTGTAAGGCTGACCGACAAGCAGGCGGTGGTAGAGATCCATAGCCTCTTCCGCCCGGCCGAACTCAACCAAAATATAATCGGCATAATCCAACAAGAACGTCGGATGGGTAGGATCACCTTCCCATGCCTTCCTCAGGTGTTCTTCCGCGGCCTTCTTCTCTTGTGACAAACTCATCACAAGGCCCAGAAGATGGTGCGCTTCCAGCTCCTGCGGATTTCTTCTCAAGAGTTCCTCAAGAAGTTCTATGGCTTTTTCAAAATCGTTTCGCTCCGCAGCCTCTCTTGCCGACGAAATGACCCGTTCAACCTCAGCAAATGCGTCGATTTCCTCGCCTCGGTGAAAATCGTTCCGCACCGGAGCGTCGGGGTGAGGGGTAGATTTTGTGGACTCAACCTCGTTCAAGGGGGACGACTTCGGAATCTCGACTTCCCGAACCGTTTGCTCCAAAAAACTGCTCGCGATCTTGGGCAGTTCCTGATCCGAGGCGACGGCGATCAGATACAGCGGACGCAAAATTCCGTTTACAAGGCTGGTGGGTTCTTGAATCGATGAACACCAATGCTTCGTGGCGTGACCTTGACAAAAGATTCCCGAACCGTAGAGAATACGCTGTCCATAGAAGATGACATTCTTGAAATAAGAAGTCATCAAATTCTCGAAATCCTGACGATAAAGTTCCCGAACGTGAAATGGATTCTTGAAGTCCCGCTCTGTCGAATAATGATATTTGTCCGGTGTCGATAGGATAAGAACCCCGTTTTCGCGCAGCACCCTCTTGATCTCAATCATCATTACGTCGTGTTGATCGTGATGCTCGATCGTCTCGAAACTCACGCAAACATCGATGCTCTTATCCGGCAAAGGGATCTCTGCGCAGGATCCTGTTTTAAAATCAAGGTTTGCTTTGTTGTATTTTTTCTTTGCATGCCGAACCGCATTTTCAGAGATGTCGACGCCAATCACCGTTTTCGCCACTTCCGCCAGGAGGTTGGCCCCATACCCCTCCCCGGAGGCGATGTCCAAAACGTCCTTTCCCCTCGCGAGCTCTCTGGCCATCAAATAGCGATGGATGTGTTCTAAAGCGATATCCCCCTGCATTTCGGGCAAGAACCTCTCCCCGGTCATCTTCAACTCAGCCACCATTTCGGCTTCGACGCCCACGGTCACTCCTCTCTATTGAGTTCAATCTGCGGCGGGCCCTTTTCCACACCGGTTGCGGAGGGTACTGGCTCCATCCCGACAGGCCGTGAACAAGCAGAGACTGTGCCAATCCTTCAGAAACGAGGCATCAACGATTCAAAACCATTTCGATCCCAGGGGTTAGCTAAGATGTGCCTGTGCCGGCCCCTGCTTGTAATCCATCCAAACGGGCATCTCGACTGCGACTTGGTCCCGCGCCGAAGATGGTCCCCTCCGCTCAAGTCTTCCTGAGACCTGGCGATATTCGCGAAAAAGGGCTGCATCACGGATTTGCTTGGAACTTCGTCGAGATAACCACTTATCGTTATGAAAACAGATGGTTATGGGTCGATAGCCGCCGACGGTCTCTTCTCCGCGACGCTCATGCGTTCGAACGGGCTGGAGGGTCTGGCGAACGCAGCGCTGCAGCGCGGGATCGACGCCTACGTGCAGAAGGACTACGCGCGGGCGGTCGCCGATTTCAAGCGGGCCGTGGGACTGGGCCGGGGCTCGGCCTTCGCGGCCGATGCGGCGCAGTTCCTGGCCATGTCCTATCTGGCGCTCGACGACAAGGAGAACGCCGTCAAGGCCTACCTCTCCGGGATCCGGGTCGACCCCTATCGCGACGACCTGCGCGTCAAGCTGGGGAACCTCTATTTCGGCGACAGGAAGTACGAGGAGGCTCGAGCCCAGTACGCCGAGGCCGTGCGCGTGAATCCCTCCGCGGCGAACCGCTACGCCTTGGGGCAGGCGCTGATCGAGCTCGGCCGCTACGACGAGGCGGAAGCGCAATACAATGAAATTCAAAGGGTTTCGCCGAAGGAGGCGGGGGGCTACCTCGGGATGGGGCTGCTCCTGAGGCGCAAGGGCGAGCACGCCGCAGCCATCCTGCAGTTCGAGCGCGCGTTATCGCTGGATAACAACCTGCACGAGGCGCGGCTGCAGATCGGCTTTTCCCGCGCGGACAGGCGAGAAATCGAAGAAGCTGCTGAAATTGCGAAGGATCTCGAAAGACTCGAGCAGACCGAGCTTGCCGCGACGCTCAAGGACTACCTGTACAAGGCCGATCCGCCGCGCATGGTGCTCGCGCTTTCCGGGAGCACCTTTCCCTTCCCCATGGGCCGGGGAACGCCGGTCATCGCCCTCGGCTCCTACCTTTCCCAGCCCAACGCCTCGAAAACGTTGTCGATCCAGATCGCCTTCAGCAAGGCGATGGACCGCGCCTCAATCGAGAACCCGGCCAACTGGCGGATCGGGCGCGCCGCAGGCGAAGGCCCGGGCCAGGCCTACAACTTCGGGCTGCCGGTCCCTGCAACCGAGGTGCAACTCTCCCCTCTTCCCATCGCCGTCACCTGGGACGATAAAAATTTGACGGCGACCGTCTATTTCACCGTCACCCAGAACGCGACCGCGAACGGCACGATCGACCCCGCCCACATCGAGTTCCGCTTCTTCGGGAAGGACAAGTACGGCCTCACCATGAACCCGCGCTGCGACCAGTTCACCGGGTTCCGCGGCGTCTACTGACCCCTGCCCTGCCCGGTGTGCGGCCGGCCGCCCCCGCTCGGCTCTCCGATATCGGGCTTGCCGGAGTTCCTGACCCCTCTGAAAAACGGCTTCAGGTGTAGATCACGTTGACGGGAAGCGGCGGGTACTTCCAGACGCCGGGCTTGGGCAGGATGTGCTGCTCGCCGACGGAGAGCCAGTTGAGGTCGGGCTTGAGGTCGCGCAGCTTGCCGTCCTCCGGCGGCCGGGCCGGGGAGGTGAGCGCGTAGGTCGCCTGGACGAGAAGGACGCGCTCCTTCCCCTCGCGCGCAAGCACGTAGTACTTCTTCACCTTGTGGAAGGAGAGGTGGTTGGCGGCGGCGATCTCTTCGAGATCGGTCTTCAGGAACTTCATCAGGACGATCTTCGAGACCCCGCGTTCACAGATGCGGATGAGGGCGCGCGAGGCGCTGCTGCTCACGTAGACGGTGTGGATGCCGGGGATGCGGCGCAGGTACTGCGAGGCGACCACGGCGGCCGTGCGGCGGCCGCCGGCGATGAAGGGCTGGTTGTAGTACTCGAAGAATTTGCGCTGGAGGTCCTCGGCGTACTTCTCGCCCCTCTCGTAGAGCTCCTTCGAGATGTAGCGCAGGCTCCGGGCGAGATCCTCGGCCGCCTCGCTGATCGGCCAGTCGATCCGCACGTGGAAGTGGGAGAGATAGTAGCGGTTCGTCGTTTTCAGCGCAGGGTCGCGCTGGATGAGGAGCGCGTAGTCGATCGGCAGGAGCTGGCGGATGAAACTGCGGAAGTGGATCGATTCGAGGTAGCGGGCCTGGCGTTCCCCTTCGAGGAGCGAAAAACCCGCGTCGGCGCGCATCAGGTTGATCTTCGTCGTGCGGTTTTCCTCGAAGAAGCGGATGTATTTCTTGTGCTCGGGGGGGATCGCATCCTCGAGGAAGATCACGAGGAACACGTTGTGCAGCTCGTATTCCTGCTCGGGGATCCGCGCCCGGGGCTTCAATTCCCGCTTCTCCACGAAGGGGTAGCCGATCCCGCGGCCGACGAAGTTCTGGTAGGAATCGACGAGCGCGTACTGGATGAGGAACTGATCGAGGTCGTCGCGGAGAAGCTCGTAATAGGAGCGCCGGAGCTTGTGGGCGAGGCTGAGTTCTTCGCGGAATTTCCAGTAGGCCACCGCAAGGATCCCTTCGCGCAGGGGAAAAGCCGTCAAGGCGCGCCGCCCTTTCCCCCTTACCACGGTGTTGCGGGAAACGAAAGGCTCGCTACGCCCCCCCCCCGGGCGGCGGGCAAACCCGCTGGCGGTGGTGGTTCGCCATCCAGCGGTAGAGCGCATCGCGGTAGAGAAAGGCCAGCCCGGCCAGGACCAGGCTGATCGCCGTGATGATCAGGAAAAGGAGATAGTCCCTCCGGAAGACCGAGGCCCCCTGCAGGCTGAGGGCGAGCGTCCCCGGCGCGCGGCCGACGGTCGAGACGACGAGAAAGACGCGCAGCGGCAGCGTCGTGAGGCCGAGGAACATGCAGAGGTAGTCCTTGGGGAAGCCCGGGATCAGGAAGAAGATGAAAATGTAGAGGATCCCCCGGAACTGGACCATCTGATTGTATTTCTCGTAGGTCTCGCAGGGCACGAGCTTGCGCACGACCCGCTCGCCCAGAAACCGGCCGATGACGAAATTGATGAGCGAGCCGATCGTGAGGCCCAGCGTGGAGAGCAGAAAGCCCCCCGTCGCCCCGAAGAGATAGCCCCCGATGAAGCCGGTCAGCTCGCCGGGGATCGGGGCAAGGAGCACCTGGCCGATCTGCAGCCCGACGAGGATCCCCGCCGCACTCCAGGGAGAGCGCTCGACGAACCCCCGGACCCATTCACGGTCGGTCAAGAGGTCGTGGTAGGCGACGATGCGCTCCCAGAGCCCGCTGTTCAGAAACCCGAAGACCACGATGACGGAAAGGAGAAAAATACCGACAACGATGAGGAGAAGCGCGCGGCCGAGAGAAGAACGTTTTTGCATCGCCTGGTTCAATCCCCGGCCCCGCCCCCCGCGCCTTTCAGGCGGCGAAGCCAGCCCCGGATGCCGCCTGCGGGTCCGGCGGCCGCGGCGTGGAGCGTTTTTTTCCGCGCCCAGCGCTCCCAGAAGGGCATCGTCCCCGCCTCCCAGGCGCGTCTCAGGCGCTCCTCGTGTACCCGGGCTCCCCCTCGCCCCTCGAGCGCGCGGCGCAGGCAGGCGGTCTTGCAGACGCAGGCCAGGCACGCCGGAGGGCTGTGGCGCAGGCCGTCCTCGCCCAAGGGGAACACCCGCTCGAGCCGCCCGAAACAATCGGGGGGACGACCGGCTTCAGAATCGGCCATTTTCCCCCCCGGCTTGAACCGCAAGGCGTGCATCGCCGAGGATCGATTCCCCGCGCGCGGCACTCCCCGGCCGCCCGGCGAAGGGGGCCTCCATCGGGTCCTCTCCGCAGGGTTCCGCGACGGCGGCGAATTCCTGACGCAGGCGTTCGATCAGCCCCTGTTCGGCGAAGCTGAAGGAGCCCTTTCCGCCGATGATCAGGTGGTCGTGGACGGCGATCCCCATCACGCGCGCGGCGAAGAGGAGCTGCCGCGTGACCGCGAGGTCCTCGGCCGAAGGCCGGGGTTCCCCCGAGGGGTGGTTGTGCGCGAAGACGAGGCCCGCCGCCCGGTGGCCGAGAGCGGCGCGGATCACCTCCCGCGGGTAGACGGAGGCGGCCGTGAGCGTCCCCTCGAAGAGGGTTTCGATGGCGAGCACGCGGTTTCGGGCATCGAGAAAGACGCAGACGAAACACTCCCGGCTCTTGTCCCGGATCGCGGCGTTCAGGTAGTCGAGGAGTTCCCGCGGGCTGGAAAGGGGATCCCGGCCCAGCGCCCGCTGGGCGAGATACCGCTCGGCGACCGCCTTGACGAGCCGGATGCCGAGGGCGTTCTTGGGGCCGATCCCCGGGACGGCGAGCAGTTCGGCCGGATCGGCCTCGAGCACCCCGGGCAGGTTCTTGAACCGGGAAAGGGCCTCCTTCGCCGCCGCCTTGCAGTCCCGCCGCGGGGTGGCGAGCGTGAGGAGCAGCTCGACCACCTCGTAGTCGAGAAAACCCTCGAGCCCGCCCGTGAGAAAGCGCTCCCGCAGCCGCCGTCGATGCCCGGGGCGCCCGTCGGTCGCCCGCGTAGGGCGGGGCTTGCGGCTTTCCGCTCCCTGCCGGTCCTCCGCCGCCGTCGGGTCCATCACTCCTCGTCGAGTTCGGGCTTGAGGTTGCGGGTCATGAGTTCCGCGAGCGCCACCGGCGGCGGCAGGTCCTCGTAGAGGATCCGGTAGACCTGGCGGCAGATCGGCATCTCGACCCCCAGCTTTTCGGAGAGCTGGTGGACCGCGCGGGCCGTATGCACCCCCTCGGCCACACTGCGGGTTTCGGCCAGAAGCTCCGAGAGCTTGCGGCCCTCGGCGATCCGACGGCCCAGGGTGTGGTTGCGGCTCAACTCCCCCGTGCAGGTGAGGATCAGGTCCCCGTAGCCGGCGAGCCCGGTGAAGGTCCGCGGGTTCGCCCCGAGCCGCTTCCCCAGGCGGCGGATCTCGGTCATCCCGCGCGTGATCAGCGCGGCGCGCGTGTTCAAGCCCATGCCGAGGCCGTCGATCATCCCGGCGGCGATGGCGATCACGTTCTTGACCGCCCCGCCCAGCTCGACCCCGATCACGTCGTCGCTCGTGTAGACGCGGAAGAACGGGGCGGCGAAGGCGATCTGCACCCGCCGGGCCAGATCGGGGTTTTGCGAGGCGACGGCGACGGCCGTGGGGAAACGGCGCGCCACCTCGACCGCGAAGCTCGGCCCCGAGAGCACGCCGATCCGCTCGGGGCCGAGCCCGAGGGCCTGCCGGAGGACCTGCGAGAGGGTGCACAGGGTGTCGGTCTCGATCCCCTTGGCGGCGGAGACGACATCGGTCTGCGGCTCGATCGCCCCGGAGAGCGCCCGCACCGTCTGTCGCAGGGCGTGGGAGGGGATGACGACGAGGAGGAGGTCTTTCCCGGAGGCGACGGCGGAAAGATCACCGGAAGCGCGGAGAGCTTCGGCCAGCCGGAAACCGGGCAGGAAGAGACGGTTTTCGCGCTCGTGGTTCACCTGATGGACGACGTCGGGTTCGCGGGCCCAGAGATCGACCCGGTGGCCCTTCACCGCCAGGAGATCGGCGAGCGCCGTGCCCCAGCTTCCGGCGCCGAGCACCCCGATCCGCAGGGGGGAGCCTTCCTCAGCCGTCTTCGCGCTCATCGCTCCGCTCCGGCTCCGCGGCCGGCTTCTCCTCTTCGTCCTGCTCGGCCAGCCGCGCCGCCCCGGCGACCCGCTCGCCGGGCTCGACCGTGATCAGCTTCACCCCCTGCGTGTTGCGGCTGATGACCGAAATCCCGCGGATCGCCGTGCGGATGACCTTGCCGGTGTTCGTCATGAGCATCACCTCGTCGGCTTCGTCCACGACGAGGATGGAGACGACGCGGCCGTTGCGGGGACTCGTCTTGATGGCGATCACGCCCTTTCCGCCGCGGCGGTGGACGGGGTACTCGTCGATCGAGGTGCGCTTGCCGAAGCCGTTTTCGGTCACGGTGAACAGCGTGCTCCCGTGGCTCAGGACTTCGAGGCTGACCAGCGCATCGCCCTCCTCGAGGCTCATGCCGCGCACCCCGCCCGCCGTCCGCCCCGAGGGCCGCACGTCGGATTCGTGGAAACGGATCGCCTTGCCGTTCGCCGATCCGAGAAAGACGTTCATCGTGCCGTCGGTCAGGCGGGCGGCGATCAGCTCGTCGTCGGCGTCGAGGCGCATGGCGAGAATGCCCCCGCTCCGCGGCCGGCTGAAGGCCATGATGTCGGTCTTCTTGACCAGCCCCCGCCGGGTCGCCATGAGCACGAAGGCCCCCGGCGCGAAATCGGGCACGGCGAGCACCGTCTCCAGCCGCTCGCCCTCGGCGAGCTCGAGGAGGTTCACGATCGCCTTGCCAGCGCTCAGGCGCCCCGCCTGGGGGATGTCGTAGCACTTGCACCAGTAGACCTTCCCCCGGTTGGTGAAGAAGAGAAACCAGTGGTGCGTCGAGGCGACGAAGAGGTGCTCGACGAAGTCGTCCTCGCGGGTGCCCATGGCGATCAGCCCTTTGCCGCCGCGCCTCTGGCTGCGGTAGAGGGTGATCGGGTTGCGCTTGATGTAGCCCCGCCGGGAGATGGTGACGACCATGTCCTCTTCGGCGATCAGATCCTCGGGGGAGATCTCCGGGGTCTCGTCGATGATCTCGGTCAGCCGCCGGTCGCCGAACTGCTCGCGGACGGCGAGCAGTTCGGCGCGGATGATCTCGAGCACGCGGCGCTCGCTGCCCAGGATCTCGCGGTAGCGGGCGATGTCGAGCAGCACCTGCCGGTGCTCCTCGAGGATCTTGTCGCGCTCGAGCCCGGTCAGCCGCTGGAGCCGCATCTCGAGGATCGCCTGGGCCTGCTTTTCGCTCAGGCCGAAGCGGGCGGTCAGCCGCTCGCGGGCCTCGGCCGGCGAGGCCGAGGCGCGGATCAGGGCGACCACCTCGTCCAGGTGCTCGAGGGCGATCTTCAGGCCCTCCAGGATGTGTGCGCGTTCCTCGGCCCGTGCGAGATCGAAGCGCGTGCGCCGAATGACGATCTCCTTGCGGTGCAGGACGAAATGCTCGAGCACCTCCTTCAGCGTGAGGAGCTCGGGCCGGTTGCGCACCAGGGCGAGGAAGATCACCCCGAAGGTCGACTCCATGCGCGTGTTCTTGTAGAGCTGGTTCAAGACGACCCGCGCGTCGGCGTCCTTCTTCAGCCCGATCGCGATGCGCATCCCCTCGCGGTCGGATTCGTCACGCACGTAGCGGATCCCGTCGATCTGCTTTTCGCGCGAGAGCTCGGCGATCCGCTCGATCAGTTTCGCCTTGTTCACCTGGTAGGGCAGCTCGGTGACGACGATCGTCTCCGGCCCGCCCCGCTTGTCGGGCTCGACCGTCGCGCGGGCGCGCACGCGGATGATGCCGCGGCCGGTGGTGTAGGCCTCGCGGATGCCCTCGCGGCCGTGGATGATGCCGCCGGTCGGGAAATCCGGGCCCGGCAGGTGTTGCATCAGACCGGCGACGTCGATGTCGGGGTTTTCGATCAGCGCGCAGAGGGCGTCCACGGCTTCGGTCAGGTTGTGCGGCGGGATGTTGGTCGCCATGCCGACGGCGATGCCGGCCGAACCGTTGATCAGCAGGTTGGGGATCTTCGCCGGCAGGACCGCAGGTTCGGTGAGCGAGCCGTCGTAGTTGGGGACGAAATCGACCGTCTCCTTGTCGAGATCCTCGAGCATCTCGTGGGCGAGACGCTGCATGCGGATCTCGGTGTAGCGCATCGCCGCCGGGGGGTCGCCGTCGATCGAGCCGAAGTTCCCCTGCCCGTCGACGAGGGGGTAGCGCATGGAGAAATCCTGCGCCATGCGCACGATCGTGTCGTAGACGGCCGCGTCCCCGTGGGGGTGATATTTCCCGATCACGTCGCCGACGATGCGCGCCGATTTCTTGTAGGGCTTGTTCCAGTCGTTCTTGAGCTCCCCCATGGCGTAAAGGACGCGGCGGTGCACGGGTTTCAGCCCGTCGCGCACGTCCGGCAAGGCCCGCCCGATGATCACGCTCATCGCGTAATCGAGGTAGGACTTCTTCATCTCCTTTTCGATGCTGACTTCGAGCGGCTTGTCCATGGGCCTGTTTCCGTCGGGGGCTCTGTTGGGATGCCGGCGCACGCACGGCCGCGGGGCGACGGCCCGGGTCCGCAGCTCCGGGCCGCCCCCCGGGGGTCACCGTCGGTTCACCGACTCCTCGGTCTCGATCGGGGGAAGTTTCGGGAAGGCGCGGTCTCGGCGGGATCCGCAGCCGGATGGACACCGGCCGCCCGCCTCGGGCCCCGCGGTGGGGGGGCAGGCGGCCGGTCGTTTCGCATGCGATGACCGTCAGCGGCTGACGAACGCCCCCGCCCCTGCAAGCAGGATGATCTGGTAAATCGCAACGGCGGTCAGCGAGTCGGAGGCGAAATAGACGATCCCGCCGCCGATGATGGCCGGAACGGCACAGAAGACCAGGATGCCCAGCTTGCGCGCAACGTCCATTTCCAGCGGCTCCTTCCGCAACCCCTTAACTTTACATCCGATATCAGACAAGAAGGCCAAAGTAAAGGAAAAAAATCCCTCCGACCTCAACAGCTCTCGATGACCATCGCCATCCCCATGCCGCCGCCGATGCACATGGTGATCAGCCCGGTGCGGTATCCCTTGCGGCGCATGTGGTGGATGGCGGTGACCGTCTGCCGGGCGCCGGTCGCGCCGATCGGGTGGCCGAGCGAGATGCCGCTTCCGAGTTCGTTCGGCCGGTCGTTGGGCAAGCCGAGCTCGCGCATGCATCCGATCGCCTGGGCGGCGAAGGCCTCGTTCAGCTCGATCATGTCGATGTCGGCGAGCTTGAGCCCGGCCGCGGCGAGCGCCTTGCGCACCGCGGGGACGGGGCCGAGCCCCATGTAGGCGGGGTCGAGAGCGCCCGCGGCGAAGGAGCGGATGCGCACGAAGGGTTTGAGCCCGAGTTCGTTCGCCTTGGCCGCGCTCATGAGCAGGACGGCCGCGGCCCCGTCGTTGATCCCGGAGGCGTTGCCCGCCGTGACGGTGCCGTCGGGTTTGAAGGCCGGCCGCAGCTTGGACATCTTCTCGAGGTCGGTGTCCATCGGGCGCTCGTCGGTGGAGACGACGATGTCGCCCTTGCGGTCGCGGATCACGACCGGGACGATCTCCTCGGCGAAGAGCCCCTGCTGGATGGCGGCCCGGGCGCGGTTGTGGCTCAGGACCCCGAGCTCGTCCTGCTCCCGCCGGCTGATCTTGTAGAGCGCGGCGATGTTCTCGGCCGTCACCCCCATGTGATAGCCGTAGAAAATCTCGTAGAGGCCGTCGAAGACCATGAGGTCAAGGATCTCCCCCTTGCCGGTGAGCTCCATGCGGTAGCCCCAGCGGGCCCTGGGAAGGGCGAAGGGGACGAGGCTCATGTTCTCCATGCCGCCCGCGACCACGATCTCGGCCTGGCCGGTCTGGATGGCCTGCGCGCCGAGCGCGATCGCCTTCAAGCCCGAGCCGCAGACCTTGTTCACCGTCATCGCCGGGGTCTCCTTGTTGAGGCCGGCCCGGATCATCGCCTGCCGCGCGGGGTTCTGCCCCTGCCCGGTCTGGAGCACATTGCCGAGGATCACCTCGTCCACGGCCACGGGCCGGGCCGCGGTGTCCCACTCCCCGGCCTTCTTTTCCAGCTCGATCCGGCCCTGCGACTTCAGGGCATCCGGAGCGGCTTCCCGCATGGCCGGACCCGGCTCCGGCCGCAGCCCGGCGCGCTTGAGCACCTCGCGCACCACGAGGGCGGCGAGATCGATCGCCGGAACGTCCTTCAGGGCGCCCCCGAAGGAGCCGATCGCCGTCCGTGCACCGCTTACGATCACCACCTCGTTCATCTTCGCCTCCTCCTGGAAGGGTTCCGGTCCCGCCCGCCATGCCCGTCCCACACGCTCTTCTTCAAGGTGGTTCCCCCGGCGGAACCTGGCTGGCGATGGCTATCACGGCTTGGCCTGCGGGTCAACGCGACCGCCCCCCGCGGCGCCCAGCCTGCGCCAGCGCTCGAGGCGCGCGGCGATCTCCCGCTCCACGCCGTGGGGGCTCGGCCGGTAGAAGACGCGCCCCCGCAACTCCTCCGGGAGGTGCTCCTGGGGAAGGTAGCCCTCCTCGGAATCGTGGGCGTAGCGGTAGCCCCGCCCGTAGCCGAGTTCGCGCATCAGGCCGGTCGGGGCGTTTCGGAGATGCAGGGGGACGGGAAGCGAGCCCGAAGCCTCGGCCGCCTCGCGGGCGAGGCCCCAGGCGGTGTAGACGCGGTTGCTCTTGGGCGCGGCGGCGAGGTAGACCGCGGCCTGGGCCAGCGCGAGCTCCCCCTCTGGGGGCCCGAGAAAGCGGAAGGCCTCCATCGCGGCGAGCGCGATCGTCAGGGCCTGGGGGTCGGCGTTGCCCACGTCCTCGGAGGCGAAGCGCACCATGCGCCGGGCGATGTAGAGGGGGTCTTCCCCCGCGGCGAGCATGCGCGCAAGCCAGTAGAGAGCGGCATCCGGGTCGCTGCCGCGCAGGCTCTTGTGCAGCGCGGAGATCAGGTTGTAGTGCTCCTCGCCCTGCTTGTCGTAGAGGAGCATCTTTTTCTCGAGCGCCCGCTCCAGCACCTCGCGCGGGATGAGCCGCGGCTCCGGCCCCGCCGCGGGCGGGGCCATCGCCGCGGCGATCTCGAGCGTGTTCAACAGGACGCGGGCGTCGCCGTCGGCGGCGCGCACGAGCCGCTCGCCCGCCTCCGGCGTGAGTTGCAGGCGGAGTTTCCCCAGGCCCCGCTCCTCGTCGGCGAGCGCCTGCGCCGCGATCGCCGCGAGGTCCTCGTCCCCTAAGCGCTCGAGGGTCACGACCCGGCAGCGGGAGAGCAGCGGGGCGATCACCTCGAAGGAGGGGTTTTCGGTGGTCGCGCCGATCAGGGTGATCAGGCCGGATTCAACGTGCGGCAGGAAGGCGTCCTGCTGGCTCTTGTTGAAGCGGTGGATCTCGTCGACGAAGAGAACGGTGCGCCGGCGCCGGATCCGCCGCTCTTCGCGCGCCTCCTCGACCACCGCCCGGATCTCCTTCACCCCCGAGAGGACCGCCGAGAAGTGGATGAAATGGGCCCGGGTTTCGGCGGCGATCAGCCGCGCGAGCGTCGTCTTGCCGCACCCCGGGGGGCCCCACAGGATCATGGAGAAGATGCGGTCCTGCTCGATCGCCAGGCGCAACAGCGAACCCTCGCCCACGGCGCGCCGCTGGCCGATGAAGTCGGCGAGGCGTCGCGGCCGCATGCGCTCGGCGAGGGGGGCCGAGGCGTCGGCCTCGCGGCCGGCGAAATGGTCGAAGAGCTCCATCGGCTTCAGCCTCCGGCGCGGCGGCGTTCCCGCTCCCGGACCCACAGCCGGATCGGGGTCGCCTCCAGGCCCGTCTCCTCGCGGATCCGGTTCACGAGGTAGCGCCGGTAGGAGGGCGGCAGGGCCTCCGGGCGGTTCGTGAAGACGACGAACGACGGGGGCCGGGTCGCCGCCTGGGTGGCGTAGTAGATCTTGACCGGCCGGCCGCGGTGGAGCGGCGGGGCGTTGCGGGCGACCGCCTCGGCGATCATCCGGTTGAGCGGTCCGGTGGGGATGCGCGCGGCGTACTGCCCGGCCACGCGGTCGACGAGGGGGAAGATCTTGCCCACCCGCTTTCCGGTGCGCGCGGAAACGGTCAGCATCGGGGCGAACGAGAGGAAGCCCGCCCGTTGCCGCAGATGATCGAGGAAGGCCTTCTCGGAAACCTCCGCGCGCGCGGCGAGATCCCACTTGTTCGCAACCCAGATGCAGCCGCAGCCCCGCTCGAGGGCGTAGCCCGCGATCGTGAGGTCCTGCTCCACGACCCCCTCGGAGGCGTCGATCACGATCAGGGCGATGTCGCAGCGCTCGAGGCGCTGCAGGGCCTTCAGGACCGAGAATTTCTCCAGGCGGGCCTCCACCGCGGCCTTGCGCCGGATGCCCGCGGTGTCGACCAGGCGGTAGCGCCGGCCTTCGCGCTCGTAGTCGATGTCGATCGCATCGCGCGTCGTCCCGGGGATCGGGCTGACGATCATGCGCTCCCGGCCCAGGATGCGGTTGACGAGCGAGCTCTTGCCGACGTTCGGCCGGCCGACGAGGGCGACGGCGACGGGCGGCTCCTCCCCCTCCGGGGCGGGCGGGGCCTCGCGCCGCGGCAGGCGCGCGACGAGGGCGTCGAGAAAGTCGTTCCAGCCGTAGCGGTGTTCGGCCGAGAGGGGATACAGCTCCTCGAGCCCCAGCCGGTGGAACTCGGCGACGCGCGGCTCGTCCCGAGGCCCGTCGATCTTGTTGACCACCCCGAGCCGCGGCTTCCCCATCCGCCGCACGAGGTCGACGAGGTCGCGGTCGAAGGGCGAAAGGCCGGCGCGGCCGTCGAAGAGAAGAACGAGCAGGTCGGCCTCGGCCGCGGCCTGTTCGATCTGGCTGCGGATCTCCGCCGAGAAGGCATCCCCCTCGATGAACCCTCCCGTGTCGACCACGCCGAAGGAGACCCCGTCCCAGACGGCGTGCCCGTAGTGGCGGTCGCGCGTCACGCCGGGGACGTCGTCCACCAGGGCGTCGCGGCTGCGGGTCAGGCGGTTGAAGAGCGTCGATTTTCCGGCGTTCGGCCGCCCGAGAATGGCCACCAGGGGGTCCACCATGACACCTCAGTGGAGGATCTTTTCGAGAAAGCGCCGCGTGCGCTCCGAGCGTGGGCGGCGGAACAGGGCCTCCGGGGGCCCCTCTTCGAGGATCCGGCCCTTCTCCAGGAAGACCATGCGGTCGGCCACGCGCCGGGCAAAGCCCATTTCGTGGGTGACGACGATCATGGTCATGCCCTCGCGGGCGAGCTCGGTCATGACCTCGAGCACCTCGATTTTCATCTCCGGGTCGAGCGCCGAGGTGGGCTCGTCGAAGAGCATCACCCGCGGCTCCATGCACAGGCTGCGGGCGATCGCCGCCCGCTGCTGCTGGCCGCCGGAGAGCTGCCGCGGGTGCTTGTGCGCCTGGTCGGCGATGTGGACCTTCTCGAGCATCGCCCGCGCGATCTCCTCGGCCCGCCGGCGGTCGAGCCCGCGGACGTGGATCGGCCCCAGGGTGAGGTTCTCGAGCACCGTCAGGTGCGGAAAGAGGTTGAACCCCTGGAACACCATGCCCACCTCGGCCCGCACCTTCTCGAGACCGCGCATCCCCTCCTTCAGCTCGATGCCGTCGACGACGATCCGCCCCTGCTGATGGGTTTCCAGGCGGTTGATGCAGCGGATGAGGGTGGATTTCCCGGAACCCGAAGGGCCGAAGACGACGATCCGCTCTCCCGGTTGAACCGCGAGGTCGATCCCGCGCAGCACGTGCAACCCGCCGTACCACTTGTGGACGCCCTCGAGGAGAATGATCGGGCCGGGCGGCCGCGGTCGCGCGGAACGATCCGGCGAAGGCATGGAAGGCAGTCTACCAGAGCCGCCGGGGAGCTGGCAAGAAAAGCCGCCGTCGCCGGGGAGCCCCCGGGCGCCGGCGGGGGGACGGCGCAAACGGCCGCCCCGCGTTTCGATTTGACAGCCGTTTGCAGGCTTTCTATGAAAGAGACCATCCTCCCGACGCGGAAAGGAAGCCCTGGCCATGCTCGACCGAAACGACACTGTGCTCGTGGTGATCGACCTGCAGGAACGGCTCGTGCGCGCGATGCCCGACCGGGAGGCGCTGCTCGACCGCGCGGGGCGGCTGATCGCGGGGGTGCGGGTTCTCGGCCTGCCCGTACTCGCCACCGAGCAAAACCCCCAGGGGCTCGGCCCCACGGTGCCGGAGATCGCCCGCTTGCTGGAGGGGGTGCGGCCGGTGCCGAAAACGAGCTTCGGCTGCCTCGGCTGCGCCGCCTTCGGTGCCCTTCTCCGGGAGAGCGGGCGCCGAAGCGTGCTGCTCTGCGGGGTCGAAGCGCACGTCTGCGTCTACCAGACCGCCCGGGAACTCGTCGCCGCAGGCTACCACGTGGAAATCGTCGCCGACGCCTGCTCCTCGCGTCACATCGCCGACAAGGCGGTCGGCCTCGAAAGGGCGCGCGACGAAGGGGCGCACGTCACCAGCGTGGAAACGGCCCTCTTCGAATTGTTGCGCGCCGCCGAAGGACCGGCCTTCAAGGAAATCGCCCGGATCGTCAAATGAGCGCGCACGCCGTTTCTTCTCCTGCTCCCGACTCCCCGCCCCGGGTGCTCGTCCTGGGCGGCGGGGTGGCCGGCCTCACGGCCGCGGCCGTCTTCGCCCGCGCCGGTCTCTGCGTCAGTCTCGTCGAGCGCGCAAACCGTCTGGGGGGACACGCGGCGCGTCTCTCCTGCAAGGCGACCGACCGCTGCGTCCACTGCGGGGCCTGCCTGCTGGAACCCGCCCTGCAGGCCGTGCGCACAAGCCCCCGCGTCACCGTTCATCTAGGAAGCCTCGCCCGCATCCGTCGCGAGGGCGATGCCTTCGCCTTCGCGATCCACCCCGCCTGCGCCGACGGCCCTTCCGCGACGCCGCCCCGGAAAGCCGCGGCGGTCTTTCTCGCCACGGGGTTTTCCGTCTTCAACCCGCTCCGGAAAGCGCTCGGCTACGGGGTTTTCGAAAACGTGATCACCAACCTCGAGCTCGAGGACCGGCTGCGTTCGGGGGGAGGGCTTCGCCGGCCTTCCGACGGCCGCCTTCCCGCCCGGGTCGCCTTCATCCAGTGCGTCGGCAGCCGCGACGCACAGATCGGGCACCTGTGGTGCTCGACCTTCTGCTGCGCGGCCGCGCTGCGGTCGGCGCGCAAGATCCGGCACCTCCACCCGCAAACCGCGGTCACCGTCTTCTTCATCGACCTCCAGAGCGTCGGGCGGGATCCGGATGCGTTCCTCTCCGAATGCCGCCGCAGCCTGCGGCTCATCCGGGCCGTGCCCGGCGAGGCGCTCGGGGCGGAGGACGGGGGCGTGCGGCTCGCCTGGTTCGACGACGCCGGCCGCCGGGGCATCGAGGAAACCTTCGACCTGGTCGTGCTCTCGGCCGGGATGCAGCCGCCCGCGGACCTCGCCGAGACCGCATCTTCCCTCGGCCTGCCCCTCGACCCCCTCGGATGGGCCGAAGAGGAAGGGCCGCGCGTGTTCGCCGCCGGAGCCGTGCGGCGGCCGATGACCATCGCCGAGACGATCGCCGACAGCCGCGGCGCCGCCTTGCGGCTTTTGAGGTCGCTCGGGCGGGCCGTCCCCCGCGTTTCCGCGGCACCCGCCCCGGCAGCGGAGGAGGGCCGCCGATGAACGCTGCCGGCGTTCTCCTCCTCGGCGATTCCCGCACCGCCTGGAAGGCGGCGCGGCTGCTCGTGTCGGCCCGGGTCCCCGTGACGATCGCCGCTTTCGACCCGGCGCTCTCCCCGCCCCCCGACCTCTGGCCGGAGGCGGAAGAAGCCCCCCTCGAAGTGCTTGCCGGGACCCGGCTTCTCTCCTGCAAGGGGGCGGCGGGCGATTTCGAGGTTCGCCTTGCTGCCCGCGGGGGAATCCTCGTCAGGCGCGCACGGGCCGTCGTCGTCGCCCTTCCGGACCGCAAGGAGCCCCTTTTCCCCGACTACGGGCTCGCCCCCGGACGATCGGTGCGCAGCCTCTCGGAGTTCCATCCGGCGGAGCTTCCGCCCGTCGCCGCCGGCTCGGTCCCGCCGGTGGTCGTCTTTCTCGAAGGGCTCTCGCGCGAAAGCCGACCCGAGGCCGCCGGCCGGGTCATGGCCGCGGCCTTGGAGCTGGCCGCGCGGGGGAGTGCGCGGTCGTTCGTCCTCTGCGGCAACCTGAAGGTGGCGGCCGGCGGACTCGAGGCGTTGGCACACCGGGCCCGCGTGGCGGGTGTGCGCTTCTTCAAATTCGACCGCGAACGGCCCGCCTTGCGCGTGCTCGCGGGCGGGAAAACCGAGATCCGCTTCATTGACCCCGCCTCGGGCGAGGCCTTCCTTCTGGCCGCGGACCTCGTCGTCGCCGACGAGGCCCGCCGTTGCCCCGCCGAGGCGGAGGAGATCGCGCGGCTTCTCGGGCTCGAGGCCGACCCCGCCGGGTTTCTCCAGTCCGAAAACGTGCACCGCCTGCCGGTGTACACGAATCGCCGCGGGATCCTCGTCGCCGGTCCCGGCCGCGACCCCGGCGCGGATCCCGCCGTCGATGCCGCAAACGCGGCGCTCGCCGTCCTCGAGGGCCTGGCGCGCGAAGACGACCCGCAAACGGCGGCGGCGATCGACCCCGGGCGCTGTATCCGCTGCCTCACCTGCCTGCGGCTGTGCGCTTACCGCGCCGTCGCGCTCGATGCCGAACGGCCGCGGGTCCTTCCCGCGGCCTGCGAGCGCTGCGGCGTCTGCGCCGCGGAGTGCCCTCGCGAGGCGATCCGCCTCGAGGGCTTCGACCGGCCGGGACTCGACCGGCTCCTCGCCTCCGGCCCGCCCCGGACGGGGGCGCCGCGGATCACGGTCTTCGCCTGCAGCCGCTCGGCCGCACCCGCCCTGCGGGAGGCGTGCGCGGCGGGGTTCTCCCCCGCGGCCGAGCTCCGGCTGATCGAGATTCCCTGCGCCGGAGCGCTCGCCCCCGAGACGATCCGCCGGGCGCTCAATGCGGGAAGCGACGGGGTGCTCGTTCTCACCTGCCACGAGGGCAACTGCCACTCCCGCCACGGCAACCGCCTCGCCCTGCAACGGGCCGAGGAGAGCCGGGCCTTTCTCGAGCGCGCCCAGCTGGACGGGGCGCGTCTGGCCTGGGGCACGCTGGCCGCGAACATGCCCGGCGAGGCGCAGGCGGCGGTCAGCCGTCTGGCGGCCCACCTCGCCGGGGCAGCCCCGGGGCCCTCCGGCCCTGCGGCCCGAAAGGAAACCTGACATGAGCGCGAAGGAAGATCTCCTGGACCCGAAAGCGTCCTGCCCGCCGGACTGGGGCTTTTCCCAGGAAACCTGCATGACCTGCGGGATCTGCTCCTCCACCTGCCCCGTCGCCGGGATCGACGGCTTCGACCCGCGCAAGGTCGTGCGGCTCGCGGCGCTCGGGCGGACCGAAGCGCTCGTCGAGGCCCGCTGGCCGTGGATCTGCACCCTCTGCGGCAAATGCGAAGCCCTCTGCCCCATGGGGGTGGAGATCGCCGATCTCGTGCGCCGTGTGCGGTCGCGGCGCGAGCGCGACCGCGTGCCGGGCATCCTGCACAAGGGCCTCGCCGCTGCGCTCGAAACCGGGAACAACCTGCGGCTTCCCCGCGAAGACTACCTCTTCATCCTCGAGGACGTCGCCTCCGAGATCCGCGAGGAGGAAGGCTTCGAGGGCTTCGAGGTCGCCGTCGACCGCAAAGGGGCGCGGCTGCTCACCACGATCCACAACAAGCTCGTCAACACCCACACCGAGGACCTCAAGCACTGGTGGAAGATCTTCCATGCGGCGGGCGAGCGCTGGACGGTCTCCTCGGAGAACTGGGAAGGGACGAGCTGGGGCTACTTCACCGGGGACGACGAGGCGATGAAGGTCATGGCGGGGCGAATCCTCCGGCAGATGGAGGAGCTCGAGATCGACACCCTGCTGTGGCCCGAATGAGGGCACGCGTATCTCGCGACCCGGTCCGGGTTCGAACGGCACTACCCCGAGGCGCTCCGGCGTTTCCGCTTCGTGACGGTCTTCGACCTGCTGATCGAATACCTCCGCGAGGGCCGCATCCGCCTCGACCCCTCGCGCTTCCGCCGGCGCGTCACTTACCACGACCCCTGCAATTACGGCCGCAAGGCCGAGCGGCGTTTCGGGCACGGTTTCTTCGAGGAGCCGCGCTGGATCCTCGGGCAATGCGTCCGGGATTGGGTGGACCTCTATCCCCACCGCAACTTTCAGGTCTGCTGCGGCGGCGGGGGAGGCGCCCTCGTCACGGGCTACAACGAGGAGCGCATCCATTACGGGCGCCGCAAGATGGAGCAGATCCGCGCGACAGGCGCCGAAACGGTCGTCGTCCCCTGCCACAGCTGCCACGCTCAGCTCGAGAGCATCCGCGAAGCGCACGGCATGCCCGGGCTGGAGGTGAAATACCTCTGGGAGCTGGTCGCGGATCTGCTCGTTTTGCCCTGAGCCCTCAGCGAAACCGCAGCCGCCGCGGGAGAAGCGCCCCGAAGCCGATCAGAAGCCCCGCCGCCGCAAAACCGGCCGCAAAGGAGACGGCCTCGCTCAGGGCCCCGATGAGGGTGGGCAGGGCGCCCGCCCCGAGCAGGAAGGCGAAGGGGGTGACGAGCGAGACCGCGATATTGCGCGCGGCCGGGGGGGCGGTGAGGGCGATCGCGGCGAAGCCCGCGGGGAAGAAGCAGACGGCGAGGGCGGGCTGGATCGCCACGAGGTAGGGCACACCGGCCGCGGGGGCGAGCCCCAGGGCGACGGTGAGCCCGCCGTTGGCGAAAAGAACGAGGGCCATCGTCCGGCCGGGCCCGAAACGGTCGGTCAGCCACCCGCTGCCGAAGGCGGCGAACACCCCCGGCAGCCGCGAGAAGGAAATCAACCCGTTCGCCCAGATCCGGTCGAAGCCGTGGCCGCTCACCAGGAACAGGGGCAGCATGGTGTAGAGCCCCATGCTGCCCCCGATGCCCAGGCCGAAGAGCAGCACCATGAGCCAGTAGTTGCGGCTTCCGGCGAGCTCCCGGAGCGGGCCGAAGGACGGCGCCTCGCCGGCGGAGCCCCCCACGCGGCCCCCGACGAGAAACACGATGCCCCCGAGCACCGAGCCCGCCCCCAGCGCGGCCAGCCCCCCCTTCCAGGACAGGGCGGAGAGCAGCGCCTCGGCCAGGACCGGGGCGAGGACGAAGGCGGCGTTGGGGGCGACCTCGTGGATGGCGATCGCCTTACCCCAGTGCCGGGGGGGCACGAAGCCGGTGATCGTCGCGATCGCCGAGGGGAGATAAAGCCCCGAGGCCGCTCCCACGAGGAATTGCCCCAGCCGCAGGCCGGACAACGAGTTCGAAGCCGCCGTCACCCCGAGGGCGAGCCCCGTCGCCGCGGCCGAGAGAATCATCGTCCGCCGGTGACCGATCCGCGCGGAGACGAAGCCCGAGCCCAGGAGCGAGAGAAAGTAGCCGGCGGCGAGAAAGAAAAAGAGCGAGCCCGCCTGGGCGTGGGAGATCCGAAGGTCCTGCTCGATCGCGGGCAGAAGGGGGGCCTGGATGATCCGCGCGAGAAAGTTCAGGAAGAAAAGAAGCGTGAGCAGCGCAAGCGCCCCGAGGCGCCCCCGCAAAGACTCCGCGGCGGCGTCCGGGGCGGGGCCTTCGGTGTGGGG
>JBBFLI020000010.1:0-101307 GCA_037481615.2 Desulfobacterales bacterium
GCCTGGTCCGAGGCCGCGCTCCCGGATCCTTTGCGCCTGCGGATCGCGATTCTCGCCGCCGACGGCCGCGAGCTCGCCTCCGGCCGCGACCCGGGCCTTCTCCGGGCGCACGCGGCGCCGGGGGGGATCCCGGGGGAGGTGCGGCGGCGCCACGAGCGCCGGGGCCTTGAGCGCTGGGACTTCGGCGATCTGCCCGAGGCCCTGACCGGCGCCGGGCCGGGGGGGCAGCCCTGGGCCGCCTTCCCGGCGCTCGCGGCGGACGAGGCGGGCGGGGTGAGCCTTGTGCTCTTCGCCCGCCGCGAGGCGGCCGAGGAGGCGCACCCGGCGGGGGTCGCCGCGCTCGCCGCAAGGCAGGCCCGCCGGGAAGTCGCCTTCCTGCGCCGCGCGCTCAAGCCGGGAGACGAGGCCCGCGCGCTCGCCCCCCATCTCGGCGGGGCGGCGCGGCTCGAGGAGCGGCTCGCCGCGCGGGTGATGCACGAACTCTTCGCCGTCCCCGTCCGGCGGCAGCGGGAGTTCGAAGCGCTTCTCGCCGCGCGCCTGCCGGGGCTTCCGACCGAGGGGCTGCGGCTGGCCGAGGCGGTGCGCCCCGTGCTTGCCGCGGCGGAGGCCGTGCGCAGGGAAATGGCGGCGCTCTCGGGGCTCAGGGGCCCGGCGGCCGCGATCGCGCGCGATCTCGAAGGCGAGTTCGCGCGGCTTGTGCCGCGGGATTTCCCGGCGCAGATCCCTCTCCCGCGCTTTCCCGATCTCGCGCGGCTGCTCCGGGCGCTCGCCCTGCGCATCCGGCGCGCCGCCATCGACCCCGAGAAGGAACGCCTGCGGGCGAGGGAGGCCGCGGCCTGGACGGCGCGGCTCGAGGAACTCAAGCGCCGGGCGGGCCCGCGGCCCTCGGCGGCGAAGGGCCGGCTCCTCGAGGAGCTCTTCTGGATGATCGAGGAGTACAAGGTCTCGCTCTTCGCCCAGGAGCTGAAGACGGCCTTTCCCGTCTCGGCCAAGCGCCTCGAGGCGAAGGTGCGCGAAATCGAGGAATCGACCTGAGGAGGCGACCCCCGTGGCGCAGACGCGCATCCCCCGCGTGGCCGTCATCCTGCCCACCTTCAACCGCGCCTGGTGCCTGGCCGAGGCTGTCGAGTCGGTCCTCTCCCAGACGTACCGGGATTTCGAGCTGATCGTGGTGGACGACGGCTCGAGCGACGGGACGGCGGAGCTCCTTGCGCGCTACGAGGGAAGGCTGCGCGCGATCCGCCGGGAGAACCGCGGCGTGAGCGCGGCCCGCAACGCCGGGGTCGCGGCCTCCCGCTCGCCGCTTCTCGCCTTTCTCGATTCCGACGACCTCTGGCTCCCCGGGAAGCTCGCGCGCCAGGTCGCCTTTTTCGAGGCGCACCCCGAGGCCGCGATCTGCCAGACGGGCGAGATCTGGGTGCGAAACGGCCGCCGCGTCAACCCCGGCCTCCGGCACCGCAAGCCCTCGGGCTGGATCTTCGAGCCCTCGCTCGAGCTCTGCCTCGTCAGCCCCTCGGCGGTCATGGTGCGGCGCAGCCTCTTCGAAGAGGTGGGGCCCTTCGACGAGTCCCTCCCCGCCTGCGAGGACTACGACCTCTGGCTGCGGGTGAGCCTGCGCCACCCCGTCTTTCTCCTGCCCGAGCCCGCCGTCGTGAAACGCGGCGGGCACCCCGACCAGCTCTCGCGGGGCTGGGGCCTCGACCGCTTCCGCGTCCGCGCGATCGAAAAGATCCTGCGCGCGGGGGGGCTCGCACCCGGGCAGCGTGCGGCCGCCCTCGCCGTGCTGCAGCGCAAGTGCCGGATCTACGCGGCCGGCTGCCGCAAGCGCGGGCGGGTGGGGGAGGCGGAGGCGTATGAGCGGCTCGCGCGGGAGTTCGCCTGAAGGGGGCGGTTCACCCCTGGGTCACGCGGAGGACTTCCTCGAGGGTGGTCTGCCCCTCAAGGACCTTTTCGATCCCGTCCTCGCGCAGGGTGACCATCCCTTCCTGGACGGCGAGCGCCTTGATGCGGTTGGCGTCGTAGGTCTGGATGATCAGGCTCTTCAGCTCCTCGCTCATGCGCATGATCTCGAAGATGCCGATGCGGCCGCGGTAGCCGGTCTGGAAGCACTTCTCGCAGCCCACGGCCTTGAAGATCGGCTTCTCCGCGAAGCGCTCGGGGCGCAGCCCGATGCTCTGGAGGTAGACCGTGGGCGGGGCGTAGGGCTGCTTGCAGTCCGTGCACAGGACCCGGACCAGGCGCTGGGCGAGGACGGCGAGGACCGAGGAGGAGATGAGAAAGGGCTCGACCCCGATGTCGACCAGGCGCGTGATCGCGCTCGGCGAGTCGTTCGTGTGCAGGGTCGAGAAGACCAGGTGCCCGGTCAACGCCGACTGCACGGCGATGTCGGCCGTCTCCTTGTCGCGGATCTCGCCGATCAGGATCACGTCGGGGTCCTGGCGGACGATCGAGCGCAGGCCGCGGGCGAAGGTGAGATCGATCTTGGGGTTGACCTGGATCTGGCTGATCCCCTTGATCTGGTACTCGATCGGGTCCTCGATGGTGATGATGTTGATCCCGGGCTGGTTGATCGACTGCAGAATCGCGTAGAGGGTCGTGGTCTTGCCGCTGCCGGTCGGCCCGGTGACGAGCACGATCCCGTTCGGCTGCGCGGAGAGCCACCGGAGGGTCTCGAGCCGCGCGGCCGAAAGACCGAGTTCGGTGATCTTGAGCAGCGACCCCGACTTGTTGAGCAGCCGCAGCACGAGGCGCTCGCCGAAGGCCGTGGGCACGGTGGAGACGCGCACGTCGATGTCCTGGTCGCCCACGCGCACGTCGAAGCGGCCGTCCTGGGGGAGCCGCTTCTCGGCGATGTTCATCTTGGCCATGACCTTGACGCGCGAGATGAGCGCCGGCTGGATCCACTTGGGCGGGGTGAGCAGGTCGTAGAGGATCCCGTCCACGCGGTAGCGCACGGTGAAGCTGTTCTGGTAGGGCTCGAAGTGGATGTCCGAGGCGCGCGCCTTGACCGACTGCGAGATGATGTGGTTGACGAGCTTGATCACCGGCGCGTCGCTGGCGTCCTCGAGGAGATCGGCCGTCTCCTCGATCCCGCTCAGGATCGTCGCCCCGTTTTCCTCGAGGTTCTGCACGAGCTGCTCGGCCGAGTCCCGGGAGAGGTCGGCCTGCGCGTGGATCGCCGCGAGAATGGCCTCGCGGGTGGAGAGGACGATCTTGTAGTCGCAGAGGCCGAGCAGGCGCACGAGGTCGTCGAGCGCGGGAAGCCCCTGGAGGTCGCGCATCGCGACGACCCAGCCGGCCGGGCAGGCCGCGCGCTCCGTTCCGGCGGCGGCCAGCCCGCACTCGGCGGCGTCCACGGGGGTCTCGAAACGCAGGGGGACGAGGCCGTGCTTCTTGAGGAAGGCGGTCGGCACGCGCGCGGCGAGGGCGGGGTCGATGCCCCGGGGGGGAAGCCGCGGCCAGAAATCGACCCCCAGCCGCTCGGCGGTCGCCTCGAGAAGCTGCTCCTCGGTCAGCACCCGCTGCTGCAGCAAAATCTCCTCGAGCCGCCCCCCCTTCTCGCGTCGCTGCGCCTCCGCGGCGGCGACCGCCTCGGCGGGCAGGCCGAAGCGGCGGGTCAACAGTTCGCTCCAGGTCGTCATGGGTTGGGCTCGGCCTCGCGGTAGAGCTTGATCTCCCCGCCGCGGAAGGCGTTCTCGGACTCGGGGGGCGGCGGCAGCGGGGCTTTCTTCTCCGAGAGCAGCTTGTCCGCCTCCTCCGGGCTCTTGATCACCCGCGGGGTGAGAAAGACATAGAGGTTGGTGCGCTGCTTCGCGTCGCTCGTGTTGCGGAAGAGCCAGCCCAGGATCGGGACGTCCCCCAGACCCGGGACCTTGGTCTCGTTTTCGCTGCGGTTGTCGTCGATCAGCCCCCCGATCACGACCGTGTGGCTGTCCCGCACGAGCACCGTGGTCTCGATCGTGCGCTTCTGGGTGACCGGGCGCGTCGCCGCCGTCGCCGCCGTCGCCAGCCGGTCGAGGCTCGTCACCTCGAGGGAGAGCTTGAGGCGCACGTTGCGGCCCTCGCTCACGTGGGGGGTGATCTTGAGGATCTTGCCCACGTCGCGGTACTCGAAGGACTCGTAGGTGCCCCCCGAGACGTCGGTCGTGGCGCGCGTCTGGAAGGGGCGGTTTTCGCCGACCGTGATCCGCGCCTCCTCGTTGTCGGTGGTCAGTATCTGCGGGGTCGAGAGGATGCGGAAGTTGTCGTCGCGCTTCACGGCGTTGATGATCGCCGAGATGTTCGAGAGCGTGATCCCGCCGAAACGGAAGGGCTCGGTCAGCACCCCGACGGCCAGACCCGCCCCCAACGCGTTGGCCGGGTTCAGGGGCCCGGCGGCCGCGCCGAAGCGGCCGCCGTAAAGGACGTTCTCGTTGTTCACGTCGGTGCGGTCGAAGAGCTGCCACTGGACGCCGAGGTCGAGGCTCTTCGTCGCGTTCACCTCCATGATGAGCGATTCGATGTAGACCATGGAGCGCGGGATGTCGAGCTTGCGGATCACCCCCTCGACGACGTCGTAGTCCTCCTTGTCGGCGATGATGATCAGGCTGTTCGTCGCCTTGTCGGCCATGATCTGCACTTTGCCCATCACGACGGCCGTGACGGGACCCCGCGCCGCGGCCGCCTGTCCGGCCGCGGCGGGCGCTCCCCCCGGCGCGCCGCCCGTTGGGGCGGAGGGGATCTCGGCGAGGACCTTCGCCAGGTCCTCGGCGTTCGCGTGCTCGCAGTAGTAGACGTTGATCCGCCCCTTGCCCCGCGGGGTCTCCTTGTCGATCAGGCCGATCAGCTGCTTGATGCGCAGCGTGTCGACCTCGCTGGCGAGGACGACGAGCGCGTTGGTGCGCTCGTCGGCCGCGATCACCGGGACCTTCTCGAAGGTCCCCGGCTGCTGCGGCCGGGCGGCGGTCGGCTTGAAGAGGTTGGTCATCATCGTCGCCAGCTTGGCGGCGTCGGCATACTGCAGCGGGATGACCGAGATCTGCTGGCCCGCCCCGGGGCGGTCGATCTGGCGGATGATCTTCAGCAGCCGCTGGATGTTCGACTGCACGTCGGTGATGATCACCGTGTTCGCCGGCGCGTAGCCCAGGATCACGCTGTTCTTGGAGACGAGCGGCGTAAAGGTGCGCTTGATCTCCTCGGGGTCGGCGTAGCGCAGCGGGATGAGCTGGGTGACGACCCGGTCTTCCGGGGAGGCCTTCTCCATCTCGAGGAGCGTCTGGATGTTCTTCGCGCGGGCCTCCGGGGCGGGGATGATCTTTACCACCTCGCCCGCCTTCACCGTCGTGTAGCCGTTCACCTCGAGGACCGACTCGAAGACGCGGTAGGCCTCGTCGAGCGAGATGCGCGAGGGCGAGATGATCGTCACCTTGCCGCGCACGTTGGGGTCGACGACGAAGTTCGTCCCCGTGAGCTCGCTCATGAACTTGATGAAGAGATGGATGTCGACGTTGTTGAAGTCGATCGAGATGAACTGGTCGGCGGCCGGCCGCGCGGCGGCCCCCGCCGTCTGGGCCGGGGCGGCTGCCGGGAAGAGAAGGGCCGCCGCCAGCAGGGCGGCCCCGAGGGCGCGGGCCGGCCGGCCGGGGCGGCGGGCGGCGGAATCAGTCGATGCGGTATTCAAGGGTCTGCTCCTGTCCCCTGCGTTTGATCTGCACCTGGATGGGGCCGTCGATCGAGAGGCTGTTGAAGACGTTGAGCGCGTCGTCCACGGTGGCGATGCTGCGGCCGTTCACCCCGGTGATGATGTCGCCGTTTCGCAGCCTGAGCTTGCGGAAGATCGCGTTCGGCTTGATGCCGGTGATCGAGATGCCGGCCGGCTTTCCGTCCTCGAGGTGGGGGCGGAAGGTGGCCTGGTTGAGGAGATCGCCCAGGTTCGCCATGGCCTCCTCGGCCTGTGCCGAGCTGACCGAGACCCGCTCGACCGTCTGCGCGGGCTCGGGCGGACGCACGGGGGCCGTGGCCTCGGCCCGGGCGGGGGCCGCCCCGGGGGCCGCGGCGCGGGCGCTCACCCCCGGCTCTTCCTGGGCGAGGACCTCGTCCCGGCCGGCCACACTCAGCACCACGCGGCCGCGGAGGATGCGCTTCACCGCGGCGTTCTGCACCGTATCCCCCGGGCGGTAGAGCGCCTGCTCGCGCGTCTTCGCATCCTCGATCACCGCGTAGGCCCGGCCGTCGCTTCCGACCCCCGTCCCCCAGAGCCGCAGCTTGAGCTCGGTCGGCTTGAGCTTTTCGAGATCCACCTCCGGCTCCCTGCCGGCGGCTTCGGCGGCCCCCCCGCGCCGGGAGTTGAAGAGGTTGCGCTCGACGATCGCCTGGTAGTCCCCCGGCCGCCCCCGCGCTTCCTCCGTGGCGGCCGCGCCCGGGGCGGAGGCGGGCGGGGCCGGGTCGACCCACTCCAAACGGGAGAGGGCGAGCGTATAGAACAGCGAGACGGCGGCGTAGATGACGCCGGCGGCGAGCAGGGCCTGGAGGGCGGTGAAGAGGCGTGCGATCATGTGCCCGAGCCTCCCCCCCCGCCGCTCAGGGAGATTTCCGGCGCGGACAAGGGCCCGCTCACCCGGAAGGGGATGCCGCCGCGCCGGCGGAGCAAGGCGGCCGGCAGATCGTCGCCCGCGCGGGAGACGAACCCCGCGTGGGGAAGGATCCGGCCGGAGAGGTCGACCGTCCCCTCGCCCGCCGCGGGGCCGAGGCGGATCGAGCCCGAAATCTCGAGGTCGACCTCGTTGCCGCGGACCCGGGCGTTGCGCACGAGCAGCAGCCCCGCCTGCCAGGTCAGCTCGGCCGTCCCGGAGGGGAAGAGGAAGCGCTCCTGGCGGAAGAGGGGGGCGGCGGGCTCGAGGCGGCCGTCTGCGAGGCGGAGCGAAACCCCGAGGCCCCCCGCCTCGGTCGGCCCGAAGCGGCCGTCGAGCCTTCCGGCCACCCGGCCGAAGGCGACGTTCCGCAGGGCCGGAATCTCCTCCAGCCGGATCCCCTCGAAGGTGCCGCTGGGGGCGGCCGGGGTCTGTGCCCGCCCCTCCAGGGTCCCCGCCCCGGCGCGCGCCGTGAAACGCCAGGCCGTCCGGGAGCCGGAGAGCGAACTCCACTCCGGGCGCACCTCGAGCCGCTCGACGAAGGCGAGCGGTCGGTCTCCGGCGGCGAACTGCAGACCCTCGAGAGCGACCCCCGGCGGGAAGGCCGGGCGCACGGCGGCGAGACGGACCTCGAGGCCGGGCAGGCCCGCGCGGAGGCGTGCGGACGCGTAGGCCGCGAGCTCGCGGCCGGGGAAGGCGATCACGAGGCAGACCGCCGTCGCCGCCGCGACATACACCGCCCAGAGGAGCCGGGAGCGCCTGGCGCCGCCGATCATGGCTCGAGGGTCTCCACCTGCAGCACGGCATCGAGCAGCCCGTCGGCCTTGTCGCGCCGCGTGACCGAGAGTTTGCTCACGACGGCTTCGTTGCGCGAGGTCTCGACCCCGACGAGGAAGCGGGTCAGCTGCTCGAGGGTCACCCCCTCGAGTTTCATCTCCACGCGCGAGAGCTTGAGGGGGCTGTTCTTCTGCTCGATTTTCGAGGGCCGCATCGTCGTGACCCGATCCTTCACCTGGGTCTGCCCGGCCAGCTGGTCGAGGAAGCCGAAGAGCGTGAAGCTCTTTTCTCGCCGTGCGAATCGCTGCTCGGCGCGCTGCGCCTGCCCGCGGATCCCCTCCAGCTCGGCCTTCATGCGCTGCATCTCGGAGAACTGCAGCGTCTTCGCGGCCACCGCCTGGCGCAGCCGGGCGCGGCGCTCGAAGAGCGGGGCGATGCCGAGCTGGATCGCGAGGGCCGCCAGGAGCACGAGCGCGCCGCCCGCGATCACGATCTTTTCGCGGCGGCTGATCCGGCCGAAGGGCAGGCGCTGCAGGAGGGAGGCGATCATGGGTCTAGAGATCCACCTTGAGCTGGAAGTTCACCTCTTTGCCGCCGCGGTCGAGGTTCGCCGAGCCGATGGCCACGGATTTGAAGCCGGCCGTGCGTTCGAGCCGGTCCTTGATCGTCTCCACCTCCTGGAACCCGGCGGTCGTCCCCGTGACCAGCAGCCCCTCCGGCCCGAGCACCAGCCGCTCGATGACGACGGGGATCTCCGCGGGGACCGCCTCGCTCAGCCGCCTCAAGAGATCGATGCTGCGCGGGCTTCCCGCGCCGGAGGCGGAAAGGGCGGACTTCTTGATCTCCTGGAGGCCGGCGCGCATCTGGCGATAGGGGTCGACCGTCGCCCGGGCTTCGGGGAAGGCTTCGCGGAAGACGGCCGCCATGCGCGCGTCGAGCGCCGCGGCGCGGCGATCGAGCAGGGTGGTCTCGACCGCCGCCTGCCCGATCCCCAGGACGAGCGCGGCGGCCGCGAGCGCCGCCGTGCGCAGGAGATGGCCGCGGTGGCGCGTGAGGATCTGCCGGCCGGGCAGACCGCCGCGGCCGAGGCTGAGGCTGTGCAGGTTTTCGATCTCGGCGAGGGCGAGCGCGAGCGCCCCGTTGCGGCGGAAGGGGTCCCAGGAACGGGGGTCCGTCTCCCCCTCGGCGGCGATTCCGCTCGCGGCGCGGACATCGATTCCGCGCACGGAACGAGAGAGGCTCTGCGCAAGCCGCGCGGCGTCGAGGGTTGCGCCGCCCGAGCCGGCAAGCAAAACCGCCGCGGGGCCGTTGCCCTCCTCCTCGGCCTCCCCCAGCATCCCCGCGGTCAGCCGGAACTGCCGCAGGATGGCCGCCTCGCGCTCCGACTCCGCCCCCGGCAGGGGAAAGGAGCGCGCGAGGCGGATCCGCCCCTCCTCCACGAGGTAGAGGGCGGCGAAGCGGCTTTCGACCTGGAGGTGGAAGAATCGCGGCGGCAATTCCCCGGATTGCGCCGCCCACAGGGCAAGGGCAAAGCCGCTCAGCGTGAGGCGTGCGGGCTCGAGCCCCACGGCGGCGAGAGCGGCGGTCACCGCCTCGAGCCGCCTTTTTTCGATCGCCGCCGCGAGGACCCGGGTCCGGCCCGCATCGCCGGCGGGGCCGATCGGGGCGAAGGAAAAGGCGAGGGCCTCCGCCGGAAGCGGCAGGTCGGGCTCGAGCTCGTAAGGCAGGACCAGGCGGATCTTCTTCGGGCTGGAAAAAGGGACGGTGACCGTGCGCAGGAAGAACCAGTCGGCCGGAAGCGAGATCGCGCAATCGGCTTCCCGCGCGGCCGGGAGGGAAAGCAGCTTCTCCAGCGCCTCCCGCAGGGCGCCTTCCCCCCCCGGCCCGCCGGGCAGGGGCACGGTCGAGGCGCCGAGCAGGCGTGTCTCCCGCAGGCCGCTCTTGACGACGACCGCCTCGAGGCCGGTTTCCTGCAGATCGATTCCGAGGACGTTGCGGCTCATGGTCTTGCCGGGGTCATTCCACCTGCCAGCTCACGACCCGGCAGGTCCAGCGGCCCGTTTTCGGGGCCTGGGTGCGCTCCAGCACGGCGGTGATCGTCGTCGCGGTTTCGCCCTGGCGTGCCGTGGCCTGGACCCGGAAGAGGTCGCTGGTCAGCGTGATCAGCCGGGGGTCGAGCTTGAGGTCGGCAAGGCCCGGAATGCGATTCAACCAATCCGCCTGCCGGAAGTCAATCGGTTGTTTGCCCGCGGCGATCTCGCGGCGGATCTCGTCGAAGAGCTTCACGAGGTCCTGGTTCTCCGCCGGGAGCAGCGCGAAGATCACCGGCGGCTCGGCGGTCGTGATGTTGATGCGGCCCGGAAAGCGGAACCCGCTCCCCTCGCCCGGCGCCATGCCGTGCACCGTGAGGTAGCGGGAGATCCCGGGCAGCTCGGGCGTGCCGTAGTAGATCGCCGGCGTGATCCCCTTCACGCGCAAGAGCTCCGCCGTGTCGGTGAGCGGGCCGTTCCCCGCGGGGTAGGGGGGCTTTTTCGCGAGATAGTAGGCGCTCTCGGCCCCGCTCAGCCCGGTGATCGCCTCGTCGTCGCCGCGGTCGAGCCAGTCCTTGAGCGCGTTGAGGATCGCCTCGGGTTCGCTGTCGCCGCGGAACTCGATCAGCCCCCGGCCGCGGTCGACGAAGTATTGCAGGAACCGCTCCCAGAGGCTGCGCTGCGCCTCGTTGAACTGCCGCCCCTCGGGATAGTCGACGAGCGCGTTCACCTGGATCCGCCCGAGTTCGTCCTCGATGACGAGCGATAGCTCCCCGTCCTCGAAGGGGAACTCCTCGAGCACGGCGGCGACCGCCGCGGGGTCGGCCCAGTCGTCGAGCGGGGTGTCAGTGTCGGTGTCCACCTTGTCCTTGGCCAGAATCGCCATGGCGACATGTATGCCGGCCGCCGCCATTTCGGTGAGCCCGATGCGGTCGCGGCTGTCCGCGCTCCCGATGAGGTCGTTTCGCGCGCGGCGGTTGAACTCGAGCGACCCGGCGACCAAAAGCACGGTCACCGAGAGGGTGACCACCAGCGCCACCCCTTGCCGCGAGCCGAGCAGGAGACCGGGGGTGACCCGCTTCATCCGCCGGCGGGCCTCCGCACCCGGGGAAGGGCGACCGTGGTCGTGAAGGCCTGCGCATCGGCCCCCCGGCCCAGCTCGAGCTTCACGGCGACCCGCACGGGGGTCGCAAAGCGGAAGCGCTCCGATTCCGAATCCCAGTTATCGAAGGCGCGCCCCTCCACATCCACGTACTCGAACGCCAGAGATTTGACGGCCTCGCAGAGCACGGGGTCGGCCGCGCGCTCCACGAACGCCGGGTAGGGAAACCGGTTTTCCGCGCGCTTGAGCCTCCAGCCGCTCCCGTCGGGCGCCGGCCGGAGGTAGTAGACGATCTCGGCCACGCCCTCCGGCCGCTCCCCCTCGAGGGGAAGGTGGGCACGGCTGGCAAACCTCAACTTAGCAATTCGTGTGCCACCCTCGAAATCGACCGTCCCCTGGAAGCGGAAAGGGTGCGGCGGCTGGTCGAGCGCCTCGGGCGGCCGGTAGAGGGGGGGCTCGAGGATCACGGCGTTTTCGAGATCGCGGCTGATGCGCAAAAGGGCCGCGCGGGCGGCGTCGAAACGGGCGTTTCCCTCCTCGGCCTCCCCGGCGTTGAAGAAGACCATGCGGAACGAGGAAAGCACCGTCGTCAGCACCACGGCGAGAATGGCGAGCGTGACCAGGATCTCGAGCAGGGTGAAGCCCCCCCCGCCGCGGCGGGCGGCCCCCGGCCGAGGCGGGAAAGGGAGGGCGGGAAGGGGGCTCGGGGTCATGGCTCGTCTACTCCCGCCAAAACCGATAGGTGCGGAGGCCGTAGCGGAAACGCTCCCCGTCCAGGCTGACCTGGACCTCGATCCGCCGCAGGTCGGAAGAGATCTCCGCCCCGAGGGCGCGGGAGGCGTGGGGCTCGACGGTGAGCTTCCAGCGGTACCCCGGGAACTCGCTCCCGAAGTCGCCCTCGTCGCCGGCGAGCGGAAGCCGCCGTTCCTGTTCGAACCGGATGAGGACGCTGCGCGCGAGGTGCGGGGCAAGGGTGTAAAAGCGGCTCTCCAGGTTCATGGAGAGGGCCTGGGCCTGGAGGCGGAACACCGCCAAGAGCACGATCCCGAGAATGCCCAGCGCGACGAGGACCTCGAGCAACGAAAAGCCTCGGGGGGCGCCGTCGGACTCGGGGGGGGTTCCGCGCCGGAGCGGATTCATCGAAGGCCTGCTCACAGCCGGGGGTCGTCGAAGTGGACGAGCCCGTCGAAGGACTTCACCCGGGAGAGGAAGGTCTCGACGAGAAACGAACTCGCCTGCCCGTCCCGGGAGACATGGATCAGGGCCCGGTCGCTCGTCCCGTCGGGGAAGAAGCGGATCTCGGCCCGCCCGCGGGTCAAAAGGCCGCGCCGCGGGAACTCGACCCCCGTGACCCTTCCCCCGCCGGGGAGGACCCGGGGGGCGAGCAGCCCCGTTTCGCGTTCCGGATCGCGCGGCGCAAGCGCGGTCTCCCAGAGAAGGCCCGCCTCGAGGTCGAAATGGACGATCCGCGTGCGCTGCGTGCGCTGCGCCTCCTCGCGCGCGGTCCGCAGGGCGGCGAGGAGGAAGCGCTCGGTCTTTCGGCCCTCCTCGGCGAGGAAGCCCTCGAAGCGCGGCAGCGCGGCGAGGAGCACGACCCCCATCAGGGCGACGACGACGATCAGCTCGAGGAGCGTGTATCCCGCCGGGGCCCTGCCCATCAGTCCGTGTCCCAGTTGGTGATGTCGCGGTTTTCGTTTTCCCCGCCGGGGACACCGTCCGCGCCGTAGGAGAGGATGTCGAAGTCGCCCTTCAACCCCGGGCTGATGTAGATATAGTCGTTGCCCCAGGGGTCCTTGGGCACCTTGCCCTTCTCGAGATAGCCTCCCTGCCGCCACTTCTTCGGGATCACCCCCGTCTCCGGCCGCTGGACCAGGGCCTGCAGCCCCTGCTCGGTCGAGGGGTAGACCCCGTTGTCGAGCTTGTAGAGCTTGAGGGCGGTCTCCAGGGCCTGGATGTCCATGCGCGCGCGGACCTGTTTGGCCTCCTCCGGGCGGCCCATCAGCTTGGGGGCGACATACATCGCGAGAATCCCCAGGATGATGATCACCACCATGATCTCGATCAGGGTGAAGCCCCTCTCGCAACGCACCAGGTTTTTCCGTTTCATGCTCGTGCCTTCCTTGCCGGGCGAGCGGCGGCGGGAAGTCCGCGCCCCCGCGGCCGCCCGGGTCTATCGGATGAGCTGGTTCATCTCGAAGATCGGCAGACAGATCGAGAGCACGATGAAGCCGACGGCGCAGCCCATCACCAAGATCATGACCGGCTCGAGGTAGGAGGTCAGGCGCAGAATCGTGGTTTCGACTTCATTTTCAAAGACGTCGGCGATCTTGTAAAGCATTTTCTCCAGTTCCCCGGACTGCTCGCCGACCTGGATCATCTGCACGGCGAGCCCCGGGAAAACCCCGGTCTCGGAAAGCGCCAGCCACAGCGCCCGCCCCTTGCCGACCTCGATTGCGGATTGGGATACGGCCTCGGCGAGCCGTTCGTTGCCGACGATGTTGCGCACGATGTCGAGCGCGGTGAGCAGCGTCACCCCGTTTTCGAGAAGCGAGCCGAGCGTCCTGCTGAAGCGGCCGACGGCGAGCTTGCGGATGAGTCCGCCCGCTCCGGGGAACTTGAGCAGCCAGGCATCGAGGCGGCGGCGGCCGGCCGGGCTCTTGCGCCAGCGGCGCAAAGCGAAGAGGGCCGCGGCGAGGAAAACGGCGATCATCCATCCGTTTTCCTTGAGAAAATCGCTCGTCCCGATGAGGATCCGGGTTGCCGCCGGGAGCTGCTGCTTCATGTCGCTGAAGATCGTCGTGATCGTGGGCACGATGTAGGTGAGCAGGATCACGAGGACGAGGGTCCCGAAGAAGAGCATGAAAACCGGGTAGGCGAGCGCGGCCTTGATGCGGTTGGCGAGCGCCTGCTGCTTTTCGGTGATGTCGGCCAGCCGCTCGAGCACGATCTCGAGGGTTCCCGAGGTTTCCCCAGCGCGCACCATGTTGACGTAAATCGGGGGGAAGACGGAGGGGAACTGCGCGAGCGCCTGGGCGAAGCCGTTGCCCTCGACGACGAGGTCCTTCACCCGGGCGAGGGTGCGCTTCAGGGCGAGACCCTCGGTCTGCGAAAGCAGGGCGTCGAGGGCGGAGACGAGCGGGAACCCCGCCCCGATCAGGGTGGCGAGCTGACGCGTCAGGATGGCGACCTGCGCGGGCTTGACGCGGTGGAAGAGCTCGCCCAGGCGCAGCCGGCTCTGCTCCCTCGGTCCCGCCGTCTCCTTCGCCTCGCGGATCGAGACCGGGTACTTCCCGGCCGCGCGGAGTTTCTGGCGCGCGGCCTGCAGCCCCTCGGCGTCGATCACCCCCGTGGTGCTCCTGCCCCTCGCGTCGAGAGCTGTGTATTCGAAGACAGGCATTTCAACCCATCGACTTCATTTGAATTATCAGATGCTATCATGTGAGCCCGGGCTTGGCAAGCAAGCCGCCGGCCCTCACTCGACCGGGGCGGGCAGCTCCTCGAGGATCCCGGCGAGCAGCTCCTCCTCGCGGCGTCCCTTGAGGCGGGCCTCGGTGCGCGCGAGGATCCGGTGGGCGAGGGCGGGCAGGGCGAGCGCCTTGACGTCGTCGGGGAGCACGAAGCTTCGCCCGTGGCAGGCGGCCCGGGCCTGGGCCGCGGCCTGGAGGCCGAGTGCGGCGCGGGGGCTCGCGCCGAGGCGGATATCCGGGTGGCGCCTCGTCTCCCGGACCAGGGAAACGATGTAGCCGCGCACCGGGGGGGCGATGCGGATCGAGCGCACCGCCTTTTGCAGGTGCAGAAGCTCCTCGGTCCCGAGCACCGGGCTCAGCCCCTCGAGCGGGTTTGCCTGCTGGTAGCGCCCGAGGATTTCCGCCTCCAGCTCCGCCTCGGGGTAGCCGAGCCGGAGTTTGAGCAGGAAACGGTCGAGCTGGGCCTCGGGCAAGGGGAAGGTCCCCTCCCATTCGATCGGGTTCTGCGTCGCCAGGAGCATGAAGGGGCGGGGCAGATCCAGGGTGCGCCAGTCGACGGTCACCTGCCGCTCCTGCATGGCCTCGAGGAGACAGGACTGGGTCCGCGGCATGGCGCGGTTGATCTCGTCGACCAGGACCACGTTGGCGAGAATCGGGCCGGGGCGGAATTCGAACTCGGCGGTTTTCTGGTTGAACACGTGCAGGCCGGTCACATCCGAAGGCAAGAGATCCGGGGTGCACTGGATGCGCCGGAAGCTTGCGTCGAGCGCGCGGGCCGCCGCGCGTGCAAGGAGCGTTTTGCCCACGCCCGGGACGTCCTCGATGAGGACGTGCCCCTCGCAGAGGAGGGCGATGAAAATGAGCTCGATCGCCTCGCCCCTGCCGATGACCACACCCGCGAGGCTTTCCCGGAAACGCTCGGCCGCGCCCCGAAGATCCCTCGATCCTCCCTCTTGGTCGCTCAATCTCTTTGCGCTCCTTCCCCCCGCGGGGTTTCGGGTGTCGGGCCGGAGGCGCCCTCCTCAGCCACGGGCGGCGAGATGGAACTTTCGCACGAGCCGCCATTCGGAGGCAAGACGCCGCGCCGCTTCCTCATCCGGCGGGGTCTCCCCGTAGCGGACCGCTTCGTATTGGGCCGTGATCCGCTCGAAGGAAGCGGCGAGGCTATCCGTTGCGCGGGGTCGAAGCCGGGCGAGAAACTCGCGCGGCGTCTGCGCGGGCTCCCGCGGAAGGCCGCAGGCGGCCGCCCGGTCGAGAAGCTCACGATAGATGCGGCGCACGATCGCTGCCGACGGGGCGGCGTCGGCCGCCGGGCGCCCCCGGCCCCGCAGAAAGCCGAGCCTCCGGGCCGTGCGCTCGAGAAACCGCCCGGCCCGGGAGAGGAGCCGGCGCAGGGCTTCGCGGAGGGAGAACGGGAGCCGCTCGCCGTTTTCCTCCGGGCCTCCTCGGGGTCCGCGCAGCAGGCGGTGGGTGACTTCGGCGGTCAGCCGCCAGAGGCAGAGGGCGAAGAGGGCGAGCCAGAAGGAAACCACCAAAAAGGCCGCGACACGGCGCAGGGTCTCGGGGAACCGGAAGAGCTCGATCACCGCCGGGGGGGGGCGGTCGACCGGCGCGGCGCCGACGACCCCCCGCAGGGGGGAGGGCTCGGGCCGCGGCAGGAGGCTGTCCAGCCACGCGATCAGGGCCCGGAACCATCCGGCCGCCGCCGAAGCGGCCCGCGACGCGGCATCGATCCCGGCCTGGACCCACTCCGGCCTCGCCGCAACGGCGAGCAGCACCCCGGCCGCAAGAATCAGGACCCCGTTCCCCGCGGCGAAAGCCGCCCAGGAGGAGGATCCGACCTGCGGCCGCGAAAGCCCCGCCTGCCGCCCCTGCAAGAGGGCCGCACCCAGGAAGAAACAAAGAAAGAGCGCCGCAACGGAGGCTTCGGCGCCGGGCAGGGGGCGTCTTTCCGGTGCGGCGAGGAGGAATACCGCAAGCAGCACGAGCACTCCGAGCTGGAACTCGGCGAGCAGGTGCCCCGGGCCGGGCCGGAAGCCGGCAAGCCGCAGCCCCGCTCCCCAGATGCCGATCGCCGCGGCGGCGACGAGGCCGGCCGCCCACCCGGGGTTCGGCAGGGCTTCCCCCGGGGGCGGGCCCCCGGCGGTGGCCGCGAGGAACAGCCGGGCCGCCCCCGCCGCCCACAGCAGGCCGCCCGCCCCTGCGGCCGCGACCGACAGGCGGGGCCGCAGCCGGCCGGTCACCGTCCGCAGGGCGAAGGCGAGCGGGAGTCCGCCGAGCACCCAGGCCGGGGGGATCCCGGCGAAGACCGGCCAGGATTCCGTCAGGCGAAGGGCCAAGCTCATCCAGGACAGCTCGATCCCCGCGGCGAACATCGCCGCGAGACGCGCACCGCCGGGGCGGCTCATGAGACCCCCCCGCCGGCGAGATCCGCCGCGGTCCGCAGAATCCGCCGCGGCAGGTCCGGCGGCAAATCGGCGGGGGGCTCGACCCTCCCGGCGAAGAGAAAGAGACCGCTCGTCGCGCGGGTTCGCAACTCCGACCAGGCCTCGGCGAAACGATCGGGCAGTCCCCCGGCGACCCAGACGACCGTCGTGCCGCTCTTCCAGCCGCCGGCGCCTCTTTGGAGCAACTCCCCGGCGGAACCCGCAGGGCTCGCCGTCGCCTTGGCGAGGGCTTCGAGGAGCAGAACAAGCCGCTCCCGGCCGCCGGCCGCCGGCAGGCAGACCGGCCCGCCGCTGTCGGCGAGGCGTGTGTTGGCGACGAGGCCGACCGGGCATCCCCGGCCGCAGAGGGCCACGGCCAGGGATGCGGCGGCGCTCAGCGCGAGTTCGAAGTCGGCCCCCGGCGCCGCGAAGGTCTCGACGGGGACGACCAGCAGGATGCGCAGGCCGGTCGTCGCCTCGGGGATCCTCACCTGCAGGGTCCCCCGGCGGGCCGTGGCTTTCCAGTGGAAGAGCTTGAGCCCGTCCCCCGGGGCGTAGGGGCGGACGCCGGCCGTGCGCGTCGGGTCGAGCGCCGGGCGCCGGGGGGCCGATGCGTCGCCCGCGGGCTGGAGCGCGGGGAAGAGGGCCGGATCGACGGGGTGGAGGGAGGGGTAGACGAGGATCGGCGCGGTTCCGCAGAACGCGCGGGAACGGGTGTGGAGGCCGAAGGGGTCGCCGGCGGTGAGCCGCGGCGGGCCGACGGGATAGTACCCGCGCCGTTCCGCGGCGAGCAGGAACCGCCAGCGGATCGCTCGCCGGGCGGGCAGCCAGAGCGCGCGCCGCCGGGTTGCGGCGCTCCCCTCGTCCCCGGGGCCGACGGCCCGGATGCCCTCCGGCAGGGGGTGTTCGACCACGGCCCAACCGACGGGCAGCGGCTTGCGGTTTTCGACACGCAGAAAAACCTCCGCCTTCTCGCCGGGGAAGAGGCGGCTCGTCCCGAAGCGGCGTTCCAGCCGGACCCCCAGCAGGGAGAGCCCGGCGGCGAGCCGGCCGAGAAGGGCCGTGGAGAGCAAGAGGGCGGAGAGCAGAAGGGTGCGGGGTTCGGAAAACCAGGCGGCGAGCAAGAAAGCCGCCGCGGCGGCACCGAGAGCCGGCGTGCGGAGCAGAAGACCGGCGGGGCGGGTGCCGTGCTCGGCTTTCGGGAGAGGGCGGGTTCGGATCATGGGCGGAGCCCCCGCCCCCCGGCGCGGCCGTGGGGCGGGGGGGAACAACCTCAGCGGATGAAATCGGGGCGCAGGAAGGCGGGTTCCGGGTAGTTGTAGAAGCCTTTCCCGCTCTTCACCCCGAGCTCCCCGCGGTCGATCATCTCGCGCAGAGCCTGGGGGGGGTGGTCTTTGGGGTCCTTCGACTCGTTGTAGTAGACCATCTCGATGTCCCAGATCACGTCCAGGCCCACCTTGTCCATCAGGGCGAAGGGGCCTTCCTTCATGCCGGTGAAGATCATCCAGGCGCGGTCGACGTCCTGGAAATCGACATAGCCGTTGCCCCACATGAAGAGCACCTCGCGCTTGACCGCGCGCCAGACGCGGTTGAAGCAGAAGCCGAGGAGCTCCTTTTTCACCGTGAGCGGGACGAAGCCGATCGAGCGCACCCAGGCGATCCCCGTCTCGAGCACCGCGGGCAGGGTGCGGCTGCCGCCCATCACGTCCACCATGGTGACGCCCTGCATGGGGAAGTAGAAGTGGATGTTGAGCACCCGCTCGGGACGGCCGCTTTCGTTTTCCAGGCGGGAGACCGGGATTGAGGAGCTGTTCGTGGCGAGGATCGCCTGGGGCGGGGCCAGGGCGGCGATCTCGCGCCAGACTTCTTTTTTGAGCTCGAGGTTCTCGGGCACGGCCTCCAGCACGAGCTCGGCCTTGGCGACCGCTTTTCCGAGATCGCGGACATGGCGCACTTTCCGTGCGCACTCCTCCCAGCGGTTCCAGGGGATGAGCGGCTTCACCTTCTTCGCCTTGAGGTCCGCGCGAAGCTTCTCGAAGGTCTGCCGGAAGGCGCCCGGCCGGGGATCGTAGACCGTGACGTCGTAGCCCGCGCGGGCGGCGATCATGGCGATCTGGGTTCCCTGGATGCCGGTCCCCACGACGGCGAAGCGTTGAAGCGGAAGCGGAGGCGAGGATTTCTTCGGCATGGGTTCCTCCCCGGGGGATGGAAGCGGAGAGCCCCGGGCGAAACGGGGCTCTCCGGAAACGCGGTTCGACGGGAAAGGGGGCCTACCCGAGCACCGAGGGCCCGAAGAACCTGGCCGGCGCCCAGAGGATGATCTCCGGGATGAAGATGCACAGGATCAGCCCGATCCACTGCAGGGTGACGAAAGGGACGACCCCCTTGTAGATGTGGTAGATCGTGATCTCGGGCGGCGAAATGCCTTTCAGGTAGAAAATCGAGTAACCGAAGGGGGGCGTCAGGAACGCCATCTGCAGGTTGACGCAGATGAGGGTCGCAAACCACAGCCCGTTGAAGCCGAGCTCCTGACTGACCGGGGTGAAGATCGGGATCACGATGAGGAGAATCCCCAGCCAGTCGAGAAAGCACCCCAGGAAGAAGACGATCCCCATCATGACGAAGAGGAGCGCGATCGGGGGGAGCTTCGTCCCCAGCATGAAGTTGCTGATCGCATCCCCGCCGCCCAGGCCCATGAAGACCGCCTGGAAAGCGTTTCCGCCGAGAAAGAGGGTCATGATCATCGAGGTCGTGATCGTGGTCGACCAGCAGGCGTCCTTCATCATCTTCCAGGAGAACTTCCCGTAGCCGAGGGTCATGATCACCGCGCCGAGCACCCCCATCCCGGCCGCCTCGGTCGGGGTCGCGATCCCGGCCACGATGCTGCCGAGCACGATCAGGACCAGGATGATCGGCGGGACGATCGATTTCGCGAACATGACCGCCTTCTCGGCGCCGCTGTGCGCGCCGCTCGTCTCGGCCGGGCCGTACTCGGGCTTGATCAGGCAGAGGATGACGATGTAGGCGATGTAGAGCGCGGAGAGGAGAAACCCCGGGCCGAAGGCCGCGGCGTAGAGCCAGCCGACCGAGATCTGGCTCAGGCTGCCGTAGACGACGAGCATGATGCTCGGCGGGATGAGGATCCCGAGGGTCCCCCCGGCCGTGATGCACCCGGCGATCAGGGGGATGTTGTAGCCCGCGCGCAGAAGCGCGGGGATGGCAAGCAGCCCGATCGAGACGACGGTCGCCCCGACGACACCCGCGGTCGCGGAGAAGATCGTGCAGGCGATGATGACCGCGATCCCCAGGCCCCCGCGCAGCCGGCCCATGACGATGTGCATGGTCTCGAAGAGCCGCTCGGCGATCCCCGAGGCGTCGAGCACCTGGGCCATCATGATGAAGAGCGGCACGGCGACCAGGACGTACTCCTCCATCACGCCGTAGGCGCGGTTGGCGAGCAGGGCGAGAACCGCGTCCGTCGAGCCCCCCCAGCCGATGACCCCGAAGACGACGCCCAGCAGGCCCAGGGTGAAGGCGAGCGGGTGGCCGAGGAGAAGCCCCACGAAGAGCGTGAAGAACATGACGACGGCAAGGGTTTCCGGGCTCATATCTTCTCCCCCTTCAGCTGGTACCACTCCCGCACGAAGTTTGCGAACCCCTGGAGGAAGAGCAGCGCGAGGGATACCGGGATCACGGTCTTGTAGGGGTAGAGCGGCGGCTTCCAGGCGCTCCAGCTGTGTTCCCAGTTGGCCCAGGACTTGGCCGCGTACGCGGTGCCGGCCCACAGGAGCGCCCCCACGAAGGGGACGAAGACGAGCCAGTGGGTGATCAGCCGCAGCACGAGCTGCGCCTTGGGGGGGAGCTGGAGGGTGATCACGTCGATGCGCACGTGCCGGTCGAGGCAGTGCGTCGCCGCCATCGCCATCATGTAGTTGAAGCCGTAGAGGTAGATCGTCACCTCGAAGGCCCAGACCGTCGGCATGTTGAAGAGCTTGCGCATGAAGACTTCGTAGCAGACGACGAGAAAGAGCGGGATCATCGCGTAGGAAGTGACCCGGCCGACGAACAGGTTGAAGGCGTCGACGGCGCGGACGAAGGATTTGAGCATGGGGGGGTCCTTTCCTGCCGGTGTTTCGGGAGCGCCCGTCCCGCGGCGCGGGCCGCCGCGGGACGGGGAAAGACGCTCACTGCAGCAGCCTTCCTTTCATAACCTCTTCCTTGGGCCACGGGGCGACCCGGCCGCGCAGGTCACGCCACTTCGCATACTCCCGCTTGAACTCCTCTTGGGAATCGAGGACTTTTTTCACGTCCGGGTTCTTCGACGCCAGCTCGTCCAGGTAGGCGAAGGAGACTTTCGCGAACTCGGTGATCGCGGAGTCGTCCATCTTCACGAACTCGGTGGACTTCTCCATGATCTTGAGGGCCTCGATGTTCAGGTTCTCCTGCCAGGCCCAGGCCCAGAGCTGGGTCTCCTTGGCCGCGGTCTCGACGATGATCTTCAGGTCCTCGGGCAGCTCGTCCCACTTCTTCTTGTTGAAGACGACGTCGAACTGGCAGGAGGGCTGGTGCACGCCGGGCTCGATCACGTACTTGGTGATCTCGTGGAAGCCGGAGGGGATGTTCGCGGCCGGGGTGCTGAACTCGCAGGCGTCGATGACGCCGCGCTCGAGGGCGAGGTAGATCTCCGGGCCGGGCAGCGGGGTGACCGAAACGCCCATGCGGGTGAGGATGTCCATGTACCAGCCGACCGTGCGCACCTTCATGCCCTTGAAGTCGTCGAGCTTGGTCGCTTTCTTGTTCGAGTGCAGCCCGAGCTCCTGGCCGACGTTGCCGCAGAAGAAGGGCACCATCCCGTAGCGGCCGTAGAGCTCGTCGAACATCTCCTTGCCGCCGCGCTCGTAGTACCAGATGTTGTACCCCTCGGTATCCAGGCCGAAGGGGACGGAGGCGAAGGCGACGAAGGCCTCGTTTCTCCCCTTCCAGTAGCCGGGCCAGGAGTGGAAGGCGTCGAGCGTCCCCTTGGAGGTCGCCTCGAAGATCTCCATCGCCGGCACGATCGCGCCGGTCGGGAAGACCTTGATGTTCAAGCGGCCGCCGGAGCAACCGCGGACGGTGTCCGCGAAGTGGATCGCCATGTCGTGGAAGTTCAGGCCGCCCCAGGGGTCGCTCATGCGCCAGTTGAAGGTCTTGTTCGAGGTTTCGAACTTCTTGTTCGCCCACTCCTTGATGCGCTTGTCCTCGCCGAACTTCTCGATCTTTTTCTTCTGCTGGGCGAGGCTGTCGCCGGGAAGGGCCGCGACCAGGGCCGCGGCGGTGAATACGACCAGCAACGCGATGGCAAGTTTCCTCATTTCCTCTCCTCCCTCGAAGACGTTGGGGTTGGGCTGGATGGGTTTCAGGCTCCGGGGCTCTCGAGCGTTCGAAAGCGGCGACCACCTCCTTTCAGAAATTGAGCGACTCCGGCCGCTTGAGCAGGAAATAGCCGTCAGCCGGGGTTCGGGCGACGATTCCCGCCTGGAGGAGGGCGGCGACCGCCTTGGGCCGGAAATCCCGCATGCCGATGCGGAAGAACTGGGTTTTGGCATAGGGCAGCGCAACCGCCGTGTCGGCGCTGTAGGCCTTGCGGCGATCGAGATCGGCGACCACCCGGCGTGCGGCGCGCTTGATGCGCCACCCGACGACCATCTGGGTCAGCACGTAGACCACGACCAGCAGAAGCAGGCCGAGAATGATCTGGACCGTCTCGGGCATAGACAAATTCCTGAAGGGAGTTCAGTTTGTAGATACGAATCCGCCTCGTGAGGGGAACCTCCTTCTAAGTGACCGCCCTCAATAAGTCAAGACAACGCCGCCGTCGAAGAGCAGATCCCCGCCGACGAGGAAGCGCGCATGGCGCGAGAAACCGAAGAGGAAGAGGTTCGCCACCTCGATCGGGTTCATCATCTCCTTGATGCGCGATTTCCCGAGCATCACGTCGCGGACCACCTCCTCGGGGGGGATGCCGCGCTGGGCGGCCTGGGCCGGAATCTGGTTGAGCGCAAGCGGGGTCTTGATGAACCCCGTGCTCACCGTGAAGGACCGGATCCTGCCCTCCCCCTCGGCCGAGATGGACTGGGCGAGCGCGCGCAGGCCGAACTTGGTGATGTTGTAGACGGGCTTGTTCTTGGTGCAGATGTGGGCGTGGATCGAGGCCATGTGCCCGATCACGCCCGTTCCGCCGGGGCTGTTGCGCATGTGCGGGATCACGAGCTTGGAGAGGAGGAAGGGGGCGCGCAACATCAGGCGCTGCATCAGGTCGTACGTTTCCATCGGGAAGTTTTCGATGGGGTCGATGTGCTGGATGCCGGCGATGTTCGCGAGAAACTTGATCGACCCCAGGCGGGCGGCGTCGGCGACGCAGCGGGTGACCTCTTCGTCGTTGCAGAGGTCGCAGCGCATGAAGATCATCTGCCCGCCGAGGTCCCGCGCCATCCTCTGCGTTTTTTTGCCTTCCTTCTCGTTGATGTCGAGCCCGACGGTCATGAGCTGGTTGGCCGCGGCGGCGATTGCCGTCGCCCGGCCGATCCCCGTTCCGGCGCCGGTCACGATGCAGACGTTCTGGACGCAGAAGTCCTCGTCCGGGAAGGTCAGGATCTGGTCGGGGGTAATTTCCGGCTCGCGAATTTCCATGGGTGCTCATCCTCCCGCGGGGTAGTCGTTTCCGCCGGCTCCCGGGATCGAGATCACGCGGCGCTGCCACATCTTCACCGTTGAGGCGGTGCAGAATCTAAAGGGGACTCGGAAGTTGAAGGGCGGTTGAACCCTCGACGGGATTCGAAGCAAATCCTGCGCCAGCGGCCGTTCAGGTCGGCTTTGAAATTTCGCTCGAGAGTTTCCCTATCGATTTTGTCGGGTTATGCGGGATGCGGCTCATCCGCGGCACAGCCTTTGGCGGAAAAGAAAAGGCGCAAAATGAATCTAAAATGCTACATGTATATTTTTTGATTCTAATTTCCCTCCCCATACCCCCAGCAAAACGCTTTTGAGAAAATTTAAACAGCAAAATCGATTATCTAAAAAATAGCCGCAGAAAACGGCCTTTTTGTTCTGTATCTTTTTGAATACATTTTGCGCGCGGGTAAGCTGCCGTCCGTGAGCCCGAATCCGAAGCGAAGGTCGACCTGCTCAGGATGATCAATACTGAGATATCAGATAGTTGAGATCCTGAATCGCCGCCTGCGACCTTCTGCGCCGGTTTCCGCTCCGGAGAAGAGAGCGGGGGCTTCGAATTACACAACCGGCTGTTTTTCTATGCAATTGGTTCTCCCCCAAAATGGCATGCTAATTGCTTTTTTCGCGCGTGAGTACGGTTGACTCAGGCAGGATCCAACAACCTCGGAGGGAAGGACGATGAAGGTTCTCGATCAGGGTTTGAATCCGGTCTTCATGGATCCCGACCCGGACAAGGCGCGGGAGTTCTTCCGCAAGAAGCCCCGGGCGATGGTCGACAAGCGCATGACCGAGAAGGAGGTCGTCGAAAAGTTCATCCCCGACGGCTGCTACCTCGGCATCGGAGGCTTCGGCGCGAACCGCATCCCCACCGCGGTGATCCACGAGATCCTGCGGGCGCGCCGGAAAAACCTGGGCTTCCTGGGCCACACCTCGACCCACGATTTCCAGCTGCTCTGCGCCGGGAAATGCTTCAACCGCCTCGACGCCGCCTACATCGTCGGCCTCGAAGCCCGCGGGCTCTCCCCCAACGCGCGGCGCTACATGGAATCGGGCGAGGTGAAGGTCTGCGAGTGGACGAACTACTCGCTCGCCGCGCGCCTGCGGGCTGCCGCCGAGGGCGTCTCCTTCGCCATCGTGCGCTCGATGCTCGGAACCGACACCTTCCGCATGTCGGGGGCGAAGGTGATCGAGTGCCCGTTCACGGGCAAGAAGTTCGCCGCCGTCCCGGCGCTCTGGCCGGATGTGGCCGTGATCCACGTGCACGAGGCCGACATGTACGGCAACGCCGTGTTCCGCGGCATCTCGATCGCCGACATGGAGCTCGCCCGTGCGGCCAAGCGGGTGATCATCACCGCCGAGCGGCTGGTCAACAATTTCACGATCCGCAACAACCCCACGGCCACCTCGATCCCCTTCTACCTCGTCGATGCCGTCGTGGAGGTCCCCTACGGGAGCTACCCGGGGAACATGCCCTATCTCTACTTCTCCGACGAGGAGCACCTCGCCGAATGGATGAAGGCCGAAAAGGACCCCAAGGAGTTCGAGAAATTCCTCGACCACTACATCTACGGGGTTTCCTGTTTCGAGGAATACCTCGACCGCTGCGGCGGGCTGAAGAAGCTCAAGCAGCTGCAGAAGCTCGAAACCCTGGTCGAGAAATGAGGCTGGCACGATCCGCAAACCTTTGGAAGGAGTGGCGGCGATGGCACCCCAGTACAACATGATGGAAATGATGATCTGTGTCGCTTCCCGTTTTCTCGAAGACGGGAAAACGGTCGCGGTCGGCACCGGCGCCCCCTGCGCCGCGGCCATGCTCGCCCAGAAGCTGCACTCGCCGAACCTGATCATCCTCTTCGAGGCCGGAGGCGTGGCGCCGCTTCTGCCGCAGATGCCCATCTCCGTCGGCGACTCGCGCACGTTCTTCCGGGCGGTCATGGCGGCGGGCATGAACGAGATGATGACCACCTGCTGCCGCGGCCAGGTCGACTACGCCTTCCTCGGCGGGGCGCAGATCGACAAGTACGGCAACATCAACTCGACCGTGGTCGGGGACTATTCCAAGCCCAAGGTTCGCTTCCCGGGAAGCGGCGGGGCGAACGATTTCGCCTCCTTCTGCTGGCGGACGATGATCATGACCGTGCACAGCAAGGCGCGCTTCGTGGAGAAATGCGACTTCATCACCTCCCCCGGCTTCCTCACCGGCGCCGGGGCCCGCGAGGCGGCCGGGCTCCCGGAGGGCGGACCCTACAAGATCATCACCGATCTGGCGGTCATGGGCTTCGACGAGGAGACCCGGGCGATGAAGGTCGAGTCCCTCCACCCCGGCGTCGAGCTGGACAAGGTGCGTGCGGAAACGGGCTTCGAGCTTCTCGTGGCGAAGGATCTCGGCCGGACCGCGCCGCCGACCGAGGAGGAGCTGCGCATCCTGCGCGAAGAGGTGGATCCCCTGCGGCTCGTGATCGGCCGCGCCTGAAGGCCGAAGGCCTTCCCTTTTTCGGGAAGGGTCGGGTCGGAGCGGAGACGGCTTTCGTGTCCCGGCTCAGGGCCGGCCGGCGGACAGGGCCCCGAAGACCCTTCCTGCACCCCACGTCGCCCTTCCCCGGCGCTCCCGCCGGGGAAGGGCTCGTTTTTTCTCAAAGGCTCTTCCAGGCGGGCACGGCGCCTCCCGCCGCGTCGCGGCGGAAGGGGACCCAGAGCAGGGCGAAGAAGGAAGGGGCGAGCTCCGCTGCGACGGGCGGGACGAGGATCTCTTCCGGCGGGGCGGCCTCGGGGTCGACGGCGGCCTCGATCGCGGCGATGTCGGCCTCGAGGGCGGCCTCGAGCGCGGCGATCCGCTCGCGCACGCCCGCCGCGCTCTCCTCGGCTCGCGCCGCGTCCATGCTCTCTTTCCGGAGGCGCCCGGCGGATTTCGCCGCGGTCCCGATGCGCCCAGCCGAGGTCGCGCTCACGGCCCGCCGGCCGAGAAAGGCGCCCAGGATCGCCGTGCCGAAGGAGATCGCCGTTTCCACCTTCTTGGCGGCGAGCTGTTCCTTCTCGCGGGCCACGGCCTGCTCGGCCCGCAGCAGCCGGTCGCGCAACACGGCGAAGCGCTCGGCGTAGCGGCGGCGCAGGGCCTCGACGCGGCGGTCGCGCTCCTCGCGCAGCAGCTGCGCCCGGCGGGCGAGGAACTCGGCCCGGGACTCCCCCGGCCGGGAGAGCGCGCCGGTTTTCGGGCAGCGGAGCAGCGGGAGGGCAAGCCCCCGCCTCGCCCAGCGTGCAAGCTCCCGCTTCCAGCCCTCGTAGGCTTTCGCGTTGCGCGCGGCCGCGGGCAGCTCTCCCAAACGCCCTGCGGCGGGGAGCCCTTTCAGGAAGGCCGCCGGGTCGAGATCGAGGACGCGCGCCCGGTCCCAGTCGAGGGGGGCGGCCGCCTGCGCCGCGGAAAGAAAGGCGCAGAGCCCCACCCGGCGGGTGAGGTCGATTCCGTGCTTGTGGCTCGTGTGGCGCACCTCCAGGCGGGCGAAGAGGGCGGGCAGGTATTCGACCGGCCCTTCCGCGCTTTCCGGCGGCAGGGTGAAGACCGGGATCCCCGGCGGCAAGAGCGGGGGGGCGAGGCCCGGCAGGGCGGAAGGCGCTGCGGGCTCCGGCCCCGGCTCCCGGCCCGCCGCGGCGGAAAGCCTCTGGATGTCCTCGCGGGTCATCGGGCCGCGGAGGTAGGAGAGGGTCCAGCGGGTCTGGAAGAGGAGCGGCTCGTTCTCCTTCGCCCGGTGCAGCAGAAAGACGCGTTTCCCCAGACCGGAGAGAATCCGCTCGAGCCCGCGGCGGTCGAAGCCCGCGCCGGCCGACGCCCCCTCGAGACCGGAAAGGACCCGCTCGCGGTCGGTCTCGGTCTGCAGCCGGCCGAGGAACCAGGTGCCGGCGTTGGCCAGCCCCTTGTAGTCGAGATCCACGGGGTTCTGGGTGGCGAGCACGACCCCCAGACCGAAGGCGCGGGCCTGCTTGAGCAGCGTGAGCAGCGGCGTCTTGGAGGGCGGGTTGGCGACCGGCGGCAAGAAGCCGAAGATCTCGTCCATGTAGAGGATCGCCCGCAGACTCCCCGTGCCCGGTTGCGCCCGCATCCAGGCGATCGTCTCGATCAGGAGCCGGGTGACGAAGAACATGCGCTCGGCGTCGTCCAGGTGGGCGATCGTCATGATGGAGGCGCGCGGGCGGCCGTCCTCCGTGTAGAGCAGCCGGCCCACGTCGAGGGGGTCGCCCTCCGTCCAGGCCTCGAAGCCCGGGGAGGCGACCAGGTTGTTGAAGCGCAGCGCGAGCGCGAAACGCTCCCTCGCCGGGAAGAAGGATTCGAGGTCGAGCAGACCCACGCGCTCGAAGGGCGGGTTCTGGATCCCGTGGACGAGGGCGGCGGCATCGAGGCTTCGCCCCTCGGCCCAGGCCGCGGAGAGCAGCTGGGCGACGAGGATGTGCTCGCGGCTCGTCACCGGGTCGGCGGCGACCCCCACGAGGGCGAGAAGCCCCGTCGTCGTCTGCTGCAGGTGCCCGCGCAGGAGGTCGCGTTCGGCGCGCACGGCCTCGGGCGGCGGGGCGATTTTTCCCAGCAGGTTGACGGGGCGCCCGGCGCGGCTTCCCGGCGTGTAGAGCGCGAACTCGGCCGCCTCGCGCAGCAGGCGGACGCGCTCGGCGTCCTGTTCCCATTCGGCCAGCCCCTTGCGCCACAGCGCCGCCTGCCGGGCGGCGAACTCGCGGCGGTCGAGCCCGGCGGAGACGGCGTCGGCCTCGCTCACCCAGGGGAGAAAGGCCTCGGCCGAGAGCTCGGGCAGCGTGAGCAGGAGGTTCGGCAGATCGCCCTTGGGGTCGATGGCGATCACCGGGACGCGGTCGATCAGGGCCTCCTCGAGGAGCGCGATCCCCAGCCCCGTCTTGCCCGAGCCGGTCATGCCGATGATCACGGCGTGGGTGGTGAGATCCCGGGAGTCGTACAAAACGACCTCGCCGGTGGGGGAACCCGCGGCGGGGTCGACCCTGCGGCCGAGGTAGAAGACACCGAGTTGTTCGAACTGCTTCATGTTTTCCTCGCGCGGGCCTAAAGGAAAGGGGGGAAAACGGGGCTGCTCAGCCGTTGCTTAGCGGTTGCGCCGCGGGATGTCAAACCGGAAGGGCGACGGCAGAAGAAAAGAAAAGCGCAGGCTTGCGGCGTTTTCCCGCCGGGACCGGGGCCGGCCTCAGGCGAGGATGAGCCGCACCAGTGCGGTGAGCACGATCAGGATCCCCATGAGATCGAGCATGTCCATCAGACCGCCTCGATCGGACGATTGCCGCAGGTTGGGTGCCCAGATGCCAAAGCAAAAATCGTGCAATCCGGGAATAGTGCATTTTTCCCCGGAATTTCGGGGACGACGAGAGGCGAACCCTTCGGGGTGGGCAAATCGTTGGGGGTCGGTTGGGAAGAAAATTACCCAAGTTTTCTTTCCCGCCGGCGTCTGTTAGGCTCCGGCGGGAATCCCGGCGGAAGGAGAAATTCATGTTTCGGATCGGCGAGATCCTGGACCTGGCGGTCCGCATCGAGCAAAACGGCGAGAAGACCTACCGCACCGCCCGCGAGCGTTTCGGTGACGAGAACCTCGTGGAGCTCCTCTCCTGGATGGCCGACGAGGAGGCGCGCCATGCCGCGTGGTTCGGCGACCTCAGGCGGAGAGTCGAATCGGGCCGGGGGAACCCTTTCCTCGAAGAGATGACCCGCAAGGTCCTGGACGACCTGGTCGCCGGGAGGAGCTTTTCCCTGGAAGAGGTCGATTTCGCGGCGATCCCGGACCCTGCGCGGCTGATCGAAGTCTTCCTCGGCTTCGAGCAGGATACGGTTCTCTTCTACGAGATCCTCTCCTCCTTCGTCGAGGAGGAGGCGACCGCCCGGCATCTCGAGACGATCATCGCCGAGGAGAGGCGGCACATCGAGCGGCTGGAGGAGGTGCGGCGCGAACTCGAGCAGGCGGCGGAGGAGCGCCGCTGAGTCCCGGCGCGAAGTGCCGCGGCGAGAAACAGGGCCGTGAGCGCCGCAGCGGCCGCCGGGGACCCCCCCCTGCTCTCGAAGGCCGTGCCGAGGAAACAGCCTCCGCCCCCCCCGCCTCCGCCGCCCCGGCTCACCGAGGGGTTCGTCGCGGCGGCGGAATAGGACTCGAGATCGAGCAGCACGCTCGTCGCGCCCACGCTCACGGTGCGCTCGAAGCGGCCGTCGAGCTCGCCCCCGTAGAAGATGACGCGGTAGACTCCGGGTTCGAGGATGGGGATCGCCCAGCCGCCACTCTCCCCCGTCACGGCGAAATAGGTGCCGTGGTCGGGGCTCACCCGCACCCCGCTCAGCCCCTCGCCCGGATCGTAGAGGCCGTTGGCGTTCGTGTCCTCCCAGACGGTCCCGACGAGGAAACGGTTGTAGTGGTCGGGGTAGGCCGTGTTCGCGGCGGCGAAGTCGCCGGCGATCACCTGGGGCCCGACCTGGGTCGCCGGGTTCGTCTCGGGGACAACGGCGTAGCCCGCGTTCGTCCAGTTGCCGCTCAGCCCCATGACGGCCAGGCGGTGGCCGGGCGGGTCCTGCATGCCGTCCGGGCCGAAGCCCCAGTCGATGTTGAAGGCCGCATGCCCGTACAAGGCGCTTTTGGCGTAGGAAAAGACGACCCCGGCGGCCGAGGTGTACTTGAAACCCGCTTCCTGAATGCGCGCGAACTGGCCGTCGTGGGTCTGGCCGTCGATCGCGATCAGGTACTCGCCGTGGGCCCGGGCCGCGGCCCAGAGCCGGGCGTCGAAGGCCGCGGGCGGTTTGGGGGGAAGAGCGGCGAAGGACTCCTTCATCGCCTCGAGGTTCACCCCGAAGAAGAGCACCGCCTGGCGCACGTCCGGGTCGGTCGCGGCGAGCTCGGCGAGCCAGGCGCCCTCCCGGGCGGGGTTCGTGCGCGCGCGGTTGGCGAGCCAGAGCATCTGCTGCTCGTTGCCGTCGGGGTGGCGGCCGTCGGTCGTCTTGTGGTAGATCCACTCGATCGCGGGGGCGCCCGAGAGCGCGGGCCGGGGTTCCTCGGCGGCGATGCGGGAATCGGCGGGGGCTTCGACGACCGGCGGGTCGGGTTCGGGGAAATGAACTTCGGCCGCCCCCGGGAGGGGGGTTGAAAGGAGCAGCAGCACGAGGCCGATGGCGGCGGTCGGAAGGGGCCCGGCTTTTCGTTTCGGGTGCAGGTTCATTTCCGCAGGGATGAAAGGGCATCGCGAATAGCGCAAAGGATCCTTCGGCGCAAGAGGGAACTGATGGGGAAGTTTTCCCCCCGTCGTTTTATCGGCAATTTCCGGCTTCGATTGAGGCGTTTTGCGTGCGGGGAGCGTATCGGCGCCGGGGGGGCGCTCCGGCGGAGCGGCGGCCCGATCGTTGCAGCGGCGCTGCTGGTGGCCGCCGCGGGGATCTTCCCGGCCGATGACGCCTCGGCCGCGCGCCACCTTCCCCATCAGGCGCCGGGGGAGATTCTCGTGCGATCGCGAAGCCCCGAGACTCCCGCCGCCGCCAGACGCCTGGGGGCCCGCGCGGTAAGGCCGCTGGCGATCCCCGGCCTGAAGCGCATCGTCCTGCCGCCGGGCGCAAGCGTCCCCGAAGCGCTCGCGAGATTGCACGAGGACCCGGATGTCCTCTACGCCGAGCCGAATGCGCTGCGCCGGCTGGGGAAATCGCCGACCGACCCCCTCTTCCCCTCGCTCTGGGGCGCCACCCGCATGCGCGCCCCGCTCGCCTGGGATTCCCTGACCGACTGCCGGGAGACGGTCGTCGCCCTCCTCGACTCCGGCCTCGACACGACCCACCCCGATCTTTCGGCCAATCTCTGGGTCAACGCCGGCGAGATCCCCGGAAACGGCCTCGATGACGACGGAAACGGCCGCGTGGACGACATCCACGGCTGGGATTTCGTCTTCGAGGACCCCGACCCCGGGGACGCGAACGGCCACGGCACGCACGTGGCGGGCACGATCGCCGCCGTGGGCGAAAACGGGATCGGGGTGGCGGGCCTCTGCTGGCGCGCGCGGCTCATGGTGCTGCGCGCCTTCGACGCCTCGGGCTCGGCGACCGTCGCCGATCTCGTCCAGGCGCTCGCCTACGCCCGCGACATGGGCGCCCGCGTCGTCAATGCGAGTTACACGGGCGAGCTCGCCTCCCAGGCGGAGAAGGAGGCGATCGAAAGCCTCGCGGCCGCCGACGTGCTGGTGGTGACGGCGGCCGGAAACGACGGCCGCGACATCGATCAGGCGCCGGTCTACCCCGCGGCCTACGATCTCCCGAACGTGCTGGTGGTCGCCGCCTCCGACACCTCCGACCGCCCGGCGGCCTACACCAACCGCGGCGTGCGCCGGGTGCACGTCGCCGCCCCGGGGGAGGCGATCCTGAGCACGCAGATGGGAGAGGAAGAGGCGCTCCCGCTCCAGGACTTCGAAAGCGGAACGGGCGGCTGGGCTCTCGATCCGCCCGCCGGGCGCACGAGCCCCGGTTTCGACAGCCTCTGGGCCCTCGCCGACAGCCCGGCCGGGGACTACGGCAACGCCGTGAACGCCTCGCTCGCCTCGCCCCCCTTCGATCTCGCCGGGTTCGCGGGCGGGGTGCTCGAGTTCTCTTTGCGCCACGACATCGCTCCCGACGGGGACCGACTCTTCGTGGAGAGTTTTCCGGGCCGGGAAGGGATCTGGACTTCGCGCGAGGTCTGGACCTTCGGGGCGGGGGGGAGCGCCCTTTTCACCGAGGGGGTCGACGGGCGCTCGGCCGGCTGGGTCTTCGCCGAGTCCTACTTCGATGGCCCGGATCTCCAGGCGGGAAGCCGCGTGCGCTTCCGCCTCCAGACGAACGCCTTCGGCACCGCCGACGGCTTCGCCGTCGACGAGGTGCGGGTGCGGGCTCTGCGGCGGGGGCAGGATGTCTACGGGACGCTCTCGGGCACCTCCATGGCGACGGCCCACGGCAGCGGGGTCGCTGCCCTGGTGCGGGCCCTCGACCCGGGGCTTGCGGCCGGGCAGGTGCGGGAGCGTCTCGTCGACGGTGCCGAGCGCACACCCGCGCTCGCCGGTGTCGTCCTCTCGGGGGGACGGCTCGACGCCTTCCGCGCCGTGAACGGGGTTCCCGCCCCGCCGGCCCGCTTTGCCGCCCGCGGGGTCTCCGGTTCCCGGATCGACCTTTCCTGGGCGGGAGGCTACCTCGGCCCCGTGCGCATCCGGATCGAGCGGCGCCGCTCGGGCGGGACCGATTTCACGGAGATCGCCGTCGTGGATGCGGCCTCCGCCCTCTGGTCGGACACCGCCGTCGAGGCCGGGGCCTCCTACGTCTACCGCGCCTGGGCGGACAACGGCGAGAAGCGCTCCGACACGGCGGTCGAGGCCGCGGCGACGGCGACGGCGCCCTCCCCCTCCGGGGGGGGCGGGGGCGGGTGTTTTCTCGAGACAATCGCCGGCGGCGCGCAGGCCCCCGGATTTTCCTTCCCGGCTACCGGGCGTCGACCACCTCGCTGATCTGGCGGATGGGGGCGATGTCCGTGAAGTTGGGGATGTCCCCTCGGAGCGCCCCGCCCGAGGCCGCCACCCCCTTTTCGTAGCCGTCGGCGGTCTCGAAGTAGAGGTTCCCGATGCAGACATAGGGGGCGGGCTTCCCCTCGCCTCCGGAGAGGCCCCGCAGCACCTCGGTGCGCACGAGGCCGAAGGGCTTGAGCAGCCGGAAGACGAGATCCATGTGCGTGGTCCGGTAATAGTCGAGATCGAACCGTGCCCCTTCCCGATGGGGGTACATGACGCTCACCTTGTACATTGTTTTCCTCCCTGGAGTTCGCCGCGTCTTCAGCTCAGGCGTTTTCTCCTGCCGTTTCCGCATCCGCCGCGGCGGGAAGCTCCGGGATGCGGTGGCGGCTCATGCGGGTCTCGAGGAAGAAGCCTTCCCCGGAGAAGCTCATCAGCGGCGACAGCTGCACCATCGCCTCCTCGGTGAAGCGGATGCGCTCGCCTTCGTGCGTCAGATAGAGAGCCTCCCCGGAGACGAACAGGGATGGCGGGTCGAGGGGGATTTCCGCGCCGGTGTTCAGCCGCAGGCGGATCTCCTCTCCGATCCGGACCTCGCGCACGAAGAGAGCGGTGTCCTCGTAAGGGAAATAGACCTTTTCGAGCCGGGCGCCGTGACGCTGCCCGACATAATAGCCGCCCGCGTCGCGCCGGATCGAACGGTGGAAATGGGCGCTGATGCGCGGGTTGCGGAAGACGCCGTGGGCGTTTCGCCAGCGGCCGCGGCGGTCGAGCCAGAAGACCGCCTTCTCCCGCGGCACGACGATCGCGCCCGGCTCCCCCTCCGGCGCCTCTCGCGGCGGATCGGCCACGGTTCCTCCCTCAAGGGCTGCCGCGGCCCCGGCCGTGCCGGAGGGCCGCGCGGCCGAGGGCCTCGATGCGGGTCGCCGCCTGGAAGACGGCGTTCAGGCTGAAGGGCGGAAGCTCCTCCCCCGGTCGCTCGCGCAGCGAGGAGAGCAGCTGCGCCTGAGCCTCCGCGAAGCCGAGGCGCCGGCAGGCGAGCGAGGCGGCGGACTCGGCCTCGAGATCGATCTGCCCGGCCGGCAGTTCGCCGCGGTCCGGAAACCCGGCCTCTTCATCCCCCCCCAGGTGGCCGCAGAAGAGGTGCGCGAGCTCGACGGCGAGCGCCGCCAGCCGCTCTTCCGGTGGAAGGGATTGCGGCAGGCGGACCAGGGCCCGCATGCGCGCCGGGGGGGCAGCGGCGCCCAGGCTGCGGCGGAGCGCCGGGGTCAGCCGGAGCGAGCGCTCGGCCGGGGAAGGGGGGGGCTCCGCGAGCGTCACGGCCACCCGCGCGGCGGCGAGCCGCCCCGCCAGGGCATCGAAGAATCGGGCCGCGCTCTTTTTGGCCCCGGAACCGGGCGACGGCCCGGCCGGGGACGGCGGCGGGCCGAGGGTGTCGGCGACGTCGAAGACGAAGACCACCGGGGACATCGGGGCGAGGATCGCGATCGGGCGCGCCCCCGGGCGGATGCGGCGGCCGTGGCGGGTGATCCAGGCGCGGGCGGTGGCGACCTGGGTCGCCTGCGGGTTCTGGAGAAGGATCAGAAAGGCGTTGAGCGGCGTGTAGCCGGGGAAACGGCAGAGGAAATCGAACAGCTCGAGCAGATCGCCCCCGCGCGACCAGCGGGCGGAGGCCCGCCACAGCTCGTCGACCCCGCCGGCGGGCCCCTCCCAGCCGGCCTCGCGGGAATCCCCCCGGGCCTTTCCCGTCTCGTCGTCCGCGAAGAGGTGCAGCTGTTCGGTCATCGGGCCTGTTTCCGCAGGGCTCCCCCGGCGTCGGGGCGGGGGCAGTGTAGGCGGAGGGGAACGCCGCCGTCAAGACGGCCGGCCGGTTTGACAAGCCCCGGGCCGATGCGCAACATCCGGCGTTGCGACGAATCCCCCGAATGTGCGGTACGCCGCCGGGCGGCCGGGTTTGAAGAAAGGAGATGCGCCATGATCGGAAAGAAGCTGAACGACGCCCTGAACGAGCAGATCAAGAACGAACTGGAGTCCTCGTATCTCTACCTCGCCATGGCCGGTTACTTCGAGTCGCTCTCCCTCGAGGGGATGGCCAACTGGATGCGCGCTCAGGCTCACGAGGAGATGACGCACGCGATGAAGTTCTTCAACCACGTGCTGGAGCGCGGCGGAAAGGTCGAGCTGAAGGATCTCAAGCTCCTCAAGTCCGGCTGGAAGTCGCCCCTCGAGGCCTTCCGCGACGCCCACCAGCACGAGCAGTTCATCAGCAGCCGGATCGACGCCCTCATCGCGCTCGCCCGCAAGGAGCAGGAATTCGCCAGCGAGCCGCTGCTCGCCTGGTTCGTGAACGAGCAGGTCGAGGAGGAGGCGAACGCGGGGCGGATCGCCGAGCGGCTCGGCATGGTGGGGACCGACAAGCCGGGGCTGCTGATGATCGATCGGGAACTCGGGGCGCGGCCCTTCCCCGCGGCGAGCCCCTTCAACCCCCAGGCCGCCGCGGCGGCGCAGTGACCCGCAGCGGGTTGGGGACGTCCGCTCGGGCCCCGCGGCCGGCGCGCCTCAGGGGATGATGATGCGCGAGCCGGGGGTTTCGATCCGCGGCCCGGCTTGCTCTTCCTTCAGCTTTTTCAGCTCTGCGGAGAGCCGGCGCAGGCCGGCCTCGATCGCCTCCGGGAAGCGCTTCACGGCCTGCGCGAGTTCCCGGGCCGGGATCGGCGCCTGGATGGGAAGCGGGCCGTGCGGGGTCTCGAGGTGGGTTTCCCCGATGAAGATCGGCTTGCGGCTCTTGTCGGGCAGGCCTTCCGGGGTGACCGGGGTCAGGCGCTTGACGATCCCGACCTTGAGATCGGTGAAGGTTTCCTCGAGGTAGAGGTTGCCCCGGTCCAGGGCGAGCTCCGGGCCGGGGGGGTCGGGGTTGGGACGATCTCCTGCGGGGGCGTCTTCCATGGTGTTGCCTCGGCTTGCGCGATGGGATAAAAGCTTCGTCCTCGTCTCCCTAACAGAATCGGGGCCGCCTGGCAAACGGCCCGGAATCCACTTTTCGCCCTCCCCGGCGCAACGGGGGGGAAATCATCCCGCCAGGAGGTGCGGCAATGGCCAAGCGTGTGGTGCTCGACAGCGACGAGTGCGTGGGTTGTCAGACGTGCGTGGAACTCTGCCCGGAGGTCTTCTCCTTCAACGACTCCACGGAGAAGGCGGAGGTGATCAAGCCCGAGGGCGGCCCCGAGGATTGCATCGAGGAGGCGATCAGCTCCTGCCCCGTCGAGTGCATCAAGTGGGAGGAGTGATCGGGGGCTGACCCGGATCGGGGCGCCGGCCGCCGCGGAGCGCGGCGTGCATCGTCGCCGCCGAGGCGAGGCTCCCGGCGGTGAGGCCGAGCGCCCCGATCAGGCTGCCCGGGATTTCCAGGGCCAGGGCGAGGGCCCCGGTCGCCGAGGCGGCGCAAAGCAGCACGGCGTGGCCGAAGAGGACGACCCGCGGCCTTTTCAGCGCCGCCGCGAGCCCCTCGCCGCGGGCGCGCAGCGCGACCGCCAGCGGGAAGAAGACGAAAAGCCCCGCCGTGCGGCGGATCCAGGGAAGGTCGACCGGGTCCAGGTTCTGGAGCGTCACGTAGTAGAGACGGTCGAGCCCCGGGAGCAGGAAGGCGAGCGGCAGGATCCCCAGCGCCGCCCCGGCGACCCAGGCGAAGCGCAGCGTGCGGGCGCGGTTTGCCTCGACGGGCGCGAAGGCGAGTACGAGCGTCTGGATGCGGGTCGCGCTGAAGGCGACGGGGCTCGCCAGTCCCAGGGCGAGGTAGTAGACCGGCAGCATGCGCTCGGGTTCCGGGGCGCGGGCGAGGATCGCGGCCACGACCACGGCGGCGAAGGTGAGAAAATAGCCGCCGAAGGTGAGCGGCAGGCTGAACTCGAAGATCTCGCGCAGCCGCGGCGGAGGGCCTGCAAGGGCGGGCTGGCGCGCGAGAAACGGGCGCGCCATGGACCGCGAGACCAGGGCCTCGAGGGCGACCGGAAGGGTGAGGGCCACCACCGCCCAGACCGGCCCGACCCAGCCGGCGAGGCAGAAGAGGGGGGTGAGTGCCGCGGTCAGCACGACGCGGCCGATGGTCGCCAGGCTCGCCAGGCCCGAGGCCTGAAAAGTGTACATGGCGACGAAATAGGGGATCCGGCTGAAGAAGAGGATCTGGAGCGGGATCCCGGCCAGAAGACTCCGGCGCGCCGGGGCGGCGATCGCCGGGGGGAGCCCGATCAGCCGCTCGAAGACGAGGTTCGCGACCGGCTCGAGGCAGATCAGGGCCTGCAGCGCCGAGGCGCAGAAGCCGGCCGCGAGCGAAACGCGGTAGAACTGGCGGTAGCCCTCGCGGCTGCGCGCGAAGACCATCCCCGTGGGCACCAGGCTGATCGCGAACATCCCCAGGAAAAAGAGGACCGTGTTCGCCTGCGCCAGACCCGCCAGATCGAGCGGGCCCCCCGGTCCGCGCGCGGCCACCATGGCGACGAGAGGGTAGCACAGCGACTGCGAGGCCGCCTGCAGGGCGAGCGGCAGAAAGAACCGCGCGAGGCGCCCGTAGCCGGGCGGAGCGGGTGGGGAAGAGACCTCGGTGCAGCCCCCGTCGTTCATGGAGTTTCGTCGAAGTCCCCCACGAGGCGGACCTCGCGCTCGAGGCGCACCCCGAAGCGCTCGAAGACCCGCTCCTCGATGCGGCGGATCAGGCGGTAGACGTCCGAGGCCGTCGCGCCCCCGCGGTTCACGATGAACCCGGCGTGCTTCGGGCTGACCTGGGCGCCGCCCACGCGCTCGCCCTTGAGACCCGCCTCCTCGATCAGGGCGCCGGCGTAGTAGCCGGCGGGCCGCTTGAAGACGCTGCCGCAGGAGGGGAACTCGAGCGGCTGACGGCGGGCCCGCATCTCGAGGACTTCCGCGACCCGGCGCCGGAGGAGGTCGCAAGGGCCCGGCTCGAGGCGCAGGCGGGCCGCGGCGATGAGGATCCCCTCCAGCCCCGGGCTCGCCCGGTAGCCGAAGGAGAGCCGGCTGCGGCCGGCCTCGAAGGGCTCCCCCTCGAGGGTGAACCCCCGGACGGCGACCACGAGGTCGGCGATTTCGCGCCCGAAGGCCCCGGCGTTCATCTGCAACGCGCCCCCCACCCCTCCGGGGATGCCGGCCAGGGGCTCGAGCCCGGCGAGACCGCGCTCCGCCGCGGCGAGCACGAGTCGGTGCAGGGCGCAGCCCGCCTGGGCTTCGACTTCGAGGCCTGCAAAATGCATCCCGCCGACGGCTTCGCCCACATGGAGCGTGACCCCCGGCCAGCCGCGGTCGGAAACGAGGACGTTGCTCCCGCGGCCGAGGACGAAGAGGGGCAGGCCCGCTTCCCTGACCGCGCGCAGGATCGGCGGGAGGTCCGTTTCCCGCTGCGGGGCGACCCACAGGGCGGTCGGGCCGCCGATCCCGTAGGAGGTGTGGGGGGCGAGCGGGTAGTCGGCGCGGATTTCGGCCCGCGTGCGCTCCCGCAGGAGGGCCGCCACTGCGGCGAGGTCGCGGGCGGAGGCAGACGCGTGCATCAGCGGGCCTCTAACCACAGAACCTGCAGGAAATCAATCGGCGCAAGAGGCGTCGGGATCGGAAACGGAGAGGGGTCATGGAAACGCTGATCGCCGCCGGGGGGGCGTTCGCCGCCTTTCTCTTTCTCTTCTTCGCCCTTTGGGTGCTGCGCCGTCCCGAGCGGCGCACCCGGCGCCCGGGCGGCTGTGCGCGCTGCACCTGCGGGGGGGGGGACTCGCCTGCGGGGGAAGCGCCGCGCTGCCGGGAGGCGGGGGGGCGCTGAAATGCGCCCGGGAGTCAGCGGCCGGCTGCGGCTCCCCCGGCGGGGTGTCCCCCTTCCAGAAGGGGAGGGATCTGCGACCAGTCGCTGACCCGCTCGACGCCCCGCTCCTTTTCGAAGCCGATCCGTTTCGCCCCCGTTCCCCGCGCCGCGGCGGTCACCTCGCCGGAGCCGATCACCGCCGCGATCGGGATGCCGAGCTCGCTCAGCCGCTGCAGGGTGGCCTTGCCGCGCCAGGCGAGGGCGACGGCGCGGGTGAGGCCGTCCTGCTCGATCCGCCGCCGGGCGATCTCCCGGCCGAAGAGACGGGTGACGAAGGCGAGCCCGAAGCCCTGTTCGATCCGCTGCAGGGCCGAACGGCAGGCTTCGCTCTCCTCGGGCCGGAGCACCGTCTTGAGCACGGATTCCATCTCGATCACCACGAGCGGCTCGCCGGGGGCGAGCACCAGGAGCCTCCCCGAGGCCTCTTCCTTTCCCGCCCGGGCCGCGACCTCCATCCGCCCCGGGGCCTCCGGCTGGAAGCGGAAGTAGCCGAAGCCGTCCCCTCCGGTCAGGATCTCGACCGGTGCTTCCCCGGCGATCGTCAGCGTCACCCGTTTACCGCCTTCGGCGGCGAAGAGGGCCGAGGTGCGCACGGCGAGCGTCACCGGGCGTCCGGCGACGGCCACGGCGTCCGCGACTTCGAGGCCCGCCGGGGCCGGGGCCGCGGCGAAGAGCAGGCCGAGCAGCACGCCGAGCGGGATCCCGATCCGGGACAGGGTTGCGGTCATGGGGGGCTCCTCCCGGGGGTGGGGGGGATTCTGCCTGCCGGGCATCGCGGTGTCAAACGGCGGGGGGGCCGCGGCACCTTGTCACCCCGGCGGCACTTCGAGTAGCATGGGCGCGCGCCGGGGGAAAGGACGGGCCGGCGCGGAGAAGACGAACCCATGAGCTTCAGCCCTCTGCGATCCCGCGGTTCCCTCTCCGGCGTCCTTTTCGCCGCCGTGCTGGCGGCGCTCGGGGTTTCCGAGTTCCGGCTGCACTGGGTCGAGAGCCTTCTCGGCGCCTACCTCGCTTCGACCAACGCCGAGCGGCCCGAGTCGGGGATGATCTGGGAGCAGGGGCGCCGCACCCAGTCGGCGCTTTCGGTCGTGGAACAGATGGCGGGCGACCGCGAGGCGCAGCAGCGCCGGGCCCGCAACGCCGGCAGCTTGGGGGAGGTGCTCGCGGTGCTCGCCCCCGGCCAGGCGGTCATGCTCTCCGCGGAGCATTTCCGCGAGCTCTACCAGAGGCTGCCGCCGGCGCTCGCCCAGGAGCTCATCTCGCCCTTCGAGCTCCTGCGGCTCGCCGGCGAGGGGCGCTGGAGCCGCACCTATCTCGAGCGCTCCTCCGACGGGCTGATGATCTATCTGCTCGAGCCCGGAAACCAGGTGCTCCGGCAGTTCCGCCTCTCCGATGCGCCGCTCGCCCTGGTGGCGCGACGGAGCGAAGGGGTGGAGCAGACGCTCGAGCACAACCCCGCCTTTCGGGGCCGGATCTATGCCGCCGAGCGTTTCTTCGCCGTGCTCGCCGAGATGGGCGATGAGGAGCGCCGCGGCGTCCTCCCCCAGCCGGAGCGGCTGCTCGGCGTGGCCGCGCAGATCGTGCGCGTGGGCGTCTCCGACGAGGCGCTGGGAGGGTTCGTGGAACTCGGCTTCGAGATCCGCACCCCCTCCGGCCCCCGCGTGCTTTCGCTGCAGGGTCAGGACTGGGCGGTCTGGCGGCTGCGTGCGCGCATGGAAGGGCGGCGGGAGGGGGGGGCGGCCGCGCCCCTGCTTTCGCCTGCCGATTCGAGGGGGCCATGAGGCGGACCCTGCGCCTGCTGCTCCATCTCGGGCTGCTCCTGGCCGGGGTCGTCGCCGCGGCCGGCTGGGTCTACGTTTTTCTCGTCCTGCGCGATCTGCCGCGCGTTCCCGAGCCCTTGAGCCGCATCATCGAGACGCCGGCGACCGAGATCTACGCCGCCAGCGGCGAGCGCCTGCTCGTCTTGGGGGGGAGGGAACTCGTGCCCCTGCACCGCATCTCCCCCCATTTCCTCCAGGCCGTGATCGCCGTGGAGGACCACCGTTTCTGGGAGCACCGCGGGATCGACAAGCTGCGCCTGGTCAAGGCCTTCTGGGTGAACCTCTTCGGCCGCGGCCGCCTCGAGGGGGCCTCGACGATCACCCAGCAGCTCGCCAAGAACCTCTTTTTCACCTTCCGCCGCACCTTCGAGCGCAAGTTCCGCGAGATGCTGGTCGCCCTGCACATCGAGGCGCGCTTCGGCAAGTCCGAGATCCTCGAGGCCTACGTGAATCAGATCGCCTTCGGGGTGGGGGCCCTGGGGATCGAACAGGCGGCGCGCTCGTTCTTCGGCAAACCCGCCTCCCAGCTCACGCTCGCCGAGGCCTCGCTCCTCGCCGGGCTGCCCAAGTCGCCCACACGCTACAATCCCTACCGTTCCTTCGAGCGGGCCAAGGAACGCCAGCGCACCGTGCTGCGCCGCATGGTCGCCACCGGTGCCATCACCGAGGCCCAGGCCGAGGAGGCCTTCCGCACCCCGCTCTCGCTCCGGCCGCGGTCCCGGGAAACCCCCGCCTCGGGCGGCTACTTCGTCGACTGGGTCCTGAAGGAGCTCGAGGATCGCTACGGCTCGGATGTCGTCCATCACGCCGGGCTCAAGGTCTTCACCACCCTCGACGCCCGGATGCAGGCTTGTGCCGAGGAGGCGGTGGCCGCAGGGCTCGCCCGCCTCGACCCGCTGCTCAAGCCCCCGCCGGCCGCCGAGGGCGAAAGCCCCCCCCGGGTCCAGGCGGCGCTCGTGGCCGTCGAGGTGCACTCCGGGGCGGTGCGCGCGATGGTCGGCGGGCGGGATTACGCCGAGAGCGAATTCAACCGCGCCGTCCAGAACAACCGCCAGCCGGGATCGGGCTTCAAGCCCTTCGTCTACTACGCCGCCTTCGAAAAGGCGGGCCTGCACCCGGCCTCGGTCTTCGTCGATCAGCGGGTCTCCATCCCGATCCCGGGGCAGCCTTCCTGGACCCCGCGCAATTTCAGCGGCGAGTACGAGGGGCCGATGATCCTCAAGCGCGCTCTCGCCCAGAGCGTCAACTCCATCGCCGCCCAGCTCGCGCAACGCGTGGGGGCCCCCGCGATCATCGACGCCGCGCGGCGCTGCGGGATCAAGAGCCCGCTGACCGCGGTGCCCTCGATCGCGCTGGGGACCTCGGGGGTGAGCCCGCTCGAGATGGCCTCGGCTTTCGCCACCTTCGCCTCCGGGGGTACCCGCCATGAGCCTTTCGTGGTCCGCCGCGTCGAGGATTCGAGCGGCCGAGTTCTCGAGGAGCGTCTGATCGGCGGGCGCCGCACGATCGACGCCGCGATCGCCTTCCAGGTGGTGGACATGATGCGGGCGGTGATCCGCGAGGGGACCGGCCGGGTGATCCTCCAGCTCGGCTTCCAGGCGCCGGCCGCCGGCAAGACCGGAACGACGGACGACCACCTCGACGCCTGGTTCACCGGGTTCACCCCCACCCTGAGCGCCAGCGTCTGGGTGGGCTACGACCGCGCCGCGCCCTTGCGCGACGTCCACGGGCGCGGCCTGACGGGCGGTCGCGCCGCCGCCCCCCTCTGGGCGGAATTCATGAAACGGGCGACCGAGGACGAGCCCCGGCGCGAGTTTCCGATCCCGCCCGACATCCGCTTCGTGACCGTCGCCCCCACGACCGGTGAGCCCCCGGCGCCGTGGGGCGGCCGGGGGATGGAAGTCGCCCTGCGGCCCGGCCAGGCGTCCTTCCTTGCCCCGCGGGGGGAAGACCCGACCACGGTCGTGCCCCTCGGGGCCGGGCCGTGAGGGGGACGCCATGATCCGCACCCTGAAACTGCTGAACGCCGCCCTCTGGGGGGGGCTGGCGGCGGTCGGGCTCGGCGGTCTGCCGCTGCTTCCGCTCGCCCACCGGCTGGTCGGCATGGAGGCGATGCCGTTCGCCGCCGCGGCCGCGCTCGCGGCGACCGCGGCCGGCTCGGCCTGGGGCGTCCGCCGCCGGGCGCATGCCGGTCTCCGGCGCCGGATCGACGAGGCGGAGCGTCTCGCAGGCGAAGGCTTCCCCGAGGAAGCCGCAGAGATCCTCGCCGAGGCCCTCTCCCGGCTCGAGAGCGCCCCGGTGTCCGCGGGGGGGCGACGGGGGTTCGAGCGCGAAATCCGAAGCCGCCTTGCGCGCCTCCTCCGCGAGCGGCCGGAGGCGCCGGGGGCCGCGTGGCCGCGTCGCCGCCGCGAAGAGGAGCCGCGCGACCGCCGGGTCGCCGAGCACGGGTTCGAGCCGGGGGAGGAGGAACCCCCCGGCCGGATCGGGGAGGCGCGGAGGGCCCGGCCGGAGGGCCGCGGGCCGATCGCCGAAACCTCCGGCGCCCCGGCCGAAGGGCGCCCGTCGGCCCGGGGGGACCGACGGGGCGAGGCCGCGACCGGGCCCCGCGCCTCCCCGGTGACCGCCCCCCCCGAGGGGGGGGCGGAACCGAGGGAGGGGCGTTTCCGTTTCCCCGCGTCCGCCGTGGGGTTCGAGGAGGAAGGGGAGGAGCCGCCCCCCATGCTCTGGGGCCCGGGGACGGCTTTCCGGGCGGCCGGGGAGATTTTCGGCCGGGGCCGGGCCTTGCTGCAAGGGCTCTTCAGCGCCTTGCGGGCCGCCGTGCCGCCGCCGCGCCCGCCGCTTTCCCGGCCGCGCCGCCGGCTTCTCGTCCTCTCGGGGCTCGCGCTCGCCGCGGCCTTCGGGCTGGCGGCCGGGGTGTGGGTGGCGATCGAATCCCTTTCGGGATCCCCCGTCGGGGAACCGCTTTCCGGGGTCGCCGCGCCGCCGGCGGGGGAATCTCTGCCGGCCGCGCTCCAGCCCTACACGCTTCAGGTGGCCGCCTATCTCAAGGAAGAGACCGCCCTCCGGCGCGTGGAGGAGTTGAAACAGCGGGGGCTCGATGCCTACCTCTCCACGGCCGAGCGCGGCGGCAAACGCTGGTACCAGGTGCGGATCTCCCATTTCGCCGACCCCCAGTCGGCGCGCGAGGCGGGCCGCGCGTTGCGCGAGAAGGGCTGGATCGAGGATTTCTACGTCGCGAACACCGTGCGCTGAAGCGGAAGGACGGGTTCCGGGCGGCAAGGGGGAAGGGCATGGAAAGCGGGGTTCTCCCGGCGGCGGGGGCGCCGCCCTTTTCCGCCCGGCGTGCGCCGCCGGGGGGAAGGGAAACGCAAGGCGGGCCGCAGCCGGGTCCCGGGGCGGATCCGGCGCGCCTGGCGCTCGAGGAGCCCTGGATCCGCTGCCGTGCCTGCGGTGCGGGGATCGCCCGCCCGGTCGACCGCATCGCCGTGGGCGGCCGCCACCGCCACCGCTTCGCCAACCCCTACGGGATCGTCTTCGAGATCGGCTGCTTCGCCGCGGCCGACGGCTGTGTTCCGGTCGGAACCCCGACCGAGGAGTTCACCTGGTTTTCCGGTCACCGCTGGCAGGTCGCCCTCTGCGCGGCCTGCCGCACGCATCTCGGCTGGCGCTTCGCCCCGGCGGCGGGGAACGGCTTTTTCGGCCTGATCCTCGAACGCCTGGTCGAGCCGGCGGGGCGGTAGCCGACCTCATCCGCCGCGGTCGTTCAGGGCGACCAGGCGGCGGTAGATCTCCTCCACCCGGGCTCTCGTCTGCGCGGGGGTCCCGGCGTTGTCGATCACCCAGTCGGCGCGGGCGCATTTTTCGGCGAGCGGCATCTGGGCGCGGATGCGGCGGAGCGCTTCCGCGGGATCGAGGCCGTCGCGTGCGGCCAGGCGCTCGACCTGGAGGTTCTCCGGCAGGGAGACGACGATCACGCGGTCGCAGTCCCGGTCCATGCCGGTTTCGAAGAGGAGCGGAACCTCGAGCAGGATGACCGCCGCATCCCCCGCGCGCGCAAACTCCGCGAGGCGCCGCCGGGCCGCCTTCCGCACCCGCGGGTGCACGATGGCCTCGAGGGCGCGCCGCTCCGCCGCGTCGGCGAAAATCCGCGCGGCGAGGCCCTTGCGGTCGATCTGCCCGTCGGCGAGGAGAATGCCGCGGCCGAAGCGGGAGACGGTCTCCTGCCAGCCCGGGGAGCCGGGCTCCAGGGCCTCGCGGGCGAGGCGGTCGGCGTCGATGCGGCGGGCGCCCAGCTCCTCGAAAATCCGCGCGACCGTGGATTTGCCGCTGGCGATCCCCCCCGTGAGCCCGACGACGAGCATGCCCCCCTCCGCCGTTTCCCTCTCCGCCGCCACTGCTATGCGAGGGCCCCGGGGTTGTCAACCCGGTCGCGCCTTGCAATTCCTCCCCGCTGCCTTAGTGTGCTTCAGATTCACGGGTGCCCTGCGGGTTCTCCCCCCGGGGCCCGACGACGACAGGAGGTGCCTTCATGGCTTCCGATAAGGAAAAACTGCGCATGGCCGCCGAAGTCTGCTCCTACATCGACGAGGAGCGCAACCTCATCCATCTCGAAATCTGCCTTCCGGGCGTGAAGAAACAATCGATCCAGCTCAAGGTCCGCGACGACAGCTACAGCCTCGTCGCCCCGCGGGAGGACTTCGAGTACGTCTCGGCCGCCGCCTTCTGCTGCCCGGTCGACGCGCGCAAGGCGAAGGCGTCCTACAAGGACGGCGTGCTCAAGGTCGCGATCCCGCTCAAGGACCCGATGGAAGGCGCGCGGACCGTGAAAATCGGCTGAAACGCGAAAAACAGCCCTTCCCCGCCGGGCCGGAAACGGCCCGGCCCCCCCCCCTTTCCCCGCGGCTTCGCCGCAAAAAGCGATTGACAGCGGATCGCTCTCCGAATTAAAAGTTCACCTCCGGTTTCCTTCGGAGTCGTATTGTTCCCTTGCAGCGCAACCCATCGTTTCCACCCCGCAGGCGGGCGACCCGCCTGAATCCGCCGTCCGTTCCCCGGTGCCGGGGGCGGCTTCGATGGGAGGGAGAAGAGGAGCGGCGGCGCCGGCTGACCCCTCGGTCCTCCGGCGGTGCCGGATGACGCTGGCCCGGTTTCCCACTCCGCGGGAGAAGACCCTCCATGACGACCTTTAAGAACGAACGAGCGCTGCGGAGCATCCTGCTTCTCGCGGCGTCGACCCTCGTGCTTTCGGCCTTCGTCCTCGGGGTTCAGGGCTCGGCCCCGCCGGCCGCGCTCGATCCCGAGCCGGGGCGACCCCGCGCGGACGTCATTCGGATCGACGGCCTGCAGCGCTTCGGCCCGCTCGAGCGGTCCGCCGTGACCTACCTCCACGAAAAGCACACCCGCGCGCTCGCCGCCCGGAACCTCGATTGCCTCGCCTGCCATCTCCCGGGCGAAAAGGCGCTTTCCACGAAATTCAAGCGCCTGGAGGACACCTCGCGCGAGCAGACGATGGCGGTCTACCACACGCACTGCACCGCCTGTCACCGCGAGACCGCCGCCCGCGGCGAGCGCTCCGGGCCCGTCTCCTGCGCCGGCTGCCACCAGGAGCGGCCCGTCGCCTCTTCCTGGCGCGACATCGGGATGGACAAATCGCTCCACTTCCGCCACGTGAAGGCGCAGGAGAACCGCTGCGAGACCTGTCACCATCAGCGCGACCCGGCGACGGAGAAGCTGGTCTACGTGAAGGGGCAGGAGAACAACTGCCGCAGCTGCCACCGGGAGGTGCCGGTCGAGAAGGTGCGGAGCCTGCGGCAGGCCGCCCATGAGCAGTGCATCGACTGCCACCGCAAGCGGATCGCCCGCAAGGAGGAGGGGGGGCCCATCCACTGCTCCGGGTGCCACGACCCGGCCCTGCAGGCGAAGATCGAAAAGCTGAAAGAGGTGCCGCGGCTTCTGCGCGGCCAGCCCGATCAGACGCTCGTCAAGGCGGCGCGCCGGAACGCCCCGCCGATCGACCCCGCCGAGCGCGTGAACCTGGTCGCCTTCAACCACCTCGGCCACGAGACCTACGTCGACACCTGCCGCGCCTGCCACCACGAGACGATGGCGTCCTGCGCCGCCTGCCACCCCCTCGAGGGGGCGAAGGAAGGCCGGTTCGTCACCCTGCAGACGGCGATGCACCGGGGCACGGCGGAGCCGAGTTGCATCGGCTGCCACAACGCCGCGAAGCGGAAACCCGCCTGCGCCGGCTGCCATGAAGCGATCCCGGTCAAGGATCCGCCCGATGTCGCCGGCTGCGCAAGCTGCCATGTGCCGAAGCCCGAAGGGCTGGAAAGCGGCGCCGACCGCCAGGCCGTGGCGCGCCGGCTGCTCGAGGCCCGCAAGACCGCGGCGGCGAGTTACGCCGACGAGGAGATCCCGGAGAACGTCGAGATCAAGGCCCTCAGCCGGACCTACGAGGGGGTGAAGCTGCCGCACCGGCGCATCGTGAAGGCGCTCGCCCAGGGAGCGGCCGAGAGCCGTCTCGCCGCGGCCTTCCACCGCGACCCCGGAACGCTCTGCCAGGGCTGCCACCACAACAGCCCGGCCGCGAAGAAGCCGCCCGCCTGCGCCAGCTGCCACGGGCAGCCCTTCGACCCGCGGCACCCCGGCCGGCCCGGGCTGCAGGCGGCCTACCACCTGCAGTGCATGGAATGCCATCGCAGCATGGGGATCGCCAAGCCGGCCGCCACCGACTGCACCGGCTGCCACAAGGAGAAGCGCTGAGCCGGGCCGACCGGCCGCCGCGCAAGGTGAGGACCGTCTCATGTCGATTTCGCGAAGACGATTTCTCGGCTGGATGGGGGCCGCGGGGGCGGGGTTCGCCGCGGCCGGCCGCGCGCACGCCGGCGCCCCTCCGCGGGGCGCGGGAAACCCCGACGCCCTGGGGGTGCTTTTCGATGTCACGCGCTGCATCGGCTGCCGCAAGTGCGAGGAGGCCTGCAACCGGGTGAACGAGCTCCCCCCGCCCGAGCGGCCCTTCCACGATCTCGCGGTGCTCGAAAAGCGCCGCCGCACCGACGCCCGCACCTACACCGTCGTCAATCGGTACACGGGGATCGAGGGCGCCCGGGGGCCGGTCTACCGCAAGGTCCAGTGCAACCACTGCCTGGAGCCGGCCTGCGCGTCGGCCTGCTTCGTGCGCGCCTTCACGAAGAACGCCGACGGCTCGGTCACCTACGACGAGTCGGTCTGCGTCGGCTGCCGCTACTGCATGATCGCCTGCCCCTTCGAGATCCCCACCTACGAGTACGACAAGGCCTTCACCCCGCGGGTGATGAAGTGCACCTTCTGCCACCCGCGGCTCGTGCAGGGACTGCTGCCGGGCTGCGTCGAGGCCTGCCCGGCCGAGGCGCTCACCTTCGGCCGCCGCCGCGATCTGCTGCGGGTCGCCCGGGCGCGCATGGCGCAATCCCCCGGCCGCTACATCGATCACATCTACGGCGAGTTCGAGATGGGCGGGACGGCCTGGCTGACGATTTCCGGGGTCCCCTTCCGGGCGATCGGGATGCGCGAGGACCTGGGGACCACCCCGGCCCCCGAGCTGACCAAGGGCGCGCTCGGGGTCGTCCCCGTGGTGGCGGCGATGTGGCCCGTGCTGCTCACGGGGATCTACGCGATCAACCGCCGGCGGGACCGGATCGCCCGCGAAGAGCGCGAGGCGGCCGTGGCCGCGGCGCTCGCCCGCGCGGAGGACGAAGCGAAGAAAAAGCTCGCCGAGGCGCTCGCCAAGGCGGACAAGGACAAAAAGGCGGCGATCGAGCGCGAGGTGAAAAAGGCCCTCGAGGAAGCGGCCCGCGCCCGGGCCGAGGCCTCCGCCCCGGCCGCCCCGGAAGGGGGCGGCGAAACGAAGCCCGCCTGAGGAGAAGCGACGATGCCATTTCCCAAGGTCACCCTGGAGCGGCCGCGCTGGACCCCGTTCAACATCGTGGCGGCGATCATCGTCGTCGTCGGCCTGGCGATCACCGGGATCCGCTTCACGCAAGGGCTGGCGGCCACGACCCGCCTCTCCGACTACAACCCCTGGGGCCTCTGGATCGGCTTCGATCTGCTCGTCGGGGTCGCGCTCGCGGCCGGGGGCTACGTGACCTCGGCCGCCTGCTACCTCTTCGGCCTGAAGCGCTTCCACACCGCCGTGCGGCCGGCCATCCTGACCGGGTTTCTGGGCTATGCGCTCGTCGTGCTCGCGCTCCACTACGATGTCGGCCGCCCCTGGCGGCTGCCCTACCCCTTCCTCGTGCAGCAGGGGACGACCTCGCTGCTCTTCGAGGTGGCCGCCTGTGTCGCGCTCTACCTGACCGTGCTCTTCATCGAGTGGACCCCGGCCGCGCTTGAGTGGCTCGGTCTCAAGCGGGCGCGGAACCTCGTCGTGCGCCTGACCCTCGTGTTGACGATCTTCGGGGTCGTGCTCTCGACCCTGCACCAGTCCTCGCTCGGGGCGCTCTTCCTCATCGCCCCCTCGAAGCTCCACCCGCTCTGGTACTCGCCGTATCTCGCGCTCTTCTTCTTCGTCTCGAGCATCGTGGCCGGCCTCTCGATGGTGATCTTCGAGGGCGCGCTCGCCCACCGCTATTTCCACCACAAGATGGACGAGGCCCACCGCCGCGAGGCGGACGGGGTCGCCCTGGGCTTCGCCAAGGCCGCCTCCTGGGTGCTTGCCGGCTACTTCGTCCTCAAGGTCGTCGGCGTGGCCCAGGCCGACGCCTGGCGCCACCTCGCGAGCGGCTACGGGGCCTGGTTTCTGGTCGAGGTGATCGGCTTCGTGCTCCTGCCCTGCTTCTTCTTCGCCGTCGGCGCGCGGGAGAAGAACCTGAAGATCGTCCGCTTCACCGCCGCCTGGGCGGTGCTCGGGATCGTGATCAACCGCTTCAACGTCGGTCTGATCGCCTTCAACTATCACCTCCCGGCGGAGGAGCGGTATTTCCCGCACTGGATGGAAATCGGGATTTCGCTCTTCATCGTGACGATCGGCATCCTCGCCTACAAGTTCATCGTCAGCCACATGCCGATCCTCTACGCGCACCCGGATTACGAGCCGCACTGAGCCGGCGTCCGGCGAAAGGAAAGGGCGTTCATGGGCGAAGGGGTCCACAGCCTGCACGAGTTCATGCTCCGCACCGAGAGCATCACCTACATCCTGATCGCCGCGGCCCTCCTGGGCTTCGTCTTCTTCTGGCGCTTCCTGAGCGAGCGGGACGAGGACCGGGACTACCTCGGGGCCGACCGGCCCGGCGGGGAGGGGGGAGGGCATGGGGCGCACCACTAGGCGGATCGCGGCGCACGCCATCGGAGGGGACCGTCCATGTATGAATTCGTGACCGGACCGCTGGCCTGGCTGGCCTTCGCCGTCTTTTTCGTCGGCAACCTCGTGCGCCTCGTGCGTTACGTGCGCGGGCTCGACTGGAGGCTCGACCGCGTGACCTACGGGGTGAACACCGCCTACGGGGTGCGGGGAGCCCTGCGTTCGATCGTCTTCTGGCTGATCCCCTTCGGGACCCACAGCTGGCGCAACAACCCGGGATTCACGCTCCTCGTCTTCACCCTGCACGCGGGCCTGATTCTCACCCCGCTCTTCCTGCTCGCCCACAACATCGTCCTCGAGGAGCGCTGGGGGTTCAGCCTGTGGTCCATGCCCGGCTGGCTCGCCGACACGCTGACCGTCGCCGTGCTCGTCTCGGCCGCGCTGCTCGCCCTGCGCCGGATCGCGCTGCCGGAGGTGAGACGGATCACGGGCGCCTACGATTACGCGCTGCTCGCCGTGGCCGCAGCACCGTTCCTGAGCGGCCTGATCGCCCGGACCGCCTATGCGAACAGCGAGTTCTGGCTCATCGTGCATGTCCTGTGCGGCGAGATCTTCCTGATCGCGATCCCGTTCACGAAGCTGGCGCACTTCGTCCTCTTCTTCGCGACCCGCGCCCAGATCGGGATGGACTTCGGCATCAAGCGGGGCGGCATGAAAGGCCGCGGCCTGCAGTGGTAGACGGGACGCCCATCCCGCGTGCCCGCCCGGAGAACGGAGGTTCAAAAGAGCCATCATGCCCGAGGGAAAACTCTGCAACCGGCAGCCCGTGACGACGCTCGAGCAGCTCCAGGCGCTGCTCGCCGACAAGGGCGGAAAGCAGTACTATGAGGAGATGAACCGCCTCGAGGTGGACGCGAAGGCGCTCTGGGACCTCATCCAGCGCACCTGCAAGTCGCGTATCCGCACCTGGCTCGAGATCTGCACCCACTGCGGGCTGTGCGCCGAGAGCTGCTTCTACTACCTCGCCAACCACAAGGACCCGACCCAGGTCCCGGCCTACAAGATCCAGAGCACGCTCGGCGAGATGATCCGCCGCAAGGGGCGGGTGGACAACGCCTTCATGCAGTACACGATGGACACGGTGTTCGCGAAATGCACCTGCTGCAACCGCTGCGCGATCTATTGCCCGCTCGGGATCGACACCGGGGTCATGGCGAGCTACACGCGCGGGTTGCTCTTCTCGCAGGGGTTCACCCCCTGGGAGATGAAGATCGGCTCCGGCATGCACCGCGTCTTCCGTGCGCAGATGGATGTGACGACCCAGGACTGGGTCGAGACCTGCGAGTGGATGGCCGAGGAGACGAGCGAGGACTGGCCGGGCCTCGAAATCCCGATCGATAAGGAAAACGCCGACATCCTCTACACGGTGAACGCGCGCGAGCCCAAGCACTACCCGGAGGACATCGCCCAGGCGGCGATCCTCTTCCATGTCGCCGGGGAAAACTGGACGGTCCCCAGCGAGGGGTGGGAGGAGACCAGCCTCGCCATGTTCGCGGGCGACTGGGAGGGCTGCCGCCAGCAGGTGCAGAGCGTCTACGACGCCATGGCCCGGCTCAAACCCAAGCGCATGGTGGTGACCGAGTGCGGGCACGCCTACCGCGCGACCGTGATCGAAGGCCCCTACTGGGCGGGCCTGCCCACGGGGAAAACGCCCGTCGAGACGCTGCACTACGTGGAATGGGTGGCCGAGGCGCTGCGCACCGGAAAGCTCAAGATCGACCCCCGCAAGAAGATCCAGGAGCCGGTGACCTACCAGGACTCCTGCAACTACATCCGCAACGGCGGGCTCGCCGACGCCGCGCGCTACATCATGAGCCAGATCGCCGAGGACTTCCGCGAGATGGGGCCCAGCCGGGAGCACAACTTCTGCTGCGGCGGCGGGGGGGGGTTGAACGGCATCGGCCGCTACCGCGAGCAGCGCAACGTGGGGCTCCGGGTGAAGCGCGACCAGATCCTCGCCACCGGCGCGAAGCTCGTGGTCGCCCCCTGCCACAACTGCTGGGACGCGATCCGCGACCTCGAGGAGATCTACCGCATCGGCATCCGCTGGACCTTCCTCAAGCCGCTCTTGATCAACATGATCGAGGTGCCCGAGCACCTCCGCCCGACGGAGGAGTGAGCCCGATGGACAAGGTGCAGATCTCCGGCGACGGCGCCCTCTCCCAGGGCGGCAAACCGGTCGTCACCGACCCGCTGCTCTGTCTGGGGAGCCGGGTCGAACTCGACCCCGGATTCACCCTGCGGAGCTTCTTCCGCATGATCGAGCGCTACCCCGACTTCTCCCGCCTGAACGCCTTTCTGCCCGAGTGCCTCGAGCTCTACCGCGCCTGCCCCGCCGGGGAATGCACCGCCCCGGGGGTCGGCCGCCTCGAGTTCTACAAGACGGTCGAGATGAGCGGCTTCCCCGGCGAGCCGCGCCTCGAGATCTACCACACCCTCTGCGGCCGGGAGGGGGAGACGACCTGCGAGATCCGGCAGCTCCCCCTCGAGCAGCTCCTCGACCTTCCCCTGCGGATCGGCAGGCTCAAGCACGTGGTCTTCGGCGACCGGGTCGATGTGCTCGAGTTCGACACCGTCTTCAACCTCTTCGAGTTCATCGAGGGGATCGTCTGGCAGCTCAGCTTTCACCGCAGCCCCAAAGAGTGCGCGCTGAGGAGATGAGCCATGTTCAAGAAACTGCTCTTCGCGACGACGGCGTCCCCGGTCTGCGACAACGCGGCCAAGGTGGCCTTCGACCTGGAGATGAAATGGGAGGCGAAGCTGATCATCCTGCACGTGCTCGGCATCCCCAGCCGCGGCTTCGGGCTGCAGGTGGTCGACGTGCGCACCGGGGAAAAGGAGCAGCCGAGCCCCGACTACCTCGAGTGGGTGACCGAGGAGCTGAAGACCACCTACGCCTCCTTCCTCGAGGAGAGCAACGCCCGGATCGTCACCGCGATCGGGGAGCCCTACCGGGAGATCCTGCGGCTCGCCCGCAAGGAAGACGTGGACATGATCCTCATGGGGGCCCACAGCCGGGACGAGGACGTCGGCGCCGCGCGGCACCGCCAGGTGGCCGGGAGCACGCTGCGCCGGGTCGCCAAGGCGGCGCGCTGCCCGGTCGTCATCGTGAACCGGCCGTGCACGACCTGCTGGAAGCTCTTCTCCAACATCGTCGTCGGAACCGACTTTTCGAAGGCCTCGGAGTCGGCCCTGCTCTGGGGCTACAAGCTCGCGCGCGAGGTCGGGGCGAACCTGCACGTGTTCCACGCGGTCGACATCACCGCCGGCGGGCTCACCCGCCCGGCGGGGCAGGCGGACCTCGAGCAGCGCATCCACGAAGCGCGCCGCCGCATCGAGCACCACCTCCTGCCGAAGCTCAGGGGCTATGAGAAGACCACCGTCGAAGTCTGGGAGGGCATCCCCTACGTCGAGATCCTCAAGTTCGCGCGCGCGCGGCAGGCGGACCTGATCGTGATGGCCCACCACACCCGCGAGGTCGACCCCGAGGAGGCCGAGCTGGGCAGCACGGTCGAGGAGGTGGTCCTGCGCTCCTCCTGCCCCGTGGCGAGCGTGAACCACCCGGACAAGGTGGCCGATCTCCTCTGACCCCCGGCGAGGCGGCGTGGAGAAAAAGCGCATTCTCTTCGTCGACGACGAGCTCGACATGCGCATCTACCTCGCCACCGTGCTCCGCACGGCGGGCTACGAGGCGAGCGGCGCGCGAAACGCGCGCGAGGCGCTGGATGCGGCCCGGCGGAGCCCGCCCGACCTCATCCTCATGGACGTGATGATGCCGCAGGCCGGGGGGGTCGTCCTCTACCAGGAACTCAAGAAAGACCCCCGCCTGCGCGACATCCCCGTCGTGGTCCTGACCGGGGTCGGCGAGAAGCCCTTCGCCCACCACCTGCGCATGCTGAACCTGCGGCTGGCGGAGCCGCTGCCCCCGCCCGACGGCTACCTCGAAAAACCGGTCGAACCCGACCGGCTGCTCCGGACGATCGAACCGCTCCTTCACCGCCAGGCGTGAGCCCCCATGGAAGACCCCCTCGCGAGCGGAACCCCGGCGCCCGTACCCGCCTCCGAGCGGCGGTTGCTGATCGCCGACGACGAGGAGGGCATCCGCCGGGTGCTGGGGATCACGCTGGCCGATGCCGGCTACGAGGTGCTCACCGCGGCCGACGGCGAGGAGGCGCTCGCCGTGTTCCGCCGCGAGCGTCCGGCCATCGTGCTCGCCGACATCCGCATGCCGGGGATGGACGGCCTGGAGCTGTTGCGCGCGATCAAGGCCGAGAGCCCGGAAACCGAGGTCATCCTGATCACCGGCCACGGCGACATGGAACTCGCCATCCAGAGCCTGAAGCTCGAGGCGACCGACTTCGTCACCAAGCCGATTCAGGAGGACGTGCTCGAGATCGCGCTCAAGCGCGCCCGCGAGCGGCTGGCGATGCGGCGGCAACTCCGGGAGTATACCGAGAACCTGAAACGGCTGGTCCGCAAGCAGGCCGCGCGCCTGGTCGAGCGCGAGCGGCTGGCGGCCGTCGACCAGGCGATCGAGGGTTTCTCCTCGGCGTTCCGGGGGCTCGCCGGGGATTTCGAGGGGGGGGTGCGCTTCTTCAACGATCTGCCCTGTTTCGTCTCCGTGCACGACCGCGATCTCGTCGTCGTCTCGGCGAACCCCCTCTACGAATCGCGCCTGGGGGACCGGATCGGCCGCCGCAGCTGGGAGGTCTACCCCGAACGCCGCGACGACCCCTACCGCTGCCCCGTGGCGCTCACCGTGGAGTCCGGGCAGAGCCGGCGCAGCCAGGAGATCCTCGAAGCCGCCGACGGCACGCGCTTTCCGGCGCTCGTGCACACCGTGCCGATCCGCAACCGCGCCGGCGAGGTCGAGCTCGTCCTCGAGTTCGCCCTCGACATCTCCGAAGTCACGCGCCTGCGCGAGGAGCTGCGCACGACCCAGGAGCGGCTCGCCGCCCTCGGCCTGATGGTGAGCTCGGTCTCCCACGGGGTGAAGGGGATCCTGACCGGCCTCGATGCCGGGCTCTACCTCGTCCGCTCGGCGCTTTCGCGCAACCGGCCGGAAGAGGCCCGGGAGGGGCTCGAGGTCGCCTCCGAGATGGTCGAGCGGCTGCGGCGCGTGGTGCTCGACGTGCTCTCCTTCGCCAAGGAGCGACCGCTCGAGGCGCGGCGCACGGGGGTCGCCGCGTTCGCGGCGGCGTTGCTCTCGATGGCCGCCCACAAGGCCCGCCGCCACGGCATCGAGATCGCCTCCGAGATCTCCCCCGAGGCGGGGGAGTTCGCCGTGGACGAGGGGATCGCGCTTCCGGCGATGCTCAACCTTTTCGACAACGCCGTGGACGCCTGCCTCGCCGCCCCCGAACGCCGCCCGCACACGATCCGCCTGCGGGCCTTCGGGGAACCCGATGCCGTGGTCTTCGAGGTCGAGGACGACGGGGTGGGGATGGACGAGTCCGTCCGCGAGCACCTCTTCGAGCTCTTCTTTTCCTCGAAGGGCAAGGCGGGGACGGGGCTGGGGCTCTTTCTCACCCGCCAGGCGGTGCTGCGGCACGGGGGCGCCGTCGAGGTCCGCTCCGCCCCGGGGCGGGGCTCCTGCTTCCGGGTGCGGTTCCCGCGGACCCCCCCCCCCGCGCACGGAACTCCGCCGCCCCCGTAGCGGAGGTCTTCCCTCCCCTCCCGGGGGCGGCGTTTGCCCCCTTGCGGCGCTTTCCGGTATAGTGGGGGCCATGACCGGGATCTTCGCCGCCGTCCAGCGCAGCCTCGCCGCGAAGCTCATCCTGAGCGTCGGCCTGATTCTGCTGCTCACCATCACCACCTGGTCTTATTTCAGCATCGCCTACCAAAAGCGCAGCCTCGAGCAGCAGGTCGTCCAGCACACCGACACCCTGGGGGATGCGATCAAGCTCGGCGCGCACTACGCCATGATGCTCAACGCGCGCGAGGACATCAACCAGATCATCACGAACATGGGGCGGCTGCCCCAGGTCCGCAACATCCGCATCTACAACAAGGAAGGGGCGATCAAGTTCTCCAACCGCTCCGAGGAAGTGGAGCAGGTGACGAACATCATGTCCGAGGCCTGCCACATCTGCCACCACTCGGAGCCCGCGCGGGTCGAGGTCGGGCTGCGCGAGCGCATCCGCTATTTCCGCGACGAGGACGGGCAGGCCGTCCTCGGGCTGATCAGCCCGATCTACAACGAGCCCGGCTGCGCGACGGGGGGCTGCCACTTCCACCCCGCCGACAAGCAGGTGCTGGGCGCGCTCGACGTCGTGGTCTCGCTCTCCGGCACCGAGGACGAGATCCGCTTCATGGAAAAGGGGGTCCTCGGGCTCGCGCTCGCCGCCTTCCTCGTCACCTCGGCGATGATCTTTCTCTTCGTCCTGCGCTTCGTGAACCGGCCGATCCGCAGCCTGATCGCCGGGACCCAGGCCATCTCGCACGGGGACTACAACGTGCGCCTGACGATCGACCGCACCGACGAGATGGGGCAGCTCGCCGCGGCGATGAACTTCATGTGCCAGGAGATCGGGGAGAAGCAGGCCGAGCTGAACCGCCAGCGCGACGAGTACCTGAACCTCTTCAACACCGTCCCCTGCGTGATCACCGTGCAGGACCGCGACTTCCGCCTGCTGCAGTACAACCGCGAGTTCGCCGACCTCTTCGACCCCCGGCCCGGCGACTTCTGCTACCACGCCTACAAGGGCCGCAGCGAGCCCTGCCCCCACTGCCCCGTCGAGAAGACCTTCGCCGACGGCCGGATCCACCTGAGCGAGGAGCGGGGCATCCACAAGGACGGCTCCCCCGCCTACTGGCTGGTCAAGACGACCCCCATCCGCAACGCCGAGGGCGAGATCGTCGCCGCCATGGAGGTGAACCTCGACATCACCCATCTCAAGCAGCTCGAATTCCTCCTCGAGCGCTCCGAGCGCAAGTACCACGAGATCTTCAACAACATCCCCAACCCCCTCTTCGTGCTCGACGCCGAGAGCCTGGAGATCCGGGACGGCAACGAGGCCGTCGCGCGCGTCTACGGGTTTTCCCGGGAGGAGATCCTCGGCAAGAACTTCCTCGATCTCTTTCCCCCCGAGGACCGCGCCCGCATCCAGGAGCGGATCCGCCGGTCGAACGTGATCCACCAGATGCGGCAGCTGCGCCGCGACGGAAGCCCCTTCTATGTGGACATGTGGATCTCCCCCGCCGAGTACCCCGGCCGGCGGGCGCTGCTCGTGACGACGAGCGACATCACCCAGCGTCTCGAGACCGAGCAGCAGCTCATCCAGGCGAGCAAGATGGCGACCCTGGGCGAGATGGCGACGGGGGTCGCCCACGAGCTGAACCAGCCGCTCGCCGTGATCAAGACGGCGAGCCGGTTCTTCGTCAAGAAGGTCCGCGCCGGGCAGGAGATCGCCCCCGAGGTGCTGGCGACGATGGCCGAGGAGATCGACAGCCATGTCGATCGGGCGAGCCGCATCATCAACCACCTGCGGGAATTCGGCCGCAAGAGCGAGCAGGCGTTGCAGCCCGTCTCCTTGAACGAGGTCCTGCGCCGCACGGCCGAGATGTTCAGCCAGCAGCTGAAATCCCGCGGCATCGAGATCGTCTGGGATCTCGCGGAAGAGCTCCCGCCCGTGCTCGCCGAGACGAACCGCCTGGAGCAAGTCTTCATCAATCTGCTGATCAACGCGCGGGATGCGATCGAGGAGCGGGTTCTCGCGCACCCCCACCAGAAGGGGAGCAAAAAGATCTTCGTCAGCAGCCGCCGCGAGGGGGCGAAGGTCCTGGCGCGGGTCGAGGATACCGGGACCGGCATCCCCCCCGCGGTCCTCGCGCGGATCTTCGAGCCCTTCTTCACCACCAAGAAAGTGGGCAAGGGCACGGGGCTGGGCCTTTCGATCAGCTACCAGATCGTCCGCGATTTCGGGGGGACGATCCGTGCCGAGTCGATGCCGGGCGAGGGCGCGGTCTTCATCGTGGAACTCCCGGCGCAGGAGGTGGGATGAAGGGGGCCGAGGGGGAAGACCGCCGCATCCTGCTCGTCGACGACGAGCCGGGAATCCGCCGGGTCCTCTCGCTCACGCTCGCCGACGCCGGCTGGGAGGTCCTGTGCGCCGAAAACGGCGAGGAGGCTCTGGCGCTCTTCCGGGAAAAAAAACCGCCCATCGTGCTGACCGACATCAAGATGCCCGAGATGGACGGCATCGAGCTGTTGCGCCACATCAAGGCCGAGAGCCCCGACACCGAGGTGATCATGTTCACCGGCCACGGGGACATGGAGCTTGCGATCCAGAGCCTGAAGCACGAGGCGACCGATTTCGTCACCAAGCCGATCCACGACGAGGTGCTCGAGATCGCGCTCAAGCGCGCCCGCGAGCGGATCGCCCTGCGCCGCAGGCTCCGGGAGTACACCGAGAACCTGGAGCGGCTGGTCGAGGAGAAGGCGCGGCGGCTGATCGAGGCCGAGCGGCTGGCGGCGGTGGGGCAGACGGCGGCCGAGCTCGCCCATACGATCAAGAACATCGCCAACGCCCTGGGGGGCAGCCTCTTCGTGCTCGGCAAGGGGATCGAACTCGAAGAGAGGGAGACCCTCCGGCAGGGCTGGGGGATGGTCCAGCGCAACGTCGAGCGGATCAAGACCCTCGCCCTCGACCTGCTCCACTTCGGCCGGTACGCCGTCGTGCAGCCGGCGCCGGGCGATCCCAACGCCCCCGCCGAGGAGGCGGCGCGGCTGCTCGAGGAAAGACTGCAAAACGAGGGGATCGCCTTCTCCCTCGAAACCCTACCCGAGCCCCGTCCCGTTGCGATCGACGCCGGGGCGATCCAGCGGGCGCTGGTGAACCTCCTCACCAACGCCGCCGAAGCCTTCCGCGATCTGCCGGAAAACGACCCGCGGGAAAGACGGGTCGCGCTGCGCGTCCGCCCCCTGCCGGAGGGAGGCGTCCTCTACGAGGTCGAAGACAACGGCTGCGGCATGGAGGAGGAAGTCCGCGGCCGACTCTTCCAGGGGTTCTTCACCACCAAGGGCACGGCGGGCTCGGGGATCGGTCTGCTGCTCACGCGGCGCATCGTGGAGGGGCACGGGGGGACGATCGCGATCGAAAGCCGCCCCGGCGAGGGGACGCGCGTGCGCCTGCTCCTGCCCGCCGGCGTCGGGGCCCCGCGGTGAGGAGCGTCCGCTCCCCCGCTCTCAGCCGATCGTGTTCTTGACGATCCCGATCAGCTTTTCGGGGTCGAAGGGTTTCTTCACGAAGGCGACCGCGTCCTTGACGGCGTGGTCGCCGTCGATCCCGCTGATCACGATGACCGGGATGTTTTTCAGTTCCCGGTCCTGGCGGAGTTTGCGGTAGAACCGCGGCCCCCACTCGCCGGGCATCTGCAGATCGAGCGTGATCAGGTCCGGCTTCTCCCGGCGCACGACCTCGAGCCCCTCCATGCTGCTCGAGGCGGTGCAGGTGGCGTAGCCGTTGTCGCTGAAGACCGCCTGGAGGTAGCGGACGATCACCGGGTCGTCGTCGATGATGAGGATCTTTTTGGGCATCGTCGGCACTCTCTTTGCGGTTCGGGGCGGCGGCTTCCGCCTCAGCCCCTCCGGTGGCACTCCCCGCAGACGATCGGCCCCGCGCGCCGCTCGAGGTGGCAGCCCTGGCAGTTGCGGTGAAAGGCCTTGCGCAGCCCGGGGCGGCGGCCCTCGTCGGCCAGCCCGTGGCAGTCCGCGCAGCGCCGGTCCTCGGAGGATTCGTCCTCCAGGCGCTTTCCGTTCTCGTAGACGTGGTGGCACTCGTTGCAGGCCTCGATTCCGGCCTTCTCGTTGTGGGCGTCGTGCGGGAAGACCGCGGGCGGCCGCTGCGGGCGGGGAAAGGGGTCGGGGGAGACCTCTCTCATTTCCTCCTGCGACCGCACCCCCACCCCGGCGAAGAGGGCCAGGGCGACGGCGGCCAGGACGGTTGCGGTGCGGCGTCTCATCTCAGCCTCCCCCTCAGGGTTTTTCCATCACCTGGTAGAGGATGTCCCCCAGAAACCGCGTCTCCACGCCCAGATCGTAGTGGTGGATGATGTCCTCGATGCCGCTGTGGCAGTTGTGACAGGGGGTGATCACGATTTTCGCCCCCTTGAGCTTGGCGGCCGCGATCTGCTCGGCCTTGACGCGGTTGCTCTCCACGCGGTGCTTCTTGTAGGGCGGCCCGCAGTTGATCACCCCGCCGCCCGCGCAGCAGCAGTAGTTGTGCTCGCGGTTCGGCTCCATCTCGATGAACCTCGCGCAGGTGCGGCGGACCACCGCGCGCGCTTTTTCGTGGAGCCCCCCGCCGCGGACCACGTTGCAGGGGTCGTGGAGGGTGACCGGCTCCTCGAACGGGCGCGCCACCCGGATGCGCCCCGATTCGAGCAGCTCGTGGTAGAAATCGATCGCGTGCACGATCGGGATCGGCGGCATGCTCCAGCCGAGCCAGCGGTTGCCGACGTCGTAGACCGAACGGAAGGCGTGGCCGCACTCGCCCATGACGATGCGGTTCACGCGCAGGCGGGCCGCGGTCTCGAAGTGCGCGCGCTTGAGGCGCCCCATGAGTTCGTTGTCGCCCACGAACATCGCCATGTCGCTGTTGTCCCAGCCGGGGGTCGCCGGCATGGTCCAGTCGACGCCCGCGACGTGGAGGATCACGGCCGCCTGGTAGATAAGCTGCGCTTGGAACTTGGGTTCGGGGCCGATCACCGAGTAAAGGATGTCGGCGCCCTCCTTCTCGAGCGGGATGCGCAGATCGGGGATTTCTCCCCGGGCCTCCTCTTCCTGCCACATCAGGGTGTCGATCCACTCGTCGTCCTTGACCCACATCTGGTTCAGGGTCGCGGCATGGCTGTGCGCGGTGTCCTGGATGTAGAGCGGGGTCACCCCCAGCAGGTGGCAGATCCGGCGCACGACGAGCATGAGGTAGGCGACGTCGATCCCGAAGGGGCAATACATCGCGCAGCGCTTGCAGAGGTTGCAGTGCGTGGAGGCGATGATCCGCGCCTGCCGGATGAACTCGGGGCTCACCCGGCCGTCCCGGCGCAGCATCTCCCAGAGGGTCTGTTTCACCTTGCCGACCGGGGAGTAGGCGGGGTCGCGGTCGCGGGAGAGGAAAAAGTGACAGGCCTCGGAGCACAGGCCGCAGTGGATGCAGGTGTCCACGTAGGCCTTGAGCCGGGCTCCGGTCTCGCCGGCGAGCACGCGGCGGATGACCTTCCGGATCCGCTCCTCGGTCAGTCCGGCGATGCCGCGCTCGAGACCCTCGTCCACGGCTTTGGCTCCATCTTTCGTCTTCGCGTCGGGCATCGGATTCCGCCTCCGTGAGCCCGCACCGGACCCTGCGCTACCAGTCCCGCGCGTGGCGCACCGCCCCGAACTCGCTTCCCATGTAGGCCCGCGTGAGGGGGGCGAAGAGCATGTGGCGGATGCGCGTGAAGGGGACGGCGACGAGCATCGCCTCCCCGCTCAACACGTGCAGCAGGGTGAAGAGCCGCACATCGAACCATTGGTAGTAAGCGATGACGCCGGTGACGAACGGGGCGGCGGTGAGCGCGAGAATGAAGTGGTCGGAGGCCGAGGTCACGTAGGCGACCTCGGGGAGGAGGCGGCGGCGGAGGAAAAAGAAAAGGCAGCCTCCGATCACGACGAGCGACATCGCGATCGCCCAGTCGTCGGGGAGCGCCGGCCAGCTCAGGTTCCAGGCCTCGTCCCACAGGACGACATGGGCGAGAAGAAAGATCGGGGTCGCGAGCAGGCAGAGGTGAAAGGCGAAGGTCACCACCGTGAGCGCGGGGTGGCGGCGCCAGTTCGTGGTGCCGAAGGGGGTGGCCCAGCGGGCGATCGAGCGCAGGCCGTAGCGCAGGCTGAGGTAGGTGAAGAGGAAGCGTTCGCGCCGGCGGGCGAGGAGGAAGAGCTCGAGGAGGCGATAGAGGCTTCCGCCGACGAAGACGGCGAACGCCGCCCACAAGAGCGGGCCGGTCGCCAGGCGGTAGAGCTCGTTCATCGGTTCAGACCTTTCCGAAGTCGGCGATCGGGACCACCCGCCGGCGGAAGACCCCCTGCTCGACGGTGCGCAGGAGCAGCCGGTCTCCGTCGGGGCCGAAGACCGGGTCCCAGGCCGCCTCGGCGGAAAGCTCCCAGGGCCGATCGTCGAGCAGGTAGCCGAAGCGGCCCTTCTCCTTGAAGCGCACGCAGAGTCGGCTTCCGTCCGGCGAGAAAACCGGCGAGAAGACCATCTCGCGGGTCTGGCCCCACACCCGGCCGTCGACGGCGACCGTCCAGCGCCCGCGGTCCTTGAAACGGGCGGCGATCCGTCCGCCGTCGGGGCTGAAGCGGAGGTCGCTCACCATCTCGCCGGCCGTCGCCTTCCAGGGCCGGCCGTCGACGGCGACCGTCCAGCGCCCGAAGGAGGGGGCGACGACGGCGGCGATCCGTCCCCCGTCCGGGGCGACTTGCGGCTGCCAGAGCTGCACGAAGGGCCGATCCCAGAGGATGCGGCCGTTTTCGGCGAGCCACCAGCTTCCCTCGCGCCGCACCGGGGCGAGCACCGTGCCGCGAGCCGGGTGAAAGAGGGGATCCCAGACGCAGGCGAAGGACTCCTCCCAGGGCACCCCGTCCACGGCGATCGTGTAGGCGGTGGGGTCGAGGCGCACCTCGGCGGCGAGCGACCCGCCGTCCGACCGGAAGGCGAGGCCCCAGACGTTCATGAAGCGCCGCCCCCAGGGGGAGCCGCTCACGGCGGCGGTGTAGATTCCCTGACGGTACTTGAAGATGTCGCCCTCGTTCAAGGGCTCGGTCTGGACCACGGCGGCACAGGCCGTGCCGTCAGCGCTCAGGACCGGGTGGGTGAGGTTGGGGAAGGTCTCTTCCCAGGGGACGTCATCCACGGCCATCCCGTAGGCCATTTCCTGCTGGAAGGCGACGGCGATGCGGCTTCCGTCGTCGCTGAACAGGGGGCTCCAGACGAAGGAAAAGCGGTTTTGCCAGGGCACCCCGTCGACGACCACCGTCCATTCGCCCTCCCGGGAGGCGAGGGCGACCAGGCGCCCGTCGGGGCCGTAGCGCAGGTGCCAGATCTTTTCATAAGGCTCCGGCCAGGTTTCGCCGTTCACGCAGACGGTGAACCCCTCCTCCCCGATGCGGACGATGGCGGCGGCCCCGTCGCCCGAGGGGCTCGCCTGGATCTCCTCGACCCAAGCGAAACGCTCTCGCCAGGGGGAGAGCGCAAGGTCGACGCTTGCGGGGTCCCAGTCCCTGTCGCGCTCACGGTCCATACCCGCTCCTGGGGCTGTCGGTCGGCGGGATGCTCTGTCCGCTATTCCGCTATCCGGTGATCCGGAGGGCTGGATCGGGCCGCCGCGGACGGGAGGCGGCGACCCGTCGGGAGGTGAGCGTACCCGGATCCGGTTCAAAATGCAAGGCCATGAAAGTCTTTGGCATTCTTGACAGGGAAGCATGCGGTTGATAGGCTCGCCTCTTTCCCACTCGAGCGAAAGAAGGCTGGGCGATGGTGGATTTCCGCTTCCAGGAGATGTTTCCCCTCGCGCCGGAGGAGACCGACTACCGGCGACTCACGACGGACTTCGTCGGCACCGCGACCTGGGAAGGCCGACCGATCCTCCAGGTCGACCCGCGGGGATTGACCGAGCTCGCCTTTCAGGCCTTCACCGACGTCGCCCACCTCTACCGCCCCGCGCACCTCAAGCTGCTGTCGCAGGTCTTCGAGGACCCCGAGAGTTCGCCGAACGACCGCTACGTCGCCCTCGAGCTCCTCAAGAATGCGGTGATCGCCGCCGAAAAGGTCTTCCCCATGTGCCAGGATACGGGGACGGCGACCGTCGTCGGCAAAAAGGGAGAGCGCGTTCTTACCGGCGGTTCCGACGAGGAGGCGCTTTCGCGGGGGGTTTTCCGGGCCTACACCGAGGGGAACCTGCGCTATTCCCAGAACGCCCCGCTCACCCTCTACGAGGAGGTGAACACGGGGTGCAACCTGCCGGCCCAGATCGAGCTCTACGCGACGGCCGGAGACGAGTACCGCTTTCTCTTCATCGCCAAGGGCGGGGGCTCGGCGAACAAGACGCTGCTTTTCCAGGAGACCAAGGCCGTCCTGAACCCGGGGGCGCTCCTCGACTTCATGACGGCCAAGATGAAGACGCTCGGGACCGCGCCCTGCCCGCCCTACCATCTCGCCTTCGTCGTGGGCGGGCTTTCGGCCGAGATGACCCTCAAGACCGTCAAGCTCGCCACCGCCGGCTACCTCGACGGCCTGCCGACGAAGGGCAGCCCCGCCGGGCACGCCTTCCGGGACCTCGAGATGGAAGCCGCACTGATGCGGGCCGCGCGCGAGATCGGCTTCGGGGCCCAGTTCGGGGGCAAGTGGTTCTGCCTCGAGACGCGCGTGATCCGGCTTCCGCGTCACGGGGCTTCCTGCCCGATCGGGCTGGGGGTGAGCTGCAGCGCCGACCGCAACGTCAAGGGAAAGATCACGCGCGAAGGGATCTTCCTCGAGCGGCTCGAAACCGACCCCGCGCGCTACCTGCCCCGGGTCCGCGTCGAGACCGGGCGGGCCGTCGCCGTCGATCTCCACCGGCCGATGGCCGAGATCCGGGCGCAGTTGAGCCGTCACCCCGTCGCCACCCCGCTGCTGCTCACCGGGCCGCTCGTCGTCGCGCGGGACATCGCCCACGCCCGGCTCTACGAGCGGCTGAAACGCGGGGAGGGCCTGCCCGACTACTTCAAGGATCACATCATCTACTACGCCGGGCCGGCCAAGACGCCCCCGGGCCACGCCGCCGGCTCCTTCGGGCCGACGACGGCGGGGCGGATGGACGCCTACATCCCGGAGTTCCAGCGGCACGGGGCCTCGCTCGTTACCCTCGCCAAGGGCAACCGCAGCCGCACGGTCACCGAATCCTGCAAGCGCTACGGCGGCTTCTACCTGGGCTCGATCGGGGGGGCGGCCGCGCGGCTCGGCAAGGAATGCATCCTCGCCATGGAACCGCTCGAGTTTCCGGAGCTCGGCATGGAGGCCGTCTACCGGATCCTCGTGCGGGATTTCCCGGCCTTCATCGTCGTCGACGACAAGGGAAACGATTTCTTTGAAACCCTCGTGAAATGAAGCGCGCGCCGCCTCCGCGGCGCGAAACGGCCTTTGATCCCCCTCTTCGGCACCGAAGGAGAAACGCATGGGCAAGCAGACGATGAAAACGATGGACGGCAACACGGCCGCGGCCCACGTGGCCTACGCCCTGAGCGAGGTGGCGACGATCTACCCGATCACCCCCTCGTCCCCGATCGCCGAGATCGCCGACGAGTGGGCGGCCGCCGGCCGCAAAAACATCTTCGGCCAGGCGATGACCGTGCGCCAGATGCAGTCCGAGGCCGGCGCCGCCGCGGCCGCCCACGGGGCGCTCGCCGCGGGCTCGCTCACGACGACCTTCACCGCCTCGCAAGGCCTGCTGCTCATGATCCCCAACATGTACAAGATCGCCGGCGAGCTCCTGCCCGGGGTGTTCCACGTCACCGCGCGCGCGATCGCGGCCCATGCGCTCTCCATCTTCGGGGACCACCAGGACGTCATGGCGACCCGCCAGACGGGCTTTGCGCTGCTCGCCTCGGCTTCCGTGCAGGAGGTGATGGACCTGGGGCTGGTCGCCCACCTCGCGGCGATCGAGTCGAGTGTCCCCTTCCTCCACTTCTTCGACGGGTTCCGCACCTCGCACGAGATCCAGAAGATCGCCGTGATCGACCCGGAGGACATGGCGAAGCTCGTCGATTTCGCGGCCGTGGATCGTTTCCGGGCGCGGGCGGCGAACCCGGAGCGTCCCGAGCTGCGCGGCACCGCGCAGAACCCGGACATTTACTTCCAGGGCCGCGAGGCGGCCAACCCCTTCTACCTCAAGGTGCCGGGGATCGTGGCCGAGGCCATGCGCCGGGTCGGCGCCCTCACCGGCCGGCACTACCGCCCCTTCGACTACGTGGGCGACCCGGCGGCGGAGCGGGTGATCGTCTCCATGGCTTCCTCCTGCGAGACGATCGAGGAGACGATCCACCATCTGGTCTCCCGCGGCGAAAAGGTGGGCCTGGTCAAGGTGCGGCTCTTCCGCCCCTTCGTGAAGGAATGGCTGCTCGAGGCGATCCCGGCCTCGGCGAAGGCGATCGCCGTGCTCGACCGCACCAAGGAGCCCGGCGCGCTCGGCGAGCCCCTCTACGAGGACGTGTGCACGGCCTTCGTCGACGCCGGGCACCCCACGCCGCGGATCCTCGCCGGCCGCTACGGCCTGGGCTCCAAGGAATTCAACCCCGCCATGGTGAAGGCGGTCTTTGACAACCTGGCGGCCGCGAACCCCAAGCATCACTTCACGGTCGGGATCATCGACGACGTCACCCACAGCTCGCTCGAAGTGGGCCCCAGCCTCGATGTCACCCCGCCCGGCACGGTGCAGTGCAAGTTCTGGGGGCTGGGGGCGGACGGGACCGTCGGGGCGAACAAGAGCGCGATCAAGATCATCGGCGACCACACCGATCTCTACGCCCAGGCCTACTTCGCCTACGACTCGAAGAAATCGGGCGGGATCACGATTTCGCACCTGCGCTTCGGCAAGAAGCCGATCCAGTCGACCTACCTGATCGACAGCGCGGACTACATCGCCTGCCACAAGGACAACTACGTCCAGATCTACGACGTTCTCGAGGGGATCAAGGAGGGCGGGACCTTCGTGCTGAACTCGCCCTGGACGCCCGCCGAGATGGAGGAGAAGCTCCCGGCCCGCGTGCGCCGCACGATCGCGCGGAAGAAGCTCGCCTTCTACAACATCGACGCGGTGAAGATCGCCCAGGAGGTGGGGCTGGGCGGACGCATCAACATGATCATGCAGACCGCCTTCTTCAAGCTCGCCAACGTGCTCCCCGTGGATGAGGCGATCGGTTACCTCAAGGGGGAGATCCAGAAGATGTTCGGCAAGAAGAGCGAAAAGCTCGTCGCCATGAACCACGCCGCCGTGGACGCGACCCTCGCCCACCTCGTGCGCGTCGACTATCCCGCCTCCTGGGCCCAGGCGGGGGAAGAGTCCCGCGCCGAACGCGACGAGCCCGCCTGGGTGCGCGAGGTCATGCGCCCCATCCTCGCCCAGCAGGGCGACAAGCTCCCGGTCAGCAAGTTCACCCCCGACGGGATCTTCCCCGTCGCCACCTCCCGCTGGGAGAAGCGCGGCGTCGCGATCAGCGTGCCGGAGTGGATCGCCGAGAACTGCATCCAGTGCAACCAGTGCGCGATGGTGTGCCCGCATGCGAGCATCCGGCCGTTCCTCGTGACCGAGGAGGAGATGAAGGCCGCGCCGGAGGGCTTCGAGGCGAAGAAGGCGGTGGGCAAGGAGCTCCAGGGATACTTCTTCCGCATCCAGGTCGACACCCTCGACTGCATGGGCTGCGGCAACTGCGCCGACATCTGCCCGGCGAAGAAGAAGGCGCTGGTGATGAAGCCGCTCGAGACCCAGACGGAGAAGCAGGTGCCGCTCTGGGAATATGCGGTCGGGCTGCCGGTCCGGGACAGCCTGGTCGGCCGTTTCACGGTGAAAGGAAGCCAGTTCTGCCAGCCGCTGCTCGAGTTCTCCGGGGCCTGCGCCGGCTGCGGGGAGACCCCTTACGCGAAGCTCGTCACCCAGCTCTACGGCGACCGCATGTACATCGGCAACGCGACCGGCTGCAGCTCCATCTGGGGCGGCTCGGCCCCCTCCTCGCCCTACTGCACGAACCCGAAGGGGCACGGCCCGACCTGGGGGAACTCGCTCTTCGAGGACTCGGCCGAATTCACCTACGGCATGTTCCTCGGCGTCTTCCAGCAGCGCAGGAGGCTGGCCGGGCTCGCGCGCCGGGCGCTCGGGGAGAAGGACGTCCCCGAGGAAGTGAAACGCCCGCTTTCCGGCTGGCTCGAGGCGATGCAGGACCCCGAGGGCTCGCGCCGCTTCGGCGATGAGCTCAAGGCGCTGTTGCCGAAGTACGCCGCGCACCCGCTGCTCGCGGAGATCCGCAAGCTCGAGTCCCTCTTCACGAAGAAATCCTTCTGGGTCTTCCTCGGGGACGGTGCGGCCTACGACATCGGCTTCGGCGGCGTCGACCACGTGCTCGCCGCGGGCGAGGACGTGAACATCCTCGTCTTCGACACCGAGGTCTATTCGAACACCGGCGGTCAGTCCTCCAAGGCGACCCCGACCGGATCGGTCGCCAAGTTCGCCGCCTCGGGGAAAAAGACGCCCAAGAAGGACCTGGGCCTGATGATGATGTCCTACGGCTACGTCTACGTGGCCAGCGTGGCCATGGGGGCGAACAAGAACCAGCTCCTCAAGGCGATCACCGAGGCCGAGGCCTACCCCGGGCCCTCCCTGATCCTCGCCTACTCCCCCTGCATCAATCAGGGGATTCTGGTCGGCATGGGCAAGAGCCAGCAGGAGGAGGACCTCGCGGTGAAATCGGGCTACTGGCCGCTCTACCGCTACAACCCGCTGCTCGCCCGCGAGGGGAAAAACCCCTTCCTGCTCGATTCCAAGAAGCCGGACGGGAGCCTGCGGCAGTTCCTCGAGGGCGAGATCCGCTACGCTTCGCTCAAGAAGGCATTCCCCGAGGAGGCCGAGCGCCTGCACGCCGAGCTGAACGAGTGGGTGAACCGGCGCTACGAGCAATTCGCGAAGATGGCGGCGGGGGACAAGGCCGAGCCGGAAAAGGACGCCGCCTGATCGGGCGTCGGCGGGAAGGATGCGACGCGGGGCGGCCGCCGGGTGGTCCGCCCCGCGCTCTTTTCAGGAGGCCGACCGGTAGCGGTAGGCCGCGTATTCGGTGGGGCGGCCCAGCCGCCGGTCGATCTTCGCCTGGAGTTCGCGCCGGATGGGGTTCCCGAACCACTTCTCCCAGGCCTCGACCGACTCCCAGGTGCTGATCACGAGGACCTCGCCGGGCAGATCGACGCGTTGGAGGGTTTCGCCGGAGATGTACCCTTCCTGTTTCATGGCCAGCATGCGCAATTCGCGGAGGAGCTCTTGGACGAGCGCGTCCGCCTCCTCCGGAAGGCTTCGCCGGATCAGGATCTTCACCGCCATCCCGTCCTCCTTTCCGCTGGGGGGTTCCCGAAAGCAGAAACCCCGCTCCACGCAAGCGAGAAGCGGGGTTCACGGCTCCCGGATCATCGAGGCCTCCACCCGAAAGGGTGATTCTGTCTCCCGTTTTTAGCCCCCCGCGGCAGGCCCGTCAACTCCGTTCGGGGTGCCGCCCGCGGCGCCCGCTTTCTCGGCCTCGGCCGCAAGCCCCCGGATCCGGCGCGCGGTTTCGGCCTTCAACGCCGCGAGGAAGGCGGGGTCGATCGGCCCCTTGGCGGTCACGACCTCGGTGAAGCGGCGGGGAAACGGGACCGTCTCGGGGGCGAATCCGCCGGCGATCCGGAGCCGCCAGCGCTCGGCCTGTACGCGGCGGCCGATCTCGGGCAGGCGGGCGGCGATTTCGGGAAGGCCCGCCGCCTCCAGGCAGGCCGCCAGCCGTTCCTCGGTATAGACGGCGCGCGCGAAGAGGCAGGCCGCCATGGAGGTGAGCAGGCAGCGGCTGCGCTCCTCGGAGAGGAGATAACGGACGGCGGCCTCGGTTTGCGGGGTTTCGTGCCGTTGGTCGTAGGCGTAGCCTGCGCTGTCGAGGTGGGAATGCCGGAAACCCAGGGCCTGGGAGACGAAGAAGACCTCGCCGGTGGCGTAGCCCGCCGTCTCCTGTCCCAGAACGCAGGCGAAGTCCTCTCCCCCGTAGTGCGCCGCGGCGCGCTCGACACCGGAGGCGAGCAGGCGGTAGAAGTCGTTTTCCCCCCGGGCGAGATGCCCCATCGCCTGGGCGTACGCCCGGGCGTCCCCGAAAGAGAGGGCGACGCGCGTTTCGCGCGCGGAGAGGAGCCCGCGCTCGCTCGCCTCGGTCGCCCAGGCGAGGGCGACCCCGGCCGACATGACATCCAGCCCGGCCCGGTCGGCCTCCTCCATCAGGTCGAGGGCGGCGAAGGGGTCGCAGACGGCGAGCATCGCCCCCACGGCGAAGATCGGCTCGTGGTCGTAGGAGACCTGGCGGTAGATGTACTGGTTGGGCTCCATGAACTTCTCGCGCACGAAGCCGATGTGGATGCACCCCACGGGACATCCGGCGCAGGCGGCGTTGCGCAGGAGCGTGCGGTCGGCGAAGGCCTCGCCGCTGATCGCGGCGGCCCGCGGGTCGTGGGTCTGCCGGAGGTTGCGGAAGGGGAGCGCCTGGAGCGCGTTCAACACGGCCACGTTCTCGGCGGTCCCGAGGTTGTGGTACTTGTGCATCATGTCGGTTGCGGTGAGCAGCCGGTAGACCTCCTCGAAGAGACGCGGGTAGTCGTCGCCCCCCGGGATCGCCGGCGAGCCGTCCCCCTGGACGGCGATCGCCTTGAGGTTCTTGGCTCCCATCACCGCGCCCGCGCCCAGCCGGCCGAAGTGGCGGTAGGTGTCCACGTTGATGCAGGCGATCGCCGCGCGCGCCTCGCCCGCCGGGCCGATGCGCAGGATACTGCGGTGCCCGGCTCCCGGAAGGATGCGCCGCAGGATCTTGCCCGCCGCCTGGACGTCCTGCCCTTTCAGGAACTGCACGTCCTGCAGGGCGAGGTGCCGCGAGCCGAGGGAGAGGCAGCTCAGCCGCGCGGCGCGGCCGGTGATCACCAGCGCATCGAGGCCGGCCAGGCGCAGCGCGAGCGCCGAGCGCCCCCCGCCGTGGCTTTCGGCGACCTGGCCGTGGCGCGGGGAGACGAAGGCGCAGACCGTCTTGCTCATCAAGGGATAGAGGCCGGTGAGCGGTCCGATGGCGAAAATGAGCGGTTGCTCCGGGTCGTCCCAGGGTCGGTCGAGGCGCGCGAAGCGGCCGAGGAGCATGGCGGCGAGACCCGAGCCGCCCGCCCAGCGGGAGCGGCCTTCGAGCTCGAGGAGCTCGCCCTTGCCGGAACGGAGATCCACCTGCAGCACGCGGAAGGGGGGCTCGCTCAAGAGGGCTCCTTTTCCCCGGCGGGCTCGTCGCCGGCTCCCGTTTCGCGGTGTTCGAGACAGTCGTGGGGGCAGAAGGGCACGCAGCGGCCGCAGTGGATGCAGACGAAGGGCTCGCCGTCGGGTTCGAGGTGGACGGCGCCCACCGGACAGGCCGCCGCGCAGGCGCCGCAGCGGATGCAGCGCCTCTTGCGCACGACCACCCCCCCGCCGCGGCGCGGCGCGAAGGCCGCGGTCGGGCAGGCCGCCGCACAGGGCGGCGGGTCGCAGGCGAGGCAGAGGCGCGCTTCGAACCCCGTGGACAGACCGCCCGAGGAGGCGATCCGGATGCCGGCCGTGTTCCAGGAGATCCTCCGGTGGACAAGCCGCGCGCAGGCGAGCGAGCAGGAGTGGCAGCCGATGCAGCGCTCCATGCGGGGGGCGGTGAGGGTTTTCATGCCCCTTGCTCCGGGAGGCGGCGGAGCGCGCGGCAGGCCTCGATCAGGCCGGCGGTCGAGGCATCGTGCCGCCCCGGGGGATGGGTCCCCTCCAGCTCGGGCAGGATGCGGTCGGCCAGCGCCTTGCCGAGTTCGACCCCCCACTGGTCGAAGCTGAAGATGTTCCAGATGACCCCCTGGACGAAGATCTTGTGCTCGTACATCGCGATCAGCCGGCCCAGGGTGTGCGGGGTGAGCTTGCGGAAGAGGATCGTCGTGCTCGGGCGGTTGCCCTCGAAGACCTTGTGCGGGGCGAGGCGCTGAACCTCCTCCTCGGGGGCTCCGGCGCGCCGGAGCTCCTCCTCGGCCTCCCCGCGGGTCTTTCCGTTCATCAGCGCCTCGGTCTGGGCGAAGAAGTTCGCGAGCAGCATGTCGTGGTGGCGGCCCAGGGGGGTGTGGCTGACGGCCGGGGCGAGAAAATCGCAGGGGACGAGACGGGTTCCCTGGTGCAGGAGCTGGAAGAAGGCGTGCTGGCCGTTCGTCCCCGGCTCGCCCCAGAGGATCGGGCCGGTCGCGTAGGCGACGCGCCGGCCGTCGCGGTCCACGGACTTGCCGTTGCTTTCCATGTCCCCCTGCTGGAGATAGGCCGGGAAACGGCGCATCGACTGGTCGTAGGGCAGGATGGCGAGCGTCTCGGCGCCGAGGAAGTTCACGTACCAGACCCCCAGCAGCCCGAGAATCACCGGCAGGTTCCGGTCGAGCGGTGTTTCCCGGAAATGGCGGTCCATCTCGTGGGCGCCGGCGAGGAATTCCTCGAAGCGTTCGAAACCGACGGCGCAGGCGACCGGCAACCCGATCGCCGACCAGACGGAGTAGCGTCCCCCCACCCAGTCCCAGAAGACGAACATGTTCTCGGGGGCGATGCCGAAGTCGCGCACCCGGGGGGCGTTCGTCGAGACGGCCACGAAATGCCGCGCGACGTGGGCGGGGTCGCCCGCCCGGGCGAGGAACCACTGCCGGGCGCTGAAGGCGTTCGCCATCGTCTCCTGGGTGGTGAAGGTCTTCGAGGCGATGATGAAAAGGGTGGTCTCCGGGGCGAGCCCCTCGAGGGTCCAGGCGAGGTGCGCCCCGTCGACGTTGGAGACGAAGTGGACGGCCGGGCCGCCGCGGGCATAGGGCCGCAGGCACTCGCAGACCATGGACGGCCCGAGATCCGAGCCGCCGATCCCGATGTGGACCACGTCGCGGATGGGCCGCCCCGTGAAGCCGCGCCAGGTTCCCGTGCGCACGGCGTCGGAGAACCGCCGCATCCGGTCGAGCACGGCGTTCACCTCCGGCATGACGTCCCGGCCGTCGACGAACACCGGGGCCCCGCTGCGGTTGCGGAGCGCGGTGTGCAGGACGGCGCGCCCCTCGGTCTCGTTGATCCGCTCGCCGCGGAAGAGGGCCTCGATCGCCTGCGGCAGCGCGCACGCCTCGGCGAGCGCGACCAGCCGGGCCATCGTCTCCTCGGTGATGCGGTTCTTCGAGTAGTCGACGAGGAAGTCCTCCCCGAGGCGGAGCGAGAAACGGCGGAAACGATCGGGGTCCTCGGCGAAGAGCCGCCGCAGGTGCAGCGGCCGGATCGCCTCCGCGTGCCGGAGCAGCTCGCTCCAAGCCCGGGTGCGGCTGGGGTCGATGTGCGGCAGCATGGGGGCCTCCCTCGGGCGGACGGTTCAGGCGGCGTCGAGGTCGATGATCTCGAGCCGGTGGTTTCGCTGGGGATAGCGGCGCGAGGGGCCTTCGGTGAGGAAGACGAAACGCCCCTCGAAGCCTTGCGCATCGCGCAGCGCGCGGCACCAGTCGCGCCAGCGCGCGGGGTGCTCGGGCTCGTGGACCGGCCGCACGCCGTAGGAGAAGAGAAGATCGCGGCAGGTCTTGCGGACGGAGCTGACCGCGGTGACCCAGACCGGCAGGCGGAAGCGCGCGATGCCCCGCGCGGTCCGGCCGCTGTGGGTCGGGACCACGATCGCCCCGGGCGTGAGCCGGCGCACGGCGGCCTCCACGCTCGCCGCGATCAGCTCCCCGGGGTGGGGCGCGGCCTGCGGCTCGCACGCCGAGGGCGGAACGGGGGGGCAGAAATGCTCGCGGTGGGCCTCGGTCGCGGCGGCGATGCGCCCGAGCATGGCGATCGACTCCACCGGGAAGCGCCCCATGGCCGACTCGCCGGAGAGCATCACGGCGTCGGTGCCGTCGAGGATCGCGTTGGCGACATCGGTCGCCTCGGCGCGGGTGGGAATGCGGTGGGCGATCATCGATTCGAGCATCTGGGTGGCCGTGATCACGGGCTTTTCCCGCCGGTTGGCGAGACGGATCAACCGCTTCTGGGTGACGGCGATCTCCTCGATCGGGATTTCGACCCCGAGGTCCCCGCGGGCGATCATGAGGCCGTCGGCCGCCTCGAGGATCGCCTCGATGCGCTGGAGGGCCCCGGCGCGTTCGATCTTGGCGATGATCAACGGGTCGTAGCCCAGCTCCCGCGCGGCCGTGCGCACGGCGTGCAGGTCCTCGGGCCGGTCGACGAAGGACTGGCCCACGGCGTCGGCCCCGTGCCGCAGGGCGAACTCGAGGCAGCGCCGGTCGTAGTCCGTGAAGGCCTGCTGACCGAGGTCGACCCCGGGGAGGTTCAGCCCTTTCCGCGAGCGGAGTTCCCCGCCGACGATCACGCGGCAGACGACCTCGGGGCCCTCGACCCGTTCGACCTCGAGCGCGATGAAGCCGTCGGCGACGAAGATCCGGTCCCCGGGCCGCACGGCCCGGGGAAGGGGCGCGAAGCCGACCGTGACGCGCTCGGCGGTGCCGGTGACGGTCTCGGTCGTGAGCACGAAGCGTTGCCCCGGGGAGAGGGCCACCGGCTCCTCGGCGAAGGAGCCGATGCGGATCTTGGGGCCGGGGAGATCGGCGAGCACGGCGACGTCGCGGCCGGCCGCGGCCGCGGCCTGCCGGATGCGGGCGATGGTCCCGGCATGCCCGGAGAAATCGCCGTGGGAGAAGTTGATGCGGGCGACGTCCATCCCGGCCTCGATCATGCGCCGGAGCAACTCCGGGTGATCGGAGGCCGGGCCGATGGTGGCGACGATCTTGGTCTTGTGGTCCGGGAAGGCCATGGCCGGCGCTTTCCTCCGCGGGGGCGACTTCGGCCCGGGCTACGCGGGGAGATCCAGGAATTCGCGCACGCCCCGCCCGAAGCGGGCGCGGAAGGCGCGGTCGATCTTTTCCACGGGGTTCGCCCCGAGGAAGCCGAGCAGCCCTTCGAGCCGGCGGCGGCGCTCCCGGGGGTCGGGGACGTCCCGCAGGCCGGCCAGTTCCTCCTCGATCTCGAAGTAACGCAGCTTGTCCTGGAGGGGAAGCTGCCAGAAGAGGAGAAAACCGCGCTCCGGGAAGTCGATGCCGATGCGGCGGTAGGCGTCGAGCATGAAGCTCTTCTCCAGGCGTTCGCACAGCCCCGCCAGATGCGCCCGCACGCGGGGCAGCTCGCTGGGCGGGCAGGGTTTGCCGAGGAGCTCGAAGTACATCTTGATCTTGGGCTCGGTCCCCGAGGGGCGCACGGTGATGCGCACGCCGTCGGTCTCGGGGGTGTCGGCGAGGTGGAAGACGACGACGTTGCGCGCCGCCGTGTCCGTCGCCGAGAGGTGGGGCTGCGGCTCCCCCCGCCAGCGGTCGACGGTCCGGACGACCGCGAAATCCCCGAAGCGCCCGACCGGCTCGTGGCGGTAATAGTCCATCAGGGCGGCGATCTGCTCCATGCCTTTCGCGCCGAGCAGCCGGATCTCGGTCAGATGGTTGTGGCCGCAGCCGTAGGTGCAGTAGATCTCCTCGAGGGCGTCGCAGAGGGTCCGGCCCTCGGCCTGGAGTTCGGCGGCGTACTCGGCCAGCCAGACCGCCGCCCCGGCCGCGTCCTTGTCGCGCGCGTAGGTCCCGGTGAGGTAGCCGTGGCTTTCCTCGCAGCCGAAGAGGAAGTCCGCGGCGCGCCCCTCGGCCTCCAGGCGGTTCATCTCGGCGGCGATGTACTTGAAGCCGACCAGCAGATCCCCGATGCAACGGATCCCGTGGCGGGCGGCCATGCGGTCGATCAGCGAGGTGGTGACCTCGGTCTTGACGATCACCCGGCCGGGGGTGAGCCGCCCGCTTTTCTCGAGGGATCCGATCGCGTGGTGCGCGAGCAGGAGGGCGATCTCGTTGCCGTTGAGGAAGACCCACTCCCCGCGGTGCCGCACGAGGACCCCGATGCGGTCGGCGTCGGGGTCGGTGCTGAGCAGCAGATCGGCGCCCGCCGCCGCGGCGAGCGGGCGGGAGGTCTGGAAGGACTCGATCACCTCCGGGTTCGGGATCTGGAAGGTGACGCGCTCGAAGCGGCCGCTCGGGTTCGAGGTCGCCGGGCAGGGCGTCACCTCGAAGCCGAGGCGTCGCAGGACGGGCAGCACGCTCGTCGTGCCCGTGCCGTGGAGGGGGGAGTAGAAGAGGCGCACCCGGCGGGCGTCGGAGAGCGAAACGCGGCCGACCGCTTCGTGGAAGGCGGAGTCGACCTCTTCGCCCAAAATCTCGATCCAGCCGCGGCGCTGGGCCTCCGCGAAAGGCAGGCGGCGGATCTCGCGCACCTTTTCGGTGACCTCGTCCACGAGGGCCTGGTCCTCGGGGGGGATGAGCTGGCCGCCGCAGGCATCATAGACCTTCTTGCCGTTGTCGGGGGGGAGGTTGTGGCTCGCGCTGAACATGTCCCCGGCGACCGCCCCCAGATGCCGGATGGCGAAGGAGAGCTCGGGGGTGCTCCGCGGCGAATCGAAGAGCATCACGCGGATGCCGTTGGCTGCGTAGACCTCGGCGGCGGCGCGGGCGAGCGCCAGCCCGTCCAGGCCGCGGACGGGGTTGGGCAGATCCGCCGCGTAGACGGAACCCTCCTCGAAGCGCCGCACGTCGAAGGCCATCACCACCCCGCGCCGGCCCGCCTCCACCCCGTGGTGGCGCAGGAGGTACTGGCTGTGGCCCTGGGCCGAGGCCTGGATCGTCCAGGGGTTGATGCGGTTCGGCCCGATCCCGACGGGGCCCCGCCGTCCGCCGGTGCCGAAAGGGATCACCTGGTAGAAGGAGTCGAGCAGGAGGTCCCAGCGGCCGCCGGCGATCAGGTGACGGATCTGGGGGACGTAGTCGGCGAAGGCGGGGTCCTCGAGCCACCGCTCGAGGTGGGCGAGCGCGCGGGCTTTGACCGCTTCCGAGACCTCCAGGGTGGCGAAGCCCTCGCGGGCGCGTCGTATCCATTCCATCGGGGCGGAATTCTCCTTGGCGCGGCCGGATCAGGAGGGGATCCGGGCCTGTTTGAGCTGGTCGGCCACCGCCTGGGCGGCCCTGCGGACCGCCTCGGGGTCCCCGAGGTAGCGGTGGCCGAGGGGCTTGAGGTTTTCGTCGAGCTCGTAGACGAGCGGGATCCCGGTCGGAATGTTCAACTCGAGGATGTCCCGGTCGGAGATGTCGTCCAGGTACTTGACGAGCGCCCGCAGGCTGTTGCCGTGGGCGGAGAGGATGACCCGCTCCCCGCGCCGGACGGCCGGGGCGATGGTCCCGTGCCAGTAAGGCAGGAAACGCTCGACCGTGTCCTTGAGGCACTCGGTGAGCGGCAGCTCCGCGGCGGGGACGTTGCGGTAGCGGGGGTCGCGGCCGGGGTGGCGGGGGTCGTCGGGGGTGAGGGCGGGCGGCCGGATGTCGTAGCTGCGGCGCCAGAGCATGACCTGCTCCATGCCGTGCCGCTCGGCGGTCTCGGCCTTGTTCAGACCCTGCAGCGCCCCGTAGTGGCGCTCGTTCAACCGCCAGCTCAGCTCGACGGGGATCCACATGCGGTCCATCTCCTCGAGGACGAGCCAGAGGGTCTTGATCGCGCGGCTGAGGACCGAGGTGAAGGCGCGGTCGAAGTCGAAGCCTTCGCGGCGCAGAAGCCGCCCGGCGGCGATCGCCTCCTCCACGCCCTTTTCGGTCAGGCCCACGTCGGTCCACCCGGTAAAGCGGTTTTCACGGTTCCAGAGGCTTTCTCCATGGCGCAACAGAACGACGGTGTACATCTCCCCCCCTCGCGATCGGCGGCCTCGGGAAGAGGTCCCGCCGGCACGGCGCCGCCTCCGGCGCGTTGACTTCCCGCCTTGCTGTGGTACGATGCTTTTAATTCATATTACGGTTTTTCCCCCCATCGCTCAAGGAAATCTTGCCCCCCCGCGGGGGCGTAAACCCGTCACCCTGTCGATGGAACGAATCCCTGCCGCCGACGAAACCCCCGATCGCCCCTCCGGCGGGCCGCGTCCGGTCGAGCTCCCGGGGGTCTCCGCGCTCGGCCGTTTCGGGCTGAGGCTGAACAACTCGCTCGGGGCGCTCGGCATCTTCTTTCTGCAGGCCGCCCTGCGCATGTTCCACTGGAAGCAAATCCCGGAGATCGTCCAGCAGATCTATTTCATCGGCGCCAAGTCGGCGAGCATCGTCGCCCTGGTCGGCTTTTTCACCGGCATGGTGCTCGGGCTGCAGCTCGTCTACGTGATGAACAAGTTCGGCGCGGTCGGATTCCTGGGAACCGCGGTCGCCCTCTCGCTCATCCGCGAGCTCGGGCCGGTGCTCACCGCGATCATGATCACCGCGCGGGCCGGCTCGGCCATGGCGGCCGAGATCGGCATCCAGCGCATCTCCGAGCAGATCGACGCCCTGCAGACGATGCGCATCGACCCGCTCGGCTTTCTCGTGAGCCCGCGCCTTGCGGCCGGGCTGGTGAGCTTTCCCATCCTCACCGCGATCTTCGACCTGATCGGCATCCTGGGGGGCTACGTGAGCGGGGTGATCCTTCTCGGGGCGAACGCCGGCTCCTACCTCTACCGGATCGATGCGAGCGTCGACTGGGTCGATGTCCGCGGCGGCTTCCTCAAGTCGATCGTCTTCGCCGCGATCGTGATCGCGATCTGCTGCTTCCAGGGCTTTTTCACCCACCTGCGCACCGACAGCCACGGCTCGAAGAGCGTCAGCCTCTCGACGACCTCGGCGGTCGTGCTCTCCTGCGTCTGGATCCTGATCGCCGACTACGTCGTCACCTCCTTTCTTTTGTGAGCGGGGCCGGCCGGCATGGAACGCGAGCCGCTGATCGAATTCCGCGACGTGGTCAAGCGCTTCGACAGGCGCACGATCCTCGACGGGGTGAGCTTCCGCCTCTACGAGGGCGAGGTGACGACGATCATCGGCCTGAGCGGGACGGGAAAGAGCGTCACCCTGAAGCACATCATCGGCCTGCTCCGGCCCGATGGGGGCGAGATCCGCTACCGGGGGACGCCGCTTTCCCGCATGAGCCGGGGGCAGTGGGACGCCTACATCGGCCGCGTGAGCTACATGTTTCAGAACAACGCCCTCTTCGACGCGATGACCGTGTTCGAGAACGTCGCCCTGCCGCTCAAGCGGACGACCCGGCTCTCCCGCCGCGAGATCGAATCCCGCGTCATGGCCCGCATCGAGCAGACCGAGCTCACCGAGGTCGCCCACAAGTACCCCTCGGAGATTTCGGGCGGCATGCAGAAGCGCGCGGCGCTCGCGCGGGCGCTCGTGACCGACCCCCAGATCGTCCTCTTCGACGAGCCGACGACCGGCCAGGACCCCATCCGCAAGAACGCGATCCTGCAGATGATCGCCGAGTACAAGAAGAAGGTGGGCTTCACGGCGGTCCTGATCAGCCACGAGATCCCCGACGTCTTCTTCATCTCCAACCGCATCCTCGTGCTCTGGGACAAGCGGATCGTCTTCGAGGGCACCCCCGAGGAGATGGCCACCTTCGATCACCCCTTCCGCGACGAGATCCTGCGCAGCCTCGAGAGCCTGCAGGAGGGGATCACCGGCGTCTATTCCACGCGGCACTTCAAGATGCGCTACCAGACGGAACTCGGCCGCAGCGGGGCCGAGGAGACCTACGCGCTGCTCGTCTTCTCCTTCGACAACCTGGACGAGATCGACCGCGGGGTGAGCCCGCGGGCGGCCCAGGAGACGCTGCGGGCGCTCGGTTCCTACATCGGCAAGCACTTCGGCGCGGTCGGCGGCTTCACGACGCGGCAGACGATCCACGAGTTCATCACCATCCTGCCCTTTTCCGACCTCGAGGAGGCGCGGCGCATCCTCGAGCGCTTCGCGGCCGACTTCCAGGGCGAGGGGCTGCCGCGGCTCGCCCGGGAGTTCCGCCGCGAAGTGCCCCCCGAGCGCTGCTTCGATTTCGTCATCTCGGTCGGCATGGCTCAGGGGAAACCCCTGATCGAGCTCGAGTCGGTGATCGAATTCGCCCGGTTCGACAAGAAACCCATCGGCGCCTTTACGTGCGACCTGCGGAGGTGACCCGGCATGCGGCGCTATTCCAAGGAATCCATCGTGGGGCTCTTCATGCTGGCGGGGCTCGCCAGCATCGGTGTGCTCACCCTTCAGCTGGGCGACCTGGGGCTTCTCGCCGACGACAGCTACCCGCTCTCGGCGCATTTCCACCGCGTGACCGGCCTGCGGTCGGGGAGCGCGGTGGTGATGCACGGTCTCGAGATCGGCCGTGTCGGCCGGCTCAGCCTCGACCCGGAGCAGCGCTTCGCGGTGGTCGAGCTCCGGATCCGCCGGGGGATCCGCATCTACGACGACGCCATCGCCTCGATCAAGACCGAGGGGCTGATCGGCGACCGCTACGTGAGCATCGACCCCGGGGGCAGCGGCGAGGTCCTCCAGCCCGGCGGGCGCATCCTCGAAACCGAGTCGCCGACGGAGATCATGGACCTCGTCGGCCGCTACGCCTTCGGCGACGTGAAAAAGTGAACGGCCGCCCGCCGGACCGGGCGGCGATTTCCGTGTGCGCCCGGGGTTTACGGGCGACGCGGCGGAGGGAGGAACCCGGATGCGATTCGTCGTTCTTTGCGTGGGACTTGTCTCGGCGCTGGCTGCGGCCCCGGCCGGGGCGGCGGCCGCCGCCTCCCCTCGGGAGACGGTGGAAACCCAGGTGAACCGCGTGCTGCGCACCCTGGGGGACCCCGCCTTCCGCAACGAGGGCCGGGAGGCGAAGATCGCCAAGATCCGCTCGATCGTGAACGAGATCTTCGACTACACCGAGCTTTCGCGGCGCACGCTCGGCCGGGAGTGGGCGAAATTCAGCCCCGCCCAGCAGGAGGAATTCGTCCGCCTCTTCGGCGATCTCCTCGAGAAGACCTACGCCGACCGGCTGCTTTCCTACTCGAACGAAAAGGTCGTCTTCGAGCGCGAAACCCTCTTGCGCGAGGGGCAGGCCGAGGTGACGAGCAACATCCTGACCGGCGACGGCAAGAAGATCCCCCTCGACTACCGCCTGATCCGCACGCCGGAGGGCGCCTGGCGCGTCTACGACGTGATCGTCGAGGGGATCAGCCTGGTCAAGAACTACCGCGACCAGTTCCGCGACATCCTGGCCAAAAACCCCCCCGAGGAGGTCCTCAAGATCCTGCGCGAGCGGGCGGCGAAAGGCTGAGGCTTGCCCCGCGGCACCCCGGCCGTCAAGGGGCGGGCCGCGTGCGCGCCGCCCACTCCGCGCCGCGCCGGGGGTCGAGCCGCTCGAGCTCGAAACCCGAGGGCGACTCCAGGGGCCGGATGAGGAAATAGGCGGTCCGGCCCGTCTCGACGGCGACCGCGATTTCGCGGTCGGCGACCCCGACGGTGTACACGCCGGGCGCCAGGCGGAACTCCCGGTGCTCCCCCGCCCGCAGCCGCGCGGCCGGCTCGCCGTTCACGCGCACCGTGATCCGCACCCCCCAGTCGAAGAGGGCGTCGCTGCGCACCACCACCAGGTGTCCTGCGGCCGCGGGGTCCTCGGGCGCCGCAGGCGGCTTGAGCGGCGCGCAGGCGGCGAGCACGAGCGCGAACAGAGCCATCCGCCGCGGGTTCATGGGGCGGGTTCCTTTCTTCCGCCCCCCGCGAGGCGGCGGCGGTCGAACTCGGCGATCACCTGGGCCCCCAGGAGCACGATGATGACCGCGGCCTCGATGCTGAGCAGCGCGACGACGGTGGTCGCAATCGAGCCGTAGATCACGTTCACAAAGGACAGCCGCGCGTAGTACCAGACGATCGCCCGGCGGACGATCTCCCAGAGCAGCGTCGCCGTCACCGCCCCGGTCAGGGCGTGGGTGAGCGAGATGCGCCCGACGGGCATGACGAGGTAAAAGGAGGTCAACAGCAGCGCCATGCCGCCCATGCCGAGGAGGTAGAGCAGACTGCGGCCGAAACCGCGCAGCGGGATCTCCCGGCCCAGGATCAGCAGCTGCTGGCGTTCCAGCGCGTCGAGGGCGCCGGCGATCAGCGTGACGAGGAGAAAGCCCAGGCCCAGGAGCAAGATGTAGGCATAGGGGATGATCGCCGACACGAAGAGCGGGCGCCGCAGGGCCTGCTTGCGGTGGGCGAAGATGACCGCCATCGCGCTTTCGAGGACCGAGAAGGCCATGGAGCTGAAAAAGAGCATGATCACGAAGCCGACCGCGCCGACGAGGTGCCGCCGCGCGAGGAACATGCGCACCTGCTCGGCGAGGCTTTCGGCGTAGCCGGGAATGAGCAGTTCGAGATTGTCGGCGACGGTGTGGATGAGCTGCTCGGAATCGACGAAATGCGAAAGCCCCACGAGCAGGAGCGCCAAAAGCGGGACGATCGAGAGCAGCGTGTAGTAGGCGACCGCGCCGGCGAGCAGCAGCCCCTGGCAGCGCTGGAATTCGCGCAGGACCTGCCAGGCGAAGCGCCCGGCCTGCGCAAGCAACCCCGACCGCGGCCGGGGAGGGCAGGGCGGGTCCTCCCGGCTCTGGAATGGCGGCTCGCTCATGGGGCTCCGATCTTCCGATGGCGCAGGGCGGCGAAAGGCCCCGCCTTCTCCTGCCGCGGGCAGGCGCAGGGCCCGCGGTTCAGGTCGGCCCCGCAGTGCGGGCAGAGGCCCCGGCAATCCTCGCGGCAGAGCGCACGGATCGGAAGCGCGAGCACGATCTCTTCCTGCATCCCGGTGGCGAGGTCGATTTCCTCGCCCGAAAAAGGGAGGAGATCCGCTTCTTCGGGATCGACGTCTTCCGACTCCTCCGCGGCCTCGGCGGCGGGCGGCCGGCGGCCGTAGGCGAGCCGGATCTCGGCGGCGATCGGGAAATCGAACACCGTCAGGCACCGCGCGCAGGAAAGCCTCACCGTGCAGGCGACCGAGCCCTCGACCTCGATCAGCTCGGAGACGCGCTGCAGACGGAGGCGGCTGGCGATCGGCCCGGCAAAGGAGGCCTCGCCGCGGAGCGCCATTTCCCGGAGCACCGGAAAACGCTCCGCGGGAATCTCGAACTCGATCGTGGTCGGGGCGTCGGCGATCTCGCGAAGGGAAACCTTCATGGCCGTCTCTCCCTTCCGGGGGGGAATCCCGTTCCCTTCCCCCCCCGGCGGGGACTATAGCCCAAATGCCCAGCAAGACCAAGCGGGATCCGCGGCCCTTGCCCGCCGGGGCGCTCCTCTGGTAGGAAAAAATCCATGCCCGCCGCGACCTCGCCTTCCTGCCGCCGTTGCGGCGCCTGCTGCCGGAGAGGGGGGCCCGCCCTGCACGAGGAGGACCGGCCGCTCGTGGAGGAGGGGGGGATCCCCCTGCGCGATCTCTTCACCGTGCGACGCGGCGAATGGGTTCGCGAGCCCATGCGACCCGGCCTGGTGCAGCTTGCCGCCGAGATCGTCAAGGTGAAGGGCGCGGGCGGGGGCTGGGCCTGCCGCCTCTACGACGAGGCCTCCCGCGCCTGCCGTATCTACGAGCGCCGTCCCCGCGAATGCCGGCTCCTCGACTGCCGGGACCCGCACCCGTTGCTGGAGGCGTATCCCCGCGGGCGGCTCACCCGGATCAATCTGCTCGCGGCGGCGCCGCACTTCCGGGATCTGGTCCTCGACCACGAGCGCCGCTGCGACCTCGGGACGGCCTGGAGGCTTCTTCAGACCGGGGAGGGCCCCGCGGCGCAACGGCTGGCGGAGATGGCGCACTACGACGCCGAGCTGCGGCGGCTTCTCGTCGGCCGCGGGGGGCTCGATGCCGGGCTGCTCGATTTCCTCTTCGGCCGGCCGGTCGAAACGGTCTTGCGCCTCTTCCGCCGGCGGCTCGCGCACGGGCCGGATGCGGCGGAGGAGGGAGCCGACGAAGGGGGACCGCCATGAGGGCGATCGTCGTGAAACCCGGGCCGCGACAGCCGCGGCTTTCCTGGGAAAAGGTCCCCGACCCGCGCCCCGGGCCGGCGGAGGTGCTCCTCGAGATACACGCCACGGCCGTCAACCGCGCCGATCTCCTCCAGGCCCGCGGCCGGTACCCGCCCCCTCCGGGAGTGACCGAGATCCTCGGTCTCGAAGCGGCCGGGGTGGTGGCCGAGGTCGGACCGGCGGTTTCCGGCTGGCGCCCGGGCGACCGGGCGATGGCCCTCCTCCCGGGAGGGGGCTACGCCGAACGGGCGGCCGTCCCCGGCGGGCTCCTGCTTCCGCTGCCGGAGGGCTGGTCCTTCGCCCAGGGCGCGGCCGTCCCCGAGGCCTGGATCACCGCCTACCTCAACCTCTGCGAGGAGGCCGGGCTGAAATCCGGGGAAACGGTGCTGATCCACGCCGGGGCGAGCGGGGTCGGCACGGCCGCGATCCAGCTCGGCGCCGCCGAAGGCGCCCGCGTTTTCGCCACCGCGGGCGGCCCCGAGAAGCTGGCCGCTTGCCGGGGCTGCGGCGCCGAGGAGGCGTTCGACTACAAGACCCAGGATTTCGCGGTCGAGCTCAAGTCCCGCACCGGCGGCCGCGGCGTGGACGTGATTCTCGACCCCGTGGGCGCCTCCCACCTCCGGCGCAACCTCGAACTGCTCGCCCCCCGCGGCCGGATCGTCCTCATCGGGGTGATGGGCGGGAGCCGCTCGGAGATCGATCTCGCCCTCATCCTGGGCAAGAGCCTGCGGTTGATCGGATCGCGCCTGCGGCCGCGGCCGCTTGCCGAGCGGGTCGAGATCGTGCGGCGTTTCCGCGAGCGCATCCTGCCGCGGTTCCGGTCCGGCGAGCTCCGACCGATGATCGACCGCGTCCTGCCGATTCCGCAGGCCGATTCGGCCCACGACATCATCCGCGAGAACCGCAACATCGGCAAGGTCGTGCTCGAGATCCCCCGCTGAGGAGGCCCCATGGACGATCCCGCCGCACCCCGATCGGGGAAGCGAAGCCTCTCCGCGCGCCTGCGGGCCTACTTTCTCGCCGGGGTGCTGGTCACCGCGCCGCTGGCGATCACGGCCTACCTCGCGGTCTCCTTCCTCCTCTGGATCGACACGGGGGTGGGGCGGCTGGTTCCCGCGCGCTACAACCCCGACACCTATCTCCCGTTTTCCGTGCCCGGGATCGGGCTTCTGCTCGTGATCGTCTTTCTCACCCTGGCCGGCTGGTCCGCGCGCAACCTCTTCGGCCGCTTTCTCCTGCGCGCCTCCGAGGCGCTGCTCGAGCGCATGCCGGTCGTGCGCGGGATCTACGCCACCCTCAAGCAGGTCTTCCACACGGCCATGGCGGGGGGCTCGCACGCCTTCCGCGAGGTGGTCCTCCTCGAGTTCCCGCGCCCCGGGCTCTGGGCGATGGGCTTCGTGACCGGGAGTTGCCGGGGCGAGGTCCAGGCGCGGCTTCCCTCCGCGGCGCTGAGCGTCTTCGTCCCCACAGCCCCCAACCCCACCTCGGGCTTTCTCCTCTTCGTGCCGCGGCGCGATCTCGTCTTCCTCGAGATGACCGTGGAGGAGGCGATCAAGATGGTCGTCTCCGCGGGGATGATCACGCCCCCGACCGGGCCGGGGAAGGCGCCGAACCCGGTTTCCGCCCCCTGAGGCCGCGGCCCCGGTCGGCCGTCGCTTTTGCCGGGGCCGGTCTCCCGCGCCGGCGAGGCTCGCCCGCCGGCGCGTCGATTTTGCTGTTGACAAGGATCGAGCCGGTGCGTTATGGGCCGCGGCAGGCGAGGTGCCTGTTTGCGGCTTAATAGGGAATCCCGTGTGAACCGGGAGCGGTCCCGCCGCTGTAACCCCGCCCCTTCGCCTCGGGCGAGGGGGAACCTGCCCGGCACCCTGAAGCCACTGTCCCGGAGCGAGCGGGATGGGAAGGCCGCCGGGCGGGCGGGGGAGCCAGAAGACCTGCCTCGCCAAAAGGGCCGGACCCCCGCGCTCGGACGGGGAGGAGCGGCCGCCGCTGAAGGCGAAGCAAACTGGGTGCAGCCCTTCAAGCCCATCGCGCTTGAAGGGCTTTTTTCGTCATGGTGCTCCGCAAGATCGGAAGACGGAAGCTCTCCGATGCCGTCGTCGAGGAGCTGACCCGCCTGCTCGAGAGGGGCGAATGGAAGCCCGGGGAAAGACTTCCGCGCGAGGCCGAACTCGCCTCTCGCCTGGGCGTCTCCCGCAACACGCTCCGCGAGGCGCTCTACTCGCTCACGCTGGCCGGGATCCTCGAACCGCGCCAGGGGGCGGGCACTTTCGTCCGCGGCGGCCCGCGCCCGGGGTTCCCCTGCGTTTCCCCTCCCCCTCGCGTGGAGGGCGCGGAAGGCGCAGCGGCGCTTGCCGAGACGCGCGCCATTCTGGAGCTGGCGAGCGCCCGGGCTGCGGCCGGAAACTCCCGCGCCGCCGTGTGGAAGGGGCTGCACCGGCGATGCGCCGCCATGGACGAGGCGCTGCGCGGCGGGGGCCCGGAGGCCTTTCTCGAACAGGATGCCGCCTTCCACCAGGCGCTGGCCGGGGCCGCAGGGAACCCCTTCATGGCGCACCTGCTGGGCATCGTCCGCGCCCTGATCGCACCGCTGGTCATGGAGGCCGTCCGCCTGCGGCCGGAGGCCCTTGCGCCCTTCCAGGCCGACCACGAGCGCCTCGTGGAGGCCGTCGCGGCGGGCGACCCGAAAGCGGCGGCAGCGGCCATGGCACGGCACATGGCCCGCGTGCGCGAGGCGATTGGCGCGCCCCCGGAAGATGAGCCCGCGTGCCGGCCGATGCCGCGCCTTTGCTGCTCCCGGAGCTGAGCCCTCGGGGGTGGGGACGGGGGAGCGGGGCGAGGCAGAGAAAAGCGCGGTCTGCAGTGCGTGCGTGGTTCACCTTGGGCGAGGGCGCCACGCACGGGGCATGGGGGGAGCAAGCCGCCAGCCCGACTCCCCCCATGCCCGAACCGGTTCGAGCCGATCGGAATCGCCATCCGAAGAAGAGGAGGGATGATATGCTGCTGCTGCGAAACGCGAAAGTGCTCTTGGTTGCACTGTTCGTCGCCGGCTTCGGGTTCGGCGCGGCTCAGGCGGCCCTCACCCCTGTTGCCCCGTACCAGGCGCAGGCGCTCCCCGAGCCCAACCCGCCGACCTTCGCCTACGCCGCCGGGATCGGCTACTACGGCGGAAAGCTCCTGTACGCCGGAGACGACGGCAAGATCCACGCCTACGATGTCGAAGGCGGCAGCTCCACCCTCGTCTGCGACACGAGCAGCCTCACCCCGCCGTATTATTCGATCGGCGGCTTTTTCATCGCCTCCGACGGCCATCTCTACTTCCACGACAACGGGACGACGGCCAAGATCTACCGCATTCGTCTCGCCGACCCCTGGCCGGCCCTTTTCCAGGAGTTCGACACGCGGGTCGGCGGTTCGATCTACGCCTTCGCCGAGAACCCCTGGACGGGCACGGTCTGGTTCGCCTCGGCCGACTTCTTCGGGGCCGGGAACAACTTCTACCTGCACGAGATCCAGGCCGGTTTCGCCGCCGTGCGGCTGCGCGCCGCCTTCGTCAAGCCCCACCCGGCAGGCGGCGGAAACGGCCCCCTCCTCTTCAACGGTCCGGCCACGGTCCTCTACGGCGAGTCCGTCTGGGGCGGGGACGGCTACTTTCACCTCGTGAACGCGAACACCGGGGAGGTGATCGAGGAAAACCACCTCACCGTCCCGGGCGGGCTCGCCGACGCGACCCACGGCTACAACCGGGAGATCTTCGCCGTCTCGGGCGGTGGAAAGCGGGTCCTGCGCATTTCGGGCTCGACCGCCACGGAAATCGCCGCGAGCGGCGACGAGGCCCAAGGGCTGCAGTTCGGCGGGGGGAAATTCTACGTGAGCGAGATGGTCCCCTTCGGGGGGTCCGAGCCGGGCCGGGTGCGCTTCAACACCCTCTTCGACCCGAGCCCCGTCGCGGCGATCGAGGCCCTCTCCTCCGACCATCTCGGGGGGCTGCTCCCGAACCCCTCGCCCGCGGCCTTCGCCTACGCCTCCTCGATCGCCTTCTACAACGGGTTCATTCTCTATGCCGGGGCGGACGGCAAAATCCACGGCTACGACACGGCAAGCGGCGCTTCCGTGCTGGTCTGCGACACAAGCCCCCTCGCCACGGCTTTCTCCGCGGTGCAGGGGTTTCTCGTCTCCGCCGACGGCCACCTCTACTTTCACGACAACGCGGTTTCCGCGAAGATCTACCGCGTGAAGCTCTCCGACCCCTGGCCGGCCGCTTACAGCGAGCTCGACACGGGGGTCCCCGGCGCGATCTACGCCTTCGCCGAGAACCCCTGGGACCGAACCGTCTGGTTCGCCTCGGCCGACTTCTTCGGCGCCGGGAACCAGTTCTACCTGCACCAGGTGAACGCGGGCTTTTCCGCGGTGACCGAGAGGGCCTCCTTCACCCAGCCCCACAGCGGCGGAAACGGGCCGCTCGTGTTTCTCGATCCGACGACGGTCCTCTACGGCGAGTCCGTCTGGGGCGGGGACGGCTACTTCCACGAGGTGGACACCCGGACCGGCGCCCTGACCCCCGACCGCTTCACCTTTCCCGGGGGGGTTGCCGGCGCCGTGCGCGGCTTCGACGGCAAAATCCATGTGGCGACAGGGGGGGGCAAAAAGATTTTCGTCCTCGACGGATCGAGCCGGGTCGAAATCGCCGCGACCCGCCGTGACGCCCAGGGGCTCGCCTTCGACGGGGCCTCCCTGTTCATCAGCGGCATGGCGCCCTTCAGCGGGGGGGGCGATGACGGGGCGATCGAGTTCCTCTCCCTCTGGAAGAAGCGGGCCTCCGGGGTCCCCGCGGACCAGCGGGTCGGAGCGACGGTCGATTTGAACGGCGACGGGATCCCGGATGTGCAGCAGCCGGAGACGATCCTCGCCGTGAACGCGGCCGGGGCGGCGGGCCGCCAGCTCGGCGCCGCCGCCGTCTCGCCGGAAGCGGGGGTCGACGCCCTGGAGGCGGTCGATCCGGCGACCGTCGCCGACACGACGGGAAGGCCGGCGAGCTTGCCCTTCGGGCTGATCCGGCTGCGCCTTTCGGTTCCAGGCGGCGAGGAGGCCCAGGTGCGGATCTACCTCTCGGAGGCCGCACCCGTAGGGGCGAAGTGGTACAAGTACGACCCGATCTCCGGCTGGCAGGATTATTCGGCGAACGCCGTCTTCAGCGCCGACCGCAAGTCGGTCACCCTCACCCTGAAGGACGGTGGAGCGGGGGATGCCGACCGCGTGGTGAACGGCGAGATCCTCGACCCCGGCGGGGTCGGGGTGGCGGACTCGACGGAAGGAGGCGGTGGGGGCGGAGGGGGCTGTTTCCTCGCCGCCGCGGAAACGGAGATCCCCGCCGCCCATGCGATGTTCGCCGCGATGCTCGCGCTTCTGCTTGCGGCGGCCGTTTTGCAGCCCCCCGGAAAGCGCGGCGGCCGCAAGGCCTGCTGAGGCCGGCGATGCGGTTCATGCGGACCCTCTCCCCCACCGGACCCCGCCGCTCGAGGCTCCCCGGCCTCCGGCGGGGTCTTCTCCTCCCCGGGCTGCTCTGGGCCGCGGCGGCGGTTTGCGCCGCGGCCCAGACGCCCCCTTCCGCCGAGCGCTTCGCCATGGAGGAGGTCGTGGTCACGGCCTCGCGCTTCGAGGAGGAGATCCGCGAAACCCCGCGGAACGTGACCGTGATCACCGCCGCGGACATCGCCCGGGCGACGAGCAATTTCGTCCCCGAGCTGCTCGCGCGTGAGACCGGCGTGATCCTGCGGAGCCTCTTCGGGACCGACAAGAATGCAGGGATCGACATCCGCGGCATGGGGGAGACCGCGGCGAGCAACGTGCTCGTGCTGGTGGACGGCTTCCGGCTCAACCCGCCCGATCTTTCCGGGCCCGATTTTTCGACCCTCCCGATCGACGAGATCGAGCGTATCGAGATCGTGCGCGGGGCGAATTCGGTGCTCTACGGTTCGGGGGCGGTGGGCGGGGTGGTGAACATCATCACCAAGCGCGGCGCCGCCAAGCCCTCCGGGAGCCTCTACGGCGCCTACGGCAGCTACGGCACCTTCGACGCCCGCGCCGCGGGCGGGGGAAGCGCGGGCGACCTCAACCTCGCGCTGAACGCCTCCCTCTTCGACACCGACGGCTACCGCGAAAACGGCGGGCTCACCAAGAAGGACGCGGGCCTGCGCGCCCGCTACGACCTCTCCGACCGCGTGGACCGGGACCATATGCGGGGACTGGTCGCCCACCTGAACGCCGCATACCATACCGACCGGCAGGGCCTGCCGGGAGGGGTCCCGATCGAGGACATCGACGCGAAGAGCCGGAGGCGAAAGTCCGCAAGCCCGCAGGATACCGCGCAGACCGACGAGGCCCGCCTGCGCACCGGAATCGAGGCCGATCTCGGTCGTGCGGGCATCTTCCGCCTCTTCGGGGGGTTGCGCGACCGCGCCGGCGAATACGTCCTCGGCTACACGCCGCTCAAGCCGAAGAGCAGCCAGTGGAGCACGCTCGACGAGACGAGCCTCACCCTGGAGGCCGGCTGGGTGGGGGAGTGGGAAACCGGCCCGCTGTCCCATACGCTCCAGCTCGGGGCCGAGGCCTCGGGCACCGAGTACGTGACCGAGCGTCTCGATCAGCGGGAGCGCAAGAACAGCGACTTCGCCGACGGCGCCCTCTTCGCCCTGCACCGCACCCGCTGGCGCCGCGAGGTGAGCCTCGACCTCGGGGGACGCGCCCATCTCTTCCGCGGCGCTTTCCGCAACGACCGGCTCGTCAATTTCGGCGGCACGGAACGCTGGGTGAACGGGGGGAAGTTCCACCGGCGGTTCCGCGATCTCGCCGGGCAGGCCGGGCTCGTCTGGACCCCCGGGGAGGAAACCTCGCTCTTTCTCTCCGCGGCGACGAGTTTCCGCATCCCCAACGTGGACGAGTTCGCTCTCGCCGAAGACGACCTGAAACCCCAGCACGGGCGGCATCTCGAAGTCGGCTGGCGGGAGCGCTGGGGAAGGCGCGCCGAGACCGGCGTCACCCTCTTCGGCTTCGAGATCGAGGACGAGATCGCCTTCGACCCCAACCTGCGCCTGAACCGGAACTACGAAGAGACGACCCGCCGCCTGGGGGCGGAGCTCTCGGCCCGCCTGTTCGCGACCGAGCGGCTCACCCTGCGCGGGAACTACACCTTCACCCGGGCGCGGTTCCTCGACCCCGGCCGCGACGTCCCGCTGGTTCCGCGGCACAGCGGCAACCTGGGGCTCGAGTGGCGGCCGATCGCCCCCCTCACCGTATCCCTGCTGGGGACTTTCGTCGGCGAGCGCGAGGACGGAAGCAGCCTCTCTTCGCGCCGCTTCGCCGCGATCGACGCTTACCGCGTGGTCGATCTCAAGGTCGCCTACAGCTGGCGCGGGTTCAAGGTTTTCGCCGGGGTGAACAACCTCTTCGACGAGCTCTACGCCACGACGGCCTTCAGCGAGACCTACTACCCCATGCCGACGCGGAATTTCTACGGAGGCCTGCAATGGAGTTTTTGAACCCGGCTCCCCCGGCGGCGGGGAAGCCGCAGGCGGGCGGCTGGGCGGCGCCGCTCGCCCCGCTTTGCGCCCTGGCCGCGGCCTTTTTCCTTTTTTCCGGCAGTTGCCTGGCCGGGCCTTACGCCCCGGCCGCCGGGCAGCCGGGCAGCACGGCGGTCTCGAAGGACGATCCGGCACTCCGTGCCTGGGCCTCGGGCTGGACGGAGTACATCCCCGGGACGGAGGTCTCCTCCACCTGGCAGACGCCGCAGAAGGCGCTCGGCAAGGCGGCCGGGGACTCCTACGACGTCGTGAGCCTGGGAAACGGGGGCCGGATCACGCTCACCTTCGAGCGGCCGATCGCGAACGGTGCAGGCTGGGACTTCGCCGTCTTCGAGAACGCCTTCGGCGACAACTTTCTCGAGCTCGCCTGGGTCGAGGTCTCCTCGGACGGGATCCATTTCGCCCGTTTCGACAACCGCTCGCTCACCCCCGGGCCGGTCGGCTCCTTCGGTGCGGTCGACCCCACGGACATCGACGGTCTGGCCGGCAAATACCGCCAGGGGTGGGGAACCCCCTTCGATCTCTCCGATCTTGCAGGCAAACCCGAGGTTCGGGCGGCTCTCGTCGACCTGGGGGCGATCACCCACGTGCGGCTGATCGATCTCGTGGGCGACGGCTCGGCAAGCGACTCCGCGGGGAACCCCATCTACGACCCTCACCCCACCTCCCAGAGCGCGGGCTTCGACCTGGATGCCGTCGGCGTGCGCCACGTGCTCACCGAAAACTCCCCGCCCGCGGCACCCGGACTGCTCTCCCCGGCCGACGGGGCGACGGGCGTGCCCCTCGAGGTGACGCTGCGCTCCGGGGCTTTCCGCGACCCCGACGAGGGCGACGGCGATTTCCACTTCCAGAGCCGCTGGCAGGTGGCCGAGGACGAGGCTTTCACGAACCTGCGCGTCGATCTTGTAACCCCCCATGCCCTGACGGAGCTTCCCCTCTCGGCCCTGTGGATCCCCCCCGGGAAAAACTTGTATTGGCGCATACAACATATTGACGGCCGGGGGGTCTCCTCCCCCTGGTCGGAGGTCTTCTCCTTCACCACCACGGCGGTCCCGCGCGACGGGAACGATAACGGCATCCCCGATGAGCAGGAACTCGCCCCGGGAAACCCGGCCGACCTGAACGGGGACGGCATCCCCGATGTGCGTCAGGTGAGCGAGCGTTTCAAGGTCTTCGCCGCGGCCGCGGGCGGAGGCGAGATCGCGCTTTCCGTCGCCGAGGACGACGCGGTGATCGAGGCCGCCCAGGCCTTCGACCTCGAGGACCTGCCCGCGGGGGCGAACGCCCCGGAGGATACGCTCCTGGGCCTGGTGGGCATGCGGATCCGGCTGCCGGCGCCGGGGCGGGCGGCGACGCTCACGGTCCACCTCTCGCAGGCGGCGCCGGCGGGGTATGCCTGGTTCAAGTACGATGCGATCCGCGGCTGGCGCGAGGTCGCCGCGGCGCGCTTCCGCGCCGACCGGCGCGCGGTCACGCTCCCCCTCGAGGATGGGGGCGCCCTGGACGGCGACGGCAGGGCCGACGGCGTGATCGTGGACCCGGGCGGAGTCGCCCTGGCCGGGGAGACCACGGGCTCCCCTCCGCCCGACGGCAAGGCCGGGGTGGGCGGCGGGGGCTGTTTTCTTGCAGCCGTCGCCGCAGGCGCCTCGGGCCCGCCCGGAGGTCTTGCGCTTCTCGTCGGCCTCGCAGCGGCGGCGGCCGGCGGGGGATTGCGGAGAAGGCGATGAGCGGCTCTCTTTCCCGCCGCCTTGCGCACCTTGCGCCGGTCTTTCTGCTTTTTCTCGTCGGCGGGGAGGCCGCGGCCGCGGAAAAACGGGTGCTCTTCGACCAGCTCGGCCGCAGGCTCGAGGTTCCCGCCGAACCGCGGCGCGTGGTGGCCCTTGCCGAGTCGGTGACCGAGATCGTCTTCGCCGTGGGCCGCGGGGACAGGCTCGTCGGCACGACCCGCTTCGCCGATCACCCGCCCGAGGCGATCCGCATCCCCCGGGTCGGCACCTACATCCAGCTCGACATCGAGCGCATCGCCGCCCTCCGGCCCGATCTCTGCATCGGGACCCGCGACGGAAACCCCCGCGCGGCGGTCGAACGGCTGGAAGCGCTCGGCATTCCGGTGTATGTTACCCACCCCATGGGGCTCGCCGCCATGATCGCAAGCGTCCGCGAGATCGGGCGGCTCCTGAATGCGGCGGAAAAGGCCGAGGAGGTCGCCTCCGACCTCGAGCGGCGGATTGCGCAAGTCGCCTTGCGCGCGCAAAGCGCCGGCCGGCGGCCGCGGGTTTTCTTCCAGATCGGGGTCGACCCCGTCGTCTCCGCGGGCCGCGGCACGTTCCTCCACGAGCTGATCGAGGCGGCAGGCGGCGAAAACGCGGCCGGGGAGGCGGAGGGCTACCCGCACTACAGCCCCGAGCACCTCCTGCGGCTGGCCCCCGAGGTGGTCGTGATCACGACGATGAGCCAGGGCGCGGATTTCGAGGCCGTGCGCCGGGCCTGGCAGCGCTTCCCGCGGATCCCCGCCGTGCGCGACGGCCGGGTCCACGTCGTGGACGCGGCCGTCTTCAACCGCCCGGCCCCGCGGCTCGTGGACGGGCTCGAGCAGCTTGCGCGTCTCGTCCACCCGGAGATCGCCGCCCCGTGAGAACGCCGCTTCCCCTTGCGCGGATCGTGCGCGTGAAGCTGCTGCTTCTTCCCCTGCTCGCCGCCGCGGTCTTGGCCGGGCTCGCCTGGGGCTCGGGCGGCGGGGGCCCGCAAGCCCTCTTCCGCGCGCTCGCCGGGATCCCCTTGGACGACCCCGTGCTGGCGGACATCTTCTGGAAGATCCGCCTGCCGCGCGTCCTGCTGGCGGCCCTGACGGGGGCCGTGCTCTCCCTCGGGGGACTCGTCTTCCAGGCGCTGCTCCGCAACCCGCTCGCCGAGCCCTACATCCTCGGGATCTCGGGCGGGGCGGCGATCGGGGCGATTCTCGGCATCCTCGCCGGCCTGCCGCGCTTTCCCTGGGGCAGCCTCGCCTCCTTCGCCGGGGCCCTGGGGACGGTGGGGCTGCTCGTGCTGTTCGCCTCGTGGAAGACCGCGCTCGGCAAAGACGCCCTGCTGCTCTCCGGGGTGATGATCAACGCCTTCTGCGGCGCGGTGATCCTTTTCCTCATCTCGGTGACCTCGGACGTGCGGCTCTTCAACATCCTCTCCTGGCTGATGGGGGACCTCTCGCTCGCCGCCATGGAGCAGGTCGTGCTGCTCGCCGCGGTGACGGCCGCCTGCGCGGCGGCGCTCTTCTTTCTCTCCCACGGGATGAACCTCCTCCTGCTCGGCCGGGACGCCGCCCGCAGCCTGGGGGTCCCGCTCGAGGCCCTCACCTGGGGGCTGCTCACCCTCACCTCGCTCATGGTCGGGGTGAGCGTCAGCCTCTGCGGGCTGCTCGGTTTCGTGGGGCTGGTCATGCCGCACCTCATGCGGCTGCTCTTCGGGCCCGACCACCGGGTGCTCGTCCCGGCCTGTGTCCTCGCCGGGGCCTCCTACATGATCCTCTGCGATCTGCTTGCGCGCGTGCTGCCGCGGCAGGGCGAGATGCCGGTCGGCGTGGTGACCGCCCTCATCGGGGCGCCCACCTTCATTTTCCTCCTGCGCCGGGCGGTCCGATGAGCGCGGCGATCGAGGTCTCCGGGGTCTGCTTCGCCTACGAGGAGACCCCCGTCCTCGAGGGCGTCTCCTTCCGCGTCGAGGAGGGGGACTACTTCGTGATCATCGGCCCGAACGGCTCGGGCAAGACGACGCTCCTGAAGCTGCTCTGCGGTCTGCTCCGGCCCCACGCCGGAAGCCTCCGCCTCTTCGAGCTGCCGCTTTCCCGCTACCGCCGCAGGCAGCTCGCGCGGCTTGCCGCACTCGTCCCCCAGGCGGCCTCCTTCGAGGCGCCCTTCCGGGTCGCGGAATACGTCCTGCTCGGCCGCGCCCCGCACCAGGGGCTCCTCGGCCTGGAAACCCCCGAGGACGTCGCGATCGCGCGCGAGGCCATGGAATTCACCGGGACCGGGCATCTCGCCCACCGCCGCGTGGACCGCCTGAGCGGAGGCGAGCGCCAGCGGGTGCTCATCGCCCGCGCCCTCTGCCAGCGGCCGCGCATTCTCCTGCTCGACGAGCCGACCGCCTACCTCGACCTCGCCCACCAGGCCCAGATCATGGACCTGATGGAGGCGCTGCGCACCGAGCGGGGGGTCACGGTGGTGCTCGTCTCCCATGACGTGAACCTAGCCGCGATGTATGCGAACCGCATGGTGCTGCTGGCGGCGGGAAAGATCCTCGCCGCGGGGCCGCCGCAGGCGGTGATCGCCGAGGCCCCGCTCGCGCAGGCCTACGGCTGCCGCCTGTCGGTCGAGGCGACCGCGGGCGGCCTTCCCCGGGTGAACCTCGTCCCGAACGGTCGGCGCGGCCCCCGGGCCGACCGGCCGGCGGCTGCGGAAACGGAGGTCGAGCGATGAGACTCGTCAAACAGGGATGGCGTTGGGTCCGGCGGCCGGAGGATGCCCTGGAGGTGATCGAGCGCGCCGGGCGCGTCTGCTACCGCTCCGAGGAGCGGATCGGCGAGGGGACCGCCGCCCCCTTCGTGCGCCGCATCGTCCGGCTCGGGCACCACTCGGTCATCGAGCATGCCACGGCCACGGTCGAGTTCACGACCAACCGCGGCGTCACCCATGAGCTCGTGCGGCATCGGCTGGCGAGCTTCTCCCAGGAGTCGACGCGCTACGTGAACTACGGCGGCCGCGAGATGGAGTTCATCGAGCCGGTCTGGTGGGAGACCGCGGCCCCCCCCGCGCGGGAGCGTTTTCTCGCCGCGCTTGCCGCCGCCGAGGCGGCCTACGGCGATCTCCTCGCCGCAGGCTGGCGGCCGGAGCAGGCGCGCGAGGTGCTGCCGAACGCCTTGAAAACCGTGATCGTCGTCACCGCGAACCTGCGCGAGTGGCGCCACATCTTCGCGCTGCGGACCGGCCCCCGCGCCCACCCCCAGATCCGCGAGCTTCTGCTCTCCTGCCTGCGCGGCTTCCAGGAGGCCGTGCCCGTCGTTTTCGAGGATCTGCCCGGGGGGGAGGAAGCGCCGAGCGCCCCCTGAAAGCGCTTTTCAAACGGCGGGGGGGGGGAACTGGAGAAAACGGCGATCCGGAAACTCATGAAACGACCTCTGCTTACGTGGGTCAGCTGGAGCAGCGGCAAGGACAGCGCCTGGGCGCTTCTTCGGCTGCAAAAAGATCCCACCGTCGCCGTCCGGGGGTTGTTCACCACGATCCACGAAGGCAACCGGCGGGCCAGCCTCCACGGCACCCCGCCGGCGCTGCTCGAGCGCCAGGCGGCGGCCGCCCGCCTTCCCCTGCGGCTGATTCCGCTTCCGGATCCTTGCCCCCTGGAGACCTACGCCGAAATCATGGGTCGGTTCGTCCGCGGATGCGTTCTCGAGGGGATCGAAGCCATGGCCTTCGGGGATCTCCACCTGGCGGATGTGCGTCGCTTCCGCGAGCAGGGACTCGCCGGCACCGGCATCACGCCCCTCTTTCCGCTCTGGGGGACGCCGGCGCCGGATCTTGCCCGCGAGATGCTCGCCGCCGGGCTTGAAGCCCGGGTCGTCTGCGTGGACACGCGGCGTCTTCCCGCCTCCCTCGCCGGCCGTCGCTGGGACCGCAAGTTTCTGTCGCGGCTTCCGACCGGCTGCGATCCCTGCGGCGAAAACGGCGAGTTTCACACCGTCGTCACCGCGGGGCCGATGTTCACGCGGCCCATCCCGGTGCGGCCCGGGAAAATCATCCGGCGAAAGGGCTTCGCCTGGGCGGAGATCAAACTCGCGCGCAGCCGCCGCGGGTGCCCCGGCCGATCCGAAGCCGGCCCGAAAAGGGAAAACCGGCCAGCCCGCCCCTCTTGACTTTTGCGGCGGCGTTCGTTACATGATCGCCGCCGCGTGCGGCGCTCCAGGCAATAACGAAGGCCAAGAAGGCCTGCTCCACCCGGAAAGACGGGAAGCGGGCCTTTTTGGCCTTTTTCGTTTGGAAAGGGAAGGGAAAAGAAAAGAGCCGAGCAAACATTCCCGGACGGGAAGGCGGCAGGCAGCGGTCGAGGCGGCAAGCCGCCTTCCCGGGAAGGCACACCCCGGAAGGGGGGCTTCCGGACGCCGTATAACACCGCACCGGTCCCTCCGTCAATTGCGCTGTGCCGAAAACCGGATGCCCCGTGCTTCGGGGGCGTGGCATCGCCGTCGAGGAGGAGACGATGCGGATCGGAATGTGTTGGGTGGTCGCGGCGATGGCGCTGGTCATCGCCGCGGGAGAAGGGCCGTTCGCCGCGGAGAGGGGGCCGTCGGCCCGGATGGATGACCTGGTCGTCACGGCGACCAAGACGCGGGTCGACCCGGAGTCGGTCCCCTTCACGATGTATACCGTGGAGCGGGAGGACATCGAGCAGCAACCGGCCCCCTACATCACCAACATCGGCGAGCTGATCAAGGATCTGCCGGGCGTGAGTCTGGGACAGGTCTACCCCCTGGGCCCGCCGTGGATCAACCTGCGGGGAACGGGCTACTTCATCGGCCGGACGATCTACGTCGTGGACGGGCTGCCGTTGCTTGAGCCGATCATGTCGACGACGATCAACCCGTATGACGTCGAAAGGATCGACGTGCTGTTGGGTCCCTCTTCGGCCCTCTACGGAGCAAACGCCTCGGGCGGCGTGGTGAACGTGGTCACGCGGAGCGGCCAGGAGGGCATGGGCGTGGCCGGGTACGTCGCCGCCGGCGGCAACAACACCCTGCGGGGGATCGCCTCGGCGGGCGACCGAACCGGTCCCTGGAATTACTATCTCTCGGCGATCCTGGAACACTCCGGCGGCTACGAGCACCAGCCGGTGGAGGCGGGCGCCAAACTCTGGCGACTGGGCAAACGTCAGTATCTGCCTTCCTCCACCCTGGAGGATGCGCGCTGGGAAAAGCACCACCTGAGCGGTAAGATCGGCTGGCGCGGGGAACAGGGCGCCATGGCTTCCATCGCCGCCCATTACCTGGAAGCTTATCAAGCGGGAGGGCAGCCCAACCTCGTGACGACGGACAACGGCGACCAGTGGATCACCAGCCTGCAGACGGAGATTCCGCTCCAAGACTGGGTGCTCCTGCGCTTCAAGGGCGGCTACCAGTATTTCCTGCGCCCCTCCCAATCCACGCGCGGGCTTTCGCTCGATGCCGGCGGAAACCTCGTGCTGGACCCCACCCCGACGCAAGAGAGCAAATGGGGCCCGCGACGCTTCATTCCCCTCGAACTCCAAGGAGACTTTTCCCTCGGGCGTGACAACACCCTGACCGTCGGGACTTTCTACAGCTACTTCCGCGATGAGCGCAGGGCCTACAACGCGTTGACGGGTGCGCTCCAATCGGAGTCGCACTGGAAGGTCGACAACACCGCGGTCTACCTCCAAGACCAGCAGTTCTTCTTCGACCGGCGGCTGTCGCTCGTCGCCGGGATCCGCCACGACATGTGGCGCTACTACGACATCTTCGATTCCCAATCCACGGACCAGCGGCCCGACTCGGTGGACAAGGACCGCACCACCTACCGCGGCGGCGCCCGCCTCAAGGTGACCGACTGGCTCTCCCTGCGAACCTCGGCCGGCACGGCCTTCTGGCCGGGGTCGCCGGTCTGGTTCTTCCAGAACGTGAGCACCGGACGCACCTGGCGCGAGGCGAACCCGGACCTGAAACCCGAGAAGACCTGGATGGTCGACTTCGGAGCCGACCTCGCCTCGGGCAAAACCGGGACCGCGCTCAGCGTGACGCCCTACTACGGCAAGATCAAGGACATGGTCTCCTACCGCTACGATGAAAATCCCCTGGTTCCCGGCGGCTCGATCGTCCGCACCCAGAATCTGGGCGGGGCCGAGATCTACGGCCTGGAGACGCTCCTGGTGCAGCGGATCGTCGAGAACCTCTATTTCCGCGGCTCCCTCACCCTCAACCGCTCCCGCATCGAGGACACCGACGTGAACGACGGCAACCAGCTGCGCAACGCGCCCGACTACCACGGCAGCGTGGGGCTGCAATACCTGAACCCCCGGCTCTTCAACGCCGACCTGCGGGTGCGTTTTTCCGATTCGCGCTACTACGACGACGAGAACACGAACCTGCCCTACTTCAAGATGAAATCCTACGAGACGGTGGATGCGAAGATCTGGCGCGACTGGCCGTTGGACCGCAACTGGACCCTGACCACCTCGCTTTCGGCGATCAACATCCTGGACAAGGAATACGAGCTCGAGCTGAACTACGTCGCACCGGGCTTCTACCTCGAAACCCTCATCGGATTGCGCTACGTTTTTTGATCGACGAGACCCTTTTACGGAAAGCCGGCGGGAACCCGCCCGTTCCGCCGCGGAGACGTCGGGTTCCCGCCGCAGGCCTTGCGGCGGCCGCGGGGATGCTTCTGCTTTGGGCCGTCGCCGCGTATGCCGGGGGGCAAACGCTCACCCTCGGTGTCGGCCGTGATTTCTACAACGGGCCCGAAGGGCAGGTCTACCTCCACGGATCGACCAACACGTGGGAAGGCTTGACACGACTTGATGAGACCTTCACCTTGCGGCCGTGGCTCGCCGAGTCCTGGGACAGCCCGGACGGCGGCTGGACCTGGCGTTTCCGCCTGCGCGAGGGGGTCCGCTTCCACGATGGAACGCCGCTCACCGCCGAGGCGGCCGCGCGCTCGCTCGGCCGCCTGATCCGCCACCCACGCTACGATGCGAACCACTTCTTCAAAGACCTCGAATCCCTGGACGCTCCGGAGCCCCGGGTCCTGAGATACCGCCTGAAGCACCGCATCCCTTTTTTCCCGAACCTGGTGAGCTATTACGGGAGCCCGATCGTCCATCCCGGGACGGTGACCGAGGACGGACGCATGGAGAACCTCGTCGGCACGGGACCCTTTCGGCTGCTCCGGGTACGACCCGGCGAGCACATCGTCCTGGAGGCCTTCGACCGTTACTGGCAAGGTCGGCCGGCCTTCGCCTCCGTCGTATTTCGGACGATTCTCGACGCCGACAGCCGGCGGATGGCCCTCGAGGCCGGGCAGATCGACGCCGTCGTGGACTTCGGCGGGATTCTGCCATCCCAGCTCCCGGCCCTCGGCCGGCTGCCGGGGATCACCGTGAAGCGGCGGGAGCTCGGAAACACCCACCAGTTGATCTTCAACTGCCGCCGGTCGCCCTTTGCGGCGCGGGAGATGCGGCGTTGGCTTGCCTCGCGTATCGACCGCCAGGCCCTGGTCGCCGCCGTGACGGAGAACACCGGCGTTGTGGCCGCGGACCCGCACACGCGCTTGGCCCCCTTCTGGGCCTTCGGCTGCATCCGGCCCGAATCCCCCTTGCCGCTGCCGCCATCGGCGGCGGAGGGAAAACGCGAGCTGGTGATCTTGCTGCACCAGGGATTCGCCGGGAGGTTGCCCTACCTGGAGATCGCCCAGGTCGTCCAGCAAATCCTGCGGGAAGCGGGGCTCGCGGCGCGGATCCAGGTTCAGGAACCGGGCGCTTACCGGCGCGCCCGCCTGCAGGGCGAATTCGACCTGGTCATCGGACCGACCGGGTTTCTGACCGGCGATCCCGACCACCACTACCGGAATTTCGTCTCCTCGCGGGCCCCGTTTTCCCCCGGTTGGCATGACGAGGAGGTCGAGGGCTGGATCGAAGAGGCGGCCTCGGAGGTCGATCCGCAACGGCGCCGAAACCTCTACCGGCGGCTCTGCGAGCGGGTGAACGACGAGCGGCCCATGTTTCCTCTCTACCATGAGGTCGCCTTCTACGCTCACGGCCCCCGCGTGCGCGATCTTGAAATGGATGCGGTCTTCCGCCCCGACCTCTTCCGCTGCCGACCCGCCGAGGAGCCGCGGCCATGAGCCCCTCGGCACCGGCCCGACCACCGGGTTCGCCCGCCGATTGGGCGCGGCGATGGGCCGAAACCCGGCGGGCGAACCCGGCCCTCCAGAGTCAGAGACGCCGTCCCTCACGCTGGCGGCGGTTCTATGACGAGTGCGGAGCTCTCCTCGAGGCCGTGCGCGGATTTTCGCCCGCCACGGGGCGAACTGCGGCCGCCGCGCTTGTGCGCGCCGCGGGCCTCGGCCCCGGAGACCGCGTCGTCGATCTCGGTTGTGGCCGGGGATGGCTCGCCGCCGCCCTTGCCGCCCGCGGTCTGCGCGTTCTCGCCGTCGATGAAAGCCGGCCGGCCGTGACGGCAGTCCAGGACCGCGCGCGGCGCGCGGGGCTCTGCCGCCTCCAGGCCCGCTGGGCCTCCTGGCTTGCGCTTTCGACCGGGAGGCCGGCGGACCTCGCCCTCGCCGCCTTCTTCCCCAACGTCTGGACGCCGCGGGGTTTCCGGCGGCTCGAGCGCCTCGGCCGGCGCTGCGCCGTGTTGTGGGGCGAGGGGGTC
>JBBFLI020000010.1:101317-106619 GCA_037481615.2 Desulfobacterales bacterium
CGCTTTGCCCTGGACCTCCGGGCTTTGGCGGCGGCTCTTCGGCGAGGCGCCTTTTGCGGCGGGCGACATGGGGTGCGCCGCTGTGGGCTGGTTGCAGGCGAGCGGCCGCTCTTTCACCGTGGAGCGGATCCAGCTGCCGGTGCGGGTGGACCGACGCGCCGAGGACTTCTTCGACTTCTACCGCCGCTATTTTGCGCTGTTCGACCTTGCCGCGGACCGGGTCGAGGAGGCGCTCGCCGCGGAGCTTCATCCCCGGCGGCGACGGGGCCGCCTGCAGTTCACCGGCGTCTCCGAAGCGCTTCTCCTTCTTTGGCGCCGGCCTTTCCCGTCGGGTCGTGATGTACGCTAAACCGTGGCTCGTGCTGCGGCTTCTCCTGCGTGCCGCCCTTGCGCTCGGGGCCGCATCGGTCGTCGCTTTTCTCCTGCTTCACCTCGCCCCCGGGGATCCCGCTTCGATTCTGCTCGGATCGCTGAGCGAGAGCCCCTCGGAGGAGAAAATCGAGGTCCTGCGGCGGCAATGGGGCCTGGACCGCCCCCTGCCGGCGCAATACCTGTCCTGGCTTTTCCGGGCGGTGCGCCTGGACCTCGGCCGCTCGTACCGCACGGGGGAACCCGTCGCTCGGATGATCTTCGATCGCCTGCCGGCCACTCTCGAACTCGCCGGTACGGCCTTCCTTTTCCTGGTCACCCTCAGCCTCGCCCTCGGCATGACGGCCGCTTTGGCGGGCGGCCCGGGGTGGGATCGGGCGGGGCGCATCCTCGCCGTGCTGGCCTGTGCCGTCCCGAATTACGCCCTCGGGCTTTTGCTGATTTACGGATTGGCGCTTTCCGGGGGCTGGTTTCCGGTCGTGGGCCGGGGCGGCCCCGGCGCCCTCGTTTTGCCGACGGTCACCCTGGGACTTTCCGCCGCCGCGGTGCAGGCGCGGATCCTGCGGGCCCTGCTGCTCGAGGTGATGGCGCAGGATTTTGTGCGCTTCGCCTTCGCCAAAGGGTTGCGGCGGCGGACGGTCTACCTGCGTCACGTCCTGCGCGCGGCCCTGCCGCGGATGCTCGCCTTATGGGGCCTATCCGGCGGGCGACTGCTCGGCGGGGCGGTGATCGTCGAGAGCCTCTTCGCCTGGCCCGGCCTGGGGAGACTCGGCGTCGAAGCGGTGATCGCCCGGGACATCCCCGTCGTCCAGGGGGTGCTGCTGTTCATGACCTCGGCCTTCGTCGGGCTCAGCACGGCCGTCGATTGGCTTGAGGGCCGTCTCAGCCCGCGGGTCGCGGACGCCGAGGTCCCGGGAGGAGGAGGCGATGCCTTCTGAGCGCATCTCCCGGAAAATGGGGATTTGCGGCGCGACCCTGCTGGCCGTCCTGATGCTGGTCGGAGTGCTGGCGCCGTGGATTTCCCCCCACGACCCCTACCGGGGGGACCTCTCGCGCCGTCTCGAACCTCCCTCGAGATCGTACCCCTTGGGAACCGACGCGCTGGGCCGCTGCGTCGCCAGCCGCCTGCTTCACGCGACGGGGACATCGCTCGGCGCGGCGCTTGCCGCCTCGGCGACCGCGTTTCTTCTGGGTGCGGCCGCAGGCATCAGCGCTGCGCTGGCTCCTCCCGGCCTCGCGGCCCTGTTGGCGACGTTGATCGATGCGGCGCTCGCCATGCCCGCGTTGCTGCTCGCCGTTGTCCTTGCCGGGTTGATGAACCCCTCGCTTTCTTCCACCGTCTTCGCTCTGGCCTTGGTCGGTTGGCCGTGGTGGGCGCGGTGGTTGCGGGCGATGACGCGGCAAGCCCGCCGTCGCGAATTCGTGACGGCCGCCGAGGCCTTGGGGTTGGGCGGAGGAAGAATCCTGTCGCACTACCTCCTGCCCCAGATCGCCCCCGCTGCAGCCGTCGCCTTCGCCGTGCGCACGGGGACGATGCTGGTCGCCGTCTCCGGTCTGAGCTACCTCGGTTTGGGAGCCCAGCCGCCGCAGCCCGAGTGGGGCCGCATGCTCGAGGAGTCCCGCCTTTATCTGGGACGCGCCCCATGGCTGCTGATTGCCCCGGCCGCGGCCGTCAGCCTCTGCGCCGCGTCCTGCCAGATGATCGCCGAAAGCCTGCGGCAGCGGGTACCTCCCGGGGGGAGGCGGGCATGACGCTGCTGGAGGTCCGGGGGGTCGAAGTCGTCGATCCCTCTTCGGTTCCCCCGAGAAGGGTGCTCGGCGATGTGAGCCTTCGCGTGGAGGCCGAACAGCGGCTGGGGATCACCGGACCTTCCGGAGCGGGCAAAAGCACGCTGGCTTTCGCCCTCTGCGGCTTGCTGCCGGTGCCTCTGCGGTGGCGGAAAGGAGAGATCGATATCCGGGGCGTGCGGATGGCTCCGGGGGACAGCCGCGCTTGGGCCGCCGTGCGCGGCCGCGATATCTTTCTTCTCTTTCAGTCCGCCGCGACGGCGCTTCACCCTCATCTGACCGTGGGCCGTCAGCTGACCGAGGCGCTCGAGGAGGTCCGCGGGATGTCGCGCACGGAGAGCCGGCGGGAGGCTCAACGGCGGCTGGAAGAAGTGGGGCTGCCTTCTTTCGCCTTTTCCGCCTACCCGTATCAGCTGAGCGGAGGGATGAGGCAGCGGGTGCAGATCGCCCTGGCCCTCGGCCTGGGTTGCCGCCTGCTCATCGCCGACGAGCCCACCGCGGGACTGGATCCCGTCGTGCGTGCGGAGATCCTCTCCCTTCTGTGCCGGGCCGCGGACGACCTGCGGGCGGGCCTGTTGCTGATCAGCCATGATCTGCGGCTGCTGCGCGGAACGGTGGATACGCTGGCGGTTCTGGATGAGGGACACCTGGTCGAGGTCGGTCCCCCCGGCCGGCTGTTTTCCGCGCCGCTGGCCCCCCAGAGCCGGCGACTGGTCGAGGCGCTCCATGTTCTCGAAAGGCAAGCCGATGTCGGAATTTCTCCTTGAGGTTCGGCATTTGACCAAGAGCTACCGCGATCCCGGCGGACGCGGTCGGCGTCCGGTGCTGCGGGGGATCCAGCTTGCGCTGGCCCCGGGGATGAGCCTGGGGGTGATGGGGCCGAGCGGATCCGGGAAAAGCACCCTCGCGCGCCTGCTCGTGGGTCTGGAACGGCTCGATGCGGGGGAAATTTTGCTTCACGGGCGCCGCATCGATCCCTCCCGCCGGAGCGACAGGCGGAGGCTGCGCCAGGCGGTTCAGATCGTCTGGCAGGATCCGCTGTTGCACCTCAATCCCTTTCTCACGGTCGGCCAAGCGCTCGCCGAGGCGTTGCGCGCCGGCGGGTTCCGGGAGCAGGGCGGGGTGGAGAAGCTTTGCGATGCCGTGCAATTGCCGCGGGCGCTTCTCGGGCGCCGCCCGGACCGCCTCAGCGGCGGGGAGGCGCAACGCGTCGTCCTGGCTCGGGCGTTGGCGGTCGCCCCCGAAGTTTTGATTTGCGATGAGGCCCTTTGCGGCTTGGACCTCCCCGTGCAGGTTTGCCTGATGGAACTGCTTCGGGAACTGCGGCGGGAGCGGCGGATGGCGCTGCTCTTCATCAGTCATGATTTTCTGACCCTGGCCGCGCTCTGCGAGGAGCTCGCCGTGCTCTCGGGGGGCGTCTTCGTCGAGAGCGGTCCGCCGAGGCGGCTGAGGGGGTCGCCGCGGCACGAAGTGACCCGGAGCCTGGTCTCCCAGGCGCTGTCCACGGCTTTCGCCGTTACCGAAAATCATCTCCCGAAGACTTGATTCCCTAAGGCGCCCTGCTGCGAAGGCCGCCGATGCCGCGTCGCCGACCCGAAGCGCTTCGGTCCTCCGCCGTGGGGGCCGCGGGGCGGCGTCCCCTTTGCTTTAGGTGCGGAACCGACGGCGTCCGCGGATGGGGAAGGCAGGGTTACGGCGATTCGGTGACCACGCTGAAGGCCGAGCATCCGGCCTGGCGCACGCGATCGATCAGCTGGACGAGAAGCCCCACGGCCGCCTCGCGGTCGGCGCGGATGCGGACCGCGCGCTCCGGCAGCAGGCTCAGGTCCGCCCGAAGCGCGGGGGCGAGCTCCCCGAGGGAAAGCGGCCGGTCGCCGAGGAAGACCCCCCCCTCGCGGGTCAGGCTGATCACGATCGGCTCCTCGGCCCGGGCGTCGGCGGTCTCCGACTCGGGAAGCCGCACGCGGATCGCGGGGTCGAGCGAGATGCTGTAGGTGATGAGGAAGAAGAGCAGCAGATTGAAAACGATGTCGACCAGGGGGGCGAGGTCGATGCGGGCGTTTTTCCGGCGCCGGCGCTCAAACTCCATGGTTTCTGCCTTCGAGCACGGCGAGCGTGAGGGACTTCATGCGCAGGGCGATGCCGTCGAGCCTTCCCTCGAGGAAGTGCAGCGCCACGTGGGACGGCACGGCGACGAAGAGGCCGGCGGCGGTCGTGATCAGCGCCTCGTAGATGCCGCCCGCCACCATCGAGGGCTCGATGCGGCTCCCGCTGTGGGCGGCGATGCTCATGAAGGCTTGGATCATCCCGGTCACCGTGCCGGTGAGGCCGAGCAGCGGCGCGATGCCCGCGATCAGGCCCAGCACCCCCAGCCCCTTTTCGAGCTCGCGCACCGCGTGCGTCCCGGTCAGGGCGATCCGCTCGCGGTCCGCACCGTGCCTCACCTCCTCGAGCAGCGCGGTCACCTCGCGGGGGGGGTGGGCGAGCAGCTCGTCCAGCCCGGCCGAAAGCCGCTTGCGCACACCGTGGAACTGGAACCCCTTGGCGAGGATCAGGGCGAGCGCGGTCACCGAGCAGAAGAGGATGGGCCACATGAGCGGCCCGCCTTTCCAGAAGAACTCAATCATGCGCCGATCCTCTCAGGACGAATTTCACGGGCAGGATCGCCCGGCAGGCGACGGGCCGGCCCTCGCTCACGGCCGGCCGGAAGCTCGAGGCGCGCACGGCCCGCAGGGCCTCCTCGTCGAAGTCCGAACCTGCGCTTTCCAGGATCTCCACGTCCTCGAGCCGGCCGTCCGCTGCGATGGCGAGCGCCAGGACGACGGTCCCCTCGCGGCCCATCTCGCGCGCCAGGCGCGGGTAGCGGGGAAGGACCCGCTTGAGAAAGGCCGGTGCCCCGCCGGCCCCGAGGAGGGAGGGCGCCGGTTCTTTCTCCGCCGGGGGAAGCGCGGCGAGCGCGGCCGGCGGGGAGGCGGGGGGCGCCGCGGCCGGCGGGGGCTCGGGTGCCGTCGCCGGGGGTGCCGGGGCCTCGAGTGTGACTTCGGGCGGGGGGGCGGGAGGAGGCGGTGCCGGCTCGGGGGCCGACCGCGGCTTGGGCTTAGGCTTGGGCTTCGGCTGCGGCGGGGTAGGCTTGACCTCGGAGGCC
>JBBFLI020000011.1:0-101801 GCA_037481615.2 Desulfobacterales bacterium
ATTGACTCGCCCGGGACGTCGATGGTAGGGGATCCCCCGTCCCCCCCCACCCCCCGGACGGAGGCCCATGAAGACCGTCATCGAGCCTTTCAAGATCAAGACCGTCGAGCCCCTGCGCTTCACGACCCGCGCCCGCCGCGAGGAGGTCCTCGCCCGGGCCGGCTGGAACCTCTTCTGCGTGCCCGCCGAGGAGGTCCTGATCGATCTCTTGACCGACTCGGGCACTTCGGCCATGAGCTCGCGGCAGTGGGCCGGGATGCTCGACGGGGACGAGGCCTACGCCGGGGCGCGGAGCTTCTACCGCTTCGAGAAGACGGTGCGGGAGCTGACCGGCTTCCGGCACGTGATCCCCACCCACCAGGGCCGTGCGGCCGAACGCATTCTGTTCTCGATCCTCGGCGGGCCGGGGAAGATCATCCCCAACAACAGCCACTTCGACACGACGCGGGCGAACATCGAGGTGAGCGGGGCCGAGGCCGTGGACCTTCCGACCGAAGAGGGGCTCGCCCCGGGGCTGGTGCGGGACTTCAAGGGAAACATGAACCTCGCCGGCCTCGAGCGGCTGCTCAAGCGGGAGGGCCGCGAGCGGATCCCCCTCGTCCTCATGACCGTGACCAACAACGCCTGCGCCGGGCAGCCCGTCTCCCTGGGTTGCATCCGCCGGGTCTCGGAACTCTGCCGCTCCTACGGGATCCCCTTCTTCCTGGACGCCTGCCGCTTCGCCGAGAACGCCTGGTTCATCAAGACGCGCGAGCCCGGCTGCCGCGGAAGATCGCCGCGCGAGATCGCGCGCGAGATGTTCTCGCTCGCCGACGGTTGCACGATGAGCGGGAAAAAGGACGGCCTGGTCAACATCGGGGGCTTTCTCGCCCTGAACGACGACGCGCTCGCGCAGCAGGCGCGGAACATCCTCATCGTCACCGAGGGCTTCCCGACCTACGGCGGGCTGGCCGGCCGCGACCTCGAAGCCTTCGCCCAGGGGCTGGAAGAGGTGCTCGAGGAGGACTACCTGCGCTACCGCATCCGCTCGATCGCCTACGGGGTTGAAAAGCTGGACGCGCTGGGCATCCCCGTCTACAAGCCGGCGGGCGGCCATGCCGTCTACCTCGACGCCGCCGCCTTTCTCCCCCACATCCCGCCGCAGGAATTCCCCGGGCAGGCCCTCGCCTGTGCGCTCTACCTCGAGGGCGGGATCCGCGCCTGCGAGATCGGCTCGGTCATGTTCGGGAAAACCGATCCCGAAACCCTCGCCTTCCGGCCCGCGCCCCTCGAGCAGGTGCGCCTGGCGGTGCCGCGCCGCGTCTACACGCAGAGCCACATGGATTACGTGATCGAGGCGATCGCCGCGGTCTTCGCCCGCCGCCGCGAGCTGCGCGGGCTGCGCATCGTCTCCGAGCCCCCTCTCTTGCGCCACTTCACGGCCCGCTTCGAGCCGCTCTGATCTCCGGCCGAACGAAAATCGAGAACAAAACCAACCCGCCCCGGATCGAATCCAAACCCGGCGGCCGCCGGATCTCCTCCGCGAAACCGGACGGTCCCCCGGAAAGGAGGTGAACGGCGAGACGGGGCCCGGCCCGGGCGGGGCATGGTGCGTCGGGTTCGTTCCCCCCGGGTTCCCCGGCGCAAAAGACCCCCTCCCCGCCCAAGCGGCCGACGCGGCCTCGGCCGCCGCTGCCCGGGCGACGGGCAACAAGACCGGCGCCGGGGACACCGCCTGGCTGCCGGGCGAACCCCGAAGACGGAGCGCCCCCGAGGATCGCCGGGCTGCTGCGGGCCGGGCACGGCTTCGCGATCGGGGCCGTCAGCACCCTCTCTTTCCGCCCCGCCGCCCAGGTCGGCCCCCACATGAGCCGCAACGATCGCCCGGAGATCGCTGGGAAAATCCTCCGCGCCGTCCGGCCCGAGACCGTGATCGGCGGCGGGCACTCCGGTACCGCCGACCCGAAAGATCACCGGTTCATCGCCCCGGAAGAATCCAAAGAGCTGCCAAGCGGCCTCGCGGATTCTCTTTTCGTCGCGCGCACGCCGGACGTGGACGGCAGCCTTTCCGTGCTCGAGGCGGCCCGGGAAGCGGTGCCCTCCTCCCTGCGGCTCGCCCCCTGAAAGGGGCGCCGGCGGGATCAGGCGGGCGTGCGGCGCGCCGCCGCCCGCCGCTTCTGCCGCAGGTAGACCCCGGCGAAGCCGGCCAGCCCCGCGAGATCGGTGTAGAGACCGGGCTTGACGAGACAGAGGGCGACGGCGATCAGGAGGATGCGTTCGACCCAGGTGTCGTCGTCCACGAGAAAGCCCTGCATGCCGGCCGCGAGCGCATACATCCCGATCGAGGAGGTGACGAAGATCCAGCAGGCCTCGAGCACCCCGGCGAGGCCCGGGTCGAGGCCGATCAGGAGCATCTGCGGCGCGGTGATGAACATGTAGGGCAGCAGGAAGGTCCGCATGTCGAGCTTGAAGGCCTCGACCCCGGTCTTGAAGGGGTCCGCCCCGGCGATGCCCGCCGCGGCATAGGCCGCCAGGCAGACGGGCGGCGTCCCGTCCGCCAGGATCCCGAAGTAGAACACGAAGAGATGGGCGGCGATGAGCGGGGTGTCCGGTTTCATCGCGATCAGCGCGGGCGCCATGATCGTCGCCATGATGACGTAGTTGGGGGTCGTGGGGACCCCCATGCCGAGGATCAGGCAGGCGATCATCGTCAGCACCATGGCCAGGTAGACGTTGCCGAAGGAGAGCTCGACCAGGATGTTCGTCATGTTGAGCCCGGCGCCGGTGAGACTCACCATGCCCACCACCATGCCGGCGCAGGCGCAGGTGACCCCGATCGCCGCCATGGAGCGCGCCGCGTTGTAGAGCGCGTCGATCATCCGCGCCAGGGCCTCGCCGAGCGGCTTCCAGGAACGCGTGCGCCCGCCGGTCCCCTCCGCCGCGGCCTCCGCGGGCAGCAGGCCGGCCGAGATCAGGAGCGCGCGCACCAGGAAGATCGTCACCGCGCAGCCGATGGTCATCGCCGCGGCGGTGAGCGGCGTCAGGCGGGCGACGATCAGGGCATAGAGAAGCACCCCGATCGGGACGAGGTAGTGCAGCCCCGAGACGAGCGTGGGGAAGAAGCGCGGCAGCATCTCGCGGGGCACCCCCCGGAAACCGTACTTCGTCGCCAGCAGGTGCACCGCCCCGAGCAGCGCGAGCTGGTCGATCACGGCCGGCAGCGCCGCCGCGATGCACACCTCGAGGTAGGGGATGCCCAGGAACTCGGCCATGACGAAGGCCGCCGCCCCCATGACCGGGGGCATGATCTGGCCGTTGCCGCCGGCCGCGGTGTCGATCCCGCCGGCGATCTCGGGCTTGAAGCCCACCTTCTTCATGAGCGGGATGGTGAGCGTGCCGATCGTCGCGGTGTTGGCGACCCCCGAGCCGGAGATCGTCCCCATGAAGGCGCTCGCCACGACCGAGACCTTGGCCGGCCCGCCGCGCGTGTGGCCGACGAGCGACATGGCCAGCCGCATGAGGTACTCGCCCGCGCCCGAGCGCTCGAAAATCGCCCCGAAGAGGACGAAGGCGAAGACGAAGGTCGAGGAGACCCAGAGGGGGATGCCGAAGATCCCCTCGCTCGTGAGGTAGAGGTGATCCACGATGCGGCGGAAGGAATAGCCGCGGTGGGCGAAAATGCCGGGGAAGTAGGGTCCGAAGAGGCCGTAGAGGACGAAAAAGCCCGTGATGGCGACGAGCGGCCAGCCCACGGCGCGGCGCGAGGCCTCGAGCACGAGCACGATCGCGAGAACCCCCATCCCGAGGTCGAGCGGCGTGGGATCCCCGATCCGGCGCACGAGCTCCTGGTAGAAGAGGCTCACGTAGGCGACCGAGGCGGCGGCGACCAGGGCGAGCAGGAGATCGAGCGGCGAGATGCCCTTGCGCGCCGTGCGCCGCGAGAAGGGGTAGAAGAGAAAGCACAGGGAGATGGCGAAGCTGAGATGGATCGAGCGCTGCAGCGTCGAGGTGAGCACGCCGAAAAAGGCGGTATAGAGCTGGAAGGAGGAAAAGCCGAGGGCGGTCACGAAGGCCAGGCGATGCGCCCAGCCGGTCAGCCTGCGCCCCCCGTACTCCTGGGTCTCGACGATCTCCGCCGCTTTCCGGGCGAGCGCCTCGTCGCGCGAAATCAGGGGTTCCATGATCCGTGTCCGTCTTCAGCGGGTTGAGGGTTCTTCCGCCGGCCCGAACGCATGCAACGCATCCAGACACAGAAAAAGCCGCCCCCGGCGGCGGACGGCGATCTCGGCGATTTCCCCCTCGGGGAAGAGACGGGGGAGCGAAAGGGTTCGGTCCCCGATCGAAAGCTCGGCTTCGTTGACCGGCGAGACGTAGAAGCGAAAGCTCGCCATCCGGGCCGCAGCCGCGGACACGAACGCCCCCTCATCGCCCTCCCGGGTGAGCCCCGTGGCGGGCAGCCCCGGTCCGTGGGAAGCGAAGCGTGTGGCGACCAGACGGAGATCCCCCTCCGCCTCCACGCGGAAGACGGCCTCGACCGGCATCCGTTCGACGGAGTGGATGTAGCGCAGGCGGAACTCGTCGCCCGTTGCGGTGGGGGTGCGGAAGGCGACCCGCTCCGCCCGCACCCCGCGGACCTCGAGCATCGGCCGGGGAAAGAGAAGAAAACCCCCTCCGGCGACCGCGGCGGCGATCACACAGGCCCATGCGCAAAGCATCCCGGCGCTTCACCCCGCCCCCCCCGCCGGTTTCCCGCCGGCGGGGGGGTGACCTCCGGCAGGAGCCGTTATTTCAAGATCCCTTTTTCTTTGAAGAATTTTTCCGCGCCGGGATGGAGCGGGATGGACATGCCCGTGAGCGCGGTCTCGAGCGTCAGCTCCCGGCCCTTGGCATGCGCCCGCTCGATGTCCTTCAGGTTTTCGAAGATGACTTTCGTGATGCGGTAGGCCGTTTCCGCATCCATCTCCGCGCGCGCCGTGAGAATCGCCATCACCGCGACCGTGGGGATGTCCTGCTCGACGCCCTTGTAGGCCCCCTTGGGGACGACGGCCTGGGTGAAGAAGGGGTATTTTTTCATCAGGGCCTCGCGCGGTGCACCGTCGATCGGCACGATCACGCAGTCGACGGTCATCGCCGTGTCCACGAGCCCCGCGGCCCCCACGCCCACGGAATAGAAGGCGGCGTCGATGCGGCCGTCCTTGAGATAATCGGCCGACTCGGTCGCCGTCAGCCGCTCCACCTTGGCGAAATCGTCGAACTTCATGCCGTAGGCCTCGAGGATCTGCATCGCGTTCTGCTCGGTCCCCGAGCCGAGCGGCCCGACACAGACGCGCTTGCCCTTGAGGTCGGGCACCGAGGCGATCTTCGCGTCTCTCCGCGCCTGGATCTGGCAGTGCTCCTGGTAGAGCGAGGTGATGCCGCGGATGTTCGTGACCGGCTTGTCGAACATGGGCTTCATCCCCTGCAGGGCGTAATGGGCGATGTCGTTCTGCAGGATGGCCATGTCGGCGTCGCCGGAGGCGATCAGCTTGGCGTTCGCCACCGAAGCGCCCGAGGACTCGACGGTGATCTTGATGTCGGGCAGGTTCTTGTGGGCGATGTTGGAGATGGCCCCGGCCAGCGGGTAGTAGACGCCCACCACCCAGCCGGAGGCGATGGAGACGAACTTCTTGGCGGCATGGGCGAGGTCCGCCCCCTGCCCTCCCAGGGCCAGCAGCGCGGTCAACAGGACGACAACGAGCCAGTTTCTCCTCTTCATGGGTCCTCCTCCTTCGGCTGGATGGGGTGTGCGCGGTCGGCAGAGGCCGCTTCCGCAACGCGTCGTCGGCCCCGCCCTCCGGGTTGGGGAGCGATCATCGGGATGCGCTGCAACCTACCGGGACCAGGGCGTATTGTCAACGCCGGACCCGCCGCCGGATTGCTTTCGGCGGGCGGATGCATTACATGAACCCGGGTGTCGGAAAAACGCGCCCGCCTTCGCGCCGGCGGCGCTTTTCCGCCGCGGTTTTCGGGATTCGAGGTCTCATGGCTCCACGGCATCGCCGCTTGCGCTCCGCCCCGGTCGCCGGGGCGCTCCTCTGGGCTTTCTTCCTGGTGCCGGCGTCGGGACCCGCGGCCCTCCCGGCCCTGGCCCAGGGCCCGCCGTCCGCGACCCCGCCGCTCGTCGTCACCGCGGCGATCACGAGCGGGCGGGTCGTCCCCGAATCCGAATTCATCGGCAGCGTCTTCTTCAGCGAAGTGTCGCGGACGGCGACCGAGGTGGCCGGGCTCGTCGAGCGCGTCGCCGTGGAGGACGGCGAGCGCGTGAAGGCGGGCCAGGTGATCGTGGAACTCGGCACCGATCTGCTGCAGAAGCGGCTCGCCTCGGCGCGCGCCGCACGCGCGCAGGTCCTGGCCGAGCTCGAGATCGCGCGGATCGAGTACACCCGGCGAAGCCGTCTTTTCGAGAAGGGCTCGATCGCCGAGCAGTCCTACGACGAAAACCGCTTCCGCGTGCTCGCCCTCGAGCGCCGCGCCGAGGCCCTCGCCGCCGAGCAGGAGCGGCTCGAGCTCGAGATCCAGAAAACGCGCATCCGCGCCCCCTTCGACGGGGTCGTCGTCCGCCGGGGGGTCGAGCGCGGGGAGTGGGTGGACGTGGGCAAGACCGTGGCCGAGATCGGACGCGACGCCTGGGTCGACGTCCGCCTCGACCTCCCCGAACGGCTGCTCCCCCGGCTGAAGCCGGAGGCGGCGGTCCGCGTACGCATCGGGGACGAGGAACTCGAGGGCCGCGTGCACGCCGTCATCCCCCGCGCCGACATCGCCACCCGCACCGTGCCGGTCAAGGTCCGGATCGCCAACCGCCGGGGCTTCATCGAGGGGCTCTCGGCCACCGTGCGGCTGCCCGCCGACCGGCCGCAGGAGGAGGCGCTGCTCGTGCCGCGGGACGCGCTCCTCACGGTCGGCGGGCGGACGCTGCTCTTCCTGGTGGACGCCGGCCGCGCGCGCGCGGTCCCGGTCACGGTCACGGCCTATCTCGAGGACAAGGCGGCGGTCGCGGGGCCGGGCCTCGCCCCGGGACAGCCGGTCGTCGTCAAGGGCCAAGAGCGCCTGCGGGACGGCCAGCCCGTCCAGCCGGGCTCCTGATCCCCGGGGGCCGGGGCCTCCCATCGAACGGACCCATGGATCTCATCCGCACGAGCATCGAAAAACCGGTCGGCGTCTTCGTCGGCATCATCCTCGTCACCCTCTTCGGCACGATCGGGCTGCTCCGCATGCCCTACCAGCTCAGCCCCACGGTGATCGAGCCCGAAATCACGGTCACGACCCTCTGGCCCGGGGCCACCCCCTACGAGGTCGAGCGGGACATCATCGAGGAGCAGGAAAAGGTGCTCAAGGGCATCCCGGGGCTGATCGAGATGGAGAGCACCTCCTCGAACTCGCAGGGCGCGGTCACGCTCAAGTTCGCGATCGGCACCGACGTGAACGACGCGCTCCTGCGCGTCTCGAACAAGCTGAACGAGGTGCGCTCCTACCCGGAGACGGTCGAAAAACCGGTGATCACCGCCACGGGCTCGGCCACCTCGCCCATCGTGTGGATGGTCCTCAAGACCGAGCCCGGAAACCCCGTCTCGGTTTACACCTACCGCACCTTCTTCGAAAACCACATCCGCCAGCATCTCGAGCGCGTCCCCGGCGTCGCCGAGCTCTTCGTGGGCGGGGGCACCGAAAAGGAGCTCCATGTCGAGGTCGACCCCCACCGTCTGGCCGCCCACGGGCTGACCATCCCCGGGTTGATCGAGCTGTTGCGCGCCGAGAACACGAACATCGCCGCGGGCACCCTGGGCGTGGGGCGGCGCGACTACCGCATCCGCTCGGTCGCCGAGTTCCAGCGTCTCGAAGACGTGGAGGAGGTGGTGCTCGTCTCCGACGGCGGCCAGCGCGTGAAGCTCTCCGAGATCGCCCGCGTGCGGATCGGATACGAGACGCCCACGGCGGCGACCCTGCACCTGGGCACGGAGAGCATCGCCGTCGGCGTGAAACCCGAGCCCGAGGCGAACGTCCTCGAGCTGACCGACCGCCTCGAGGAGGTCGTGGGGCGGCTCAACGAGGAGAAGCTCCTCCCCGAGGGCGTCCGTCTGCACTGGGTCTACGACCAGCGCCCCTACATCCGGGGGGCGATCGCGTTGGTGAGCCAGAACATCCTCATCGGATCGGCGCTCGCCGTGGTCGTCCTCTTCGTCTTCCTGCGCAGCGTCGCCTCGACGCTCGTCGTCGCGATCGCCATCCCGATCAGCATCGTCGGGACCTTCCTCTTCATGAACCTCTTCGGCCGCTCCCTGAACGCGGTCAGCCTCGCCGGGATCGCCTTCGCGGCGGGGATGCTCGTCGACAACGCGATCGTCTCGCTCGAGAACATCGACCGGCACCGCAAGATGGGCAAATCTTCCTTCCAGGCGGCCTACGACGGGGTGCGCGAGGTGTGGGGCGCGCTGCTCGCCTCGACGCTGACCACCCTCGCCGTCTTTCTGCCCGTCGTCTTCCTCGAGGAGGAGGCGGGCCAGCTTTTCCGCGACATCGCGATTGCGATCACCTGCTCGATCTCCCTCAGCCTGCTCGTCTCGGTCCTCGTGATCCCCATGCTCTCGCGGCTGTTCTACCGGCTGATCCGCGACGAGGCCGCGCTCGGGGCGGCGGCCCGGGCCGTGGGCCGCCTGGGGGCCCGGTGCTCGGGGGGGTTGATCGCCCTGCTCCGGATCGCCACGCGCTCGCTCCTTTCGCGGGCGCTGACGGTGGCGGGGTTCACGGCGCTCGCCCTGATCGGCGCCGTGCTCCTGTTCCCCAAGATGGAGTATCTGCCGCAGGGCAACCGCAACCTCGTGCTGAATCTTCTCGTCCCGCCCCCCGGCCTTTCGTTCGCCGAGCGCAAGGCGATCGGGGAGCAGATCTTCGCCTCCGTCCGCGACCACATCGGCCGCGACCACGCGGGGCTGCCCGGCATCCGCAACATGTTCTTCGTGGGCTCCGAGCAGATCATGCTCTTCGGGGCGATCAGCCTGCACGAGCAGCGCGCCGCGGAGCTGATCCCCCTCTTCCGCCGCACGATCGCCTCGATCCCCGGCATGCTGGGGGTGAGCCTGCAGGCCGGGGTCTTCCAGACGAGCCTCGGCCGCGGCCGCACGATCGACGTCGACGTGGTCGGCGAGGATCTCGCGCGCTCGGTCGACGCCGCCGGGCGCCTGTTCGCCGCGATCCAGCAGGCGATCCCCGGCGCGCAGATCCGCCCGGTGCCCTCCCTGGAGCTGCTCTTCCCCGAAATCCGCCTCCTGCCCGACCGCGACCGTCTGCGCGCGGTGGGCATGACGGCGCGCGATTTCGGGCTGCTCGTCGACGTGCTCATGGACGGCCGCGACATCGGCGACTTCAAGCAGGAAGGGGAGAAGAAGATCGATCTCGTGCTCAAGGCCTCCGCCGCCGATATCGCCACCCCCGAGGCGCTCTACGAGGCGCTCGTCGCCGTCCCCGGGGGCCGTGTCGTGCCTGTCTCCTCGCTCGCCGCCCTCGAGCGCACGACGGGCGTCACCCAGATTCGGCACCTGGAACGGCAGCGGACGATCACCCTGCAGGTGACCCCGCCCGCCGCCGTCCCTCTCGAGGCGGCCATGGAGACGATCGCCACGCGTGTCGTCCCCGAGCTGAAGAAAAACGGCGCGCTCGCCGGCGTCCAGATCGAGCAGAGCGGCACGGCCGACAAGCTGACCCAGGCCCGGCAGGCCCTGCAGTGGGATTTTCTGCTCGCCGCCGTGATCTGCTACCTCCTCATGGCCGCGCTCTTCGAGCATTTCCTCTACCCCTTGATCGTGCTCTTCACCGTGCCGCTCGCCACCTTCGGCGGTCTCTTCGGGCTCGCCCTCGTGAACCGTTTCGTCGCCCCGCAGCCGCTCGACATCCTCACCATGCTGGGCTTCATCATCCTCGTCGGCGTGGTCGTGAACAACGCGATCCTGATCGTCCACCAGGCCCTGAACAACATCCGCCGCTACGGCATGGCATCGCAAGAGGCCGTCCTCGACTCGGCGCGCACGCGGCTCCGGCCGATCTTCATGTCGGCGCTCACCAGCCTCTTCGCCATGATCCCGCTCGTGCTGGTCCCCGGCCCGGGCTCGGAGTTCTACCGCGGTCTGGGGAGCGTCGTCCTCGGGGGGCTGGCGGTTTCGACCGTCTTCACGATTTTCGTCATCCCCGCGCTCCTGATCGGCGCCCTGCGGGAGAAACCGTCGCCGCGGAACTGAGGGCCCTTGCCCCGCCGTGCCGGCGATTGCTTTTCCGCCGCGCGGGATTATGTTGCGGGGGAATCCGACCCGACCACGAAAGGCCTTTCCATGATCGACAAGCACGAGCTCTGTGAGAAGATCCGCTCCCTCTACCCCGACGTGGGTGCCTGCGGCATCGACGTCGACGCGGAGTGGGACGAGGCGCAGAAGTCCTGGGTGGTGCATCTGAGCCGGGGGAGTTACCGGCTGAAGACCTTCCTCGAGGAAAAGGACGCCGAGCAATGCCTGATGGGCCGCCAGTGCGTGAGCCTGGGGATCGAGATCGCCCAGCTGCGCGCGAACATCGAGCGGATGAGGGAAGCCTGAATCCTGCCGGCGGGGCGGTGCGCGAAGAGAGGGACAGCCTCGGCACGGTCCGGGTGCCGGAGCACGCCTATTGGGGGGCGCAGACCGCCCGCGCCGTCCGCAATCTCCCGATCGGGGACCTCGCCATGCCGCTTGCGCTCGTGCGGGCGATCGCCCGCATCAAGCGCGCGGCGGCGGAGGTGAACGGCGAACTCGGGCTGCTTTCCTCCGAGACCGCCCGGGCGATCGCCCGCGCCGCCGCCGAAGTGCTCGCAGGCCGCTTCGACGACCAGTTCGTCGTGGGGGTGTTCCAGACCGGATCCGGCACCTCCACGAACATGAACCTGAACGAGGTGATCGCCGCGCGGGCCAACGAGCTCCTGACCGGCCGCCGCGGCGGAAAGCACCCCGTGCACCCGAACGACCACGTGAACCTCGGCCAGTCGAGCAACGACGTCATCCCGACCGCGATCCACATCGCCGCCCTGGAGGCGATCCGCGGCCGCCTGGACCCTGCGCTCGCAAGGCTCGAACAGGCGCTCGCACGCAAAAGCGTCGAATTCGCCTCCGTGCACAAGATCGGCCGCACGCACCTGCAGGACGCCGTGCCGATGACCCTGGGGCAGGAGTTCTCCGGCTACGCGCGTCAGGTCGAACTCGGCCGCGAACGGCTGAAGTCCCTCGAGCCGCGCCTCTCCGAGCTCGCCCTCGGCGGAACGGCCGTCGGCACCGGGGTGAACGCCCACCCCGCCTTCGCCGCGGCGGTGATCGACCGCATCGCCCGCGAGACCGGCATCCCCTTCCGGCGGGCGAAGAACGCCTTCGAGGCGCAGGCCGCCCGCGATGCCGCGGTCGAGGCGGGAGGCACCCTGCGGACGATCGCCGTGAGCCTGGCCAAGATCGCCGACGACCTGCGCTGGCTCGCCTCGGGGCCGCGCTGCGGGTTGGGGGAAATCCGGCTCCCCGCCCTCCAGCCGGGCTCTTCGATCATGCCGGGCAAGGTGAACCCCATCGTCCCCGAGGCCGTGCTCCAGGTCGCCGCCCAGGTGATCGGCTGCGATGCCGCGATCGCCTGGGCCGGCCGCGGCGGGAATTTCGAGCTGAACACGATGATGCCGGTGCTCGCCTATAACCTCCTGCTCGCGATCGGGCTGCTCGCAGACGCGGCGCGCGTCTTCGCCGACGGCTGTGTCGCGGGCATCGAAGCCGACCGCGAGGGTTGCGCGCGCATGATCGAGCGCAGCCTCGCCCTGGCCACCTTCCTCGTGCCGCACCTGGGCTATGACCGCGCGGCGGCCGTGGCCCAGGCGGCCTGGGAGACGGGACGCACGGTGCGCGAGGTGCTGCGAGAGGAACGGCTGCTCCCGGAGGAGGAGATCGAGCGCATCCTTCCCCGGCCGGAAAACCCCGCTGGAGGTCCCCCATGAGTCGCAAGAAACGGTACACGATCAAGACCGCCTGCCCGCAGTGCGGCTGCACGACGGCGACGGTGATGACCGCCGAGGAGCTCGAGAAACGCTACGGCCATGTGCCCAACTTCGATCTCGAATGCGGGGAATGCCTGGCCCAATTTTCCGCCCCGGCCGCGGAAGCCTGCCCGGAGTGGGACGCCGCATGCCGTCTGAAACGGTAGCGCGGCGGCTCACAGGGTGAGCGCGGTCTGGATCGCGCGGTAAGCCAACCGGCAGCCCATCCAGACCATGAGCAGGCCGGCGAGGGTTTCGCAGGCCCGGCGGTGGCGCCGGAAAAAGGCCGAGGCGACCGTGCCGAGCAGGAGCAGGCCGGGGACCGTCCCCAGCCCGAACCAGACCGCCGCGGAAAGGCCGGTCGCGAAGTCCGCCGTCCCCAGCGCGAGCGCGAATACGGCCCAGGAAAGGCCGCAGGGCAGAATCCCGAAGAGGATCCCGAGAAGGAAAAACGCGGCGGGCGACCCTCGGGGGGGGAAGCCCCCCTCCAGCCGGCGGCCCACGCCGGGCAGCCGGTGAAGGGGGATTTCGGCCAGAAAGCGCGGCTCGCGGACCCATCCCAGCCGGTTCAGCCCGAGCAGAAAGAGCGCCGCCGCCGCGACACCGGAAAGTACCCGGCCGGCACTGCGCAGGGCGGCGCCTTGCGGATCGAGACCGCCCGAGACGAGTTCCCCGATCCCGCCGAGCGCCCCGCCGACCAGCGCGTAACAGAGGACGCGTCCCGCGTGGTAGGCGAGGTGCGCGAGGAAACGCCCGCTCGCCCCCGGAAACGCGATCACCAGCGGTCCGCACATTCCCAGGCAATGCGGGGTGGCCAGGAGCCCCAAGACGAACACCGCGGCCAGATCGATCCGCACGACCTATCCCCCTCCTTTTCCCCGGGTCCGGACGACCGGCCGCGGGTTGACGCCCGTCGCGGGGCCATGATAGACGGGATCCGCATCGGATCTCGGCTTCACAACGCGGCCGGGCCCTCGACACCCTTCATGGACCCTTCCACCCCGCAGGCCGCCTTCCGCGGCTGGTCCCGCCTGAATCTCTTCTGGGCGCTGTCGCGCACCCCCCACGGGCTGCTCGATATGTGCACGCCGCCCTTTGCGGCGCTCCTCTGGCTGGGGGAAGTGCCTCCGGCGGCGGTGGCCGGGATCGGGCTCGTCACCACATTCGCCGGCTACACGGCCGTCTACGCCCTGAACGACCTGGTCGACTTTCGCCTCGACCGGGAGAAGGCGCAGGATGCCGGAGGATTCGTCCGGGATGGCGCCGACCTGGACGGCCGCATCGTGCGCCACCCTCTGGCCCAGGGATTGCTCCCCTGGTCCCACGGCCTCGCCTGGACCGTTTTCTGGTCGCTCGTCGCTCTCGGGGGGGCGTTCCTGCTCAACCCCGTCTGTGTCTGGATCTTCCTCGGCGGCTTCCTCTTCGAGGCGCTCTATTGCCGGCTCTTCCGGGTCACCCCCTTGCGCGCGCTCGTGAGCGGGGCGGTCAAGACCACGGGCGCGATTGCCGCCGTCTTTGCCGTGGATCCCGACCCCGCGGGGGGGTTTCTCCTCATCCTCTTCGCGGCGGTGTTCGCCTGGGAGATCGGCGGCCAGAACATCCCCAACGACATCGCGGATCTGGAGGAGGACCGGCGGCTGGGCGCGCGTACCCTGCCGGTCGCCCTCGGCGCGCACGGGGCGGCCCGACTCGCCGCCTTTCTCCTCGCCGCGGCGGCCGCTCTGACCGCAGCCGCCTTCGCCATCGGCCGCGGCCCTTTCCCCGGGGGGTTTGCCTTGCTTTCGCTCGCCGGCTCGTGCTACCTCTGGGCGCGTCCCGCCGCGCGCCTGAAGCGCCGCCCGGACCGCGGCTCGGCGTTGGCCCTTTTCAACCGCGCAAGCCTCTATCCCCCGCTCCAGCTGGCGATCGTGGCCGCGGCGATTCTTTGGAACCGCTGGATCCCCTGACCCCGGACGGCCCGAGCAAACGGGAGAAAAGCCGCGCATGAAAGAATTCTCGACCGAAGAACTCTCCGCATACAACGGCGAGGGCGGCAGACCGGTCTACGTCGCCCATGAGGGCAAGGTCTATGACGTCACCGAGAGCCGCTTCTGGAAAAACGGCCTGCACATGAGACGCCACCGCGCCGGCGCCGACCTCACCGCCGAGATCGGGGGCGCACCCCACGGCCCGGAGACCCTCGCACGTTTTCCCCAGGTCGGCGTGCTCCGCCAAGCGGCCGATCCGCTCGAGGAACGCCTGCCCGCCCCGCTCGCCGCCCTGCTCCGGACCTTCCCTTTCCTCCGCCGCCACCCGCACCCCATGACGGTGCATTTCCCGATCGTCTTCATGTTCTCCACGACCGCCTTCAGCCTGCTCTACCTGCTGACGGACGAGAAATCCTTCGAGACGACCGCTTTCCACTGCCTCGGGGCCGGGGTGTTCTTCAACGCCGTCGGCATCGCCACCGGTTTCTACACCTGGTGGCTGAACTACCTCGCCCGCCCGCTCCGCCCCGTCCGCATCAAGATCCCGCTCACGCTCCTCATGTGGGCGATCTCGGTGCTGCTCTTCGTCTGGCGCTGGAAGGTTCCGGGCATTCTCGATTCCCTGAGCGGACTCGGCCTCGCTTACATCCTGCTCGTGCTCTCGCTCGCCGTGCTCGTCACCGTGATCGGCTGGAACGGCGCGGCGATGACCTTCCCGGTGGAAAAAGACTGAAGAGGCTCCGACCGGCGCCGGCACACCGCGAGCACCCCCCCGCCGGCAAGCTCGAGCCGCCTCCCGCAGGACAGCCCCGCCGCCTGGAGGGCCTGCCGCAGATCAGGGCCCCGGAAGCGGTCGCGGAGCGGATGGGCGGCGAGCCGCCGGGCAAGCGCGTTGGCGTAGAGCCGCGGGTAGTACTCCTCGAGCAGGTAGAGGCCTCCGGGGCGCAGGACCCGGGCGATCTCGGCAACCGCCGCGCGCCATTCGGGGACGTGGTGCAACACGCCGAACCCGAAGACGGCATCGAAGACTCCCGTCCGGAAGGGAAGCCTTGCGGCGTCGGCCGCGCACACCCGCACCGCCGCCTCCGTGGCGAGCGACCGCGCGGCGCGCCGGGCCATCCGGGGGTCCAGATCGCAGAGAACGAGCCGCCGCGGGGCGAACCGCCGGAGGATTCCGCGGCCGCCGGCGCCTCCGCCGCAGCCGATCTCGAGCAGCCGCCCCCCCGACGGCTCGGGGGCCGCGCGTCGCATCCAGGCCAGCACGGCCGCCTGCATCGCCCGGCGAACGGGGCTCAGGACGAAAAACCGTTCGAGAGCGTTCAGCCTCAAGGCCCCTCCGGGACGCCGGCCGCGATCACTTGCGCGCCAGGTGGGCGACGGCGATCCCCCGGGTGAAGGGCCGCCAGCGGACCTCGCGGAAGCCGACCCCGCGCAGCAGGCCGGCCAACTCCCCGGGCAGGGGAAAGGTGCGGATCGACTCCGGCAGGTGGGTGTAAGCCTGACGGTTCCCGGCGATCCACTCGCCGAGCCGGGGCATGACGCGGAACGAGTAGAAATCGTACAGCAGGCGGAACGCCGTGGGGGTCGGGCGGGAGAATTCCAGGCAGAGCAGCCGCCCGCCGGGCCGGAGCACGCGGTGCATCTCGGCGAAGGCGCGCCGCATGCGGGTCACGTTGCGGATCCCGAAGCCGACCATCACGGCGTCGACGGAGCCGTCGCGGCAGGCGATTTCCTCGGCGTTCCCCTGCACGGGCCGAATGAATGCGCCCTCCCGGCTGCGGCGGAGCTTGGGCAGACCCGCGAGGATCATGCGGCGGTTGAGGTCGTAGAGGATGACCCGCCCCCGCGGGGCCACGCGACGCGCGGCGAGAAGCGACAGATCGCCCGTCCCGCCGCAGACATCGAGCACCCGCATCCCGGGGCGCAAACCGAGCATCCGCACCGCCTGCCGTTTCCAGGCATGGTGGATGCCGAAGCTCAGCAGCGTGTTCATCCGGTCGTAGACGGGGGCGACGGCATCGAAGTGCCGCACCATGCGCGCCGTCTTCTCCTCGGCGGCGACGGGCTCGAAGCCGAAGTAGGTCTCGGCCGCCCCGCCGGGAGGCTCTTCGAGCGCCGAGCGGCGCCGCTCCGCCCGCCACCACCGGGGAAAGGATCGCATGGCGCCTACACGGTCCTCCCGGGGGGGGGCGGAACGGGTTTCGGGTCTGCGCCCGCGGCCTGCCGGTTGGCCGGATCCGCCTCGACCTCCTGCATGAGGGCTTTCAGCTCCTCGCCGGCGATCGTCTCCTTTTCGAGCAGGATGTCCACCGCGCGGTCGAGGAGGGGCCGCTTGCGCCGGAGGATCTCGAGGGCTCGCCCGTACTGACGGCGGATGATCTCGTTCACCTCGCGGTCGATCTGCTCGGCGGTCGCCTCGCTGTATTCACCTCGGGACTCCGGGATCTGGCCGAGGAACTGGGCGCGGCGGTTGGAGGCGTAATAGACCTGACCGATCGATCCCATGCCGTATTCCTTGACCATGCTGCGGGCGATGTCGGTCGCCCGCGACAGGTCGTTGTGCGCCCCGGTGGAGATGTCGCCGATCACGAGCTCCTCGGCCGCCCGGCCGCCGAGGAGGGTGGCGATCTTGTTCTCGAGCTCGCTCTTGCTCATCAGGAAGCGGTCCTCGGTGGGGACCTGCATGGTGTAGCCGAGCGCGGCGATGCCCCGCGGGATGACCGTGATCTTCTGCACGGGATCGGTGCCGGGCAGGCTCATGGCCACGATCGCGTGGCCGAGTTCGTGGTAGGCCACGATGCGCTTCTCGCGCGGATTGATCACGCGGTTCTTCTTTTCCAGGCCCGCGATCACGCGCTCGACGGCCTCCTGGAACTCGGCCATGCCCGCCGCCTCCTTGCCGCGGCGCACGGCGAGCAGCGCCGCCTCGTTCACGATGTTGGCGAGATCGGCGCCCACCATCCCCGGGGTCATGTTGGCGAGGGTTTCGATGTCGACCGTCTCGTCGTAGCGGATCTTCTTCAGGTGGACCCGCAGGATGGCCTCACGGCCCTTGCGGTCGGGGCGGTCGACGAGCACCTGGCGGTCGAAGCGGCCGGGGCGCAGCAGCGCCGGGTCGAGGATCTCGGGCCGGTTGGTGGCGGCGAGCAGGATGACCCCCACTTGGGGATCGAAGCCGTCCATTTCGACGAGGAGCTGGTTGAGCGTCTGCTCGCGCTCGTCGTGACCGCCCAGGGTGCCGAAGCCGCGGGCCTTGCCCAGGGCGTCGAGCTCGTCGATGAAGATGATGCAGGGGGCCTTGCCCTTGGCCTGGGTGAAGAGATCCCGCACCCGCGCGGCCCCGAGCCCGACGAACATCTCCACGAACTCCGAGCCGCTCATGCTGAAGAAGGGAACCCCGCTTTCCCCCGCGACCGCCTTGGCGAGCATCGTCTTGCCCGTGCCGGGCGGGCCGACGAGGAGGACCCCCCGCGGCATCTTGCCCCCGACCCGCGTGTAGCGCTGCGGCTCTTTCAGGAACTCGACCACCTCCTGCAGCTCCTGCTTCGCCTCGTCGACGCCGGCGACGTCCTCGAAGCGCACCCCGACCTCGTTTTCCATGTAGATCTTGGCCTTGTTCTTGCCGAGCGACATGAAGCCCGGCTGCTGGCCCTGCATGCGCTTGATGAGGAAATACCAGACGCCGACGAAGAGGAAGATCGGGATCACCCAGGACATGAGATCGCGCAGGAAGGTGGACTCGACCTCGCCCTTGAAGACGACCTCGCGCCCGGCGAGCATCTGCGCGATGTCGGGGTCGACGCGCACCGTGCGGAAGAGCTCCCCCGCCCCCACCCCCGCCCGCCCGTCGCGCATGCGGCCCTGGATGATGTTCGCGCTGACGGCGACCTCGCTCACCCGGCCCTCGTCCAGGGCCTTGAGGAACTCGCTGTAGGGGATGGTCTTGACCGAGAGGACCGAAAAGAGTGCATTCTGGATGATCAGCACCACCCAGATCCCGAGCAGCACATACCACATGGAGAATTTCTGATGCTTTTCCATCCTCCCTCCCGTTCCTCCGATGCCGGATCCCGCCTCCGGTCGGGGCGGTCGCGGTGAATGTGGAGGCGATCGCCGCCGGAACCATAGGACAAGGGGCAGAAACTTGCAAACCCGAAGGCGGCGTGCGCTCTTGCGGCGGGTCTCCCGTTGCGGCGGGCTCCGATCCGCGTTATGGCTCGAGAAGCCTTGAACCGTTCACCGCAACCCTTGGAGGGATCCCATGGAATACGAAAAGGATTGGATCGCCAACGCCTACGCGGGCATGTCCCGTCGTCAGTTCCTCGCCCGGATGGCGGCCGCGGGCGCGGCCCTCTCCGGTTTCGCGCGCGCCGCGCAGGCGGTCGACGGGGAGATCATCCGGACGCCGGCCGACGGCCTGCGGGAGATCCGGGAAACGGTCACCTCCGCCGATTTCCCGGTCCCGCTCTATGCCGCACACCCGCAGACCGGGGGGCCTTTTCCCGCCGTCCTCGTCATCCCCGAAATCTGGGGCATGCACGAGTACATCCAGGACGTGGTGCGCCGCTTCGCCCGCCGAGGATACTTCGCCGTCACCTTCGAGCCCTACGCGCGGACCGGCGGGGTGCTGGGGATCGAGGACCGCAACCGGCTGCTTTCGATCGTGAACGCGGTGCCCGACGAGCAGGTCATGGGCGATCTCGAAGCCCTCGTCGCCTGGCTCGGGCGCCGGCCCGAGGCCCGCGGCGACCGCATCGGGGTGACCGGCTTCTGCCGCGGCGGGCTCTATACGCTGCTCTTCGCCGCACGCAGCCCCGCCGTCCGCGCCGCGGTCGTCTGGTACGGCCAGATCCGGCCGCCGCTCACCCCGGGGGTCCGCTCCCGGGGGCCGCTCGAGGTGGCCGCGGCGATCCGCGCCCCGCTCCTCGGGCTCTACGGCGGCGCCGATCTCGGCATCCCGGTCGACGACGTCCGCCAACTCGAAGCGGCCCTGAAGGCGGCGGGGAGAACGGCCGAATTCGTGATCTACGAACAGGCCCCTCACGCCTTTCACGCGGACTACCGCCCGAGCTACCGCGAGAACGAGGCCCGGGACGCCTGGGCGCGCTGCCTCGCCTGGTTCCGGACTCACCTCGGGGATTGAGCGGGGGCGCCGCGGGCGCTGCGGGAGGCGGAACGCACGAAGAGGAAGGTGCTGCCGATCACGCTCAGGCTGCTCAAGAGCATCGCGCAGGCGGCGACCAGGGGGTTGAGCAGACCGCTCATCGCCACGGGGATCCCGACGGCGTTGTAGCCGAGGCTGAGGAGCAGATTGCGGCGGATCGCCCGCTCGACCGTGCGGGCGAAATCGAGGAACGCGGGGACGCCGCGGGGGTCGGGCTGCATCAGGGTCACATCGGCCACCTCCCGGCCGAGCGGCCCGCCGCCGAAGAGCGCAAGCGCGAGATCCGCCCGTGCGAGCGCCGGCGCGTCGTTCACCCCGTCTCCCACCACGGCGACCCTTTTCCCCCGGCGGCGCAGGTCGGCGACGAAGCGCTCCTTGCCCGCGGGAAGCAGCCCGCCGCGCGCCTCCGCGATTCCCACCCGGCGCGCCACCGCGGCCGTCGTCGCCTGCCCATCCCCGGAGACCAGGGCGACCGCAAGCCCCCGCCGCCGGAGCTCGGCGACCGCCTCCGCGGCCCCCGGCCGCAGCTCGTCGCCGAAGACGAAGACGGCCGCCGGCCGCCCGCCCACGCTCAGGTAGACGAGCGAGCGGCCCGCCTCGGGTACGCACCGGGCGCCGATCGCCGCGGGGTCCGCCGACAGCTCCTCGGCCAGGAACTCCGCCGAGCCGATCTTCACCTCGCTCCCCCGCCACAGGCCGGAGACGCCGTTTTCCTCGGCCTGCACGACGGCGACGCGCTCGGGGCGCAGGCGCCGGTCCTGGGCCTCGCGTCGGAGTTCGAGCGCCACCGGGTGGTCGCCGCGCTGCTCGAGGCCGGCGGCAAGCGCGAGGGCCGTGTCGACGGACATGCCGCCTAAGGGGACCACTTCGAGGAGCTTCCAGGCCCCCGCGGTGAGGGTGCCGGTCTTGTCGAAGACCACCGCCTGGATACGGACGGCGTTCGCGAAGGCCTGTGCGCGGCGGACGAGGAAGCCCTTGCGGACGGCGAGGGCGATCGCCGCCGCCCGGGCGAGCGGGACGGCGATGCCGAGCGCACAGGGGCAGGCGATCACGCAGACCGTGACCGCGCGCATCAACGCCTGCGCCGCCGCCAGGCCCGAGAGAACCCCCCCGGCGGCGGTCCCCGCCGCCAGCAGCAGGATCCCGGGGACGAACCGGGGCAGGATGCGGTCCGCGGCGCTCTCGAGGTCCGTCTTTTCCGCAAGCGACTCCTGCACCACGGCGACCATCTGGCCGAGCAGGCTCTCGCTCCCCACCCGTTCGGCCAGCACCGTGAGCGCCCCGGAGTGCAGGCGGCTACCGCTGCGCACCGGGTCCCCGGGTTTGCGCGCCCGGCGGCCGGGCTCCCCGGTGATCATCGCCTCGTCCACGAGGCCGGAGCCGCCCACGACGGTTCCGTCGGCGGCGATCACCTCCCCTTCCTCGACGCGGAAGAGATCTCCCGGCGCGAGCCTCGCCGCGGAGACGTAGCGCCCTGCGGGAAAATGCTCGTGGACGATCTGGACCTTGGCGGGGGCGAGGTGGAGAAAGTCCTCCATCTCCTCGAGAACGACCTCCCGGGCCTGCCGCTCGAGCAGACGCCCGAGAAGGGCCAACGTGACCAGCATGCAGGCCGTGTCGAAATAGAGGTGAATCCCCCCGGCGGCGAACTCGACCAGGCTGAAGCCGAAAGCGCTGAGGGTTCCGACGGCGATCAGGCAGTCCATGCCGGCGATCCCGCGCCGGATCCCCTGCAGCGCCCGCCGGAACATGGCTCCCCCGCCCCAGGCGAGCACCACCGCCGCCATCCCGGCCATGGGCCAGGAGAGACTCGCCACCGAATCGGCCGGAAGCTCGGTGAAAAAACCGAAGTAGAGGGCCGCCGAGAGCATCATCACGTTCAGGGAGAGAAAGGCCGACACCCCGAAACGCAGCCATTCCGGCTGCGTCCGCGCGGCGGGCCGCTCCTCGGAAGCCGGCCGTGCGGGGTAGCCGTAGGAGGCCAGCAGCTCGCCGATCCGTCGCGGCGAGACCCGCGTCGGGTCATAGACCACCTTCAAGCGGTCGGTCGCGAAAGCGCAGGAAGCGGCAAGCACGCCGGGGAGACGGGCGAGCACGGTTTCGATCAGCCAGGCGCAGGCCGGGCACACCATGCGCTCCACGGCGAACGTGAGCGTCAGGCCGGGGGTCGGGGTCCCGGCGGCGCCGGGCGGGGAAGGGGGTTGCGCTTCCGCCGGCGGATCCCCCCCCGCGGCGGGGATGATCCCGCTTTCCCGGCAGCGGCGGAAAAGCTCGCTTCGGCGGAAGGCCTCCGGGTCCGGGGATCCGGCGGCCTGGAGCAGGATGCGGAACACCTGGCGGCAGCCGCGACAGCAGAACGAGAAGCGGCGGCCGGCGACGGAGAACTCGATCCCCTCCGCGCGCACGGGAAGACCGCAGAGGTCGCAGGGGCCGAGCGTGAGCTTCCGGGGGAGGGGCTCGAGCCGCGCTCTGGCCATGGGGGGTCGCCGTTTGGGGTTCAGGGCCGGGGTCCCAACGAGCGGATGAACGCGACGACGCACCAGCGGTCGACGATCGGGATCGTGGTGTCGAGCGCCGGCTGGCGTCCTCCGGGAATGCCGTAGCTCACCGTGTGGAAGAGAAGCCCGGCGGGTTTTTCCTGGACTTGGGCCGCGCGCAGATCGGTCGGCAGCGGCGCGAAGCTCTGACCCACCGTGCCTTGCCCGTCGTAGTGCGGTCCGTGGCACTGGGCGCAGAAGGTGAAATAGACGGCCCGGCCGCGCTCGCGGCGCAAGGGATCCTCGAGCGCAAACGGCGGAGAGAGCTCCTCGGGGGGCGTCAGGCGCAGCAGCCCGTCCCCGCCCGTGAGCGGCACCAGGCCCGCCTCCATCGGGAGGAGGGGCTCCTCGTGGGGTTTGATGGCCGGGGTTTCGCGCATGCGGCCGTAACGGAAATCGTTGTCGTAGAGGGTCAGGGCGTGGTAGCCCGCCAGCACGACGGCGACGGCCGCCGCCAGGGCCGCTCCGAACTTCTTCACCGCTCCTCCGGGATCTTCAAGACGCCCAGCGCGTAGGCCTCCTCGTTCTGCCGGTCGCGGATGTGCTGGGGATAGGGCATGGGCGGGTACAGGGCGTAGGCGGACTCGCCGTGGACGTCGGGGACCGGCCGGTAGTCCCAGTCGGGTTGACCGAGATCGCCGATCAAAAACCAGGCGAGCCAACCCTGGAAAAAGACGAGCCCGACCAGCGCGGCCAGGATGCCGACGCTGCGCGCGGTGGAGCCGCGTTCCTCGGAGACCTCGTTCATATCCGCACCTGGGCGACGCCGATGCCGACGATGTAGAGCAGGCCCCAGAGGACGGTGCCCGCCACGATCAGGGCCAGGGCGAAGGGAAAGGGGGCGTTTCTGCCCTCGATGCCGCCGGGATAGCGCTCGATGATCCGCTCCCGGCGCTGTTGCGCACCGGGGCGATCCAGATGGTGGAACCCGAGCGCAAGGGCGAAGAGAAACACGAAGGCGAGCGCCGGGAAGAGGTAGAGGACGAAATGCTGCAGGTTGAGGACATCGAAGATCCGCATGGTTCACCGCCCCCCGTGGGCGAGCGAGAAGAAGACGAGCGCTGCGCTGCAGGCGAGCCCCGCGCAGGCCAGCACGAAGAGTGCGGCGGTCTCGATCCGCGCCCGCCGGCTGGCCCGCCGCGGCGGAGCGGCGGGGGTTGCCGCATCGAGCGGAAGAAAGCGCGCCCGCTGCTGTTCCCCGAACTGGCCGTGCCGCAGCGCCCAGGCGAACACCCCCAGCGCGATCGTGAACCCGATCGCCATATAGGCCAGAAAATAGGCGAACACCATGCTTGCGCCATCCTCCGCGCGCCGCGGCGCGCTCAGGGTTCCCAGGAAGCGTCGATCCCCCGGGGCTCCTCGTTCGCATCGCTCTGGTTGATGAAATGGCGCGCCACGTAATCGCCCACCTCCCAGATCTTCTGGGATTCGAGGTCGCGCTTGAAATAGGGCATGGCCGTGCCCGTGATGCCGTTCATGATCTGGTAGTAGAGGATGCCGCCCGAGATCTCTCTCCCCTTGAGCACGGTGAAGTTGAGGGGCGGGGGGTAGATCCAGGGTTGGGCCGGCCCCATCCCGTCGCCGATCGGCCCGTGGCAGCCGATGCAGAAATACTGGTAAATCCGCTGGCCGCGCTGCAGGCTCGCCTCCGAGGTGGGGTAGGGATTGGGGATGTTGCGCCAGCCCTCGGGCACCTGTTCCGCGAGCCAGCGCACGTTTTCCTCGACCCCGGCCTCGTAGGCGCGGACGGACTCGGCCTTCCAGTGGTTTTGACGCTCCATGCGCCGATCGGCCTGCCGCAGGCCGAGGCTCTGCACGTAGCGCGTGAGCCGGCGGATCCTCTCCCCCCCCAGCCAGGCGAAGGGCGGCATGATCGAACTGGGCCGGGTATACCGGGGGTTGATGAAATGGGCGATGTGCCAGTCGTCGGGGTGCTCCCCGCCCGCCTGGGAGAGATCGGGGCCGGTGCGCTGCGAGCCGAGCTGGATGGGCTCGTCGCCGATGTAGTCGCCCGCCTGGGCGATGCGCTCGGAGCCCATGTCCCAGTCGAAGGCCCGGATGGCCTGGCTGTGACAGTAGACGCAGCCGTTCTGGAGATAGATCCGCCGTCCGGCTTCTTCCTCGGCCGTGCGCTCGCGGTAGATCTCCGAGGGCGTCCAGTCCTGCTGGGCGGCGGGGAAATAGACGACCGTCGCCACGATCGCCGCCAGCAGGGCGAGCACCCCGCCGAGGATGACCGAGGGCGTCATGCGCATGGAGCGCCTCCCCGGGGGAAGTAGAGCGAACGCACGACATTGTAAAGGCCCACCCAGGCCCCGGCGAGGATCAGCAGCCCGAGCGAAAGACGCAGGACGTAATAGGGCTGGATCTCCGGCAGCGTGCGGTAGAGGGTCTCCCCGTTGTACCACGCCTGCCCCTGGATCAGGCCGACGACGGTCAACACCACGGCGAAGCCGGTGATGCCGATCAGGACGAGCCAGTACTGGAGATCGGCGAGAAAGCGGCTGAAAAGGGGGCGGCCCGTGATGCGCGGCAGGATGAAGTAGAGCCCCCCGAGCGCGGTCACGCCGGCGAAACCCAGCACCCCGATGTGCGCGTGGCCCACCACCCAGTTGTTGTAATGGGTGATGCGCTGGACATCGGGCAGCGCCATCATGGAGCCCTGGAGGTTCACGAAGAAGTAGTAGATCGTTCCCGCGAAGACGAACTTGGCGCCGATGTCCGCGTGGATCTCCCCCAGCCGGCCCTTCACCGTGTACCAGATGTTGATCAGGAAGACCATGACCGGGATCACCATGGCGACGCTGTCCACGATGGAGATGGTCTTCAGCCAGGTGGGAACGGGCGTCTGGAGCAGGTGGTGGGTGCCGATGTGGGTGTAGACGACGATGAGCGACCAGAAGCCGATGAGGGAGAGCGAGTGGCTGTAAAGGGGGCTTCGCGTCGCGATCGGCAGGACGTAGTAAGCCACCCCCAACGCGAGCGGCGAAAGGAGCAGCCCGAAGACGTTGTGGCCGTAGAACCAGAGCAGGATCGCATCGGGAATGCCCTTGAGGGCGCCGGTGTCCGGCTTCCAGACGACGTTGCCGAGGGCGTAGGTGCACGCCGTGAGCACGACGGCGGCGGCCGCATACCAGATCGAGACGTAGAGAACGGGTTCGTTTCGCCGCCGGATGGTGAGCAGCAGGTTGACGATCACGAGGCCGAAGCTGGCGATGATCATCAGGTCCGCCCCCCAGGGAAGCTCCGCGTATTCCCGCCCCTGGCTGTAACCCAGCGAGACGCCGACCAGGCCGGCGGCGAGCGAGGCGTTCCAGAACAGCGCCGAGAAGATGCCGAGGGACTCGCTGAACAACGGGGCCCGCAGGAGCCGCGGCACGTAGTAGAACGCGGCGGCGAGCAGGCCGGGGGTGACGAAGCCGAAGAGGACGGCGTTCACGTGCATCGGCCGCACCCGGCCGAAATGGATGTACTCCACGTTCGCCAGGAAGTCGGGCGCGATCAGATAGCCCGCGGCGATCATGCCGAGGCTCGTCGCCAGGGCGAACCACAGGGCCGAGGTCAGGGCGAAGGCCCGAGCGGAGCGGTCGGCGTGCACGGCGGCGCTTTCGGCTTCGCTCACGTCCGGCTCCTCTCGGGGCCCCGTCGGGTGCGGCTCAGTTGTGGCAGGAGAGCCAGCAGTCCAGCTGGGCGTTGCGTTTCTGGTGGCAGGTGATGCATTCCCCCATCCTCCAGACCTTCTGCGGCAGGCGCTGCAGCGCCTTCACCTCGCCGTGGCATTCCTCGCAGGCGACCTCGCGGTTCACGTGCCGCTGGTGGTTGAAGAAGACGTGTTCGGCGATGGCGTTCACCTTGACCCAAGGGGTCGAAATCCCCTGCCGCGCGTACTCGTGTTCCCTGCGGATCCAGGGGTGGTTGACGATGATGTGGTTGTGGCAGTGCAGGCACTTCTCGACCGGCGGCATGCCGGGGAAATTCGAATAGGCCACATACGGGTGGCAGTACTGGCACTGGATCTGCTTGATCCCGCTGTGCACGTGATGGCTGAAGGGGATGGGCTGCTCGGGGCCTGCCGGCCGCGGCCAGAGGTAGAAGAAATAGAGCAGCGCGGCGACGCTGGCCAGGATCGCGGCGGTGCTGAGGAAGGCGATGCGGTTGGCGCGGGCGGCCATGCGGTGACGACTCCTTCAGGCCCCGGCCGGCCGGATCCCGGGCAGCAGCTCGGGGAAGACCCGGAGCATGGCGGTGACGGCGAGCACCATGAGGCCCAAAAACCCCGTGAAGACCAGCCCGTCCAGGACTCCGAGAGGCAGCTCCGCCGCCTCGGGGTGCAGCGCCGGGCCGACGAGCAGCAGGTGTTCCAGCCACAGCCCCGCGAGGACGAGGATGCACAGCGCGAGCATGGGCCGCGGCATGGACTTCACCCGGCGGTTGATCAAGACCAGGAAGGGCACGGCGAAAGCCGAAAGGAACACCGCCCAGGCGAGGGCGTTCCAGGGCGGGGTCACCGTGCGCAGGATGACGTAGGAGGCCTCCTCGGGGATGTTCCCGTACCAGATGACCATGAGGTGGACGTAGAAGAAGTCGGCCCACAGGAGGCAGAAGGCGAAAAACAGTTTCCCCAGGTCGTGGAGGCAGGAGGCGGGCACCTCGCGCTTCGCCCGTTCCCGGATCAGCACCGCGAGCACGATCACCCCCCCCAGGCCGAGGTAGAACGCCTTGACGAAGTGATAGCCGCCGAAGAGGGTCGAGTACCAGTGCGGGTCCAGGCTCATGACGAGATCGAAGCCGACCAGGCTGAGCACGAGGGCGTAAGCCGCACAGTAGAGCCCGCCCCAGAGGCGGCGGCGGCGCCTGACGCGCTCGATCTCCCCCGGGCGCTGCGGCAGCCGGCGGCACAGCCAGCGGCGCAGGGCGCCCCCGCCTTCGCCGGCGCCCAATCGGAGCTTGAGGTCCTGGACGATGAACGCCCCGCCGACGCCGTAGAGCAGAAGGAACCCCAGCCCGTCGCGGGCGAGGAGGAAGGGGAGGTTCAGCCAGACTTCCTTGCCGTGGAGGTCTTCCTCCAGCCAGGGGAACACGAATTTCCCCCCGAGCGCGAGCGCGAAGAAGCAGACGAAGGAGAACGGAAAGAAGCCGGCGAAGGCCTGCGCCAACCCGCTCACCGGCGCGGCCCACCGCGCCCGCACGGTGCTGGCGACCGCGGCCAGAAGCACCCCGCCCTGCGCGATCGACGAAAAGAGCAGGAAATTGACGAGCAGCGCCTGCCAGGCGCGCTCGGGGTGGTCCCCCGCCAGCCCCGCGCCGAGGGCCGCCGCCCCCGCCGCGACGCAAAGCCCCCCGAGGATGCGGGGGGCGTTTCCGACCGCCCGCGGTTCCGGAGCCGAGGGGCCCCTCGAGGCAACCTTCATGGCCACACCCTCACCTCGGCCCCCTTCTTGCGGAAGAACTCGAGAAGCTCCCCCTCCCGGCCGGCCGGGCAGGAGGCGAGCACCCCGAAGCGATCGCCCGAGCAGCGGGGGTCATAGGTTTCGAGGCCTTGGAAGTCCGGCAGCCGGGTGCAGACGAGCAGGCCGACGACATTGCCGATCACCGAGAAGAGAATCGTGCACTCGAAGCCCACGACGAAGAAGGGGATGAGCGCGACCACCGGTTTGCCGCTGACGATCAGGTTCCACTGCAGCGCGGTGAAGGTCGCCAGCGCAAAACCGAAGCCGAAACCGAAGACCCCCCCGGCGAGGGTGAACCAGCCGACCGGGGACTTCCGTCCCCCCGCGGCTTCCCGGAGCCGCTCGCTCGGAACCGGGCTGTGGGCCCGGCGGAAGGTGAAGCCGGCGGCGGCGAGCTCGCGGACCGCGCGTGCGGCCTTGCCGTCGTCGGGGAACAACCCCAGGACGCGGACCTCAGCGGCCATGGGCGAGCGTCTCCTTCATCTCCGTCATGGACACCGACGGCAGGTGCTTGCAGAAGAGGACGAAGAGCAGGAAGAACAGGCTGAAGCTGCCGATCATGATCCCGTATTCGACGATCGTCGGGGCGTAGAGCCCCCAGGCGTGCGGCGCGAAGTCGTGGGCCACGCCGCCGACGATGATCACGAAACGCTCCCACCACATGCCGAAGTTCACGACCAGGGAGAGCGCAAACAGGGCGGGCAGGCTGCGGCGTACGGCCGGAACGAGGAACAGCAGGGGGAAGATCACGTTGCAGACGACCATGAAATAGAGCCCGTAGGCATACTCGCCCGTCGCGCGCCAGCGGAAGGATTCCCACTCGACCGGATTTCCGCTGTACCCGGCGATGAAGTATTCCGTGCCGTAGGCGAGGCCGACGAGCAGCCCGGTGAGGATCATCGTCTTGGCGACGTTTTCCAGCACCTCGACGGTGATGATCGCCTCGTAACGGAAGATCCGCCGCAGCGGGATCATGAGCGTCAAGACCATCGCCAGCCCCGAGTGGATCGCGCCGGCGACGAAGTAGGGGGCGAAGATCGTCGTGTGCCATCCGGGGACGACGCCCAGGGCGAAATCCCAGGAGACGACGCTGTGCACGGAGATCACCAGCGGGGTCGCCAGGGCCGCAAAGAGGAGGTAGCCCCGGCCGTAGTGCAGCCACTGGTCGTGAGCCCCGCTCCAGCCGAGCGAAAGCAGGCGGTAGACCTTCCGCCGCCGCCCGGTGGCGCGGTCGCGCACCGCGGCGAGGTCGGGGACGAGCCCGGTGTACCAGAAGAGCGCGCTCACCGTGAGGTAGGTGCTGATCGCGATCACGTCGAACATGAGCGGCGAGAGGAAGTTGGGCCACAGCTGCCGCTGGTTGGGGTAGGGCAGCATGTAGTAGACTTGCCAGAGGCGCCCCAGGTGGATGAAGGGGAAAAGCCCCGCGCAGCAGACGGCGAAGACGGTCATCGTCTCCGCGGCGCGGGCGATCGGGTTGCGCCAGCCGGCGCGCAAGAGGTGCAGGATGGCCGAAATGAGCGTGCCCGAGTGGGCGATCCCCACCCAGAAGACGAAGTTGATCAGGTAGGTCCCCCAGGCGACGGGGATGTTCTGGCCGCCGACCCCGATGCCGACCGCGATCTGGTAGGCCCAGCAGCCCGCTCCCAGCAGCACGCCGCAGAAGAGCAGCAGGACGACCCCCCAGTAGCGACGCCGCGGCGGCGCCAGCGTGGCGAGCACGGTCTCGTCGACGCGGGCGAAGGTGAGATCGCTCACGGCCGGGTTCTCCGGGGTCGGGCCGGGCGGCCGACGGCGTCGGGATCTCGCTTCATGCCTCCTCCAGGACCTTCTTCAGGTAGATCACCGCGGGCTTGGTGTTGAGGTAGCCCAGGACCTGGTAGGCCCGCGGATCGTCGCACAGCCGCCGCACGCGGCTGTCGGGGTCCATCAGGTTGCCGAAGACCAGGGCCTCCGTGGGGCAGGTCTGGACGCAGGCGGGGACCACCTCCCCCTCGCGGATGGGCCGCCTCTGGTTTCGGGCCCTCGTGCGGGCCTCCTTGATGCGCTGGACGCAGAAGGAGCACTTCTCCATGACCCCCTTGCTGCGCACGGTGACATCGGGGTTGAGCTGCAGGGGCAGCGGGTCCGGCCAGGTCCAGTCGAACCAGTTGAACCGGCGCACCTTGTAGGGGCAGTTCTGGGAGCAGAAGCGCGTTCCGATGCACCGGTTGTAGATCTGGTTGTTCAACCCTTCCGCGGAGTGGTGCGGCGCGTAGACGGGGCAGACCGACTCGCAGGGCGCGTTGTCGCAATGCTGGCAGAGCATGGGGAGAAAATAGACCCGCTCGGGCCGATGCTCGTCGTGGTAGCGCACGATCTCGAGCCAGGCCATCTCGCGACCGCGGGCGATGGCCGTCTCGCCCACGAAGGCGATGTTGTTTTCGGCGTAGCAGGCGGCGACGCAGGCCGCACAACCGATGCACCGATCAAGATCCACGACCATCCCCCACCGAATTTCCGTGTGGTCGTGGGGGGGGTAGAAATCCCGCTTCGGGTCGTAGCCCTCGGGGAGCGGAAGGGTCAGCGGGAAATCCCGGAGCGTGAGCCCCGCCTTGCGGGGTTTCGACCCCCGACGCAGCTCGCCGAGGCTGACGGTGCGGACCAGTTCCCGGCCGTGCTGGATGCGGCTGCCGTCGGTGCGCGCGAGCACGACCCGCGTCCCCGCGGGCCGGACCTCGACCCGGCAGGGGACCTCCGCCTGCCCGCCGCCGAGCGGCTCGAGGCGCGGCGAGAGCAGCCGCAAGGGATTGGCCCCGCGGTCCTCGGCGTAACGGCCGTAAGCGCGGTGCCCCTGACCGACGGCGAGCACGAGGAGGCCGGGGACGACGGTTTCCGTCGCATACGCCGGGGCTTCGATCCCCCCCCCGGGACCGGAGATGCGCAGCAGATCGGCGGTCTCGATGCCGTGAGCCCGCGCCGTTTCGGGGTGCAGGCAGACCGGGGTCTGCCAGGCGACGCGGGTCAGGGGGTCGGGGATTTCGCAAAGCCAGGGGCGGTTCGCCCCCCGGCCGTCGAAGAAGCGGATCGAAGGCACGGGGGCGAGCAGGATCCCTTCGGCGGGCGGGGGCGGGGGGCGCCGCAGCAGCTCGGGGAGGCGATCCGGCGGACTTTCGGGGGGGGCGCCCGGGGGGTCGCCCGGCGGGGGGAACATCCCGCCCTGCTGCAACATGCGCGGCCAGTCGGCGGCGGTTCGGAGCCGGCCCTGGGCGAAGAGCCGGCGGGCGATGAAGCTGCGATAGTCGGGGGCGGGCTTCTCCCCCTCGGGGAAAGCGGTCGCGAGCCAGAAATCCCCCGCATTCGGTGCCGCGCTGAACCGGCCCGCCGCCGGCTGCAGGCTCGAGCAGACCGGGGCCCAGCCGTTGAAGTCGTCCCAGGATTCGAGGGCGTGGGCGATGGGAAAGACGAGATCGGCCGCCTCGGCCGTTTCGTCGAGAAAGGGGCCGAGCGCCACGACCAGGGTGTCGGGCCGGGAGAGGGCCTCCGCCGCCTGCGCGGCCGGCGGGAGGTGAAAGAGGGGGTTCACCTGGTGAAGAAACAGGACGTCCACCCGGCCGGCGGCCAGATCCTCGAACAGGGCCATGACCTCGGCGCGCGGGGCGGCGATTTCGGCACGGTGGCGGTTTGCGGCGTCGATCCGCGTCAGGCCGGGGTCGAGGACGCGCTGGAGCCAGTTGGCCGCGAGATTGACCCGCAGTCCGTTCTCGTCGCTCTGCCACATTCCCGCACCGAGCACGAGCGGGCGCTCGGCCGCCGCGAGCCCGCGGGCGATCTCTTCGAGGTGCGCGACGGGGATCCCGGAGAGCGGTGCGACGGTGGAGAAGGGGGCCGCCTGCGCCGCCGCCGCGAGCCCGCGGCGCAGGCTCTCGGGCAGATGGCCGCCTCGGCCGAGGGCGAGCAGGCGGCCGAGCAAGCCGAGGGCGACCCAGGACTCGGCGCCGGGCCGGCAGCCGTACCAGCCGTCGGCGTTCGCGCCCGTGAGCGACTGAAACGGGGCGATCAGCAGAAAGCGCCCCTTCGTCCCCCCGCCGACGGCATGCATGGTCTTGAACTTCCAGGCGTACTCGACGGGGGAGAGCCAGGTTTCCAGAAACTCGGCGCCGAAGCTGAGCAGGAAATCGGCCTGATCGAGCCGGTAGGAGACCAGGCCGTCCACGCCGAAGACCTCGCGGTTCGCGGCACGCAGGGCCTCGTAGGCGTAGGGCTCGAAGATCGTCGGCCCCGGGGAGTTCCACGCGCGCAGAGCGGCCTGCTGCAAGGCGAGAGCGCTTTCGCCCACGACCTCGCTCAGCAGGCGTACCCGGCCCTCGCCGCGGCGGGCGGCCTCCCGGGCCCGCGCGGCGATCAGGGCGAGCGCTCGCTCGCGGGACACCGGGACCCAGCGGCCGTCTTCCTTGAGCAGCGGGGTGGTCAACCGATCGGGGTGGTAGAGCGCCTGCAAGGCGGCCTGGCCCCGCAGGCAGAGCCTGCCGCGGTTGAGGGGGTGGAGCGGGTTGCCCTCGAGCTTGATCAGGCGGCCCTCGCGGTTCTTGGCGATCAGGCCGCAGCCGGCCGGGCATTCCCGGCAGGTGGAGGCATACCAGGTGGCGCGTCCCGTGACCTGGTCAGCGCTCGCCTGCGGCGGGCTGAAGAGGAACTTCGGGGACTCCGGGCTGCAGGCCGCGGCGAAGGCGACGCTTCCGCAGCCGGCCAGTTTGAGAAAGCGGCGTCGGTTCATGGCCTCACGGATCCCGGCTCCGCCTCAGGCCGGGTCTTCCGGGCCGGGGACGGACGGCGTTTTTCCGCCCGGAGGAGGAAAGCGACGCGGATGCGGCATGCAACCTGGCAGGGTGTTGAGGGTTCCCGCTACGGCCGGGATCGGGCGCACCGCATCGTGCGCCCGATCCCGGTTCCGGTCTATAACGAAAAGCTTCGCAGGGTGTCAAGGGTTCGCCCGCCGCAGCCGCAGCCCGATTTCGAGCCGCTCGAGCGATAGCCGGACGACATCGGCCAGGCGCGGCCGGTGCCGCAGGAAATCGGCGCCGAAGGCTTGCACCTCCTCCGGCCGCTCACGACCGGCGGCGGGGATCACGGCCGCGAGCACGCGCTCGTGGATCATGGGGTGCAGCCGCTCGATCCGCTCGCGCCGGCCGGTGTACCAGGCCCAGAGAAGGGCCCCGGTATCGCGCCGCGCGGCGAGCGCGGCGACGGGGAGGAAGAGGTTTCTCTCCGGGACCGCGGTCAGCAGCAGGTCGAGCACCCGCCCGGCGAGGTCGGGCGCGGCGAAGCCGCCCAGGGCGGTGAGCAGCGCCATGCGTTCGTGTTCGCTTTGCGAGGTGCGCAGGCGACCGAGCATCCAGGAGAGCTCGGCCGCCCCCCCGCGCCAGGCCGCGACCTGGAGCACGGGGCGCAGCAGATCCGGGTGGAGGCTCGCCCCGCGGCGCATCTGCCGGAAGCGTTCCGCCGCGAAGTCCGCGGCTTCGCGGCAGCCGAGGCGCGCGGCGTCATAGAGGATGCGCTCCCGCAGGCGCGTCCGCCCCCGCGGCTCCCCCGTTTTCGGCTCGTAGCCGATCGCCGCGAGCACGGCGGCGAAACGCCGCGCGAACCCGTCGGCGACCCGCCGCGCGGTCCGCTCCCCGGACCACAGCCAGGCCTGCACGAGCTCCGCGGCAACCGCCCCGAGCGGCAGCGGATCGTCCTCCGCCTCGAAATCGGAGAGCAGCGCCAGGTGCTCCTCGAGGCTCACCGCCCCGGCGAGCACCTGGGCGAAATGATCCTCGAGCAGGCCCCAGCGGTCGGCCGGCGGAAGACGCCGCTCGCGCGCCAGGCGCACGAGGGCCGCGAACAGCGCGCGGTCTTCGTAATACACGCGGTAGTAACCGCTCTGCCCGTCGTTCAGCTTGCAGGCGACCGTTCCCGCCTCGAGCTCGAGGGTCCGCGCCGGGGTGTCGAAGAGAAGCTCGATCGCGCGCGAGGAGCCGTCGGCGGTGAACGCGCGCAGGCGGAGCGGGATCATCCACGTCTGCGCCGAGGGCCCCGGCAGGCAGGTGAAGCGGCGCTGGGTGAGGTGCAGGCGGTCGCCCTCGCGCCGGACCGTCACCAGGGGGAATCCCGGTTGGCCGACCCAGTTCCGCAGGAGGGCCGTGACGGGGAGGTTCGAGACGGACTCGAGCGCGTCCCACAGATCCCGGCTCACGGCATGCCCGTAGGCGTGGGATTCGAGGTAGCGCCTCAGCCCGCGCCGGAAGGACGCCGGGCCGACCCAGCCCTCGAGCTGGCGCAGCAGGCTCGCCCCCTTGTTGTAGATGATCGGCGCCGTGCTCGTGTTGATCACGAGGTGCTCGCCGCCGGGGATCTCGATGGCGACGTTCTCGTGCAGCGCGTCGCGGTGCAGGGCGACGGCGGTCGTCGCCTGCAGGAACTCCTCCCAGGTCTCCCAGTCGGGGTAGAAGCGGTCGACCACGCCGTAGCCGAAGTAGGTGGCGAAGCTTTCGTTCAACCAGAGGTATTTCCAGTCCGCGGGGGTGACGAGGTTCCCGAACCACTGGTGGGCGATCTCGTGGGCGATCACCTCGCAGATGCGCTCCTCGGCGGCCGAGGAGGTGACGCCGGGGTCATGGAGCAGGAGGTTTTCGCGGAAGGTGATCGCCCCCCAGTTTTCCATCGCGCCGAAGGCGAAATCGGGGACGGCGATCAGGTCGAGCTTGGGCAGCGGATAGGGCACCCCGAAGAGCTCCTCGCTCGCCGCGAGCGCCCGCCGGGCGAATTCGAGGCCGAAGCGGCCCCGCTCCGCCGCCCCGGGCGGGACGACCAGCCGCACGCGGGGGTCGTGCGGGTGGGGATGGATCTCGAGGTCCCCCACGGCGAAGAAGACGAGGTAGGTGGGCATCGGCGGCGAGGGGGCGAAGCGCAGGCGCTGCCGGCCGCCGGCCAGGGGCAGCCGTTCCTCGAGCGGGGTGTTGGCGACCGCGGTCAGGCCCCGCGGCAGATCGATTTCGATCCGGAAGCGCGCCTTCACGCCCGGGTGGTCGAGGCAGGGGAAAGCGCGGCGGGCGTCGCTTTCCTGGAACTGGGTCACCGCCAACCAACGCGTGCCGCGGCCGCGGGGGATCCGGCTGCGGTAGAAACCGGCCATGCGGTCGTTGATCTCCCCGCGGTAGGCGATCGCCAGCGTGAACTCGCCGACCGCCGGTCGCGGGAAGAAGACCCGCAGGGTCTCCCGCGCCGGGTCGATCTCGAAGCGGCAGGCCGCCCGCTCCCCGCCGGATGCGAGCTCGCAGCGCCACACCGCGAGGTCGACGGCGTTCAGGACGACCTCCTCCACGGCTTCGTCCGCGCGCAGGCGGATGACCTCCTCCCCGTCGAAGCGGAAACGGGTGAGATCCGGTACCAGGCGCAACGCATATTCGAGCGGGACCCACGCGGGCATCTTGACTCCCCCTTCGACGCCGCCCGGCGGGTTTTACGCCGCGGGCGGCTCCGTGCTATCGTCCCCCGGAACGGCTCCTTGTAGAGGAAGGACGCCGACGGTGTCAAACCGCGCCCGCGGAGGTCGAAGATGAGCGTGATCGTCGATTTTTCGCTCTTTCCCCTCGACAAGGGAGAAAGCCTCTCCCCGTACGTCGCCCGCTCGCTGCGGATCATCCAGGAGAGCGGTCTTGCCTACGATTTCCGGGCCATGGGCACGAGCATCGAGGGGGAATGGGACGAGGTCATGGAGGTCGTCCGCCGATGCGTCGAGGCCATGCGCGCCGACTGCAACCGGGTCGTCCTGAACCTGAAGGCCGACTGCCGCAAAGGACCCGGCGGACGGCTGCAGCGCAAGGTGGACTCCGTGCGCGAAAAGCTCTGAAGGGGCCCCGGGCCGTGCGCACCGCCTGCACCTACGACTGCCCCGACGCCTGCACGCTTCTCGTGGAAGCCCTGCCGGCGGGAGGGTTCCGCGTGCGCGGCGACCCCGAAAGCCCCTTCACCCGGGGCGCGGTCTGCGCGAAGGTGCGCCGCCACCTGCGACGGCTTTCCCACGAAAGCCGCCTCCTCGCCCCGCGCCTCAAGACCGACCGCGGCTGGCGCGAGATCGCCTGGGAAGAGGCGCTCGACCGCGCCGCGGCGGCCATCCAGGCGCTGCGCGGCGAACCCGCCGCCATCCTGCACATCGCCGGCGACGGCGCCAAGGGCGTGCTGAAGGAGGCGGTGAACCTGCTGTTCGCCGAACTGGGGACGCGCCGCACGCGGGGTTCGCTCTGCGACGCGGCGGGCTATGTCGCCACCGTCACCGACTTCGGCGCGCGCGAAAACAACGACATCGAGGAACTCGTCCGGGCGCGCGCGATCGTCCTCTGGGGCAAGGATCTGCAGCGGAGTTCCCTCCACACGGCTTCCCTCGTGCACCGTGCCCGGCGCGCCGGGGCGACGGTCGTCTCGATCTCGCCGCAGGGGGAGGAAAACCGGCCCTTCGCCGACCACCGGATCCGCATCCGGCCCGGCACCGACCGCTTCCTCGCCGCCGCCGTCCTGCGGCGGCTCGACGACGAGGGGGCGATCCCCCCGGAGCGTTTCGCCTGCACCCGCGGTGCGGAAGCCTTCCGCCGGGCCCTTCTCCGCCGCACGGTGGAAGGGTGGCTCTCCGCCTGCGAGGTCCCCGATTCGGAGGCCGCGCGGCTTGCGGGCCTCTACCGCGAGGGGGGCCCGGTCTCGACCCTGATCGGCGCCGGCCTCCAGCGCCATCGCCGGGGGGGCGAGAGCGTGCGCTGGATCGACGCCCTGGCGGTGCTCAGCGGGAACATCGGCCGGCCGGGAGCGGGCGTCTACTTTCACCTGCACTCGTTTCACAACCTGGAACTCGGCTGGGTGCGGGGATCGACCGCGGGCCGCCGCCCGGCGCTTCCGATCGCGGACATCGGCCAGGCGATCCTCGCCGCCGACCCCCCGGTCCGCCTGCTGTGGGTGAACGGCAGCAACGTCGTCAACCAGGCCCCCGACAGCGGGAAAACGGCCGAGGCCTTCTCCCGCGTCGGCTTCAAGGTCGTGGTCGACGCCTTCCCCACGGACACCGCCGAGCGGGCGGACTTGGTGCTCCCCTGCACGCTGCTGTTCGAGCAGGAGGATGTTGTCGGGTCCTTCCTGCATGAGTATGTTCAGTACGTGCGACGCGTGGTGGAGCCCCCGGCCGGAGTGCGGGACGATTACTGGATCGCCCGCGAAATCGGCCGGCGCCTGGATCCCCCGGTGCTCCTCCCGGAACCGGAGGAGGCCCTGCGGGCCGCCCTTCGCTCGCCCTGGCTCGAGACCCCCCTCGAGGAGCTGTGCGCGAGGGGCTTTGTCCGCTCCCTGCGGCCGCGGATCGCCTTCGAGGGAATGCGCTTCGCCCACCCCGACGGGAAGTGCCGGTTGCCGTCGGCGATCCACGACGAGGAGCCCGCACCCCCGGGTTTTCCGCTGCGGCTGCTCAGCCTCGTGCACGGGCGGGCGATCCATTCCCAGATCCTGCCCGAGGACCAGCTCCTCCCGCCCGCCGCCGGGATCGCCCCCGACAGCCCCGGGCTTTCGGGGATCGACCGCGATCGCCCGGTCGCGCTCGTCTCGCCGCGCGGGCGGATGCGCGTGCGGCTGCGGATGCTCCCGGGGCTGCACCCGGAGGCCGTCCTCGTCCGGCGGGGGACCTGGATGCGCCTCGGCGGCGGGGTCAACCGGCTGGTCGCCGCGACGCTGACGGACCTCGGGGCGGGAGCGGCCTTCTACTCCCAGTTCGTGCGCCTGGAGAACGACTGACCGCCGCGGACGCGGCGGGGGAAAAGGCGAGTGCCGGAACCCATGGAACGCGATTTTCCCTTTCTTGCCCTCTGCCGCGGGTGGTCCCGGGAGGCGGGCGCCCTCTCCGGGCCGCAGACGCGCGAGGCCTTCTTCCGCGAGCGGCTGCCGGGGCTCTTGCGGGAAGGCCCGCGCTGGCGGGAGATCCTTCGCGCCGTCGCCCGCGGGGCCGGGGGCGGCTGCGAGGCGATCTTCGATAACGAGGTGGTGCTCTACCGCGACCCGGCGCGCGTCTTTTCCCTGCGCGTCTATCTTTTCGGCCCGGGCGAGCACACCCCGGTCCACGATCATTCCTCCTGGGGCGTATTCGGCCCGGCCTTCGGCGAGCTCGAGGTGGTCCGCTACCGCCCGGAGGCGGAGAGCGGGCGCCTGGTCCCTCTGCCGCCGAGGCGGCTTTCCCCCGGGGAGATCGAGAGCACGCAGCCGCTCGCGGAGGGCATCCACCGCACGGGCAGCCCGGGCTCCGGTTCGACGCTCATGGTCAGCGTCTACGGCACCCCCCTGCGGCGGCTCTACATCCGCTTCTACGACCCGGAAACCGGAGCCTCCCGGCAGGTCTTCCCCCCGCAGCTCAGACGGAAACGGCTTGCCGAGCGGATGCTCGCCGAGTGGGGCGCCGCCGGCCGCCCTCTTCCCCTGGAAAGGAACCCTGCATGAACAGCCAACCGGAACGCTACGACGTCGTCATCATCGGCACGGGTCCGGCCGGCCTGCAGGCCGCCATCCACGCCGCGCGCCGCAAGGTCTCGGTCCTCGTGCTCGGCCGCGAAAGCGCCAGCAGCATCTACCACCACCACATCGAAAACTACTGCTGCATCTTTCCCACGACCGGCGAGGACATCCTGGCCAACGGCCGGCGGCAGGCGGCCTCCTTCGGGGCGGTCTTCCGCGAAGAGGAGGTGCTCTCGCTCGCCCCGGCGAACGGCGGCTTCCGGCTCAAGCTCGAGGGCGGAGGCGAAGTCTTGGCCAAGGCGATCGTCATCGCCACGGGGACGGCCCGCCGCCGCCTGGGGGTCGAAGGGGAAAAGCGCCTGCTCGGCCGGGGGGTGAGCTATTGCGTCGAGTGTGACTGCAACTTCTACCGCGACGCCGAGGTCGCCGTCGTGGGCGGAGGCGCGGCCGCCGTGCACGGGGCGCTCACCATGCTCGACTACGCCCGCACCGTCCACCTCGTCTTCGAAACCCTCGAAGCGGCGCCCGCGCTCGTCGCCGAACTCCACCGCAGCGCCGTCATCCAACACCCCGGCAGGCGGGTGACCGAAATCCAGGGCGGGGAGGCCGTGGAGGCGATTCTCCTCGACGACGGCACGCGGATTCCCGTCCAGGGGGTTTTCATCGAACTCGGAGCGAAGGGGGTCCTCGAACTGGCGGCGCTGCTCGGGGTCCGGCTGGACGAGGAGATGAAGCACATCGCGACCAACCGCCGGATGGAAACCAGCGTCCCGGGAATCTACGCCGCAGGCGACATCACCGGCCCCCCCTGGCAGGTGGCCAAGGCCGTGGGGGAGGGCTGTGTCGCCGGCCTCGAAGCGGCGGCGTACGCCAAGAAGGCCTCCGCCCCAGGCGGCGCCTGAGCCCCGTGCCGCCCCCGCGCGCAGGCGTGGAACGGGGGGGAGCGGACGGCCACACCCGGCCGGGTCCGGGAAAAGACCGCTCCCCCAGAGTCAAAAGAATGGCACCCCTCCCACCGCCGGGAAGCCCCGAGGCCGGCGAGGTTCTCGATTCATCCCCATTTTCCGGGCCTCCCGGCCCCTCGCCCCGGGGTGTAAACCCGGCACGACTCTTGCTGTAGGTTCACCGCGAGCGTCTCACCCCCAGCTCTCGCCGCGCTTACCGGTCGGGAACCCCCCGGGAGGCAGCGGCCGGATGACGGACTCTTCGGTTGCAGGAGCGTTTCGCCCCAGCCTCGTCCCGGGATCCCGCGACCGCGCCCCCGACCGGGGGGCGGGGGGATCTCTTTTACCGCCTCTTTCTTGCGCTCCCCGAGATCGTCTGGCTGCTGGACCTCGAAGGACGGCTGCTCGAGGCGAACCGGCGAAGCGAGGAAGAATTGGGCCACCGCACGGCCGACCTCCGCGGGGTCCGGCTTGCGGAGAATCCCGCGCTCACCCCCGCGGCGGCCGAACGCCTGGCGGCGGAGCTCTCGCGGATCCGCAACGGCGGCGGGCCGGGACACTTCGCGTTGGAGCTGGCGTTGCGCCGGCCGCGCGGAGAGGAAGCCCTGTACGCCGTGAAGGGAGCCGTCCTCGAGGACGGGGGGGGGAGCCCCGCGGCCGTCTGGGTTTTATCCCGGCCGATCGCCCGGCAGGCGACGGCCGCAGGGGGGGAAAACGCGACCGTCCGCGCGCTTCTCGACGCCATCGAGGCCTTGGCTTTCCTGATCGACCGGCGAGGCCTCGTGCTCGAGGCGAACCGGCTCGCCCTCGCCCGCATGCAACGGCCGCGGGAAGAGGTGATCGGAAGACCGCTGATCTCGTTTCTGCCCCCCGAGGTCGGGGAATCCCGCCGGGCCAAAGGGCTCGAGGTCCTCGCCAGCGGCAGGCCCCTGCGTTTCGAGGACACCTGGGGCGAAAAGACCTTCTCCACCTCGATTCAGCCCGTGCGCGACGCCGCAGGGGAGATCGTCCAGCTGGCGGTCGTCAGCCGGGATGTGACCGAGGAGCGCCAGGCCGAGGCGGAACGCCGCCGGCTTGCGCTCCAGCTCCAGCAGGCCCAGAAAATGGAGGCGATCGGCACCCTGGCCGGAGGAATCGCGCATGACTTCAACAATCTGCTCATGGCCATCCAGGGCAACATCTCGCTCGCCCTCTTCGACCTCGAGCCCTCCCATCCCCAGTATGCGTTGCTCACCAACATCGAGCGCCTCGTGCAGAGCGGTGCCGACCTCACCTCGAAAATCTTGGGCTACGCCCGCAAAGGCCGCTACCAGGCCCGGCCGGTCCGCCTGAACGAGCTCTTGCGGGAGACCGCCGAGACGTTCGGCCGGATGCGCAAGGAGATCCAGATCGTCCAGGAGCTTTCTTCCGACCTGCCGCCGGTCATCGCCGACCGCGGCCAGCTCCAGCAGGTGCTGCTCAACCTGTTCGTGAACGCGGGCGACGCCATGGCGGGCAAGGGAACGCTCACGCTGGCGACGAGGCGTGTGGCGGCGGAGGAGATCCCGTTTCGGGCCTACACGGTGAAAGCGGGGACCTATGTCGAACTCACCGTCCGCGACACCGGCGCAGGGATGACCCCCGAGGTGCGCAAGCGCATTTTCGAGCCCTTCTTCACGACCAAGAAGATGGGCCGCGGGACGGGGCTCGGGCTTGCCTCCGCCTACGGCATCGTGAAAAGCCACGGCGGCTACATCGATGTGGTCTCCGCGCCCGGCGAGGGGGCGACGTTCTACGTCTATCTGCCGGCGGCCGCGGCGCCGGCCGACGGGGGCGTCCGGGAAAAGAGTCCCTGGGCTCCCGGTCGAGGCACCCTGCTTCTCGTGGACGACGAGGCCGAGGTTCTCGAGGTCACGGCCTGCATGCTGGAGCGGATCGGCTACGAGGTCCTGCGGGCGAAAAACGGCCGGCAGGCGGTGGAGATCTTCCGTGAGCAGCGCGGGCGCATCCGGCTCGTCCTCCTCGACATGGTCATGCCGGAGATGGGCGGCGCCGAGGTCTTCGAGGCGCTCAAACGGATCGATCCCGGGGTGAAGGTCATGCTCGCGACCGGATACAGCCTGCAGGGGGAAGCCGGTGAGCTCCTGAGCCGCGGCTGCGCGGGTTTCATTCAAAAGCCCTTCGATCTCGAGGAACTCTCCCGCAGGCTCGCGGCCGCCCTCCCCCCGGATTGAGCCCCGGTGAACGGTCGATCCGCGCCCGCCGTCTAGCGGCATCCGCCGGCCGTCGTCTTCGCGGCTTCAACGCCGCACCCCTTCTCCGCCCGGTCCGCGGAATCCTCTGGAGAGACGCGCCCGAAGCGGATCAGAGCTCCAGCCAGAGATCGGCCTCGGAGCCGCAGCGGCTGCAGACCGCATGCCCCTTCACCCTGCCGGCCTCCCTGGGCCCGCTTGGGCCCTGGGGCCCCCGGCCCGTCGGTTCCTCCTCCAGGCGGCAGGTGATCGTCATCTCGGCCTCGCTGCCGCAGTGCTCGCAGCGGCAGACACGCTGAAACCGTTTCTCCGTCATGGGCTTTCCCCCTTTCCTATCCAAAGTTCCGGAACGCGCCGCGGCAGGACTCGAGGGCGACCTTGTATCGGGGGCGCCGTGCGGCGGCGCCGGAGGTCGTCACGGAGGCGAGCGGGGGGCGGTTCCCCGCCCCGCCCGCTCGCGGATCGCAACGGCTCAAGCCCTTTGAAGATCGAAGCGGTCCAGGTTCATGACCTTGTTCCAGGCGGTCACGAAGTCGCGCACGAATTTTCCCTGCGCGTCGTCCTGGGCGTAGACCTCGGAAATCGCCCGCAGCTGGGAGTGGGAGCCGAAGATCAGGTCGACACGGGTTGCGGTCCAGCGCAGCGAACCCGTCCGGCGGTCGCGCCCCTCGAAGGTCTGCCGCTCCTCGGTGGCGGGGTTCCAGACCGTGCCCATGTCGATCAGATTCACGAAGAAGTCGTTGCTCAGAACGCCGGGACGCTTCGTGAAGACACCGTGGGGTGCACCCTTCCAATTGGCCCCCAGAACGCGCAACCCCCCGACGAGGACGGTCATCTCGGGGGCGCTCAGGGTAAGCAGTTGCGCCCGGTCGACCAGCAGCTCCTCGGCGGAGACGGCATAGACCTGTTTCAGGTAGTTGCGGAAGCCGTCGGCCTCGGGCTCGAGCACGGCGAAGGAGGCGGGGTCGGTCTGCTCCGGGGAGGCGTCCATGCGCCCCGGGGTGAAGGGCACCTCCACCGCGTGCCCCGCCGCCCGGGCCGCCGCCTCCACCGCGGCGCAACCGCCGAGCACGATCAGGTCGGCGAGCGAGACCTTCTTGCCGCCCTTCTGCGCGCGGTTGAACTCCCCGCGGAGGGTTTCGAGCACGCCGAGCACGCGGGCGAGTCTTTCCGGTTCGTTCACCTCCCAGTCCTTCTGCGGGGCGAGCCGGACGCGCGCCCCGTTGGCCCCGCCGCGCTTGTCCGAGCCCCGGAAGGTCGAGGCCGAGGCCCAGGCCGTGGCGACGAGCTCCGCAATCGAAAGACCGGAGGCGAGAAGCTTCGCCTTGAGGGCGGCGATGTCCGCGGCGTCGATGAGGGGATGATCGACGGGGGGGATCGGGTCCTGCCAGATCAGGTCCTCGGCGGGGACCTCGGGCCCGAGGTAGCGCGCCTTCGGCCCCATGTCGCGGTGGGTCAGCTTGAACCAGGCGCGGGCGAAGGCGTCGGCGAAGGCCTGGGGATCCTTGTGGAAGCGGCGCGCGATCGGCTCATAGATCGGGTCGTAGCGCAGCGACAGGTCGGCCGTGGTCATCATGGGCCGGTGCTTCTTCGCGGGGTCGTGGGCGTCGCGGACGAGGTGTTCTTCCTTCACATCCTTCGCCAGCCACTGCCAGGCGCCGGCCGGGCTCTTCACCAGCTCCCACTCGTAGCCGAAGAGCATGTCGAAGTAGCCCATGTCCCATTTCGTGGGGTTGGGCTTCCAGGCCCCCTCGATGCCGCTGGTGATGGTGTCGGGCCCCTTGCCGGTGCCGAAGCGGCTGATCCAGCCCAGGCCCTGCTGCTCGATGGGCGCAGCCTCCGGCTCCGGCCCCACGAGCGAGGGGTCGCCCGCGCCGTGGCACTTGCCGAAGGTGTGGCCCCCGGCGACCAGGGCGACGGTTTCCTCGTCGTTCATGCCCATGCGGCCGAAGGTTTCGCGCACGTCGCGGCCCGAGGCCACCGGGTCGGGGTTGCCGTTCGGGCCCTCGGGGTTCACGTAGATCAACCCCATCTGCACGGCGGCGAGCGGTTTTTCCAGCTCGCGGTCGCCGCGGTAGCGCTGGTCGCCCAGCCACTCGGATTCCGGCCCCCAGTAGACGTCCTCCTCGGGCTGCCAGATGTCCACCCGGCCGCCGCCGAAGCCGAAGGTCTTGAAGCCCATGGACTCGAGCGCGCAGTTGCCCGCGAGAATCATGAGATCGGCCCAGGAGATGCGGTTGCCGTACTTCTTCTTGATCGGCCACAGAAGCCTGCGCGCCTTGTCGAGGTTGGCATTGTCCGGCCAGCTGTTGATCGGGGCGAAGCGCTGATTGCCGGTGCCGCCGCCGCCGCGGCCGTCGGCGGTGCGGTAGGTTCCGGCGCTGTGCCAGGCCATGCGGATCATGAGCGGGCCGTAGTGCCCCCAGTCGGCGGGCCACCACTCCTGGGAGTCGGTCATCAGCGCCTGGAGGTCTTTCTTCAGCGCCCAGTAATCGAGTTTTTTGAATTCCGCGGCGTAGTCGAAATCAGCGCCCAGCGGGTTGGAAGCCGGTGCATGCTGGTGCAGGATGCCGAGATTCAACTGTTGCGGCCAGAAATCCCGGGGCGTCGGCCCCCGCCCGGCCGGCGCCCGGCCCGTTTTCCCGGTGACCGGGCATTGGCTTTTATCGGTCATGGCTGCTTCTCCTTTCTTCGGCGCGGAAAGCTCCCCGCGGCGGGCGGGGAGGCATCGCGCCCGCTTTGCGGCTCGAGGCGCCGCGATCGGCCTTGCGCCGCAGGCAGGGGGACGACCCGGGGACGGGGTTCTCAGCGCCGTCCCGACCGGCCGCCCTTACCGCGGTTCTCCGCCCGGGGGACGGCCTCTTCTTCCCGCCGGGAACATTCCGGGCAGAGCCCGAAAAAATCGACGCGGTGCGACTGGATGCGGAACCCGGTCTGCGCGGCGATCTCGCGGGCGAGCGCCTCGAAGGCTTCGAGATCCGGGTCGAGGATCTTGCGGCACCCCGTGCAGATCAGGTGCGGGTGGGGAAAGGGCCGGTTTCCATCGTAGCGGCTGCCCGCGTCGGCGAAGCCGAGCTCCAGCACCTCCCCCATCTGCTTGAGAAGGGACACGGTCTTGTAGACCGTGGCCAGGCTCATCGTCGGAAAATCGGGGGCCAGACGCTCGTGAATCTGCTCCACGGCGGGGTGCCCCGCGCTGGCCGCGAGAACGCGCAGGACGGCGAGCCGCTGCGGCGTGATGCGGATCTTTCTCCGCCTCAGGCTGGCGAGCATCTGCGAGAGACGGTCCTCCGCGGCGGGATGGTCGACCAAGGGCGCACCGAATCTGAAAATCAACTCTCTCCGAAAAATTTCTTTCTCTGGATAATTGTTTTCCAAAAAAGGGTCAAGAAAAAATCTTCCCCCGGGCGATTTTGTCCCTGGAGGGAAATCCGGGCGGGGTGACGCCGCGGCGGGATCAGGCGCGGAAGCGCCTCTTCAGACCGATGCCGAAGAAGAGGGAAAGCAGCACGGCCGACAGGAAAAGGCCCTCCCCCCGGCCCGGGGGCTGCGGTGCGCCGGTCTGGAGAAAACATCCGCCGCCTCCGCCGCCCCCGCCGGAGCCTCCGGAAGAGGGGGGCGCAGGGCAGGGCACGATGGTGTCGCCGACATCGGCGCAGACGGGACGGGAGAAATAGCTTTCATAGCCCTCGGTGTCATAGGCCGTGACCGCGAAGTAGTAGCGCGTGCCCTTCTCCAGCCCGGTCACGGTGAAATGCGGCGCCGCCGCATTCTCGAAATCGCCGAGGGCCACATAGCCATGGAGGTCGTAAGGAGGCCCCGGGACCCCCCTGGAGAGGTAGACGCCGTAGCCCTCGAGATCCTCTTCGGAATTCGGATCCCAGGCCAGCGTCACCTCCGCTGCGAGCGCCGCGGAGCCCCATAAGAGGAAAACGCCACCCCAAAAGAGAACGCAGAGGAGGCCGATGAAGGCGCGCCGGGGAAACCGGGGTCCGGCGGCCGCGGGAAGGCTCCGATGGTTGGAAAGCATGCGCATCGTCCATTCACCTCCGGGAGAGGAAATCCGAGGAAAGACCTCCGTTCACCTCCCGAAGGTTCTTCCCCATCGACGCCTGCGAGGTTAGCTGAAGGGCTGGGACCGACGAGGTTGCCCCTCGCCCGAAGGCGATTCGCCCCGAGAGCGCGGTTCCCCCGCTTCCGGATCAGGCCGGAATTCGGCGATCGGTTTATGGTAGCAGACAGGCAAACCCCCTGTCAAATCGGGATCTTCGATCAACGATTCCGCTCCCTTGCGGGGTGCCGGGGCAGCGAGCTTTCGCAGCGGTCCCGGATCCCGGCGAGCATCGTCTCGGTCAGGCGGTGCATCCGGGCGGGAACCCCGAGAAGACGGCCGAGGAAGAGAAGCCCCCCGCGGAAGCGCTCCGAGCTCCTGAGCAGCACGCCCCCCTCTCGTTCGACGAAGCTCCAGCGGTGCACGGCCCGGATCCCGAGGCGCGACCCTTCCCAGACCACCTCGCGCCCCGGGTCGCAGGAGACGACCCGCGGGGTGACCCGCAGCGGGAAGACGAACGGCCGCACGCGGAAGGCGAAACAGGCCCCGGGCTCGAGGGCATCTCCCGTGACGAAGGAGCAGTCCTCACAGGCCGTGTTCCACTCCCCCCACTCCTCGAGCCGCGAAAAAACCCGCCAAACGAGAGCGAGCGGGGCCCGGATGAACACCTCCGCCTCGACGGTCATCTCCTTCAGCACGCAACCCTCCCGTTGCAGGCCGGGCCGAAGCCGTGTACAAAGGCCGAGGTGTGTCCCGGCCCTCGGGCCGCAATCCGCCTCCCGCTGGAGGGGAAGGCCTTGTCTCCGGAATCCTGGATCGAGGAAGCCGCGCGGGCGATCGCCGCACGCCCGCCGCTCGTCGCCCTGACCGGGGCCGGCATATCGGTCGAAAGCGGGATCCCCCCCTTTCGCTCCCCGGGCGGCCTGTGGGAAAAGTTCGACCCCACGGTCTACGCCTCGATCGAAACCTTTCGCCGCGACCCCTCGAAATACTGGAGCATTCGCGGGGACTTCATCCGGCGCCTGGATGACTACGCCCCCAACGCCGGGCACCTGGCGCTCGCGGAGCTCGAACGGGCGGGCCTGCTCCGGCACCTGATCACCCAGAACATCGACGGGCTGCACCAGAAAGCGGGGAGCCGGAGCGTGACCGAGCTCCACGGGAACCTGCGGGAAATCCTCTGCCTCGCCTGCAACCGCCGCTATCTCGCCCCGCGCATCCCCCCGGGCACCCCTCCCCGCTGCGACGACTGCGGCGGGGTGCTCAAGCCGAACACGGTGCTCTTCGGCGAGGCGCTCCCGGCCGAGGCATTGGAGAGGGCCATCCAGGAGGCGGCGACCTGCGGCTGTCTGCTCGTGGTCGGCACCTCGGCCGTCGTCCAGCCGGCCGCCTCGCTGCCGCGGATCGCCCGCGGGAACGGGGCTCTCGTGGTCGAGGTCAACCTCGAGCGCTCGCCTGCAGGCGCCGATCTCTTCCTCGAGGGCGCGGCGGGCGTCATTTTGCCCCGGCTGGCGGCCGCGCTCCGCGATCGGCGGGAACATCCGACCGCATGAACCCGGAGGAACGCGGCATGGAAAAGATCCGCATCGAGGCCCGCGGCGAGGTCGCCCTGCTGCGGCTCGCGAACGGAACCCCGAATGCGCTCGACCCGGAAACGGTCGATGCGCTCCATGAGGCGCTCCCCGAAATCGCCCGGCGCTATCACGGCCTCGTGCTCGGCGGAAACGAGAAATTCTTCTCGATCGGGCTGGACGTGCCGCGGCTTCTCGCCTTCGACGCGGAGGCGATGGCCGCCTTCTGGAACCGTTTCGAGGACCTCGTGGTCCTCCTGCTCGAACTCCCCCTTCCCACCGCCTGCGCCCTCGGGGGGCATGCGACCGGCGGCGGGGCGATCCTGGCGCTCGCTTGCGACCGCCGCTTCGGCGCCGAGGGTCGGCGCCTCTTCGCCCTGAACGAGGTCCAGATCGGGGTCCCCGTCCCCTACCTTGCGCATCTGCTGCTCGCGCGGCTCGTCGGCGACCGCGCCGCCCGGGACATCGAGTGGCACAGCCGCTTCGTCGAACCCGCGGAGGCCCGGGAGCTCGGCATCCTGGACGGGCTCTTCGCCGTCGGGGAGCTGGAAGCGCAGGCCGTCGAGGAGACCCGCCGTCTCGCCCGCCTGCCCCGGGAAGCGCTCGCCGTCACGCGCCGGCATCGCAACCGGCAGCTCATCGCCGAGTTTCAGGCCCGGCGCGCCGGGCTCAACCGCGAGTTCCTCGATTGCTGGTTCTCACCCTCCGCGCGGGAGCTTCTCGCCGCGGCGGCGCGGAAATTCTGAGTCCGGCCGCCCTATTCCCAGCCGGCCTGACGCCGGACCGAGCGCAGGGTGAGCACGAGGGCGGTCTTCAGGGTGTCGTTCACGCCGGCGCCGGTGGCGGCGCTCGCGGGGAAGGCGGGCGCCTTGAGCTGCCGGTTGTAGAAGCGATCCATCTCCTCGATGCTCATCAGGGGGACCCCCGCCTCGGCCAGATCGCGCTTGTTCCACTGCATGACGACCGGGAACTGGAAGATGTTGATCCCGTAGTCCTTCAGGTTCTGCGCCATGTCCTTGAGCGACTCGATGTTCTGCTCGTGGCGCACGCGCATCGAGTCGGCGACGAAGACCACCCCGTCGGCCCCCTTGAGCACGAGCTTGCGGGTGGAGGCGTATTTCGCCTGCCCGGGCACGGTGTAGAGCTGGACCCGCACCTCGCAGCCCTTGATCGTCCCCAGCCCCATGGGGACGAAATCGAAAAAGAGCGTGAGGTCCCCTTTGGTCTTGATCGAGACCATCTCGTCGAGCATGTGGCGGCGGCTGTGCTGGAAGATGTACTGGAGGTTGGTGGTCTTGCCGCAGCGGCCGGGACCGTAATAGACGATCTTGATCTCCACCTCCCGTTTTTTGAGATTGACGGTCGCCATGGGCCGCGGGGGGATCCTTCCGGCAAAAGAAAAGAGCGTGAAAACGCGCCCCTGTCGTTTTCATCATAGGAAAGGCGGGGGGGAGAGTCAAGAAAGCGGCCGGCGTCGAAGACCCGCCTTCGGGCCATAACCATCGGACATAAAGGAGATTCCCGCCCTGGCGGCGCTTGCGCGCGGGTTCGCCGGGGGCAAGGGGGAAGAAGCGTCGCGGTCGGGGAAAGGGGGGGCAGGACCCGGGGGATTCGTCGAAGCCGTCCCGGGTCCGTCTTTTTCCCGCCCGGGGTTGCGGGGCGGAGCGGTCTTCAGGCGGCCGGCGGGGCCGCCAGCGCCTCCAAGCGCGCCAGCCGGGCCTCGCGGTTTCGGGCCAGCCGTTCGAGGGCGCGCGCGACCTCCCGCAGCGCCTCGAGCCTTGCGGCGGCCTCGCGGTAGTAGCGCGCGGCCCGACTCTCCAGGCGCTTGGCGGTCGAGAGCACCTCGGCCGCCCCGAGAACGGCCGCCCCCTCGCAGGCCTCACAGAAGGGGGCCCGGGTGAACCCGGTGATCGGCTCGAGAATCATCTCGGTCACGTTCTCCCGCCGGATCCGCTGCACGGTGCCGGCGTTCTGCGCCGCCCCGGCGGCCAGTTCGACGAACAGATCGTGCATCGCGCCGCAGGCGGGATTGCCTGCGGCGGCCTCGTAGAAACGACGGTCCTGATCCTCCAGCTCTTCGGCGAAATTCAGAATGCTGCCAAAGTTTTCCAGCGGCATGAATCTCCCATCCCTTCCGCGGAAGGAAGGCCCCGGCGCCCTTTTGCAGGCTGCGGTTTCGCCTCGCCGGGGTCTTACATCCAACGCTCGATCATCACCTTGGTGTCCGTGAAAAACTGGAAAATTTCCTGCCCGTGCCCCTTGATGTCGCCGAACATGGAGTTTCCGGCGCCGCCGAAGGGGAAATAGGCCATGGGCGCCGCAATCCCGATGTTGACCCCGATCATGCTCGGCTTGACGCGGTAGCGGAACTCGCGCGCGGTGCGGCCGTTCGTGGTATAGATGCAGGCCGCGTTGGCAAAGCCGCGGGTGTTCACGAGTTCGATCACCTCCTCCAGGCTGCGGCAGCGGATGACGCTCACGACCGGCCCGAAGATCTCCTCGCGCGCAATCGTCATGTCGGGGGTGACGTGGTCGAATATCGTGGGGCCGACGAAGAAGCCGTTCGGGCATTCCGGCACCGTGGGGTTCCGCCCGTCGAGCACGAGCTTCGCCCCCTCGGCGATGCCCTTTTCGATGTAGTTGAGGACCCGTTGCCGGTGGGCGGCGCTCACGAGCGGCCCCATCGTCGTCTTCTCGTCCAGCCCGTCCCCCATGCGCACGGCCCGGGCCGCCGCCGTGAACCGCTCGAGCAGCCGGTCGGCGACGTCGCCCACGGGGGCGAGAATCGCCCCGGAGAGGCAGCGCTGGCCGGTGCAGCCGTAGTAGGAGGTGATCAGCGAGGGCATGGCGAGATCGAGCTTCGCATCGGGCATCACGGCGACCACATTCTTGGCCCCCCCCAGGGCCTGGACGCGCTTTCCCGTCGCCCCGCAGCGCTCGTAGATGTAGCGCGCCGTCGGCGTGGAGCCCACGAAGGAAACCCCGGCGATGTCCGGATGGTCGAGAATCGCGTTCACCACCTCGCGCGATCCGTGGACGAGGTTCACCACCCCCTCCGGCAGCCCGATTTCGTCGACGATCTCGAAGATGCGGGTCTGGGTCATCGGAACCTGTTCGGAGGGCTTGAGCACGAAGGTGTTGCCGCAGACGATCGCGTAGGGGAGAAACCACCACGGCACCATCGCCGGGAAGTTGTAGGGGGCGATGGCGGCGAATACGCCGATCGGCTGCCGCCAGCCCGCGCAGTCGATGTCCTTCGCGATGTCCTCGAGGCTGTAGCCGCACATGAGCGTCGTGACCGCGGTCGCGTGTTCCACGTTCTCGATCATGCGCCGCACCTCGCCCCGGGCCTCGTCGATCACCTTGCCCTGCTCGCGCGTGAGCACGCGGGCGATCTCCTCGAAGTGCTTCTCGAAGGCTTCCTTGAGGCGGAAGAGATAGCGCGCCCGCGTGATCGGCGGCGTCGAGCGCCAGTCCGGAAAGGCCGCCCGGGCCGCTTGCACGGCGCGATCCACGTCGGCCGCGGTGCCGTAGGGAACCTGGGCGATTTTTTCCCCCCGCGCCGGGTTCCACACGTCGCCGAAGGTCCGGGTCGCCGAGGCGACCCACTCGCCGTTGATGTAGTTTTTCACGACCGGCAATGCCATGGAGGAGCCTCCTGCCTGATGGGGGAATCCGAAATCGCGGGGCGCAGCCCCGCCGCCGCAAATGAGGGCAGCTTAGTGGAAGCCCTGCGGGGGTGTCAAGGACCCCCGCCGAAAAATTGCGGATCCTTCCATTCTTTTGACAGCCGACGACGAAATCGGATAATTTGATCGCAAAGGATTTCTGGATATGAAAAAAAATGGGGTAAATCTCGGGTCGGCCCGCCGCGACGGCCGACCGGCCGCCCCGGCGCGGCCCCGCAGCCGGCGGCTCGACGCCGTGGACCGCCGCCTGATCGAGCTCTTGCAGCGGGACGGCCGCATCTCCCACTCCGAGCTCGCCCGCCAGATCGGCATCTCCGAGGCGACCGTGCGCAGCCGCCTGCAGCGGCTGATCCGCGAGGAGATCCTCCAAGTCGTCGCCGTGAGCAACCCGCTCAAGCTGGGCTTCGGCGTGGTGGGCAGCCTGCGCATCGAGGTCGAGGTGCGGCACCTCGAACGCATCCTGCGTGAGCTTCAGGCGATCCCCTGCCTCTGGCACATCGTTCAGACCACGGGCGCGGGGGCGGTCGACGCCGAGTTCGTGCTGCAAAACCTCGAGGAGCTGCGAATCCTGCTCTACGAGCGGATCGCGCGCATCGAAGGGGTGCGGCGGACGGAGACGACGCTGTTTCTGAACTACGTCAAGCGCCGCTACGACTGGGGAACGGCCTTCGCCTGAAGCCTCCCCCCCTTCCCGCAGACGGCCCCGTAGAAAATCCCCACTTTCAGGCCGCCGTGCACCACGTCGTGCCGGACAAGGCCGAGGGGGTCGATCTCGGCTGCCCAGGCGCGCGGGGCGAACAGCGCCACGCGCCAGCCTGCATAGCGCTCCCGGAGCCTGGCGACGACCGCCCGCAGCAGATCCCGCGCCTGGGCGCCCCCGCCCAGCCGCCTGCCGTAGGGGGGGTTGAGAACCAGGATCCCCGGTGCGGCGGAAACCTCTGCCGGATCCAGTGCGAAAAAATCGCGGCAGGCGACCTCGACCGCATCACCCATCCCCCCCGCCTCCAGGCTCTCTGCGAGCAGGCGGCAGGCTTCGGGGTCGCGGTCGGAAGCGAAGATGCGCGGGGCCTCCAGGGTGCGGAACCCCCGGGACGCCTGGCGCCGAAGATGCTCCCAGGCGGGCGGCCGGAAGGCCGGCCAGTCGAAAAAGGCAAAGCGGCGAAACCATCCGGGAGGGATCTTCTTGGCCAGGAAGGCGGCCTCGAGGGGAAGGGTCCCCCCCCCGCACATCGGGTCGAGCAGCACCTCTTCGCCCGTGAACCCGACGAGCCGGAGCGCCGCGGCGGCCAGGGTTGCGCGCAAGGGGGCCTTGCCCGCGCCGCCCCGCCGAAGGCCCCGGCGATGCAGGGGCTCGCCGCTCGCATCGAGGGAAAGAAGAAAGCGGTCCTCCTCCCCGCGCACCCAGATCCGCGGGCGGTTCTCCCCGCCGCCGGCGGCGGGCGCCGGGCCGAGCCGGGAGCGGATCGCGGCCTGCAGGCGCTCGGCGATCGCCCCGCGATGATGCAGGCGGCAGCGGTGGACGGCCACCGAAAAGCCGGGATCGCATCCCGGCGCGAGGTAGAGCTCCCAGGGAAAGGAGGCCGCCTTCCGCTCGAGGTCCGCGAAGCGGGTGGCGTGCAGCGCGACCAGGCGCACCAGGATGCGTGTGGCCGTGCTCAGCACGAGGTTGGCGCGGTAGAGCTCGGGGAGGCGCCCCGCGGCCTCGAAGCCGCCGGCAAGGACCCGCGGCGGGGGCAGCCCCGCGGCCTGGGCCTCCGCTGCAGCGAGGGTCTCGAGCCCGGGTGCGGTGACCGCAAAAAAGCGGTGGGGCCGGGCGACGACCTGGCGCCGGATGCGCCTCTCCGTGGCCGCCGGGCTCATCGCCCCCCCCGCAGGCGAAGTGCGCGACGGGCCTCCTCCGCCGCGCGGGCACGGATGCGGATGGGGGCCCGTTCGTCCCGTTCCGGGCGGATCTGCAGCAGGATCACCGCCGCGATCACCAGCCCCCCGCCCGCCATCTGCAGGGGCTCGAGCCGCTCCCCCAGGAAAAGAAAGGAAAAAAGGCCTGCCAGAAGGGGTTCGATCGTGGAAACGATGCTCGCGCGCGTGGCGCGGATGCGGTTGATCCCCTCGAAATAGAGCCCGAAGGGAACGATCGCGCCCACCAGGGCGATGAAGAGAACCCAGGGCCACACCTCCGCGAAGCGCTCGTCAAGAAAGGCTTCGAGCGGCGGGTGGAGCAGGTTCCATTCGAGGGCGGCGACCAAGAGGGCATAGAAGAGCACCGTCCAGGGGGGATAGCGGTGCATGCCCGCCTCCCCGTAGACCGACCACCAGGCGAAGGCGCAGGCGGCCGCCAGGCCGCTGGCGATCCCCGCGGCATGCAACCCGAGGAGATCGAGGCGGTAGGCCCCGACCGCGAAGAAGCACCCCGTGAAGGCGGCGGCGATCGCGCACACCGCACGGCGCCCGAGGGGTTCGCGCCGAACGCCCCCCACGTAGAGCGCGATCAGGACGGGGGCGAGGTATTCGAGGACGAGGGCGGCCGCGACCTGCAGGCGGCTGATCGCATAGAGATAGGCGACGTTGATCGCCGCCATGCCGAAGGTGCCGAGCAGAAGAAAATAGGGGAGGTCGCGCCGCTCGACCCGCAGCCATCGGGGCCGCAGCAACCCGAGGGCGAGCGCGAGAAACACCACGGCCGTCGTGAGGCGGAGCTGCACGAGCTGAAAGGGCGTGATCCCGCTCTGGAAGAGGAACTTGGCGGCAGAGGCGCCCGCGGCCCAGCAGGCGGCGGCCAGGAGGACACAGATGTAGCCCACATGCTCGGAACCCCCCTTCACGATGCCCCTCCTTCCCTCCGGTCCCTCGCGGTTTGCTTTTTGAAACGCGCTGGGGTAGGCATGCGGGGCCGGCGATCAGGGGCGCCCGCGGCATGCGGCCCCGGCCGAAAAGCGGAGGGATGGCAGCCATCGCCACACCGGCAGCGCGGGTCTTTCTGGAGCAGGTTCCCGATTACGATCCCGGGGACGTGCGCGCGGCCGTATTCCGCCTGCTCGAGAGGACCGCCCCGCCCGTCCGTCCCGGCGACCGGGTCTTGATCAAGCCCAACTTTCTCGCCCCCGCTCCGCCCGCCCGCGCGATCACCACCCACCCGCAGGTGGTCCGCGCCGCCGCGGAGTGGGCACTCGGCCGAGGCGGGCGGGTCCTGGTCGCCGACAGCCCGGGCATGGGTTCCTTCGAGCGGCTGGTGCGCGAGGGAGGCTACGCCGCGGCGCTCGCCGGGCTCCCCCTCGAAATCCGGGCCTTCCGCGAGACCGCGCCGGTCGACATCGGGCCGCCCTTCGGCTCGATCCCGCTTGCCCGCGAGGCGCTCGCCGCCGACGTCGTGCTGAACCTGCCCAAGCTGAAAAGCCACTGCATGATGCTCCTCACCCTGGGGGTGAAAAACCTCTTCGGCTGTGTGGTCGGCCTGGCCAAACCCGAGTGGCACCTGCGCTGCGGCATCGACCGCGCAAGCTTCGCCCGCCTCCTCGTCGGCATCTACACCGCCGTGCGCCCCGCCGTGACCCTGCTCGACGGGATCCTCGCCCTCGAGGGCGACGGCCCGGGAAAGGGCGGCAGCCCTCGCCCGATCGGGGTCCTTCTCGCCTCCCCCACGGCTCCGGCCCTCGATGCCACCGTCTGCCGCATGCTCGGCCTCCGCCCCGAGGAGCTCCCCACGCACCGCGCGGCGCTCGAACGCGGGGCCCTGCCCCCCGCCGTCGCCCTCGAGGGGGACCTCCCCCGTGTGGCCGGCTTTCGCTTCCCCGTGCTCGCCCCGGTCACCTTCGGCCCACGCCGCCTCGAGCACCTGATGCGCATGCACCTCGTCCAGCGGCCGGTCCTCCGGCCGAAAGCGCTCTGCCGCGGCTGCGGGGAATGTGTCCGGGCCTGTCCGGTGAAGGCGGTCGCCCCCCGTCGGGGCAACGTGGCATTCGATTACCGGCGCTGCATCCGCTGCTATTGTTGCGTGGAGATGTGCCCGCACGGGCTGCTGCAAACGGCGGAAACCGCCCCCGGGCGCCTGCTGCGCCACTTGGCGTCTTTGAGGGATCGGCTCGCCCGGCGACCGCGCCGCCCGGAGGAAACGGAGAGGAAAAGGTCTCGGTGCACGTAGACCCCGCACCGCGCGGCCGCGGTTCCGCTCCCGGCCGCCCCGCGGCGTTTGCCGGCGGAGGGGGTCGGGGGCCAATGCCTGTTCGCCGCCGCCTCCCCCCGCGCAGGGGGCGCCCGCCGGCGCCGGGACAGGGCCCGGCCTCAGTGCGGCAGCGGTTTGCCGTGGCAGCCGTTGCAGGTGGTGGGGCCGGTTTTCAAGAGCTTCGGCGGCACGCCGGAGGCGGCGGCGGCACGCTTCAGCTCGAGGTTCTTGGCCTTGATCTCCTTGTGGCAGCCGAGCCAGCAGGTCTGGTGATAGACGTTTTTGAAGTAGGTCATGTCCGCCGCGGCGGTCTTGCCGGCAAGCGGCGGCGGGGCCTCCGTGGAATCGTGGCAGCCGGAAACCATGCAGCCCATCGGCGGCTCGGTGCCGTCGAAGGTGTGATGACAGCGGACGCAAGCGAATTCGAAATGGGCGTGATGGCGAAACTCGACCGGGCCTCGCCGGGGTTCGACCCCTTCGGGGGCGCGCAGCGTGTAGCGCTCCTCGCCGAAGCAGCTGTTTTCCTTCGAGGCGGAAAAACCCTGCATGACCCCCAGCAGAATCGCGAGGATCCCGACCCCCACCGTCCAGCCGACTCTCTTGCGCATGGATCCGAGTCTCCTTTCCCCGTCAAACCGCTTGCCTCGTTCAGGGGCGTCCACTCCGGGCCGCGGGCGGGCCGCAGCGGAAGAAGCCCCGGCTTCACGGCGTTTTCCGCCCTGCCTGTTTAGCAGAAAATTCTCTGGAGTCAAAGGCGGGAATGAAATTTCAGGAATCCGCTCTGGAAGGCAAGTCGGGCGAGATCGAAGGGGTGATTCTCGAGGGCGGCGAACGCGGCATGGACCGCGTCCGTCGCGCGCTCCGGCCGGGCTACTGCCTGCGGGCCGCCCGCGGCATTCTCGCCGGCGGCGGCCCGATCCTGATCGGGACCGGCTTCCCCGTGGCGGGCAGTTTCGAGACCGACGGGCCGCTCGGGGCGATCGCCCTCTACCGCGTCCTCGAGCACCTGGGGCGGCAGCCCTGGTTCGGCTGCGCACCGCCGATTTCCCGGGTGCTCGGCGGATCCTTCCGCACCCTCGAGATCCCGATCGCCGGCTGGGAAGAGACCCGCCCCTTCGTGCAACGGGCGCTCGCCGAGCTGCGGCCCGGTGCGCTGGTGTCGATCGAGCGGCCGGGGATCGCCGCCGACGGCCGCTACTACAACATGCGCGGCGAGGACATCAGCGACCGGCTGGCCAAGTTCGACCTCTTCTTCGATCTCTTCGAGGGCTTCACGGTCGGCGTCGGGGACGGCGGAAACGAGATCGGCATGGGCAACGCGCGCGAGGCCCTGGCCGACCTTCCGATCCGGCCGTCGGTCACCGGCTGCCGCGAGCTCGTGATCGCCGCGGTGAGCAACTGGGGGGCTTACGGCATCATCGCCTGCATGGGGCTGCTGTCGGGGGAGGACCTCTTCGACCTCTTCGACCCGCTGGAGATCCTCCGGGATCTCGTGGACCGCGGCGCCGTGGACGGACGGACCTGCGCCGCCTCCTGCACCGAGGACGGTTTCCCGCTCGCCGTCGGCCTCGAGCGCATCGCACGCCTGCGGCGCCTCTGCCGTCCGTGAGGGCCGGGCCGCCTCACCTCGTGCGGGTGGCGGCGTAGAGGCCGCCGATCGCCGCCTGGCAGAACACACACAGCAGCAGCGCCCCCCGGAAGGCCGCCACGCCGCGCGGGTCCTCCGGAAAAGCCCCTTGCAGGAAAAGGCCGATCCCCTGGAGAAAGACGGCGGGGCCGAGCATGGTGAAGAAATTGACCCCGCTCATCGCCGCCCCGGCCATCTCCCGCGGAAAGAGCGCCTTCGCGTGGGAGTAGACCTGCCAGCCGGAGGAGGAGAAGAGCCCGTAGGCGAAGAAGAGCGCCCCGGCCGCCGCGACGCCCCCGCCGGGCCCCAGAGCCCTCAACGCCGCCCCCGCGGCCGCAAGGCCGAGCAGCCCGCAACAGACGACCCATTTCGGCGTGCGAAACACGCGGTCGGCGACGACGCCCCACAGGGGGGCCCCGGCGATGACGCCGGCGTTGAGGGCGAGCAGGATGTGCCCCGCCTCCCGCGGCCGGAACCCCAGGGCTTCCATCAGGAACGGCCCCGCCCACAGGGTCTGCAGCGCGGCATGGGTGCCGTAGCGCACGAAGGTGCTCCCGGAAAGGATCCAGTAATCGCGGCTGCGGATCAGGCGCGTCAGAAGCCGCATCCCGCCGCTCCCCGCCGCTTTCCCCTCCGGCCGGTCGGCGGGCACCCCCAGCACGAGGGCGAGGAGGGCGAGCAGGTGGAGGAGGGCGACCGCCTGCAGCGCGGCCCGCCAGCCGACATGCTCGACGAGCAGGACCAGCGGGGTCGCCGCGGCGACGTTGCCCAGGGTGCCCGCGGCGTAGAGCAGCCCGGAGACGGTCGCAAAGACCGCCGGCGAAAACCAGGCGGCGAGCAGCTTGAGAGGCCCCATCAGGTTGCAGGCCATGCCGACCCCGAGGAGCAGGCGGCCGGCCACGCCTTCGGCGAGGCCGCGGGAGAGGGAAAAGAGAAGGGCGCCGGCGAGGCCGAGCACCGCGCAGGCGACCATCATCCGCTTGGCGCCGACCCGGTCCAGCCACAGGGTGAGCGGAATCTGGGTCAGGGCGAAGGCATAGAAAAAGACCGCCGAAAGCAGACCCAGGGACTCGGTGTCGAGCGCCAAGTCCGTGATCAGCCAGGGGGAGAGCACGGCGTTCGTCGTGCGGTAGAGCTGGGAGAGAAAGAAGTGCAGGGCGCAGATCGCAAAGATCCGCCAGGCGCGGAGCATGCAGGATCCCTTTCCCGAAAGCGTCGGAGCCAGGGGGTCGGCCCTCCCCTCTATCCTTTCGCCGCCGTCGAGTCAAAAACGACTCACCCGGCCCGGCCCTGCGGGCATTGACTCGCGGGGGGCTTCTCGAATACGGTGGCCCCGCGATCGGGGGAACCCCCCGCTCGGGACGCTCCGACCCTGGAGAGGAGTCCGACCTCGATGAAGCCGCTCGACCCCCGCGATTTCCGTGACCTCGATCCCGGAGAGCGACTGCTGATGGGGCCCGGCCCCAGCAACGTTCCGCCCCGCGTGCTGCAGGCGCTGGCCGCCCCCTGCATCGGCCATCTGGATCCGGTGTTCCTTTCCGTGATGAACGAGACCCAGCGGCTGCTGCGACACCTCTTCCAGACGGAGAACGCGCTCACGATCCCGGTTTCGGCAACCGGCAGCGCCGGCATGGAAGCCTGCCTCGTCAACCTGGTGGAGCCCGGCGACGAGGTGCTGGTCGCCGTGAACGGCGTCTTCGGGACCCGCATGTGCGACATCGTCCAGCGGATCGGCGGCCGGCTCCTCCGGGTCGACGCCCCCTGGGGCCGCGCCGTGGACCCCGCCGCCGTCGCCGAGGCCCTCCGCGGCCGCTCCCCCCGCGTCGTGGCCGTGGTCCATGCGGAGACCTCGACCGGCGCCTGCACACCGCTCGAGGAGATCGCGCGGCTCGCCCACGAGGCCGGCGCCCTCTTTCTCGTCGACTGCGTGACCTCGCTCGGGGGCATGGAGGTCGCGGTCGACCGGCTGGGGATCGACGCCGCCTACAGCGGCACCCAGAAATGCCTCTCCTGCCCGCCGGGTCTCGCCCCCCTCACCTTCAGCCCCGCCGCCGCCGCCCGGCTCGAAGCGCGGCGCCACCCGGTCGTCAGCTGGTATCTGGACCTCGGGATGGTGCGCGATTACTGGGGAAACGAGCGCAAGTACCACCACACGGCGCCGGTCAACATGATCTGGGCCTTGCGCGAGGCGCTGCGGCTCGTCGCCGAAGAGGGGCTCGAGGCGCGCTTCGCCCGCCACCGGCTGAACCACCGCGCCCTCGTCGCCGGCCTGGAGGCCATGGGCCTGGAGATGCTCGTGCCTGAGGCCGAGCGGCTGCCGATGCTGAACGCGGTGCGCGTCCCCGAGGGGGTGGCGGAGGCGAAGATCCGGCGCGCGCTGCTCGAGGGCTACGGCATCGAGATCGGCGCAGGGCTCGGCCCGCTGGCCGGCAAGATCTGGCGCATCGGCCTCATGGGCCACGGCTGCCGGCCGAAGAACGTGCTGCTGCTCCTGTCGGCCCTCTCCGTGCTGCTGCGGTCCGAGGGGTTCCGCCTCCGCGGGGACGCCCTCGAGGCCGCCCGTGCCGTCTATGCGGCAGCCTGAACGCCCGCTTCCCCGCCCCCTGCTGCGCGAGCTGCGCCGCATCGTGGGCGAAGCCTTCGTCACCGAATCGGCCGCCTCCTCCGAGCTCTACGCCTACGACGGCTCGCTCGCCCGCGGCGCGCCGGGCGCGGTCGTCTTCCCGGCCGACGCCCGGCAGACCGCCGCCGTGGTGCGCGCCGCCGCCCGCGCCGGCGTGCCCTTCGTCCCCCGCGGCTTTGGGACCAACCTCTCGGGCGGGACGGTCCTTCCGCAGGGCGGACTCGTCGTCTGCCTGGCGCGCCTGAACCGCATCCTCGCCCTCTCCATCCCCAACCGCTCAGCGGTGGTCCAGCCGGGGGTCACCAACCTGGAACTGCAGCAGGCGCTCGCCCCGCTCGGCTTCTTCTACGCGCCGGATCCCGCGAGCCAGAAGGTCGCCACCCTGGGCGGGAACGTGGGTGAGAACTCGGGCGGCCCCCGCTGCGTGAAGTACGGGGTCACGGTCCACCACGTGCTGGGGCTGGAGATCGTCACCGCCGAGGGCGAGCTCCGGCGCCTCGGCGGCGAGGCGCCGGACCCGCCCGGCCCCGACCTGCGGGGGCTCCTGATCGGAAGCGAAGGCGCCCTGGCCGTCGTCACCGAGATCACCGTGCGCATCCTCCCCCGGCCCGAAGCCGTGCGCACCTGGCTCGCCGTCTACGATTCGGTCGAGGCGGCCGCACAGACGGTGGCCGAGATCATCGCCGCGGGGATCCTCCCCGCGGCGCTCGAGATGATGGATACCCCGGTCATGCGGGCGGTCGAGGAAAGCCGCCCTTGCGGGTTCCCCCCCGACGCCGCGGCGGTGTTGCTGATCGAGGTCGAGGGGTTGGCGGCCGGGCTCGATCGCCAAGCCGGCCGCATCCGCGAGATCTGCCGCCGCCACGGCGTCCGCGAAATCCGCGAGGCGAGCGGCGAGGAGGAGCGCGCCCGCCTCTGGGAGGGCCGCCGCGGCGCTTTCGGCGCCGTCGCGCGGCTCGCCCCCAACTACCTCGTCAACGACTGCACCGTGCCGCGGACCCGCCTCCCCGAGGCCCTGCGCCGGGTCGAAGCGATCGCCCGCGCGCACGGCATCCTCTGCGGCAACGTGTTCCACGCCGGCGACGGGAACCTGCACCCGCTCTTGCTCTTCGATTCGCGACGGCCGGATGAGGTCGAGCGCGTGCACCGCGCGGGCGAAGAGATTCTCACGGCCTGTGTCGAACTCGGGGGGACGATCTCCGGCGAGCACGGGATCGGCCTCGAAAAGCGGCAGGCGATGCGCCTCGTCTTCACCGAGGAGGAACTCTCGCTGCAGCGCGACCTGAAACGCGCCTTCGACCCGCAGGGACGCCTCAACCCGGGAAAGCTCTTTCCCCCGCCCACGGAGGCCCCGGGCCCGAAACGAGCGGCGGATGCCCTCTGCCCGGCGGAGGAGGACCTCGCCCGGCGCGTGCGGCAGGCCTTCGCCGCCGGCGAGCGGCTCCGGATCCGCGGCTCCGGCTCGCTGGACGCAGCCCCCTCGGGGGGAAGAGACGACCGGCCCGCCGTCTCCACGGCGAGCCTCACGGCCATCGTGGAGTTCGACCCCGAAAACCAGTTCTTCACGGCCGGCGCGGGGCTTTCCCTCGCCCGGGCCCAGGAGGCCCTCGCCGCCCGCAACCAGTGGCTCCCGTTGCGGCCGCCGCCGCTTCCCGGCCGGCGCACCCTGGGCGGCATCGTCGCGACGGCGGCGGCGGGGCCCGAGCGCTCCGCCTACGGCTCGCCGCGCGAGCTTCTCCTCGGGGTCGGCTTCGTGGACGGCCGGGGGCGGCGGCTGCGGGCCGGCGGACGGGTGGTCAAGAACGTGGCCGGCTACGACGTGACCCGTCTGCTCGTGGGATCGGCGGGGAGGCTCGCCCTGCTCACCCGGCTCACGTTCCGGACGGCGACGCGGCCCGAGCGTTGCACCGCCATCGCGATCGACGGAGATCTCGCGGCGCTTGCGCGCCTCGCCGGGCGCCTTCTCGCCTCGCCCCTCGAAGCCGTGATCGCCGCCGCCGCCCCGGGGCCGGGGGGGAGCTTCCGCCTGTGGCTCGGCTTCGAGGGCTTCGCCGAAACCGTCGCCCGCCAGATCGAGGAGGCCGCCCGGAAGGCGCGCGCGGAAGCGCTCGCGGAGGTCGGGATCTCCGACTACGGCCTGCTCGACGGCCCCTTCCCCCGTCTCTACGAGGAGATCGCGAAACGGCCCGGTCTGTTGCGCATCGGGGTCCCCCCGGAGCAGGCCGCCCGCGCCGCCCGCCACATCGCCTCCCGTTTCCCCGAGGCGCCCCTGTGGGTCGATTTCGCCGCCGGCCGGGTCATGGCGGGGATGGATGGCCTGGACCCCGACCTGTGGGCGGAACTTCGGCGCGCGGTGTCCGCTTGCGGCGGCCATCTCACCCTCGAGAAAGCCCCCGCTTCGGATTTTTCCCCCGGCGGCGGCTGCTTCCCGCGGGCCGCCCGGGATCCCCTCGACCTCCGCCTCCGCGCCGCCTTCGACCCCCGCGGCGTCTTCGCCGGCGCCGACCCCCCGGAGACCGGAGACGACCCGTGAATCTCGAAGCCGCTTACGAAGAGATCGCCCGCTGCAACCGCTGCGGTTTCTGTCAGGCGGCCTGCCCCGTCTTTCGGGCGACGGCGAGCGAGGCGGGCGTCGCCCGCGGGAGGATCGCCCTGCTGCGTGCCCTGATCGAGGGGCGGATCGCCTGGGATGCCGGGCTCGAGGGTCCGCTCTTCGACTGCCTGCTCTGCGGGGCTTGCACCGCGGCCTGTTTCCCGGCCGTCCCCACCGCCGAGCTCCTGGTCCGGGCGCGCTCGGCTTACCTCGCGCGCGTGGGGCGCAAGGCCGCCCACCGGCTGCTCTTCGATCGGCTGCTCCCCGACCCGCGCCGCCTGCGGCGTGCCGCGCGGGCCGCGGCGATCGGCAAGCGGAGCGGGCTGAGCCGTCTTGCCGCCGCGCTGGGGCTCCTGCGCGCCTTCGGCCGCGACCTGGGCCGGGCCGAGGAGATCCTGCCTGCTTTTCCGCGGCGCGCCTTCCGCGAGGAGCTCGCCGCCGGGGCCTACGACGGCGCAGGGAATCGGGGGACGGCCGCCTACTTCGTCGGCTGCGGGGTCGATCTGCTGCACCCGGCGGTCGGCCGCGCGAGCCTGGCGCTCCTGCGCGAAAGGCGGCGCCGGGTCCTCGTCCTCGACAACAACTGCTGCGGCCTTCCGGCCTGGTCCGCGGGCGATCTCGGCGCCGCGCGGCGGCTTGCCGCCGCGAATCTGGCGCTCCTGAACGATCCGGCCGTGGAGGCGGTCGTCACCGACTGCTCGAGCTGCGCCTCGTTTCTGCGAAGCTACCCGCGCCTGTTTCCCCCGCCCGATCCCCGCCACGGGGAGGCCCGGCGGCTCGCGGCGAAAACCTTCGATCTCGCCCCCTGGCTGCACGCCGAGGGTGCTCCGTCGGCCGGGGGGCTTCGCGGGCGGCGGATCACCTTCCACGACCCCTGCCACGCCGCACGCGGCCTGGGCGTCCGGCGCGAGCCGCGGGAGATCCTCGGCCGCATCCCCGGGGCCGAGTTCGTCGAGCTTCCCGAGGCCGACGCCTGCTGCGGCGGGGCGGGCTCCTACGCCCTTTCCCACTACGATCTCGCGATGCGCGTGCTCGAGCGCAAAACGGAAAACCTCGAGCGGACCGGCGCCGACCTGCTCGTCACGACCTGCCCGGCCTGCATGATCCAGCTCGCCCACGGCGTGCGGCGCGCCGGTCTCGCGGTCGAGGTGCGCCACCTGGCCCAGGTCCTGCGGCCGACTCCGCCGCGGCAAGGGTTTTGAAATCACGGCCAGCGGCCGTTTCATGGCAGGAGGGAAAAACATGACCACGATCCGACGATACGTCCGCTATCGCTTCGAAGACCGGACGGGAAGCGCGATCCTCGAGGAGGGGCTCGTCTACCCCATTCACGGCGACTGCTTCGCGGACGGCGGGAAGACCGGCGAGGTGTTCCGGCCGGAGGAGGTGCGGCTGCTCTGCCCCTGTGTTCCGACGAAGATCCTCGCCGTGGGCTTGAACTTCCGCAGCCATGTGGGGAACCGGCCTCTGCCGCAGAAGCCGGAGCTCTTCTGGAAGCCCGTCTCGGCGCTGCTCGATCCGGGGGAGGCGATCCGCATCCCGGCGGATGCGAAAACCGTGCACAGCGAGGGGGAGCTCGTCCTGGTCATCGGCCGCCGGGCCAAGGGGGTGACGCCTGCGGAGGCCGAGGCGTGCATCTTCGGCTACACGTGCGGCAATGACGTGAGCGAGCGCGAGTGGCAGCGGGGCGACCTCCAGTGGTGGCGCGCCAAAGGGGCGGACACCTTCGCGCCGCTCGGGCCGGCGATCGCGGTCGGCCTCGACTGGCGGGCAAGCCGTCTGCAGACGCGGATCAACGGCACGGTGCAGCAATCCCAGAGCCTGAGCGATCTGATCTTCGACCCCGCCACGATCGTCAGCCACGCCAGCCGCGCGGTCACCCTGCTGCCGGGGGACGTGATCTACACCGGGACGCCGGGGACCACGGGGGCGATCCGCCCGGGCGATGTGGTCGAGGTCGAGATCGAGGGCATCGGCTGCCTGAGAAACCCCGTCGCCGCAGAAAGCGAAGACGGGCCGTTGGGGAGGGCCTCATGAAAGCCGCCGATCTGCAGGGGATCTTTCCCCCCGTTCCCACCCCCTTCGAAAACGGGAAACTCGCCCTCGAGCGGCTCGCGCAGAACATCGCGCGCTGGAACACGACCGGGCTGCGGGGCTACGTCGCCTTCGGCTCGAACGGCGAGTCGGTTTTTCTCGACGACGAGGAAAAGCTCGCCGTGGTGCGGACCGTCGTCGAGGCCGCCGCCCCGGGCATGGCGGTCATCGCCGGCACGGGCTGCGAGTCCACGGCACAGACGATCCGGTTGACGAACGCCTGCGCCCGGCTGGGCGCCCACGCCGCCCTCGTCGTCACCCCCTTTTACTACGGGCCGCAGATGTCCGAGGAGGCGCTCTTCCGCCACTTCACGGCGGTCGCCGACGCGAGCGACATCCCGATCCTCATCTACAACGTGACCAAGTTCACGCACCTCTCGGTCAGCGTGCGCCTGGCCGCCCGCCTGGCCGAACACCCGCGGATCATCGGCATCAAGGACAGCAACGGCAACGTGGCGACCCTCGGCGAGCTGATCGCCCGCGTGGACCGCGAGCACTTCGCCGTGCTCGTGGGGACGGCCGGGGCGCTCTTCGGCGCGCTCAGCCTGGGAGCCGCGGGCGGCATTGTCGCCCTGGCGAACGTCGCCCCCGAGGAGTGCGTCGCCATCGCCCGCCACGCCGCCCAGGGCGAATGGGAGGCGGCGCGCCGGCTCCAGCTGCGGATGCTCCCGGTGAACACCGCGGTCACGGCGACCTACGGGGTTCCGGGATTGAAGACCGCACTCGACCTGCGGGGCTACTTCGGCGGCGAGCCGCGGCCCCCGCTGCTTCCCTCCCCCCCCGAGGAGCGCGCGGCGATCGAGAGGATTCTGCGCGACGCCGGGCTGCTTTCCTGAAGGGCCGGCGCGGCCCGCCCCCCGCCGCGCACCATGACGGCCATGGCGGCCGTCTGCAGGAGCGAAAGCCCGGCGAAATAGAGGGCCCAGGCCGGGACCCCCGCCACGAGCGGCCCGGCCTCGCCCCACGCCCAGAAATCGTGGGCGAGGACGAAGATCGCCGCCTGCACCGGCACCCAGGGGGTTCTGAGCCAAGCCGGAACCCCCCATCTCGCCCGCCCGCGACGCAGCCGCCCCGCCCCCCACACCCCGCCGTAGGCGGCGAAGGCAAGCGCCATCACCCAGACGACGGGGAGAACCGGCCCGGGGTCGATCCCGCCCGCCTGAAAGGCGAAAAGCGCCGCTTCGCCGGTGAGAATCGACGCCGCCGCCGCCGCGGCGGGGGGCCTCCGGGAATAGAGACCGAAGAAGACCGTGGGGAAGAGGACGGCAAGCCCCGTGAAGGAGGCGGTCGCGATCTCGAGGATCGTCGCCGGCGGCTCGAGGGAAAGGGCCCACCCGGCGAGCGCCAAGCCGACGACGAAGAGGCGGCCCGGAAGCGTCCCCGTCGTTCTTCGCGGCAGGATCCGCGGCAGGAGATCCCGCGTGAAGAGCGAGCTCAAGGTCAACAGCTGCGAATCCATGGTGGACATGAGGGCGGCGAGCCCTGCGGCGACGACGAGCGCGGCGAAGAGATCCCCCGCCGCCGCGGAGAGCACGAGCGGCAGAATCCGGTCCGCCTGCTTCCCGGAGAGATCGGGGAAGGAAAGGCGCCCCAGGACCCCGACGGCCACCGGGGCGGCGAAGAGCACCGTGCAGAGCAAGGGATAGGCGATCATCATGCGCCCGATCGCCCGTTCGTCGCGCGCGGCGAAAAAGCGCTGGAAGAGCTGGGGGAACATGGGGTCGCAGAAGAACCACAGGGCGAGGTAGCTGAACCAGACGCCGGGCAGGTAGAAGCCCTGGGCCCCGGGGCGGGCGAAGAGTTCGGGTCGGCGCGCGAGGACCTCCCGGCTTGCGGCGGCGAAGCCCCCGTGGTGGTGCGCGACCACGAAAGCGGCGGAGACGAGCAGCCCGAAGAAAAGGACCCCCTGGAAGAGATCGGTCCAGGCGACGGCCCGCAGCCCCCCCCGCAGCGTGTAGAGGACGACGAGGCCGGCGACGATCGCAGCGCCGGCGGCGGGCGGCAGGCCGAGAAGCTCCTCGAGGGCGTAGCCCGCCGCCAGCGGCTGAAGCGCGAGGTAGGGCAGCGTGAAGACGATCATCGTAAGGCTGAAGAGAACGGAAAGGGCCGGGCTGGCGTAGCGGTGCTCCACGAGTTCCGCCGGGGTGATCAGCCCCTGCTCCCGGCCGATGCGCCAGGCGCGGCGCCCGATCACCCAGAAGGAAAGGGCCATGAACCCGGTGCCGAAGCCCATGATCGGGAAAAACGACCAGCCGTCGCGGTAGCCGGCACCGGAGACGCCGAAGACCGTGAAGGCCGAGAAATTGGTCGCCGCCATGGTGGCGAGCAGCACGAACCCGCCCAGCCGGCGGTCGGCGAGAAAATAGGAGGCGGGTGACGCCCCCAGACGCGTGCGCGCCAGCCCGCCGATCACGAGCACGGCCAGCGCATAGCCTCCCAGAACGAGAAGTTTCGTCTCCATCCCCCGCATCCGCCCCGGGTGCCGCGACCCCGAAAAAAACGCCATCCCGACCCGGGCCGGGATGGCGTTTGCCTGGCATGACCCTGTGATCCGATTGCGGCGGCCGGATTCCCTCCGGCCGCATCGCTCTTTATCGCCGCTTTCCCCGCGGCGTCAACTCCGCCCTGCCTTTGCTCGAAACCGCTCAGAGAACCCCGAAGCCCATGAGCAGGGCGCAGACGGTCATGATCAGCCCGCTCCACAGGAGCGCCATGGTGGTGTAGCCCATGACATCGCGTGCCGAGAGTCCCGCCAAACCGAGCAACGGCAGCGCCCAGAAGGGCTGGATCATGTTGGTCCACTGGTCGCCCCAGGCGACGACCATGGCCGAGCGCACCATGTCGATCCCCATGGTCTTCGCCGCCTCGATCGTGATCGGTCCCTGCACGGCCCACTGGCCGCCGCCGGAGGGGACGAACATGTTGATGATCCCCCCCGCCCAGAACTGGAGCATATAGAACGTCTGGGCGGTGGAGACGGCGACGAACCAGCCGGCGATGACCTTGGCGAGGCCCGTGCCGACCATGATGCCCTGGATGCCCCCGTAGAGGGGGAATTGCAGCGCGATCCCGCCCGCGCCGCGGATCGCGATCGAGATGGCGTTGATGTAGTTCACGGGCTTGCCGTGGAGCAGCACGCCGCAGATGAAGAAGATGAAGATCACGATGTTCAGGTTCAGGTCGAAGCCCTTGGTGCTGAAATGGCGGTAGAGGTAGATCAGACCCAGGATGCCGAAGACGAGGTTGATGACGACGCTGTGGTCGATCCGCTGGGCGATGGTCGGGTTTGCCGGCCGCGGCACCCGCACCGTGGCGCTCTCCACCTCCTTGAGCTTCTCGGGCGGGATGAGCTTCACCTCCTCGCGCCGGGGGTGGATGAAGGCGTAGAGGATCGGCATGGTCAGGACGATCAGGATGAGCGGTACGAGGTTGAAGGCGGTGAAGATGCTCTGGGAGACGGGAACCACCGCGCCGGTCGCCTTCTCGATGAAGTTCTGGGCATGCTTGGCCGTCGCGCACACGAGCGGGATCGAACCCGAAAGCCCCATGTGCCAGACGACGAACCCGGAGTACCCGGCGGCGATGAGGTAGGGGAAATCGACCTCGCGGTTGCGGCGGGCGATCTCCAGGGCGAGCAGCCCGCTCACGATCAGCCCGAAGCCCCAGTTGATCCAGGAGCAGACCCCGCCGACGAAGGCGACGATCATCCCCGCCCGCACCGGGGTATTGCCGACCCCGGCGATCGCAACAAGTACGCTGTTCACCGCGGGGGTGAGCGCGAGCGCATGCCCGGTGATCAGGATCAGCACCATCTGCATGGCGAAGGCGATGATCCCGTAGATCCCGTCCCCCCAGGTGGTGACGACCTTCATGAAGCCGGCATCCGTGAAGATGAGCGCGAGGACGGCGGAGAGGAAGGTCAACAGGATGGCGAAGAGATAGGCGTCCGGGAGGTAGTTGCGCATCAAATGGGTGAAAAACGAGGCAAGGCTTCTCAGCATGGCGATCCCTCCTTCCTGTTGCGGTTCAACCGACCGCCCGCCGGCGGTGTTTGCACGTGCACGAATCCCAAGCCGGAGAGGACCTTCAGGAACTGTAAACGAGGCGATTTATACCCCCGAATCGGGGTTTTGGCGAGAGGAAAATGACACCCCGCGGCCCCCCTCAGGACTCCCCCCCAGGAAGGCGTGCAGGACGCCCCGCAGCTCCGCCCAGGCGCGCCGGCCGGCGCGCTCCTCGTCGAGGATCAGGTGCCGGAGGGCGCCGGCGAGCACCGGTCGGCTCACCCGCAGGGGGTGGATGCGCCAGCGCTCGAGCCGCTCTGCGGCGACCAGCTGCCGGAGCCCCTCGGCGGAAACCAGTTCGTCGCCCGGATCCACGAAAACGAGGGTCGGGATGTTCAGCCGCGGGCCGAGGCGGGCCTCGAAGTGCTCGAGGGTCTCGAAAAGGGCGTTGTAGGCGGCGACCGGTGTCCCCGGGTTCGCCGGATAGCCTTCCGGGGCGGGGGTGGGCAGGACCAGAGACGGAAACGGGGAGAGCAGCCGGATCGCGCGGTCCCAGGGCCGCAGGCGGAGCGCGGGGGCAAGGAGCACCATGCGCGCGAAGGCGACCTCGGGGCGGGAGACGAGAAGGTCGCAGCCCAGGAGGGCGCCGTAGGAAAAGCCGACGAAGCAGGCCTCGCAGCCTGCCGCCGCGGCGAGGCGCCGGACCTCCCGGTAGCCGGACAGCGCCTCCTCGGCCCAATGGGCATAGCGGCAGGCCTGGAGAGCGGCCATCCGGTCCCGCCGGGCATCCGAGCCGGGCCGGGAGGTGAAGTTCCCCCCGTGCCCGCGGAGCGCCGCGTTGAAGGCCGCGATCCCCGCCGCATTCAAGAGCGCGATCAGCGGCTGCATCCGCAGCGGGTCGAGGTTCAGCCCGTGCAGGACGAGGGCCGCACCCCGCAGCCTGCCGCCCTCAGGATAAAACCACGTTCCCGGGGCCGCTTCGCCCATGGCCCGCCCGTCAGCCGACCAGCGGCAGGACGGCCTGGCGGAGGTCCTCCGTCGCCAGGGCGACGGGGAGCGCCTCCTCGATGCGCTCGACGAGGACCAGCCGCAGGGCATCGAGGACCTCCCGCGGGACGTCCTCCAGGTCCTTCTCGTTCCGCCGCGGCAGGATCACCGTGGAGAGACCGGCGCGGTGGGCGGCGAGCAATTTCATCTTGATCCCTCCCACGGGGAGCACGCGGCCGCGCAGCGTCACCTCGCCGGTCATGCCGACATCGCCCCGCACGGTCCGGCCGCTGAACAGGCTCGCCATCGCCAGCACCATGGCGACCCCCGCCGATGGGCCGTCCTTGGGGATGGCCCCGGCGGGGACGTGCAGATGGACGTCGCTCGTCTCGAAGACCGCCGGGTCGACGCCCAGCGTCTCGGCCTTGGAGCGCACATAGCTGTGGGCGATCTGGGCACTTTCGCGCATCACCTCCCCCAGGTGCCCGGTCAGGGTCAGGGTCCCCTTGCCCTTCATGCGGGTCGCCTCGATGAAGAGGATGTCTCCGCCGAAGGAGGTGACGGCGAGCCCCGTGGCGATCCCGGGGATCTCGATCGGCTCGGAGCGCTCGGACTCGAAGGTCTCCTTGCGCAGCACCTCGCGCACGAGCTCGGGGGTCACGAGCACGTGGCTCCATTTCTGTTCCACGATGCGCACCGCGCTCTTGCGGCAGACCGCCCCGATCGCCCGCTCGAGCGAGCGCACCCCGGCCTCGCGCGTGTAGTCGCGCACGATTTTCCGCACCGCGTCGTCGGTGAAGGTGATCTCCTCCTCCCGCAGGCCGTTCGCCTTGATCTGCCGCGGGATGAGGTGCCGGCGGGCGATCTCGAGTTTCTCGGCCTCGGTGTAGCCGTCGAGGGCGAGGATCTCCATGCGGTCGCGCAGCGGGGCGGGGATGGTTTCGAGCTGGTTGGCGGTCGTGATGAAGATCACCTCGCTCAGGTCGAAATCGACATCCAGGTAGTGGTCCCGGAAGGCGCGGTTCTGGGCCGGGTCGAGCACCTCGAGCAGCGCGCTCGCGGGGTCGCCCCGCCAGTCCTGGCCGATCTTGTCCACCTCGTCGAGCATGAAAACGGGGTTGCGCGTCCCCGCGCGCCGGACGGCCTGCAGGATGCGCCCGGGCATGGCGCCGATGTAGGTGCGGCGGTGCCCGCGGATCTCCGCCTCGTCGCGCACGCCGCCCAGGCTCATGCGCGTGAAGCTGCGGCCGAGCGCGCGGGCGATGCTCTTGCCGAGGCTCGTCTTGCCCACCCCCGGCGGCCCGACGAAGCACAGGATCGCGCCGCGCGCCTCGCCCTCCTCGGCCGCCTCCCCGCCGGCGCCGCCCGCACCGCGCTCGGCGCGGAGCTTGCGGACCGCGAGCACCTCGAGGATGCGCTCCTTGATCTCCTGCAGCCCGTAGTGATCCTCGTCGAGCACGCGCCGCGCGTGGCCGATGTCGGTGCGGTCCTCGCTCAGCTTCTTCCAGGGCAGCTCGAGGATCCAATCGAGGTAGGTGCGGATCATCGAGGTCTCCGGCGAGTGCGGGGACATGCCGCGCAGGCGCTTGAGTTCGCGCTCGGCCTCCTTGCGCGCCTCCTCGGGCAACTCGGCCGCGGCGATCTTCTCCGCGTACTCGTCGGCCTCGGCCCGCGAGTCGTCGGTCTCCCCCAGTTCCTTCTGGATGGCCTTGAGCTGCTGGCGCAGGAAATAGTCGCGCTGGGCCTTTTCCATCTCCTCGCGGGCGTCGCTCTGGATCTTCTGCCCGAGGGAGAGCAGCTCCTTCTCCCGCGCGAGGTGGGCGACCAGCAACCGCAGCTTCTCTTTCAAATCATCGGCCGCAAGCACCTGTTGCGCCTTCTCCATCTCCAGCCCCGCGTAGTTGGCGACGAGGTAGGCGAGATAGCGCGGGTTCTTCACCTGGGCGAGGAAATCGGCGGCCTCCTTGGGGTAGTTCGGCGAGAGGGCCACGACCTCGCGGGCGAGATCGAGCAGGCTGCGCCGCAGGGCGTCGGTCTCCAGGTCCTCCTCGATCCGGTCGGGGGCCGGGACGATCCGCGCCTTGAGGTAGGGCTGCTGGGCGGTCCAGAACCGGATGCGGAAGCGCTCCAGGCACTGGACGATCACGCTCAGGTGACCCTCGGGGCTCTGGGCGACGCGCTCGATACGGGCGATCGTCCCCACCTCGTGCACCTGCCCCGGCATCGGCTCCTCGATCCGGGGGTCCTGCATCGCCACCAGCCCGATCAGCCGTTCCCCCTGGCGGGCCTCCTCGATCAGTTTGATCGAGCGCGGGATGCCGATCGAAAGGGGGATGATCGTGAACGGGAAGGCGACCGTGTTGCGCAGCGGCAGGATGGGCAGCTCCTCGGGAAATGCGATCGTGGCACTTTCCGGAGCATGCCCTTCGGCCTCCGGCGCCATGCGGAAGGATTTCTGCGTCGTCATCGGGCTCACTCCTGAATCCGGGCGTTTTCAATTTGGAAGGTAATGACCCCGGCGAGGTTGTAAAGGAAGCCGGCTCGGTTCTTGACAGCGGGCCGCGGGGCGTGGTAGGCGAAATCTTCCAGGAAAGAATGCAGGGCGTTTTCGTGGACGGACGATTCCTCGGCTTTTGGCGCTTTGGGATCGTCCATCCGGGATCCTGAAGGCAAGCGATCGTCTGGAGGGCCCGGATGGACCGGCGGCGGTCTATCCGGAGCCCGCGTGTGTTGGAGCTCCGAGACCGGCCTCGGAGCTCTTTTCTTTTGGCACCCGTCCCCGGCGCGCGCATGAAGGAGGAGGAGCGACCATGATTCTCGAGTTGGAAAAGGAGCTGACGCCGGAAGGACGGGCCCAGCTCATCCGCCGGCTCAAGGCCCAGCGCTGCGACTGCCGGGAGCTTCCGCCCGTCGCGGGGACGCAACGGGTCGGCATCCTGGGGAAGCCGGGGATGAGCGAGGAGGAGATCGCGCGACTGCCGGGGGTGGCGCGTGTCGTTCGCGTGACCACGCCCTACAAGCTCGTCGGCCGCCAGATGCACCCCGAGGACACGCTCGTCCGCGTGCGCGACGTACTCGTCGGCGGCGAGAACCTCTGCGTGATCGCCGGCCCCTGCGCCATCGAGAGCCTCGAGCAGGCGCTCACGATCGCCCGCGAGGTCAAGCAAGCGGGGGCGACCCTCTTCCGCGGCGGGGCCTTCAAGCCGCGCACCTCGCCCTACTCCTTTCAGGGACTCGAAGAGGACGGCCTCAAGATCCTGGCCGAGGTCCGCGAGACGCTGGGGCTGCCCGTCGTGACCGAGATGACTTCGCCCTCGCAGGCGGATCTGATCTTCAAGTACGTGGACGTCGTCCAGATCGGCGCCCGCAACATGCAGAACTTCGAGCTTCTCAAATGCGCCGGCCGCATGGGCAAGCCCGTCCTGCTCAAGCGCGGGCTCGCCGGGACGATCGAGGAATGGCTCATGTCCGCCGAGTACATCCTCTCCGAGGGGGACGGGCAGGTGATCCTGTGCGAGCGGGGGATCCGGACCTTCGAGCCCTACACGCGCAACACGCTCGATCTCTCGGCGATCCCGGTGATCAAGAAGCTCACCCACCTGCCCATCGTCATCGACCCGAGCCACGCGACCGGGATGCGCGAGAAGGTGAGCCCGATGGCGCGCGCCGCGGTCGCCGCCGGGGCCGACGGCATCATGGTCGAAGTGCACCACGACCCGGAGCGGGCGCTCTCCGACGGCGCCCAGAGCCTCTATCCCGCCCAGTTCCGCCAGCTCATGCGCGATCTCTACGTGATCGCCCCCGTGATCGGAAAGCGTCTCGACTTCAGCCACATGGACCGCGTCCGCACGATCGGCCGCCGCAGCCAGGAGGCCGGAAGCGCCAAGCCGCGCGCGGGCTTCATGGGCCGCCCCGGGAGCTTCAGCCACAAGGCCTGCCTGCAGTATTTCGCCGACTCCGTGGAGGCCGTGTCCCTCTCCACCTTCCGCGCGATCTTCGAGGCGATCCGCGAGGGCCGGCTCGACTACGGGGTGATCCCGCTCGAGAACTCGCTCTCCGGGAGCATCCACGAGAACTACGACCTCCTGCGGGAATACGACCTGAGGATCCTGGGCGAGATCCCCATCCGCATCACCCAGAACCTGCTCGCCCGGCCCGGTGCCGAGCTGGAGGGCATCCGGCGCGTGCTCTCCCATCCCCAGGGTTTCGAGCAATGCCGGCGCTTTCTCGCCCAGTTCGACTGGGAGCAAGTGGCCGTGAGCGACACCGCCGCGGCGGCCGAACGCGTGCGCGACGCGGGGGATCCGGGGTCGGCGGCGATCGCCAACCAGAGCGCGGCCGAGCACTACGGCCTCGCCGTCCTCGTCCCCGGCATCGAGGACAACCCGCGGAACTTCACCCGCTTCGTCGTGGTCGGCCGGGAGCCGATCGAGCCGCGCAAGGCGGTCAAATCGTCGCTGCTCTGCTCGGCGCGCAACGAGCCCGGCGCGCTCTTTTCCATCCTGCAGGTCTTCGCCGAAAACCGGGTCAACATGATCAAGCTCGAGTCGCGGCCGATCCCGGGCGAGCCGTGGCGTTACCTCTTCTACATCGACGTCGAGGCCGACCTGGAATCCCCGGAGATGGCCGCGGTCCGGCGGGCGGTCGAGGAAAAGAGCGAGTTCTTCAAGCTGCTCGGCTGCTACTGAAACGGTTGACAGAAAGCGGTCGGCCGCTTTAGATGGGGCGGCGTGCGCCGGATCGGAAGCGGCGCGGCGGGAGGGAACAGGCATGGAACGGGTTCGCTGGCAGCAGGTCGAGGATACGCCGATCACGACCTTCCCCTACAAGGGGAAGCCCTATCCCGTGAAGGGGATCAGCGTGCGCTGGCTCTCCCGCTTCGGCGACGACGGGACGGGCTACCCCGAATACGGGCTGCGCCTCTTCACGGCCCAGCCCGGCGGGGAGATCCCCATCCACAACCATTTCTACATCCAGAGCATGTACATCCTGACCGGCCGCTTCGAATGCCTGCGCTTCGACCCGGAAACCGACCGCCCGACGATGACCGTGATCGCCGAGGCCGGGGACACGGTCGTCGTCCCCAGCATGGAGCCGCACGGGATGCGGAATCTGAGCGCAACCGAGCCGGCCACGTTCCTGTGCTGCATCTGCAACGTCTACGAGCGGGAATCCCTCTGAGCCCGGGGAGGGTTCGGCTGCCGTGAGTGCGAACTCCGCCAACCTCTACCTCTGCGGCATGCGGGGAACGGGCAAGACCGCCATCGGCCGGGTCCTCGCCTCCGAGCTCGAAGTCCCCTTTCTCGACCTCGACCTCGAAATGGACCGCCTGCTCGGCTATCCCCATGCCCGCCTGGTCGCCGAGCGGGGCTGGCTCGCCTTTCGGGAGCTCGAATACGACATCTGCAAGAGGCTCGCCCGTCGCGAAAAGTCACTGATCGCCCTGGGCGGCGGGACCGTCCGCTACGCCTGGAACCGCGACCTTCTTCGCGGGACCGGATTTTTCGTACTGCTCACCGCGCCGGTCGCGGAGCTCGCCCGGCGCCTGCGCCCTGAGGAGCGCCCCGCCCTCACCCGTGCGGCGAGCCTCGAGGAAGAGCTGCGCGCCGTCTGGGAGCAGTCCGAGGAGGTCTACCGGCGGACGGCCGATTTCGTCTACGACACCGCCGGCAAATCCGTGGCCGACGCGGCCCGGGAGCTTCTGCCCGTGGCGCGCGGCTATCTGGAGAACGGCTGCCCTCCGGGGGACGCCTCATGCCCGGTGCACCGCTGACGGAACAGGACGCCTACCACACCCCGCCGGGGCGGGGCGGCCCGATCGCGCGAAGATTTCCGACCGTCTTCTTCTACCTGCGGATCGCCGGCATCGTGCGGCGGGCTTCGGTGCTCGCCCGCCGGGGGCTCTACGACGACGCCCGCTGGATCGAGAGCAGCCTCGCCACCGTGCGCGCCCTCGAGGCCGTGGGGGGGCGCTTTGCGATCGAGGGGCTCTCCTTCGTGCGCGGGCTCGCAGCCCCGGCGGTCTTCATCGCCAACCACATGAGCATCCTCGAGACCTTTGTGCTCCCCTGCCTGATCGTCCCCCACCGGCCGCTCACCTTCGTGATCAAGGAAAGCCTCGTGACCTACCCCTGGTTCGGCCATGTGATGCGCTCGCGCGACCCGATCGTCGTGGGCCGCGAGAATGCGCGCGAGGATCTCAAGATCGTGCTCGAGGAAGGCCGCAAAAGGCTGGCCGACGGCGTTTCGGTCGTGATCTTCCCTCAGACGACCCGGGCGAGCGGCTTCGACCCGCGGCAGTTCAACACCCTGGGGGTGAAACTGGCGGGACGCTGCGCCGCGCCCGCGGTTCCGGTCGCCCTCAAGACCGACGCCTGGGGGCTGGGCAAGCGGCTGAAGGATTTCGGCCCGGTCTCCCCGCAGAAGACGGTGCACATCCGTTTCGGGGCGCCGCTCTCCGTCGCCGGCGGGGGAAAAGAGGAACACGCCCGCATCGTCTCCTTCATCGGGGGCGAGATGGCGGGCTGGCGCGATTGAAGGGGGCGGCGCCCGCCGCCCCCTGGGGCTCCTCCGGGGTCGAAGGGATCAGAAGAAGCGGTACTGCAGTCCGATCGCCAGCCCCCAGACGTCCTTGTCGAGGGTCGTCCCCGCCGGGGAGCGCGAGGAGGAACGGTCGACCTTCTCCGATTCGTACCAGACCCGCAAGCCGCCGAGCGACAGGCTCAGGCGCTCGGTCGGGCTCCAGACCACGCCGGCCGCGATCGTGTTCGCATCCAGCTCCGGGGCCTCGGGCAGGAGGTCCTGGGATTCCATGCCCTTGATGTCGGTCCGCAGGTAGCCCACGCTGAAGCGCCACTGCGGGTTCAGGATGTACTCGAGCGTCACCCCGTAGTCCATGCTGTTGCCGGGCATCGAGTCCTGGAAGCGCGCCCCCTCGAGCTTGGCCTGTTTTTCGAGGTAATAGTTCAGGTTCGGCTCGATCCTCAGCTTCCCCGGAATGATGAAGTAGGAGAGGCCGAGCGAAATGTGGCCGGGGAGGTCCTCGCGCTCATGGGTCCCGTCCGTCCAGCCGACGCCGCGGGAGACCGCCTGACCCGGCGAGTTGTCCTTGGTGTCGGACTTGAAGTTGAGCGGGGTGTTCGACATGTAGGTCGCGGCGAAGGTCAGATCCGGGATGGGGACCCAGTTGAGACCCAGGAAGTAATTGAAGGCCTCGTCGGTGCGCTCGATCTTGACCCTCACGCTGTTCAGCGCGCCCTGGGCCGTTCCTTTGAATGTCTGGCTGGCGTCCACGAAGCGGATGCCGCCGCCGATCGAAAGGGTGTCGAGGAGGCGATAGGAAGCCCCCAGGCTGTAGCCGACATAGTAGCTGTCGGCCTCGATGAACTGGTCGATATTCGTCGGGTTGCCGGTCGGCCCCCCGAGGTAGGTCCCCAGCCCCCCCAGGGCTCCGGGAAGGCTCAGCATGGCGGTGCGCGCGTTGCCGTCGTCGTAGCGCACATAGCCGCCGCCGCCGGGGATCGTGACCGCGAAAAAGCCCGCCCAGCGGTCTTTCTTGTAGACCGCGAAGAGACCCGGAATGATGGAGGGCTCCTCCGACTCGAGGGTTCCCAGGTTGAGGATGGCCGGCGAGGAGGGAAGCTGGTTCGTGTAGTCCTTCATGAGGTAGATGCCGTCGGCCTTGAGGTAGAGCCCATCCTTCATCAGCGCCGTCCCCGCGGGGTTGAAGGCCGCCGCGTCCGCCATGTCGGTCGCCGCGTTGCGGTTCAGGGTGCGGATGTATTCGGCGCTCCAGTTCTGCTTGTTGATGATCCCCCCGGCATGGGTCGTCGAAACGATCCCCGCCACGAGCAACAAGACCCCGACTGCGATCCCTGCCTTGCGCATCGTCTCCCTCCTCCAGGTTTGGGTTGTACCGCGAAGCGAGCGCCCATCCCGCCGCCGACGGCGGCGCCTGGCGGGCGAATCTCCTGAAGTCCCTCCCTCTCGACTCGAGATTCTTCGCTGTCGGCTGCAGGAAGATGGACCCCCGTCCTTCCGACCGCCCTCAGGGCCCATCCCGCATCGCCCGGCCCCGGCAAGATGAACCGGCGGTTTTTTGCTGAACGAGGATTCAGCTTCTATAAAATAATTTTTTCTTTGGCAAGTGTAAATTTTGGATGAACATCCATTTTATTTTCTCTTCAGAAAATTCAATTTTTGAATCAAATTCGAAAATCTGCCGCTTCCCGGGGGGGGGCGGAGCCGCCGACGGCGTCCTTTACACCGCCTCGATGGTCGAAGGCGGCTTGGGGGCGAGGTGGTAGGTGACGCTCACCACCCCGGGGACGCGCCGCAGGATGGCTGCGGCGAGGGCCTCGAGCGTCGCCCAGGGAAGCCGCGTCGGGGCGGCGGTGCGCGCATCCGTGCTGTCCCAGCAGCGGATCTCGATCTGCTGGCCGAACTCGCGTCGGCCGCGCCGCAGCCCCGTGACCCGGTCCTCGTGCAGCACGGCGAAATACTGAAAGGCGCGGCGCCCCGCGAGCAGCTCCTCCACCACGGCGGTCGCCCGGCGCACGGTCTCGATGCGCTCGGGGGTCGCCTCTCCGATCACCCGCGCGGCGAGCGCCGGGCCCGGGAAAGGGATGCGGCGGTGGATTTCCGGGGGCAGCCCCAGGGCGCGGGCCACCTTGCGCACGCCGTCCTTGCGCAAGGCGACCAGGGGCTCGACGATGCGGTAGCCGAAGGCCTGCTGGGGGTCGATCCCGAGTTGCTCGAAGACGTTATGCTGGCGCTTGATGCCGGCGACCGTCTCCTCGATGTCGGTGAGGATCGTCCCCTGGAGGAGAACCCGCGCCCCGCTCTCCCGGACGAGACGGCCGAAGACATCGCGGTAGAAGGTGCGCGTCACGGCCTCGCGTTTTTCCTCGGGGTCGGTGACCCCGCGGAGGGCGGCGAAGAACTCGCGCCGGGCGTCGACCAGTGCGACCGGAACGCCGAGCCGGCGGAAAATCCCCACCACACGCCGGGGCTCGCCGGCGCGCATCAGACCGTTGTCGATGAAGACGGTCTTCAGGCGCCTTCCCAGGGCGCGGTGGCCGAGCATCGTCACCACCGAGGAGTCGACCCCGCCCGAGAGGGCGTTGATCGCCGCCTCCCCGCCCACGGCTTCGCGGATGGCGGCGATCTGTTCTTCGATGAAGCGCAGGGGCTGCAACCTCCGGCCTGAAATCTCGCGGATCATGGACAGGCTCCTCTCCCTCGAAAGGGGCTCGCCGCCGGAAGCCCCGGTTTCAGTCGCGGCGCGCGGCCTGGGCCGCCTCCATCAGGGCCTCGGCGTAGGTGGGGTGGCCGTGCACCGTGCGGGCGATGTCCTCGAGGCTGGCACCCATCTCGATCGCCAGAGCGGCCTCGGCGATCATCTCCGCCGCCCGGGGTCCCAGGATGTGGGCGCCCAGCAGCCGATCGGTCTTCCGGTGGCCGATCACCTTGACCAGCCCCTCGGTCTCGCCGGCGCAGCGGGCGCGCCCGTTTCCGGTGAGGGGGACGACCCCCGTCACGAAGGGAATGCCCCGTTCCTTCGCCTGCTCCTCGGTCAGGCCCACCCCCGCCGCCTCGGGGGCCGTGTAGACGACCCCCGGGATGGCGTCATAGTTCACCTCACCGAAGCGGCCGGCGATCCGCCGGGCGACGGCCGCCCCCTCGGCCGCCGCCTTGTGGGCGAGCATGGGCCCGGGGACGAGATCGCCGACGGCATATAGGCCCGGCGCGGCGGTGCGCCAGCTTTCGTCGACCGGGATGCGCCCCGTCCGGGGATCGGGGCGGAGGCCGATCTCCTCGAGGCCGAGGCCGGAGGTCAGCGGCCGGCGGCCGACGCTGACGAGGAGCTTGTCGAAGGCGAGCCCCTCGCGCTTGCCTCCCGACTCGACCTCGACCCGCACTTCCCCGACCTCGACCGCGGCGGAGAGCACCCGGGTTTCCAGGCGGAACTCGAGCCCCTGGCCCTTGAGCACGCGCAGCAGCCGCCGCCCGACCTGGCCGTCCATCGCCGGGACGATCGCGGGGAGCATCTCGATCACCGTCACCCGGGCGCCCAGACGCCGCCAGACCGAGCCCAGCTCGAGGCCGATGTAGCCCGCGCCGATCACGCCGAGATGCCGCGGGACGGCATCGAAGGAGAGCGCCTCGGTCGAGGAGACGATGAATTTCCCGTCGCAGGCCGCTTGCGGGAGCGGGGCGGGCTCGCTCCCCGTGGCGAGGAGCACGTTTCGCGCCTCCAGGCGGCGCGCTTCCCCGGCGGCATTCACCTCGACCTGCCGCGGCCCGGCGAGCCGGGCCGTGCCCCGGAGAATCTCGACGCGACTGGTCTCGAGCAGGCGCCGGACCTGGGCGGTGAGATCGCGCACGACCTCCTCCTTGCGCGCGAGCATGCGGCCGAGATCGAACTCCACCCCGGAGAGCCGGATGCCGTGCTCCGCAAGACGTTGCCGGGCGAGCGCGAAGTGTTCGCTCGAATCGAGCAGCGCTTTGCTCGGGATGCAGCCCTCGTTGAGGCACACCCCCCCGAGCCGCTCGCGCCGTTCGACCAGGATCGTCTTCAGCCCGAGACGCGCGGCATGGGCGGCCGCGGTGTAGCCGCCGGGCCCCCCCCCGATCACCACGAGATCGTAGAGCTCCGCCATGGTTCAGATCTCCATCAGGATCCGCTCGGGGTCCTCGATGCACTCCTTGATGTGCTTGAGGAAGGTGACCGCCTCGCGGCCGTCGACGATGCGGTGGTCGTAGGAGAGGGCGACGTACATCATCGGGCGGATGACGATCTCGTCGCCGACCACGACGGGCCGTTTGTCGATGCGGTGCATGCCGAGGATGCCGCTCTGGGGGGTGTTGAGAATCGGCGTGCTCAACAGCGAGCCGAAGACCCCGCCGTTGGTGATCGTGAAGGTCCCCCCCTCGAGTTCGGCGAGGGTGAGGCGGTTTTCCCGGATCCGCTCCACGAAACCGCGCACGGCTTGCTCGATCTGGGCGAAGCTCAGGCGGTCGGCGTGGCGGATCACGGGGACGACGAGCCCGCGCTCCGCCCCCACGGCGATCCCGATGTGGTAGTAGTGCGGGTAGACGATGTCGCCGCCGTCGATGTAAGCGTTGATCTCGGGCACGGCTTTCAGCGCTTCGACGCTCGCCTTGACGAAGAAGGACATGAGCCCGAGGGAGACCCCGTGTTTCTTCTCGAAGGCTTCCTTGTAACGCCGGCGCAGCTCGAGGACGGCGCTCATGTCGATGTCGTTGAAGGTGGTGAGCATCGCCGTGTTTTGCCGCGCCTGGAGGAGACGCTCGGCGATGCGCCGCCGGATGGGGCTCATGGGTTTGCGGGTCCTCTCCTCCGTGAGCGGCGCCGCGCACGGGGGACAGACCGGCGCACCCGTTTCGGCGGGGGGGGCGGCGGCGGGCGCGGGGCGGCTCTCGAGGTAGAGCAGCACATCGCCCTTGGTCACGCGCCCCCCGGGGCCCGTGCCCCGGATCCGCCGCACGTCGACCCCTTGCTCGGCGACCAGCCTCCGCACCGAAGGCGGCAGATCGGCCGGAGCGGGGGAAGCAAGCCCCGCCGCGGCGTCCGGCGGCGGGGGAGGCGCGGCGGCGGGGGCCTTCTCCTCGCGGGGTTCCCGGGCCGGCTCCCTCTCTTTCGCCCCGGCGTCCTCCGCGGGCTCCGCCGCGGCGGCCGCCCGCGGGACATCCGGCTTCGCCGCCGCGGCCTCCGCGGCCTCCTCGAGGAGCCCCACGACCTGCCCGATCTTCACGGTCGAGCCCTGGGGCACACGGATGGAGAGCCTGCCCGTCGCCTGGGCGGTGACTTCGAGAGTGACCTTGTCGGTTTCGAGGACGAGCAGCACCTCGTCCTTGCGGACGAGATCGCCGTCGCGCTTGAGCCACTGCGCGAGCAAGGCCTCGGTCACCGACTCGCCGACACTGGGAACGCGGATCTCGATCGCCATGAAACGCAAACCTCCCGCCAACAGGCCTCAGCGGCCGGAATCGTCCGGGGCGAAGGCCCGCTCGAGGATCTCGGCCTGCTCGCGCCGGAAGACATGGGGAAAGCCGGTGGCCGGCGTGGAAGCGGCCTTGCGGCCGACGTAGGACAGCGGTTTCCCGAGAAGGGCCTCGAGCCGGGGCCGGACGAAGCTCCAGGCCCCCATGTTCGCGGGTTCGTCCTGGACCCACCGCCAGCGCCGCGCCTGCCGGTACCGCGTGAGCGCAAGCCGCAGCGGATTCTGCGGGAAGGGATAGATCTGCTCGAGGCGGATGAGCGCCAGATCCTTCCGTTTCTCCTGCCGCCGCCGGGCGAGGAGCTCGTAGTAAATCTTTCCGCTGCAGAAAAGAATCGTTTCGGCCCCCGCGTCGGCCTCGCCGTCCTCGAGCACCCCGCGGAAGGATCCGGCGGCGAGCTCCTCGAGGCGCGAGACGGCCTCCGGATGCCGCAGCAGGCTCTTCGGGGTGAGCACGACCAGGGGTTTGCGGAAATCGGCCTTCACCTGCCGGCGAAGCAGGTGGAAATACTGCGCGGGGGTCGTCGGCTGGCAAACGATGAGGTTCTCGTCGGCGCAAAGCCCGAGGAACCGCTCCGGCCGCGCGCTCGAGTGCTCGGGCCCCAGCCCCTCGAGCCCGTGGGGCAGAAGCAGGGTGAGTCCGCTCAGCCGCTGCCACTTGGCCTGGCCGCTGGCGATGAAGAGGTCGATCACGGCCTGGGCGTTGTTCACGAAATCCCCGAACTGCGCCTCCCAGAGGGTCAGCCCCTCCGGCCTTCCGAGCGAGTAGCCGTACTCGAAGGCGAGCACGGCGGCCTCGGAGAGGGGGCTGTCGAAGACGGAAAACGGCGCCTGCCCGCCGCCCAGGGCGTTCAACGGCGCGAAGCGTTCCCCGGTCTCCGTGTCGACCCATACCGCGTGCCGCTGGCTGAAGGTGCCCCGGCCGCTGTCCTGCCCGCTCAAACGCACGGGATGCCCCTCGACGAGAAGGCTCGCCAGGGCGAGCGCCTCGGCGTTCGCCCAGTCGATCCCCTCGCCGGAGGCGATGGCGGACTGCCGGCGCTCGAGAATCTTCTCGAGCTTCGGGTGCAGGCGGAACCCCTCGGGGGGGCGGTGGATCGCGGCGGCGAGGCGGGCGAGGGTCTCGGCGGGAACCCCGGTCTTGAGGGTCACCGGGGAGTAAACTCCGCTGTAGGCTTCCCAGCCCTCGTAGAACCGCGGTTCGGGGAAGGTGCACACGCTGCCGTGGACGGACTGCCAGTCGGCCTCGAGGCGGGCGCGCAAGGCCTCGGCGATGCGCCCGGGCTCCGCGGGGTCGATCACGGACTCCTCGACCAGTTTCTCGACGTAGATCCGGTCGAGGGGGGGGCGGTTGCGGATGCGCGCATAGAGCAGCGGCTGGGTGAAGTAGGGTTCGTCCCCCTCGTTGTGGCCCCAGCGGCGGTAGCAGACGAGGTCCACGACCACGTCCTTCCCGAAGGCCCAGCGGTACTCGGCGGCAAGCCGCATCCCATGGACGGCGGCCTCGGGGTTTTCGCCGTGCACGTGGAAGATGGGCACGGAGAGCATCTTGGCGACGTCGGTCGCGTAGCGGGAGGAGCGGGCATGCTCGGGCGGGGTGGTGTAGCCGATCTGGTTGTTGACGACGACGTGCACGGTTCCGCCCGTCGTGTAGCCGGCGAGCCGCGAGAGGTTCAGCGTTTCGGCCACGACCCCTTGGCCGGCGAACGCCGCGTCCCCGTGGATGAGCAGCGGCAGCACGGCCGCGGCCCCCCCTTCGCCGGAGATCTCCTGTCTCGCCCGCGCCAGGCCCTCGACGACGGGGTCGACCGCCTCGAGGTGGCTCGGGTTGTTGAGCAGAACCACGCGCAGGGGACGGCCGGAGGCGGTTTCAATCTCCCCCAGGTAGCCCTGGTGGTATTTCACGTCGCCTGCGCCGACGAGCATCCCGGGGTCGTAGCAGTTTTCGAACTCGCCGAAGATGTCGGCCAAGGGCTTGCCCAGGATGTTCGCCTGGACGTTCAGGCGGCCGCGATGGGCCATGCCGAGAATGACCTCGCGGCAGCCGAGTTCGGCGGCCCGCTCGAGGAGGGCGTCGAGCGCCGGGATCAGGACATCGCCCCCCTCAAGGGAAAAGCGCGTGACCCCCACGTATTTCGTGTTCAGAAACTGCTCGAAGACCGTGCTCGCGATCAGCTTTTCCAGGATGCGGCGCCTGCGGGCGGGGTCGAAGCGCGGGGCGTTGCGCACCGGCTCCATGCGCTCGATCAGCCAGCGCCTCTCCTCGGGATCCGGAAGATGCATGAACTCGACACCCACCGCGCGGCAGTAGGTCTCGCGAAAGCCGCGGAGGATGTCCCGCAGGGGGGCGCGCACGTTCTCCGGTCCCTCCGGGACGAGGAAGACCCGATCCAGGTCTTCGGGGAGAAGCCCCACCGCCTCCAGGACGAGCAGGGGGTGTTCCGTGGGGCAGGCTTCCAGCGGGTCGAGACAGGCGAGCAGGTGCCCGAGCGTCCGGTAGCGATGGATCAGCTCCTGGACGCGAGCCTGCTTCAGGGCCGCACCCGCCTCCGGGGAAGGGATCGCCCTGCCGGATTGGGCCAGCTCGAAGCCCTCGAAGAAAAAACGCCAGTCGGCGGGGACGGACTCCGGGTCGGACTTCCAGCGCCGGAATTCCTCCTCGATGTAGTCGAGGTTCAGCGTGATGAGCGATGAGGGCATGGCGCGGATCGCTCCTTTGCCGGATAAAAGGGGGGGGGCACCGAACCCGGGCGGAAAACGCCCGGTGCTCTCGAAGGCAAAACGCAAAGACCCGCTCTGGGCGGCTTCCCGGGAAATCCGCCGCCCCGTGCCGCGCGATCATAGGAAAAAAGCGCAGAGGCTGTCAAACAGGGAACCCTCCGGATTTTTTGCAAGCCGACGGTTTCCGTAGTAAGATGAAGGAAACGGCGATCCGAACCCCCGAGCCCCCCACGTGACCGGATGATGGCCCGCCAGACAGGCGATTCCCGCGACCTCGTGCTGGAATGCGTCGATACCCTGCTGGCGGTGGTCGAGGAGAAGAACTGGTCGCTGCGGCAGCACTGCGAGCGGGTGGCCAACGGCGTCGCCCAGTTCTGCAGCCGCTTCCAGCTGATGCCGGCCAAGGAGGTCGACACCGTTTATTTCGCCGCGCTGCTCCACGACTTCGGTCTGGTCTTCGGCCCCTCCGAGCTGCTCGATGCCGCCGAGGAAACCGCCGACCCGAGCGCCCTGAAGCAGCACCCGCTGCTCGCCGAAAAGCTTCTCGCGGGCATGAGCGCCCTCTCCCGGGCGCTTCCCCTCATCCGCCACCACCATGAGCACTGGGACGGAAGCGGAGTCCCCGACGGGAGGAAGGGCGAGGAGATCCCGCTCGGCGCCCGCCTGATCGCCCTCTTCGACTGCTTCGACGGCCTGACCGCCCCGCCCTTTCCGCGCCAGGGCCTCGAGCCCCAGGCGGCCCTCGAGCGGATCATCGAGCTTTCCGGCAAGCGCTTCGACGGCCGGCTGGTCGACACCTTCGCCCAGTACATCGAATCCGCCCCGGGAACCCCGCAGGAATACATCCGCGGCCGCAAAACCGAAAGCGTCAACCTGAAGGAGGTGTTCGCGCGCATCCTCCAGAAGTTCGCCGCAGGCCGGATCGCGCCGCCGGTGATGCCGCGCATCGTTCAGGAGCTCGAGCAGATCATCGCCCGGCCCAACCCCACGGCCGACGACCTCGCGGCGGCGATCGAAAGGGAACCCGTCATCGCCCTGCGGCTGGTCTCGATCGCCAACAGTCCGGCCTATCGGGGCATGAAGGACATCCGCTCCGTGCGTCAGGCGATCCCGCGGCTCGGCCTCAGGGAAACGATGAACCTCGTCGTCGCCATCGCCCACAAGAGCCTCTACGAGACCGCAAGCCCCCACTACCGGGCGCTCATGGAAAAGCTCTGGGGGCACGCGCTCGCCACGGCCTGGGCCGCGAAGGCCATCGCCCGGCGCCTGAACATGCCCGATGCCGACGCCCTGTTTCTCCTCGGCCTCACGCACGACATCGGCAAGACCTTTCTCCTGCGGGCCTTCTCCGAGGAGGAGGCCGTGAAGACCGTCGATCTCAAGCTCGTCCTCACCGTGGTCCAGGAGGCGCACCTCGGGGTGGGCCAGCTGCTGCTCAAGCGTTGGGGCTTCGACGAGTCCTTCCTGCGGGCGGTCTCGCTGCACGAAAAAAACGACCTCGACGCCGCCGTCTCCCGCGAGGCGCTCGTCGTCAACCTGGCGAACTTTCTCACCCGCGCGATCGGCTGCAGCCTGCTCGAAGGCGAATCGCCGCCCCCCGAGGAGATCGGCGCCGCGCGGCTGCTCGGGTTCGCCCCCGAGGAGTGCCGCCGCCTTTGCGAGGAAACCCGCCAGGCGATGAAGGAATTGGCTCCCCTGCTGTAACCCCTGGAAGACCGAAGGCGATTGCCCGCACCCCGACGCCGGAAAGGACGGACCATGCCGCTTCGTGCCCCCACCGCGCTTGACTCCGAGGAAGGCCTGCAGCAGTTGAACGAAATCGCCCAGGTGATCGTGGGCCTGCTGGGCGAGGTGAGCCCGCGTCACCGGGAGCACAGCGAGCGGGTCGCCAACCTCGCCGCCCACTTCGCGGAAAGCACCCGGCTGCTCGCGGACAAAGGGCCGCACCGGCTCTACCTCGCGGGGCTGCTCCATGACGTGGGCCACCTCGGCTCGCCCCCCGAGGCGAACGCGGCGGAAAGCCCCGAGGCGGAGGCGCGGCGGCGCCGCCACCCCGTCGCCGCGGTGCAGGCGCTCTCCAAGTTCCGCGGCTTCACCCCCCTGCTCGCCGCCGTGCGCCACCACCACGAGCGATACGACGGGCAGGGCTACCCCGACGGGAAGGCGGGCGAGGCGATCCCCCTCGAGGCCCGCATCCTGCGGCTCGTGGACCGCTGGGACCGGCTCACCGCGGGGCCGGGGGGCCTCGAGCGGAGGGCCGCGATGGAACGCCTGCGCGGGCTCGCGGGAAGCGAGCTCGACCCGCGGCTCGTCGAGCCCTTCCTCGCCTTCCTCGAGTCGGGGGAGATCCCGGCCGGGGACTTTCTCGCCCGCAAGGAGGCCACCTTCATCCGTCAGAGCTTCGCCGGAATCCTCCAGAAGTTCAGCTCGGGCAAGCTCGTCCCCCCGGCGATGCCGCAGGTGGTCCTCGAACTGCGCAACGTGATCAAACGCCAGGACTCGTCGGTCAAGGACCTGGCCGATGTCCTCGAGAAGGACCCCGTGCTGTCGCTCCGGCTGATCGCCGTCGCCCGCAGCCCGGTCTACAAGGGCTACGGCGAGGTGAAGAGCGTGCAGGCGGCCATTCCGCGCCTGGGGTTCAAGGAAACCCTGAGCATCGTGGTCGCCATCGCCAACAAGAGCCTCTACGAGGCCCGGCATCCCCAGCACCGCGTCCTCATGGACAAGATGTGGGTGCACGCCCTCGCCTGCGCCTACGCGGCGAAGCTCGTCTCCCAGAGCCTGCTCCTCGAGGACCCCGAGAGCATCTTCCTCATGGGCCTCACGCACGACGTGGGCAAGGTCATCCTGCTGCGGGCTTTCGCCGACCTGCCGGAGAGCCCGACGGTGAGCCCGGAGACGGTGCTCGCCGCCGTCCAGGACGCCCACCAGAGTGTCGGGGTGATGCTCGTCAAGCGCTGGGGCTTCGGCGAGGAGTTCTCGCGGGTGATCTCGCTCCACGAGAAAGACGAGCTCACCGCCGACACCCACCCGGCGATACTCGCCGTGCACCTCGCCAACCGGCTCTCGCGCCGCATGGGCTTCAGCTTCTTCGAGCCCGACGCCGACGAGCCCGCCGCCATTGCCTCGGCCCGGCATCTCGGGATATCCTCCGAAGTGCTCGAAAAGATCGAGGCCCGGGTCAAGGACATCGTCCGGGACGTCGCCCATCTCTTCTGAAGGAGAGCCGATGGAAGCCTACCCTCTGCCCCTGGTCCCCGGACCGGTCCGCGTGCGGCCGGAGGTGCTCGCGGCGTACGGCCGGGACTTCGGTTCGGCCGACCTCGAGGAGGAATTCTTCGCGCTCTATGCGGAAACCGCCGCCCGCCTGCAGGCCGTCCTGCAGACCCGGGCGACGGTCGTCGTCCTGCAGGGCGAAGGGATGATGGCGCTCTGGGGCGCGCTGAAAAGCGTGCTCTCCCCCGGCGACCGGGTGCTGGCGATCGGAACCGGGGTCTTCGGCTACGGGATTGCGGAGATGGCCGCCGCCGTGGGTGCGGAGGTCCGCACGGTGGGTCTGGATTACGACCGCACGCTGGGGGACCTCACGGCCGTCGAGGAGGCGATCGCCGCGTTCCGCCCCAAGATGATCACCGTCGTCCACTGCGAAACCCCCTCCGGGACCCTCAACCCCCTCGCCGATCTCGGCAGGCTCAAGCGCGAAAGGGGGGTTCCGCTCCTCTACGTCGACGCCGTCTCGAGCGTCGCCGGGGCTCCGGTGCTGCCCGATGCCTGGCACATCGACCTCTGTCTGGGCGGATCCCAGAAATGCCTCGCCGCCCTGCCCGACACCTGCTTCCTCTCGGTCAGCGAAGCCGCCTGGGAGGTGATCGCGCAGGTGAAGTACGCGGGCTACGATGCGCTGCTCCCTTTCCGGGATGCGCTCGCGCGCCGCTTCTTTCCCTACACGCCCTGCTGGCAGGCCACGGCCGGCCTGCACGCGGCCGCGGGGGCCGTTCTCGCGGAGGGCCTCGAGGCCTGTTTCGCACGCCATGCCGCGGTCGCCGCCCACTGCCGTGAGCGGCTGGTGCGGGCGGGTTTTGCGCTCTTTCCCGCCCCCGACGCCGTGCCCTCCCCGACCGTGACCGCCGTCCGCGTGCCGGAGGAGATCGCCTGGCCGGAGTGGGACCGCCGCCTCCGGAGCCGGGGTCTCGTCGTGGGGGGGAGCTACGGGCCGCTCGCGGGCAAGGTGTTCCGCCTGGGGCACATGGGAACGCAGGCGGACCGAGGGCTCGTCGACGCCGCGCTCGACATCCTGGAGGAGGAGCGGGGCGGGCTTCGCTGAACGCGGCATGCGGCTCTCAGGGCGCAGGGAAGTGCAGCGCCTCCCAGGCGAGCAGCGCCCGCTTGCGCAGCACCCCGCCGCCGTAGTTCCCGAAGCCTCCCCCCTGCGGCACGATGCGGTGGCAGGGAATGAGGAAGGAGACGGGGTTCGCGCCGACCGCGGATCCCGCGGCGCGCGCCGCGCGGGGCCTGCCCGCCGCCCGGGCAAGCGCGGCATAGGTCGAAACCGCCCCCGGCGGAACGGAAAGCAGCGCCTTCCAGACCGCCACCTGAAAGGGGGTGCCGCGCACGGCGACGGGGATTTCCGGGCCGCCTCCCCCGGCAGGGGGATCGAAAATCACGGGGATCCAGGGCGCCGTCGCCGCCTCATCCTCCCGCACCCAAGCTCCCCGCCAGAACCCGCAGAGCTCCCGCCGCGCGCGCACGAGGTCTTTCCCCTCGCGAAACGAGAGCCAGCAGATCCGCTCCCCGAGCACCCCCAGAAGGCAGCCGCCGAAAGGGGTGGCATGATACCCGCAACGCAGCGTCTCCCGCGGCGGCATCTTCTCGATCACCGCAAGCCGCACACGGGGCCAACCGGCGCCCCCCGCCCCCCTGCGGCGCCGGAGATCTGCGGGCTTGATCCTCCGCCCGCCGAGCCCTCCGGGAGTCAAAAGGGGAAAGAGCCGCCCGGGAGCGACCCCGCTCCATCGTTCGGCCGCCTCGCGCAGCCGGGCGGGGGTCCATCCGAGCTCGCGCGCCACGGCCTCCGGCGGGAGTTCCTTTTCCGGCTGACGCGCCAGCACGCCGATCGCGGCCTCGATCAGGGGATAGTGTCGGCTTCTTGCGGCGAGATGAGCGGCGGGCATGTTTCCTCCGGAGGGTTTCCCGGCCCGGGGCTTGCCCCCGGATCGGGGAGAGGGTAGAACGGGGCCGTTTCCCCGGGTCTTGGGGGTTTAGGGGTTCGACGGCAGCAGGTGGCCGGACAAGAAGGAGGCTCCCCATGGCACGGCGCAAAACCCACGCCCCCCGGCCGCGGTCGGTATTCGTCTGGGACCTTCCCACGCGGCTCTTCCACTGGGCCCTCTTCTGCCTCGTGATCCTGGCCTATGTGTCGGGCAACCTCGGGGGCAACGGGATGGTCACGCACCTGCGCGCGGGAGAGGCGATCCTGGCGCTCGTGCTCTTCCGGGTCGCCTGGGGCTTTCTGGGGAGCACGCCTTCGCGCTTTGCTTCCTTCGTCTGCGGCCCCCGTGCCGTGCTGCGCTACCTGCGCTCGCTTCCCGGGCGCATGACGCCGATGTATCCCGGCCACAACCCGCTCGGGGGGTGGTCGGTGCTCGCCATGCTGACCCTTCTCTTCGTCCAGGCCCTCACCGGGCTCTTCGCCAACGACGACATCTTCGTCACCGGCCCGCTCTACGCCTGGGTGAGCAAGGCCGCAAGCGACCGCCTGACGAGGATCCACCTGCTCAACCGCTGGCTTCTGGCGGCGACGGCCGCCGTGCACGTCGCGGCGATCTTTTTTTACCTCCTCTACAAGCGGGAAAACCTGATCCTCCCCATGATCACGGGGAGAAAGCGCTGGCACGGCGGGCCTCCGCCTCCCCTCCGCCGCGCCCCGAGCACGCTCGCGTTCCTGATCGCGCTCGCCTCTTTCGGAGCGGTCTGGCTGCTCGTCCGTTAGTCCGGGGCGGCGCCTTCGGCTACTTGCGGCGGTAGCTGTCGTGGCAGGCCTTGCAGCTCGCGCCGGCGGCGCCGAAGGCGGGTCGGATGGCGTTCAGGTCGCCCGTCTTCGCCGCCGCAAGCAATTTGGCGACCTCGTCCTGGTTCGCCCGCGCAAGCTTCAGGAAATCCTCCTTCCTGGCGAGCGCCTCGGGACGAAGCGAGCTCCCCTTGTCGCTTCCGGCCGCCTGGAAGGCCTCCCAGGGGAGCCGGAGCAGGGTCGCCACCAGGGCGGCGTTCTCCTCGAACGCCTCCCGGACGAAGGGCGCCTCCCCCCGCACCATGGCCCCCAAGCGCGTGAAGTGGGTCCCCAGAACGGACATCACCGACTGGCGGTACTTGATCGCATCCTCCACCTTGGCGAACTGCGCCCCCGCGTCGCCCGCCGCCCAGATCAGCAGGGCCGCCCAGCAGATCGGTATCCAGGATTTTCCGTTCATGTTCCCTTCTCCTCGGCTGAAAATATTTGCTTCCCCGGCACACGGGCGGAGTGAGCCTATCAGAGTTCCGACGGAAAAACCAATCGCACATCCGGCCGGAAGAGGGGAGGCTCCCCTTTGGGTCTCGAAAGCATGGCGGCGAGACTTGACAAAAAGACCAGGGGATTGTAAAAAAATTTACAATAAATAAAACAACTGAAAATTATATTTCATCATGATTTTCGGGCGCCTTCTCCACGATCGTGCCGCAGCGCTCACCCCGTCCCAGCGCAAGGTGATCGACTTCATTCTTGCTCACGAGGGGGAAGCCGTATTCCTGACCGTCCCCGAAATCGCCGCGCGAGCCGGCGTGAGCATCGCCTCCGTCGTCCGGGCGGCAAAATCGCTCGGTTTCGAAGGCTTCGCCGATTTTCAACACGAGCTGCGCAACCTCTTCCGCGAAAAGCTCACCACCAGCGCACGATTGAAGAAGAGCGCCGTTTCGGGCGACGACGGCGGCATCATGCGCGCCATTGTCGCCAGCGACATCGACAACCTGCACGAAACGATGCGCCGCAACAACCCGGCGGACTTTCGCCGGTTCGTGGAAGCCCTCGATCGTGCCGGCCGCATCGTGATCATCGGCTTGAGAAGCGCCCATTCGCTCGCGGTTTTCCTGGCCGTGGCGCTCGAGTTCCTGCAACGCGAGGTCCTTCTCCTGCAGCCCGGGATCGGCACGTTTTGGGACCGGCTGTTTCGGCTCAAGGAGACGGACGCCCTGGTGGGTATCGGCTTTCCCCGCTACACGCGCGAAACCGTGCAGGCGCTTGAATACTGCCGGAGCCGCGGCCTCTGCACGCTGGCCATCACCGACAGCCCGATCTCTCCGCTCGCCCGTCATGCCGATTTCGTGTTGACCGCCGCCTGCCGCATGGATTCCTTCATGGAGTCCTTCACGGCGCCGTTGAGCCTGATCAACGCCGTGGTGACCTCCCTCGGCCTGAAAAATCGAGCGATCACTCTCGAGGGATTGACCTCGCTGGAGGCGTTCTGGCGTGAACGTCGGGTCTACTGGGAGCCCTGACGGCGGGTTCCCGGCAAGCGGACGCGGCAATTCCCTGGGAAAGGAGGTGAAGCCGCTCTCCCCGCTCCTTCAACCTGCAGCAGCCAACCGACAAGGAGGAACGTCATGGGCAAGGGCCTTGTTCTCATTACGTTGGTTTTCGTGGCGGCCGGGCTCGTGCTGCAATCGCCGGCCGACGCCGACAGCCGCAAGTTCCTCACGCTTGCATCCGGAAGCCCGGGTGGAGTCTATTACCCGCTCGGCGGCGGCATGGCGGTCGTGATCGAGAAAACCGTGCCCGAACTCCGTTGCGCCTCGGAATCTACGGGGGCCTCCGTGGAAAACTCGCGCCTCGTGGGCGGCGGGAACTCCGATATGGGCATGGTGATGGGCAGTGTGGCCCACAAGGCCCTCACGGGGCAGGCGCCCTTCGAGAAAAAACTCGACATCCGGGCCCTGTTCCAGATGTATCCGGCCCCGGAGCACATCGTCACGACCGCGAAAAGCGGCATCCGCTCCCTGGCCGACCTCAAGGGCAGGAAAGTCTCGATCGACGTCCCGGGAAGCGGCTGTGCCATCATGGCCGCGGCCATTCTCGAGGAGGCGGGTTTCGATCTCAAGAAAGATCTCACCATCGCCCATCTCTCCCAGTCCGAGTCCGTGCAGGCCTTGAAGGACGGCGTCGTGGACGCCGTGTTCTTCAACTTCGCCTACCCCGGGGCGGCGGTGATGGATTTGGCCGCCACGCGGGACATCGTCCTCGTTCCCCTCGAGAAAGCCCTCGCCGATCGACTGGTCAAAAAATACCCCTACTACGTCCAGATCCAGATCCCCGGCGGGACCTATCCCAAGGTCAACGCCGACGTGCTCTGCCTCGGGGATTCCAACCTGCTGATCGCCCATGCCAACATGCCTGAAGACATCGCTTACAAGGTCGTCAAGGCCATCTTCACCAACGTCAAGGAAGGACAGCACGCCCTGATCCACATTCACCCGATCGCGGCCCAGCTGACGCCGGCCAACGCGGTAAACAGCCCGCTTCCCCTGCACCCCGGAGCACAGAAATATTTTCGGGAAATCGGCGCCTTGAAATAAACCCTCCGCCCGCCTCGGCCTGCTCGGCCGGGGCGGGCCGGTGCCCGTTCGGGGCCGGAGGTCCGGCATGATCGCAGCACGAGCCATCGCGGCCGCCGTTCTGCTTGCGGCCGCCTTCACGGCGCTCTCCCCCGGCCTTCTCCGACTTCGCGCCGAGGGGATGCCCGGAACTCTGCGGATGGAGATCGTCCGGAGAGAGGACGGCCGAATCTTGTGGCACACCTCGGTCGAGGCGGGGGAACGTTTCGAGATTCTCTTCCGCCATTCCTCCGATCACACGCCCGTGTGCGATCTCTTCGAGGTCACCGCCGAAGGAGGCTTTCTCCTCCTGGAGGAGCGCTTCCTCTGGTATGGGGCCGGCCTCGAATTTCACCCCTCCGCCGAAATTTCCTTCCCGCCGGAGGGGACGCGGGTTCACCTGCGGCGGCCGTTTCCGGCGATCCCGTTGCGCGCAGGCCTGAAGGCGGACCACCGCCTGCAGATCCGCGGCAGACAGATTCCCTTGCTGGAGATCGCCCGAGGAGGCGAATCGTTATGGATCCGCATCGGACGAGCGGCAACGGGCGGGCCTTAGCCCCGAAAGATGGGGCCGCCGACCCCCTTGCGGCGGCCGGGCTGACGCAGAACCCCGCCGGTGCCCAGGAGGTGCTCGAACGCTTCGAGCGCAAGCGCCGCCATCAGGGCAAAACCGGCCTGCTGGTTCAGGCCCTGGCGGTGCTGACCTCCCTCTATCACCTGGCCTACGCGTACTGGCATCCGTTCTTTGCTCTCGACCATCGCGCCCTCCACTGGATGTTTCTCTCGGCCCTGCTGTTTCTTCTCTACCCGTTTTCACGGAAACGCTCGCCCCGAGGGCGGATTTCGGCGCTCGACGCCCTTCTCCTGGCTCTCTCCTGCGGCATCTGCCTCTGGATCTTTCTCCAATCCCCCGCGATCCTGAAAAGGGCCGGCGCTTACACCCCTCAGGACGTGATCCTCGGCACGGCGCTCGTCGTCATCGTCCTTGAAGCCGCGCGTCGCTCCACGGGGCCCGCGGTGCCGCTGATCGCCCTGGGTTTCCTCGCCTATTCCCTCTTCGGTCCCTACCTGCCCGATGCCGTCAGCCACCGGGGCTACTCTCTCAAACGACTCAGCACCTACCTCTCCCTGTCCACCGACGGGATCTTCGGCGTACCCCTGGGGGTCTCGGCCAACTTCATCCTGCTGTTCATCCTCTACGGCGCCCTGCTGCGGAGAACGGGTGCAGGTCAATTTTTCACCGACATCGCTTTCGCACTGACCGGCTGGACCCGCGGCGGCCCCGCCAAGGCGGCCGTGGTCTCGAGCACCTTCTTCGGCATGATTTCGGGCAGCTCGGTCGCCAACACGGTGACCACCGGCTCCTTCACCATTCCGCTCATGAAACGCACCGGTTACCCCGCCCATTTCGCCGCCGGGGTCGAAGCCTCCTCCTCCACCATGGGGCAGATCATGCCCCCCATCATGGGCGCGGCGGCCTTCATCATGGCCGAGTTCCTGGGGATTCCCTACTACCGCGTCTGTGTGGCGGCCGTGATTCCGGCGATCCTCGCCTTCTTTTCAACCTTCATGCAGGTCCACTTCCGGGCCGTCTCGCTGGGCCTGAGCGGCCTGCCCCGAAAGGAGCTGCCGAGCATCCGCGGGAGCCTGTCCCACGGCTGGCACCATGTCTTTTCGATCCTGCTGCTGGTCGCTTTTCTGATCCAGGACTATTCTCCCGAACGGGCCGTGTTCTGGGCCATCCTGGCCACGATCGCCTCTTCCCTCCTCATCGGGGTTCTGCGGCGGGAATCGCTGCGGGTTCTCTTGCGGCGGTTGGGGGAAGGGCTGGTCGAGGGGTCCGTCGGCGCCGTGGAGGTCGCGGCGGCCTGTGCCGCGGCCGGAATCATCATCGGCTCGATCACCATGACCGGACTCGGAATCAAGTTTTCCTCCCTGGTGATCGACGCCTCGAGGGGCCATCTCGCCCTGGCGCTTCCCTTCACGATGATCGCTTGCCTCTTTCTCGGCATGGGGGTGCCGACCACAGCGCAGTACGTGATCATCTCCTCCCTCGTGGCACCGGCCCTCGTCCAGATGGGGGTGGAGGCCATTGCGGCCCACCTGTTCATTCTCTACTTCGGAACCCGTGCCGACATCACGCCGCCGGTCGCCTTGGCCGCCTATGCCGGAGCCGGCATCGCGGGGTCCGATCCCTGGAAGACGGGTTTGTCGGCCTTCCAGCTGGGGATCGCCGGGTTCATCATTCCGTTCATGTTCATCTTCTCCCGCGAGTTGCTTTTTCTCGGGAGCCTCCCCCGCATCCTGCTCGCCCTGTTCTCCGCGATGCTGGGGGTGAGCTGTCTGGCGGCGGCCGTGCAGCGTTGCTTGCGCTTAAGATGCACCTGGCCGGAGACGATCGCCCTCTACGTCGTCGCCTTGCTGCTGATCCAGCCGGGGGTGTGGACCGATGCGGCGGGAATCGGGGTGTTCGCCGCCCTGTGGCTCCGCCAACGGCACGCACCCGCGCGCCGGGGGAAAGACCCCCGCTCGACGGCCGCACCCGGAGGCCCCCCGAACCTGTGAAACCCACTTCGACAGAGGAGGCCAGCGGAATGTCGATCGATCCTCGACCGGGCCGCGTATTTTACCGCAGCCCGCGCAAGAAGTACCCGACGGCGGTGCGCGCAGAGGGCGTCATGATCTACGACCAGGAAGGCCGGGCCTACATCGACGGCTCGGGAGGGGCGGTCGTCGTCTCGATCGGGCACGGTGTGCGCGAGATCCTGGAGGCGATGCAAGCCCAGGCGGCTCGCATCGCGTTCGCGCACGGCTCCCAATTCACCAGCGAGGCGGCCGAGGGGCTGGCACGCAAGATCGTCGACCTCTGCCCGCCGGGGTTGGAGCGCGTCTACTTCCTGTCCGGCGGCTCCGAGGCGGTGGAGACGGCGGTCAAACTGGCCCGTCAGTACCAGGTCGAACGCGGAAAACCGGAAAAATACAAAGTCATCTCCCGGTGGACGAGTTACCACGGCAACACGTTGGGTGCGCTCGCCCTGAGCGGGCACACGGGGCGCAGGCGACTTTACCTTCCCCTGATGCCTCACACGCCGCACATCGCCCCCGCCTATTGCTATCGCTGTCCTTTCCGCCGCACGCCCGCCGACTGCCGCCTCGAGTGCGCCGAGGATCTCGAGACGGCGATCCTCTACGAAGGCCCCGAGTCGGTCTCGGCCTTCATCGCCGAGCCCGTCGTGGGCGCTACGGCGGGAGCCCTGGTCCCCAAGGACGGCTACTTTCAGCGCATCCGCGAAATCTGCGATCACTACGACGTGCTGCTGATCGTCGACGAGGTGATGACCGGTTTCGGACGCACCGGCCGCAATTTCGCAATCGATCACTGGGGCGTGGTTCCGGACATGATCGTCGGCAGCAAGGGGCTGGCCAGCGGCTACAGCCCAATCTACTGCGTGGTCGCCACCCGCGAGATCCATGACACCCTTCGGGACGGATCCGGCGTGTTCGTCCACGGCCACACCTACAGCCAGAATCCCCTTTCCTGCGCCGTGGCCTCGTCGGTCCTCGACTATGTCCGGGCCCACGACCTGGTGCGCTGTGCGGCCAGCCGCGGCCGTTACCTGTTGGAGCGGCTTCGTCTCCTCGATCGGCACCCGATCGTCGGCGATATCCGCGGATTGGGTCTCATGGCGGGGATCGAGTTCGTCCGGGACCGCCTGACGCGGGAGCCTTTCGATCCCCGCCTCAAGTTGAACCAGCGGGTCGGCGGACGGGCTTTCGAAAAGGGGCTCATCACCTACCCCGGCGGGGGAGGAGCCGACGGAATTCGCGGCGACCATCTTCTGCTCGCCCCTCCCCTGGTCATCGCCGAGGAAGAGATCGACCGCGTGGTGGAGATCCTCGACGCTTCGATCGCCGAGGTCTCGGCCGAAATCGGCGAAGCCTGAGAATCCGTCGCGATCCGGATGCCGGACGGGAAAGGATCACCGGAAAATGGAAAAGCTGATCATCACCGTCGCCCTCACGGGAAATGTCCCGACGCGGGAGATGAACCCCCATCTGCCGCTGACGCCGGAGGAGATCGCCGCCGATGTCGCGCGCTGCCGTGACGCCGGCGCGAGCCTGTTTCACGTTCACGCCCGGGACGCCCGGGGAAAGCCCACCCTGGATCCCGGCGTGTACGCGGCGATCGTCCGCCGGATCAAGGAAAGGGCCCCGGAGGTCATCGTGCAACTTTCGACGGGAGCGCGGGCGGGAAAGGACTGGGAGGCGCGCGCCGCCCCGGTCCGCCTGCTGCCCGAAATGGCGTCCTTCACCACGGGCTCGAACAACCTCCCGGGCATCGTCTACGAGAACCCTCCCGCCTTCCTCGAATTTCTCGCCGCCGTGTTCCGGGAGACCGGCGTCAGGCCCGAAATCGAAGTCTTCGAGGCGGGAATGATCGCCAATGCCCTCTTCCTGCGGGACAAGGGCTACCTCCAGCCGCCGCTTCATTTCGACTTCGTGCTGGGGGCGCCCGGTTCCATGCCGGGATCGGTGCGCAACCTGGTCTTCCTCGCGGAAAGCCTGCCTGCAGGATCGACCTGGTCGGTGGCCGGCATCGGCAAGGCCGAGCTTCCGCTTTCCACCGCCGCCATCGCCATGGGCGGACACGTGCGCGTGGGGCTGGAGGACAACCTGCGGCTGCCGGACGGCTCCCCCGCCTCCAACCCGAAGCTGGTGGAAATCATTGTGCGGATCGCAAAGGAAATGGGCCGCGGCATCGCCAGCCCGGAAGAGGCCCGACGGATCCTCGCGCTCGATCCGGCAAACCGCGACCGGATCCTCGAGCGCATCCGCGCCGGCTCCTGAAGCGTCAGCGCCACTCGATCCGCGGCGGCCGCCGCGGCGCGAGCAGGCGGTAGGAGAATCGCGGCCGGCCCACCATGACCGCTCCCGAGACTTTGTGCTTCGCGGGGACGCCCAGGGCCTCGAAGAGCGGCGGGTGGGCGTTCGCCGCCAGGGTGAAGTAGCCCGCCCAGCAGGTCCCGAGGCCCAGAACGGGGGCATAGAGCTCGAGGTAGGCGAGCGCGAGGGCCGTGTCCTCGGCGGCAAACCCCCAGTTGCGGTCGACGTGGACCACGATCACGTGGGGTGCCCCGCGCAACACGCGGTCGCCGCCCTCCTCCCAGTCGGCCACGACCCGCGTGAAGGAAAGCAGCGCCGCGAGCTTGGGTTTCTCCCGGATGAAGCCGCGCATGTACTCGACGGCGAGCGCGGCGAGGCGACGGGTCGCCGCGGGGTCCTCGACGACCGTCCAGTGCCAGGGCTGGGCGTTCTTGGCCGAAGGCGCCCAGCAGGCCGCTTCGATCAGGCGGGCGAGCTGCGCGCGCTCGACCGGTTCCGCCTCGAAGCTGCGGATCGAGCGGCGGCGGCGGAGAAACTGCTCGGCCTGCTCCGGACCCGGCAAAAGCTCGGGCCGGAGCGGGGGAAACTCCGCGGCTTCGAGCCTCGTCAGCCGAAAGGCCCCCGTCGGGCAAACGGCGACGCAGTGGCCGCAGGAGATGCAGCCGGCGGCGAAATCGGCCCGCGGCACGGGAACGGGGTCGCCCTCTTCCAGGCGGAGGATGCGCGCCGGGCACTCCTGCACGCAAAGGCCGTCACGGATGCAGGCCTGGGGGTCGATGTGGAAGGGTTCCATAAGCCGCTTGCCTCCCCGGATCGATCGTTCCGGCGGTTCCGCCATCCGGCTATACCCCGCTTTGCGCCGCCTGGCAAACGGGAGCGGGGAGAGCCGGCCGCCGCGGTTGACCGCGGCGCGATCCCCTTGTAGAGGTAGAGTCACGGGCGGGCCCGACCGGCCTTTTCCCCTCGGGCCGGTCGGGACGCCGCACCCGGGGTGCGTCACACTCCCGCCGGGCGGGGGGGATTGCCATGCCGAAGCTCTCCTTCGAGGCGGCAGCCGAGCTTCTGGGAACCCGCGACATCCCGGGAAACGAGCGCGAAATCGCCGCCCTCTGCATCCGGCTGGGCGAGCTGCTCGAGCTGAACGGCGAAACGTGGATCCGCTCCCACCGGGAAATGCTGCTCGACCAGTGGCGTCGGGTCGTCGAGAGCCGTCTGATCCCCTGAACCCCCAGCGGAGGATCCCATGAACCCTCTTTTTCAACCCGCCACCCTGAAGGGAATGACGCTGCGCAACCGTTTCGTCCGCTCCGCCACCTGGGAAGCCATGGCGACACCGCGGGGCGAGGTCACCGCCCGCCTCGAGGAGACGATCGCGGCGCTCGCCCGCGGCGGCGTGGGGCTGATCATCTCCAGCCACGCCTTCGTCCGCCCCGAGGGCCAGGCCGGGCCGGGCCAGATCGGCGTCTACGACGACCGCTTGATCCCGGGCCTCAGACGGCTGGCCGACGCGGCGCATGCGCACGGGGCGGCGATCCTGCTGCAGCTCGCCCACGCCGGCTATTTCGCCGACCCGGCGCTCACCGGCATGCCTCCGCTCGCCGTCTCCGCCGCGGTCCGCCTGGATGACCTCGAACGCCGGGAGATCGAAGAGGCGGAAATCGCCCGGCTGGTCGAGGCGTTCGCCCGGGCGGCCGGCCGCGCCCGGCAGGCGGGCTTCGACGGCGTCCAGCTCCATGCGGCCCACGGCTATCTCCTGAACCAGTTTCTCTCGCCGCTCTTCAACCGCCGCGCGGACGCCTACGGGGGGACGATCGAAAATCGGTGCCGGATCCACGGCGAGATCATCGCCGCCATACGCCGGCAGGTGGGCGAGGACTACCCGGTCCTCGTCAAACTGAACGGGAGGGATTTCGCCGACGGCGGGCTCGGGGCGGAGGAAGCCGCACAGGCCGCCGCCCGTCTCGAGGCGGCCGGCGTCGACGGGATCGAGGTCTCGAGCGGCATGACCCGGCATGCGCGTCACGGCTCCGCCCGCAAGGGGATCGCCCGACCGGAGGAAGAGGCCTACAACCGGTCGGATGCCGAAGTCATCCGCCGCAAGGTGAGGGTGCCGCTCGTCCTCGTGGGCGGGATCCGCTCGCCGGAGACGGCCGCGCGGCTCCTCGCCGAGGGGGTCTGCGATTTCATCGCCATGAGCCGCCCCTTCATCCGCGAGCCCGACCTCGTGCGGCGCTGGCAGTCGGGCGATCTCCGGCCGGCGGCCTGTGTATCGGACAACCTCTGCTACGGGCCGGCGCGGAGCGGCGAAGGTCTTTACTGCGTCACGGCGGCGAGGGAGCAGGAGCGGAAAGCTCCTTGACGAAGATCAGCTTGTCGTCGCCCGGGGCGTAGAAATCCCGCAGGCGGGCCTCGCGCCGGAACCCGGCCCGGCGGTAGAAGCGGCGGGTCGGGCGGTACTGCGGCCGACCCGAGGTTTCGGCGTAGAGGCGGCGCCCGCCCGCTTGCCGGATGCGCTCCTCGGCCCGCGCGAGCAGGATGCGCCCCAGGCCTTCGCCCTGCCGGTCACGATGAACCGCGATCCAGTAGAGATCGAAGCTCTCCCGCGTCCCGGGGATCGGGCCGAAGCAGGTGTAGCCGCGGACACGGCCCTCGTCTTCCAGGAAGACGAAGAAGTACCCGCTCTCCGGCCCCCGCGACAGCCGCTCGGCGACCAGTTCGACGGCGATGTCGATTTCGGCGGCATGGAAAAACCCCGTCGAGGAGACGATCTCGCGCACGCGATCCCGGTCCGCGTCGCAGACGGTTTCGCGGAACCCGAAGGCCGCCGGAGGCGCCTCCCGGGGGGCCGACCCCCCGCGTCCCCCCTCCCGGGGTTTTGCTTCGGCCGGCGACGACGTATAGTTCGGGAGGTCCTTCACGGGAGACAGGCTGTGATCCGATCTGCGGGCATCGTCGTCGCCCGGCGTCAGGATGGACGCTGGCGTGTTCTCCTGCTGCGCGCGTTCCGCGCCTGGGATTTCCCGAAGGGCGAGCTCCATCCCGGCGAGGACCCCCTGGCCGCCGCCTTGCGCGAAACCCGCGAGGAGACGGGAATCGTCCGGCTTTCTTTCCCCTGGGGCACGGAATTCGTGGAAACGCAGCCGTATCGCCGCGGCACCAAGATCGCCCGGTATTATCTCGCCGAAACCGACACGGCGCAAGTGGAGCTTCCCGTCCAGCCCGCGCTGGGGAAGCCCGAGCATCACGAGTTCCGCTGGGTCGAGCTGGATGAGCTCGCCGCCCTCGCTCCCCCGCGGCTCGAACCCGTCGTCCGCTGGGTCCGGGAGAAGCTCGCGCCGTGATCGTCGTGACCGCCGCCATCTGGTGTGAAAACGGCCGCGTGCTGATCGCCCGCCGCAAACCCGGCCGCCGCCACGCCGGCCGTTGGGAGTTTCCGGGGGGAAAACTCCGGCCCGGGGAAACGCCCGAGGAGGGGCTGGCGCGGGAGCTGCGCGAGGAGCTGGGCATCGAGGCCCGGGTGGGCGATTTTTTCGGGGAAAGCCTCGATGCCGGGCACACGCCCCCGATCCGCCTGCTCGCCTATCGCATCCAAGAGGCCGCGGGCACGCCGCGCTGCCTGGATCACGCGGAGCTGCGCTGGGTGCCGATCCCGGAACTCGCCCGGGAGGATCTCTGCCCGGCCGACCGGGAGCTTGCGGCCCGGCTGCGGAGGGAATCGTGAGCCGCCGGCGCCCGCTGCTGCTTTTGGCCGGAGCCGTCGCCTGCGCCCTCGGCTCGGCGCTCTCGGTTGCGGCCCAGGAGGGCAGACCCCCCGCCTCCCCCCCGGCCGCCGAAACGGCGCGCCAGAAACAGCTCGAGCGGGATGCCTCGGTCAATCTCTCGCTCGCCAAGCGGGCGATCCAGGAGGAGGGCTTCGCCAACGGGCGCGTCGCGCTCAACGTCTGGAAGGTCACGGCCATCGAGGCCGACGCCTTCGACGCCCGGCTCTACGAGGAGTTGAGGCGTCAGCTCTACGAAAAATCGCTCCGCGAAAGCCTGCGCTGCGTCGAGCAGGGGATCGCCCACCGCAACACCGCCGACGCCGTACGCTGCCTGCAGCTCTACCGCCACCACGCCCAGGAGATCCGCCTCTTCGACGCCCGGCGCTACGAGGAACTCAACCGGCGGATCAGCGAAATCCGAACCCGGGAAAAACGCTGACGCCGCCCCGGCGGGCCGGGATTCATCGAGCCATCGTCCGCCGCAGGAGCGGCAGGAGTTCGGCCAGCGGCAGGGTGTTCAGCACGTCCTTCTTCTCGAGCCATCCCCGCCGCGCCTGGCCGATCCCGTATTCGAGATGCGCGAACTCCGCCGGCGCATGGGCGTCGCTGTTCACGGCGACCCGGACGCCCGCCGCGCGCGCCTCGCGGCAGGCGGTGTCCCCCAGGTCGAGGCGGCGCGGGTGGGCGTTCAACTCGAGAAAACAGCCGCGTTCGGCCGCCTTGGCGATCACGGCCGCGAGATCGAGGCCGTAGGGTCGCCGGTCGGGAAGCAGTCTTCCCGTGGGGTGAGCGAGAATCGTGAAACAACGCCGGTCCATGGCCCGCAGGATGCGTGCCGTCTGGCGCTCCCGGCTCAGGCGGAAGCCGCTGTGGACGGCGCCGATCACGAGATCGAGCCGGCCGAGCACCTCGTCGGGCAGATCGAGGCTTCCGTCCTCGAGGATCTCGACCTCGATCCCCTTGAGCAGGGCGAAATCCTTCCAGCGCTCGTTCAAGCGCTCGATCGTCTCGACCTGCTCGAGGAGCCGGCGCTCGTCGAGGCCGCCCGCAACGCGCAAACGGCGGGAGTGGTCGGTGATCGCCAGGTACTCGAAGCCGCGCCGCCTCGCCGCTTCGGCCATCTCCTCGAGGGAGGCCGTCCCGTCGGTCGCCGTGGTGTGCGCGTGAAGGTCCCCCCGCAGATCGGCGGCGCTCACGAGGGCGGGGAGCCTTCCCTCCCGCGCGGCCTCGATCTCGCCTTGGTCTTCCCGCAGCTCCGGGGGGATGAGAGGAAGCCCGAGAGCCCGGTAGACCGAGGCCTCGGTCCGGCCGGCGATCCGCCTTTCGGCCGCGAACACCCCGTATTCGTTGACCTTGAGTCCGCGCCGCCTGGCGATCTGGCGCAGCGCGATGTTGTGCGCCTGGCTGCCGGTGAAATACTGGAGCGCCGCCCCGAAACACGGGCTCTCCACCCGCCGGAGATCGACTTGAAGCCCGGAGCGCAGAACGACGCTCGCGCGGGTCTCCCCGCAGGCCCGCACTTCGCGCACTTCGCCCCAGGAAACGAACCGCTCGATCAG
>JBBFLI020000012.1:0-90812 GCA_037481615.2 Desulfobacterales bacterium
CGAGGCGCCCGCCCCCCGCGGGCTCCCGCGGGTCGCTCTGATCATCGACGACATCGGCTACGACCGGCCGCTCGCCGAGAAGCTGATCGCGCTCGAGGCCCCCCTCACCTTCTCGGTCCTCCCCCACAGCCCGCACCAGAAGGCGCTCGCCCGGCTCGCCCACGAGCGGGGCCGTGAAGTCCTGCTCCATCTGCCGATGGAGCCGCTCGAGTACCCGGCGATCCAGCCGGGTCCGGGGGCGCTGCTGTCCTCGATGACGCCCGATCAACTCCTCGAGGAAGTCGAGCGCAACCTCCAGGCCGTGCCCTACGTCCGCGGGGTGAACAACCACATGGGCTCGCGCCTCACGGCCGACCCCGATCGCATGAACCAGGTCTTCTCCGTGCTCCGGCGGCATGGGCTCTTCTTCGTGGACAGCCGCACGACCGAGGAGAGCGCCTGTTCCTCGGCGGCGCGGCTTTTCCAGGTGCCCTTCGCGCGGCGGGACGTCTTTCTCGACCACCGACCCGAGCCCGAGTTCATCCGCCGGCAGATGGCCGCCCTCGTGCGCCAGGCGCGGCGCCAGGGCGAGGCGATCGCCATCGCGCACCCGCACCCGGCGACCTACGAGGTGCTGCGGGAGGAGCTGCCGCGGCTGAAAGCGGAGATCGAGTTCGTGCCCGCCTCGCGGCTGGCCCGGCTCATCGAGTGAAGCCGGAGGCGGAGTCTTGGGGCGCGCGCAGCATGGCGTGGAGGGAAGCGGGGGCGAGCAGGTGAAACCCGTAGCGCGCGAAACTCACAAGGTCCCCGTCTTTCAGGACGACCGGGGAGCCGCCCAGCCGCCGGCCGTTCACCCAGGTGCCGTTGGTGGAGCCGAGATCCTCGAGCAGGATCCCGTCGCCGCGGATTTCGATGCGCGCATGCTCCTTGGAAACGGCGGGGTCGGGCAGAATGAAATCGCAGCCCGCGACGCGGCCGATGGTGAAGCGGCTTTCGCGGCCGGCCGCGTGCACCCCCTTGACCAGGGGGTAGATCGCCGTCCGCAGGCTGTCGGAGGCGAGCACGCCTTCGGCCGCATGCTCGGCCGGCTGAAAGAGGACGGTGCGGTTCAAGGCCGGAGAGCCGCCGCGGCCCGGGCCGCCGAGGGTCCCCTCGAGGATCCCGGATCCGGCGAGAACCGGCCGCCGGAGGAACGCCGCGAACTCCGCGGCCGAAAGCGAGCCGGCCAGCTCCTGGAGTACGGCCAGGGGAACGCGCCCGGCGGCGTTGATCAGCCGGCAGACCCCCCCCTCGGGCGCCTCCCGCACGGCGGGCGTCCCGGCGCCCGGCGGGGTTTTCCCCGACGATCGACGGAAAAACATCGGCTCCCCTCCGACGGAGGCTTTGCGTTTCCCGCCCCCGCCCGCGCCGCGCGATCCCCGATTTGACCCCCGGAGGGGATCGGTCGTAGGATGGGGGACTTCCCAGACGATGTATCGCCCTTTCGACGCCTCGGCTTGAGCCGTTTTCGGCGAGCGGGCGCAGGCGAAAAGGCTCGGCTCATGGTGCGGGTCCTTCTCATGGCGCTGCTCCTTTCGGTTCAGCTGCTCGCCGGCTTCGGCGAGGAGCTGGCCCTCGTCCTGCGACCGCCGCGCGAGGGGGAACCGGCGGCCCTCACCCTGCGGGCCGACCGGCCCTGGACGGCCCCGGACGGAACCGAGCTCCGGCCGGGCGAGATCGTCGTCGGGTTCCGCCAGAGCCTCACCGCGGGAGACCTCGAGCGGGTCCGGCTTTTTTCCGCCCGGCGGGCGGAGTGCCTGCCGCGCGAAATCTCCGCCGCCCTGTTTCTGGGCCTCTGGGCGATCGTCTTCCTCCATTTCTATCTCTTCGCGCTGCGCGAGGCGGGCGTCCGACGGCGCGTCTCGCTCTCGCTCTTGCTGGCGCTCCTCATCCTCCAGGCGGCGGCCTTCCAGGGGATCCTCGCTTTCACGACCCTCCCGGTCCAGGCGCTGCCGGTCGTGCTCCTGCCCTTCCTGGTCGTCGGGCTGCGGCAGGGCCGTCTCGCGGCGCTCGGCGCCTTTCTCGCGGGCTTCCTGTTCTGCCTGCCGCTGCTCGGCCGTTCGCTCGAAGCCGCCGGCGGATTTCTCCTCGCCGGGACCGCCGCCGTCATGTTCGCCCCGCAGGATCTGCGCCTGCGGACGGCGCTCCTCCCCGCCCTGGGGATCGGGCTGCTGCAGGCGGTCTTCGTCGCCCTCGAGCGGGTCGAGGGGTTGGCGCTCCCGGCCGGGGTTCCGGTGGCGGAGGCCTGGCGCCGCCTTGCCGACTCCGGCTGGGCCGGGCCGAGCCTCTGGGCGTGGGCGGCCGCCCCGGCGGCGGCCGGGCTGGCGCGGGTGCTGCTCCCCGGGTTGCGCACCCTCATGGAGGTGGGATCGCTGCTCAGCCTGCGGCGGTTCGCCGACCTCGAACACCCGCTGCTCAAGAAACTCTTTGCGGAGGCCCCCGGGACCTATCAGCACTCCCTCAACGTCGCCTACCTCGCCCAGGCCGCAGGCGAAGCGATCGGGGCCGACGGGGTGCTGTTGCGCGTCGGGGCCTATTTCCACGACATCGGCAAGATGGACCGCCCCGAGGCGTTCGTCGAAAACCAGAGAAACGGCGTCAACCCCCACGACGACCTCGACCCGCGGGAGAGCTGCGCCATCCTGTTCGATCATGTCACCCGCAGCCGGATCGTCTGCCGCGCGGCCGGCCTGCCGGGGCCGGTCCGGGACCTCGTCGCCCAGCACCACGGCACCCAGCTCGTCGAGTACTTCTACCAGAAGGCGCTCGCCCGCACCCCGAAAGCCGCGTTGCCCGAAGGGCAGTTCCGTTACCCCGGCCCGAAGCCGCGCAGCCCGGAGGCCGCGCTGCTGATGATCGCCGATGCCGTGGAGGCGGCCTCGCGCACGCTCGAGCGCCCCGGCCGCGAGGCGTTCGAGGAGCTCGTGCGGCGCATCGTGCTGGGGCGCATCGCCGACCAGCAGTTCAGCGAGTGCGTGCTCGACACCCGGGAAATCGACGCCGTGATGCGCGCCCTGGTCGACGCCTTGGAAGCGGCCTTCCACGGCCGCATCGCGTATCCCTGGCAGCGCCCCGCCGCCGCCCGGTCCTGAACCCCTTGAGGCTTGCACCGGGCATCCGCCCGTGTTACACAGGCGGCCCTATCGCGCGGGCCCTTGCCGGGGCCGCCGCGGGTCTTTCCCGAAAGGATCGCCCCATGGCCATGGTTTGGATCGACGGCAACGAAGCGCTCGCCCGCGGGGCGGTCGCGGCCGGCTGCCGCTTTTTCGCCGGCTACCCGATCACCCCGGCGACCAGCATCCTCAACCACATGCTCGCCCTGCTCCCGCCCGCAGGCGGGATCTGCCTGCAGGGCGAGGACGAAATCGCTTCGATCGGCTTCTGCATCGGGGCCTCCATGGCGGGCCTGCGGGCGATGACGGCGACGTCGGGCCCGGGGATCAGCCTCTACAGCGAGCAGATCTCCTTCGCCGTGGGCAGCGAGATCCCGCTGGTCATCGTCGACGTCCAGCGGCTGGGGCCCTCGACCGGCTCGGCGACCCGCGGCGCGGACGGCGACATCCAGTTTCTGCAGTGGGGCAACAGCGGCGGCCTGCCGGTGGTCGTCTACGCGCCGGTCGATGCGGCGGACTGCTTCCGGCTCGTCCAGATCGCCTTCCGCACCGCCGATGCGCTCCGCACCCCGGTCTTCATCGCTTCGAACAAGGAAATCGCCCTCACCCGCGAAAGCCTGGACGAAGCGGCCCTGGCCGTCCTGCCGCCGGGCGAGCGGCCCGCACCTCCGGCAGGGCGCCCCTATCTGCCCTTCGAGACCCCGGAAGGCGTCCGGGTTCCACCCTTCCTGCCGATCGGCGGCGGGACCCTGGTGCGGCAGACCTCCTCCACCCATGGCGCCGACGGCTACATCACGACCGACCCCGCGGAGATCACGCGCATGCTGCGGCGCATGCAGGCGAAAATCGAGACCGCGGCCGAGGACCTCGCGATCTTCGAGCACCGGCCGGCGCCGGGGGCCGACACCCTGCTCGTCACCTACGGGGTGACCTCGCGCGCCGCCGCCGCCGCCTGCCGCACGCTCGCCCGCCGGGGAGCGCCCGTGGCGCACCTCGTGCTCAAAACCCTCTGGCCCGTCCCCGCCGGCGTGATCCGGCAGGCCGCCGAGGGCCTGCGGCGCATCGTCGTCGTGGAGATGAACCTCGGCCAATACGTGCGCGAGATCGAGCGCGTCCTTCCCGGGCGGTCGGTCGCCTTCGTCGGGCAGATGGACGGCCGGTTGATCGCGCCGGAGACGATCCTCGAGGCGGTGCTCCATGGATAGCCTGTTGAACGCGGCACGGCCGCCGGTGTTCTGCCCCGGCTGTTCGCACGAACGGGTCACCCGCAGCCTGGACCGGGCCTTCGCCCGCCTCGAGCTGCGCGGCGAACAAATCGCGATCGTGAGCGACATCGGCTGTTCGGGGCTCTTCGACACCTTCTTTCACACCCACGCGCTCCACGGCCTGCACGGCCGCGCCCTCACCTACGCGACCGGCATCAAGCTCGCGCGCCCGGAGACCACGGTCGTGGTGACGATGGGCGACGGGGGGCAGGGGATCGGGGGGGCGCATCTTCTCGCCGCCTGCCGCAGGAACCTCGATCTCACGCTGCTCGTCCTGAACAACTTCAACTTCGGGATGACGGGCGGGCAGTACTCGGCCACCACCCCCCCCGAGGCCGAGGTGGGCTCGGGGTTCCTCAACCGACTCGAGCGCCCGCTCGACCTCTGCGCCGTGGCCCGCGCGGCGGGGGCTCCGTACGTCGTGCGTTGTTCGGCCTACCGGGAGGACGTGGACCGGGTCATCGCCCAGGCGATCGCCTACCGGGGTTTTTCGCTCGTGGACCTCTGGGGCATCTGCCCGGGGCGCTTCTCGCGGAAGAACCGCCTGACGGTGCAGGAGATCGACCGGCGGCTCGCCGGGCTTCCCCCCTGTGAAGGCCCGGTGCCCGAAAACGAGCGTAGCGAATTCGGCGCGCACTACCGCAAGCTCTCCGCCGGCCGCAAGGCGCCGGCGCAGCCGCTCACCGTGTCGCCGCGCTTCGCGTCCCCGGGTGCGGGCCGCGAGGAGGTGTTGCTGCTCGGCAGCGCCGGCCAGCGCATCCTCACCGCCGGCGAGATCTTCTGCCTCGCCGGGATGCTGGCGGGGCTGCACGTCACGCAGAAGAGCGACTACGACATCACCGTGCTCCGCGGGCCGTCGATCAGCGAAATGATCCTCTCGCCGGAGCCGATCGACTATACGGGCATCGCGCGCCCCACGGTCGTCCTCGCCCTGGGGCCCGAGGGGGTCGCGCGGCGCAAGGCGCTCTGGGCGGGGCTCGACGGGGAATGCCTCGTGCTCCAGGCCGAGGGGGTCGAAACCCCGCCGACCCGCGCCCGGCGGGTGACGCTCCCGCTGAAGCAGCAAGGGTTTCCCCGCGCCGACTGGGCGCTGGCGGCCCTGGGGGCGCTCGCCAAATCCCGCCGCGTGATCCGCGAGGAGACGCTCCGGGCGGCGCTCGAGGCGCGCCTTTCGGGCGCGGCGCTCGAGGCGGCCTGCGAGGTGATCCGCCGCGTCGAGCCGGCCGGCTGAGCCGAGACGGACGAGGAGGGACGGGCTATTCGAGGAGCATGAGCAGCTGGTGGGTGGAGACCGTGTCGCCCTTCTTCACGGCGATCTCCTTCACCCGGCCCGCCTGAGGGGCGGGAATCGCGTTTTCCATCTTCATGGCCTCGAGGACCAGCACCTCCTGGTACTCTTCCACCGCATCCCCCACGTTGACCAGGATGTCGACCACTTTGCCGGGCATCGGGGCCAGGATCTGCGCGCTCATCGGGTGAAGTCCTCCCTCGATCGGGTTGGCACGGTCCCTCGCGGGAGTCCCCGCCGGGGGATCCCGCAGGCGGAAATTTCTGGTACTGGAAGGATCGACCGATGTCAAGCCTGCGTCGCGCGGCCGCCGCAGGCCTTTCTTGACGCCGTTTGCCGGTTTGGTTAAAGAACGCGGAGCCCCGGCGGAGCCGGCCCCATCCCGTCGACGAAAAGGAGCCCAGCCCATGCGCCCGTATTTCGAGAAGATGAAGGAGTTCGGCAGCCCCCTCAAGCCCGGTCTCGTCAAGAGCCGCGAAAAGAACGTGCAGCAGATTCGGGAAGTCGAAGACGAAATCGAACGCGAGGTGGAACGCCTGAAGAACGTGGGCATCCCCGCCGCGGAGATCAACAAGCGCGGCCAGTGGACGGTGTGGCAGCGGCTGGAATACCTGGTCGACTCCGGGACTTGGAATCCCCTCAACACCCTCTACAACCCCTGCCACAACGTCGAGGGGACCAACAACGTCGTCCATGGGCTGGCGAAGATCTCCGGCAAATGGGCCGTGGTCATCGGCTTCGACAACAAGGTCCTCGCCGGGGCGTGGCTGCCGGGGCAGGCCGAGGAGGTCTTCCGCGCGACCAACCTCTCCAAGCGCTTGAACATCCCGCTCGTGTGGCTCGTCAACTGCAGCGGCGTGAAGCTGCCGGAGCAGGAGAAGTTCTACGCCGACCGCCGCGGCTCGGGGACGACCTTTTTCCGTCACGCCGAGCTCGAAATCGCCGGGGTCCCCATCCTGGCCGGCATCTACGGCACCAACCCCGCGGGCGGGGGTTACCAGGGGATCAGCCCCACCATCCTCTTCGCCCACAAGGACGCCAACATCGCCGTCGGCGGGGGGGGGATCCTGAGCGGCATGTCGCCCAAGGGCTATTTCGACCTGGAGGGGGCCGAGCAGCTGATCGAGGCGGCGCGGCAATACAAGGCCGAGCCTCCGGGCTCGGTGAAAATCCACTACCACGAGACGGGCTTCTTCCGCTACGTCTACGACACCGAGCAGGGGGTGCTCGACGGCATCAAGGACTACATGAAGGACATGCCGGCCTACCACCCGAAATTCTTCCGCGTGGCCGAGCCCCGGGACCCGCGGTTCCCCGCTCAGGACCTCTACTCCCTGCTGCCCTTCAACCAGAAGCAGATGTACGATTTCGACGAGATCCTCGCCCGCCTCGTCGACGGCAGCGAGCACATGGAATACCGCCCGGGATACGGCCCGGAGGTCTACACGGGCCTGGTGAAGATCGACGGCTTCCTGATCGGCGTCATCGGCAACCGCCAGGGGTTCCTGGGGGAGGACTACCCCGAATACGCCCCCTACGCCGGAATCGGCGGCAAGCTCTACCGGCAGGGGCTGATCAAGATGAACGAGTTCGTCGTCCACTGCGGCCGCGACCGGGTCCCCATCGTCTGGTTCCAGGACACGACCGGCATCGACGTGGGCGATCTCGCGGAGAAGGCCGAGCTTCTCGGCCTGGGGCAGGCGCTGATCTACTCCATCCAGCAGACCGACATCCCCATGATGCTCGTCGTGCTGCGCAAGGGCACCGCCGCCGCGCACTACATCATGGGCGGCCCGACGGCCAACCGCCACAACGCCTTCACCCTCGGGACGGCGACCACGGAAATCTACGTCATGCACGGCGAGACCGCGGCCGCGGCGAGCTACTCCCGGCGGCTGCTCAAGGAAAAGCAGAGCGGACGACCGCTCGAGCCGGTCATCGAGGAGATGAACCGCCTGGTGCGCTCCTATTACGAAAACTCGCGCCCGCTCTATTGTGCGCAGCACGGCCTGGTGGACGAAGTCGCCCGCCTGACCGCGATCCGGGGCTACATGCAGGCCTTCGCCGGTGCGGCCTACCAGAACCCGCGCTCGATCTGCCCGCACCACCAGATGATGCTGCCGCGCATCATCAAGGGGTGAGCCGGACCGCCGGGGCAGCCCGGGGGACGCCCCTTGACCCCCGCGAGCGGGATCCCTACGGTTTGCGCGTGAACCGCCCCGCCTTTCCGTGCAGAGCGCTCGCCGCGGCCGTGCTCGGCCTTTCCCTCGGGCTCGCCGCCGCCTTCCCGGCGGCGGGGCGCACCGATCCTCCCCCTGCTCCGCTCCGGATCGTGCTCACCCCCGCCGAGCCGCAGGCCGGGGATGCCGTGCTGGTCGAGCTGGAGTGCCGCACGGGATCTTCCTGCCCTTCCGACGTGCGCCTTTCCTGGGCGGAGCAGGAGATCCTCCTCTTCCCCCATCCTCTCCGGGGCCCCTCCTTCCGCGCCGGGCTGCTCGCGATTCCGCTTTCCGCCCGCCCCGAGGAGGCAGTGCTGGAAGCGGCCTGGACGCAGCCGGGAGGCCGCCGGGGGTGGCGCTTTCCTTTCCGTATCCGGCCGGGCTTCTTCGCCGAAGAGGCGCTGCGCGTGGACCCCCGCCACGTGCGGCCCTCCCCCCGGGATCTCGAGCGCATCCGCCGCGAGCGGGAGGAACTCGAACGCATTTACGCCTCGGGGGCCCGCCGGCCGCTCTGGGAGGGCGGATTTTCGGCCCCGGTTCCGGGCGAGATCAGCGGGGCGTTCGGGACCCGTCGCGTCTTCAACGGGGAGCTGATCAGCCGCCACACGGGAGTCGATTTCCGCGCCGCGAGCGGGGACCCCGTCGTCGCCGCCGGCTCGGGCGTCGTGCGCCTGGGAAAAGAGCTCTTCTATTCCGGCAACGCCGTCGTCATCGACCACGGCGCCGGGATCTTCACCTCGTATTCGCACCTGAGCCGGATCGAGGTGACTCCCGGCCGACGGCTGGCCCGAGACGAGATCCTCGGCAGGGTCGGGGCCACGGGCCGTGCCACCGGGCCCCATCTCCACTGGGGGGTGAAGCTGAACGGGGTCTCCGTGAACCCGATCGCGTTTCTCGCGGCGGCGGCCCGACTCGGCGGAAGCTGAAGGGCCGTCGGCGCATCCGATGGCTTGACGGCTGCCCTGGGGAGGCGTATAAGAGGCCCCTTCCATGAAAGCGACGGTTGCGACAGGAACGGCCCGCGGGCCGTTTCGTTCTACACGGACCATGCCTTCGCCCTCCATTTGGCTGTACGGGCCGGAGCTGCGGAGCCACCGCCCCTCCTTCCCCTGGCGCCACGCGCTGACGCTCGCGGGGCTGTTTGCCGCTCAGGACGCCTACCACCAGGGGCACGGCCGCCGGGTCGGCGCCTACGCCGAGCGGCTGGGCCGGCGGCTCGGCCTGCCGGAGGCGGAGATCGAAATCTTGCGCCTGTCCGGCCGGCTGCACGACATCGGCAAGATCGCGTTCAGCCGCGAACTCCTCTGCAACCGCCGGCGTCGGCTCAGCCCGGCCATGCTCGCGGAGATCCGCCGCCACCCCCTGCTCGGGGGCGAGCTCTTGCGGGCGATCGAGGTCGCCGACCCCGTGGTCGACGGCGTGCGCTTCCATCATGAGCGCCGCGACGGCTCCGGCTACCCCTACGGCCTGCACGGGGAAGAGATCCCGCAGACCGCCGCGGTCATCGGGCTTGCCGACTGCTTCGACGCCCTGACAACCGACCGCTCCTACCAGAAGGCCCGCAGCATCGAGGAGGCCCTCGCCACCCTCGCCGCGTTTTCCGGCCGGGCCTTCGATTCCCTCCTGGTCGAGGCTTTCACGCAGGAAATCCGCGAACACGGGCCCGCCGCCGACTGACCCCGCTTCCGCGTTTCCCCCGCCTCGTTCGCCCGTCTGCGCGCTCACCCGCCCTGCGCCCCGGCGCGAACCTCGGCGGCGGAAACCCTCGTGGGGCCTTCCGGCGGGCGTGAAAGCCGCAGCCGGTGGGTGATGCAACCGGGCAGCTCGTCTTCGCGGTGGGAGACATAGATCACCGCCGTCCGGCCCGAGGCCGCCGCGCGGTCGACCGCTTCGAGGAAGCGGCGGCGGTGGACGGGGTCGAGTCCCTGGCAGGGCTCGTCGAGGATGAGCACCCGGGGGGGTTTGACCATCGCGCGGGCGAGCAGCACGAGGCGCTGTTCACCGCTCGAGAGCTGCGGCAGGCGCCGCCCGGCCAGGGAAAGCGCCCCGAGTTCCTCGAGGCGGCGACGGGCCGCCGCCCGCTCGGCTTCCGTCGTTTCGCGGAAGAGGCCGATCGAGTCGAAAAACCCGGAGAGGACGACCTCTTCGGCCGTCGGGGACCGCGTGTATTTCAAGTGCAGCTCGGCGGAGACCCCGCCGATCATGCGGCGGTGTTCCCGCAGGCTCCGACCCGGCCCGAGCCGCCCGCCCAGAAGCTCGATGCGGTTCGCATGGGCCTGGGGGTGTTCCCCGGTCAGCAGGCGGAGCAGCGTGGATTTCCCGGAACCGTTCGGGCCGAGAACCGCCCAGTGCTCGCCGGCACGCACCGTCCAGGAGAGGTCCTCGAAGACCGGCTTTCCCCGGTGCGCCACGCGCACCCCGTGCAGCGCGATCAGGACTTCCCCGGGGGGGCCGGCCCCGGCCGCGCCGATCCGCGGCCGGACGCCGGCGGAGACCTCCCGGTAGAGCAGGCGCCACAACCGCGCGAGCCTTCCCTCCTCCGCCCGCCCCTGAAAGACGACGCGACCGTCGCGGACGGCGAGCAGGTGGGTGATCCCCGCCGGGAGATCGGCCGGTCGGTGGGTCACCCAGACGGTCGCCCGCTCGGGGGTCATCAGCCCGGAGAGCACCCGCGCCAGCTCGGCGCGGGTTTCGGCATCCACCCCCTCGAAGGGCTCATCCAGGATCAAAAGGCGCGGCGCCGCGGCGAGCGCAAGGGCGATCTGGAGCCGCCGCAGTTCCCCGCTCGAGAGCTCGGCCAGGCGTCGCCCGCGCAGCCGCGAGATCTCCCGACCCCACGCCGGCGGCTCCCCCGGCGCGATGCCGCCCGCGACCGGTTGGAGCATTTCCCCCACGCGCGGGCCGGCGTCGAGGTCGCCGGCGAACGCGCGGGCCCCGGCGATCCGCTCCGCCCGGCCGAGAAGCTCGCGGCCGCGCTCGAAGGAAACCAGCGCCGCCTGGCCGCGCAGCCGCCGCGGATCCGCCGGGCGGATGGAGCCGGCGACGACCGGGACCTCCCCCGTGAGCGCCCGGACGAGGGTCGATTTGCCGGCGCCGTTCGGCCCGACGACCGCCCAATGCTCGCCGACGCGGATCGCCCAGCTTGTCCGCGGCAGCAGGGGGCGGTCGCGCAGCCGGAGGGTCGCCTCGTGCAGGCGGACCAGGACCTCCGGGGGATCGGGCCGTTGCGCGTTCGGGGATCGGCGCGTGCGGGGGGACTCCGGCGGGCGCATCGCCGAGGGCTCTACCGCGGCGGCCCCAGCCTGTCAACGAGGGATGCGCCAAAAATCCTTGACAGCGTCCGGCCAAGTTTGTATGACAATCTCACCATCTGATCTTCTAACCCTATGGGGGGCGCCGGTGGCGCGGGTCGTCAAAAAGAAGGTCTCCGACTCGGTGCTCGAAGAGCTCATCCGCATGTTCCAGGCGGGCGAGCTCCAGGAAGGCGACAAGCTGCCCAACCAGAACGCGCTCGCCGCCCAGCTCGGCGTCTCCCGGGCTTCCCTGCGCGAATCCCTGCACACGCTCGCCATCGCGGGAGTCCTCGAGCAGCGCCCCGGCTTCGGCACCGTCGTCCGCGGCCCGTTGCCGCAGAACCTCTCCGAGTTCTTCAACCTCCCGCTCATCTCGGACCCCAAGGAAACGATCGAGCTCGTCCAGGCGCGCCGCTACATCGAGGTCGCCAACGTGGAGCTCGCCGTCGAGCACGCCACCGACGCGCAGCTCGCCGAGATGGGTCGGCTCTACCGCGAGATGGCGGCCGCCGCGCGACGCGGCGACCGCCAGACCTACGTGCGGCGGGACGCCGCGTTCCACCACCTGCTCGCCCGGGCCACGGGCAATCGCTTCATGGAGCACCTCTTCCTCACCCTGCGACGGATCATGGAACAGTTCATCCACGAATCGTTTCGCGCGCTGCCCCGCATGCTCGACCGCTCCCTCGAGGACCACCGCCGCATCCATGAGGCGCTGCGTCGCCGCGACCGCCGCCGGGCGGTGGCGGCGATGACCGCCCACATGGATCACATCCGCACGGCCATGAAGAACCTCTACGAAATCACCCGGCCCCCGCAAGCCGCCGCCGCACCCGTGCGGCGGACGGCGGTCGGTTGACGGCGGAGGCATCGATGCGGATCGACCCGGACCGCTGCATCCGCTGCGGAGAATGCGTCGCGCTCTGTCCCATGAACGCGATCCGTCTCGTCCCCCGGGACCCGGCCAGCGGCCGCGCCGCGCACGCCGCGATCGACCGCGACGAATGCGTCGAGTGCGGGGTCTGCTTCCGCTCGCGCGTCTGCCCGGAGGAGGCGATCGGCGAGGAAGAGCTCGCCTGGCCGCGGATTCTGCGCAAGGCCTTCTCGGACCCCGTGTTCACCCACCCCGGAACCGACATCCCCGGCCGCGGCACCGAGGAGATGAAGACCAACGACGTGACCGGCCGTTTCCGCCCCGGGTTCATCGGGATCGGCCTCGAATTCGGCCGACCCGGCATCGGGACCCGGCTGCGCGAAGCCGAGGCCGCCATCCGGCGCCTGCTCCCCCTGGGGGTCGTCCTCGAGCCGAACAACCCGCTCACCCAGCTGATCGCCGACCCGGCGACCGGCGCCCTCAAGCCCGAGGTCCGCGACGAGAAGGTGCTTTCGGCCATCGTCGAGGCGATCGTCCCCGAGGAGGCCTTCGGCCGCATCCTCGAGGAGGTGCGCGCGATCGCCGCCGAGGCCGACACGGTGATCAGCGTGGGCGTGATCGGCAAGGCGGGCGCGGACGGCCGCGTTCCGGCGGCCGAGGCCATGCGGCGCGCCGGCCTCACCCCCTCCGGCAACGGCAAGGTGAACGTCGGCCTCGGGCGGCCGCTCTACCCCTTCTGATCCTCGAGGAGGCCCCATGTCCCACACGCTCCACCGCTGCGGCGCCCCCGAAGACCTGAAGAAAGACTTCGTGGTCTTCAGCATGTCGGCCAAGACCGTGAACGCCCGCGGCTCGGGCGAGAAGATGAAGCGGTTTTTCGAGATCCTGCACCGGTTCCCGGCGACGAACTTCGGCGACGTCAAGACCGGCAGCCGCTACAACGCCGACTGGCAGACGATCCACGACCGTTTCCGGGACCAGTCGGTCGCCCACTACGTCTTCACCGACCGCGACACCGTCGCCCAGGCCCTCCGCGAGCTCCGGGAGGCCGACCTCGGTCTCTCGGTCATCGTGAGCGGGGACTTTACGGAGATCGAGGCGATCTGCCGCGAGGTCGGGCTTCCGGTCCACACGGTGCAGTTCTCGGGCGGGGTGCTCGGCCGCACCGACCGGCTGCCGCCGGGACCGGTGCTGGCGATCACGACGATGTGCGGCCACGGGCTCGTCTCGGCCCGGCTGGTCGAGAAACTCGCGCGCGAAGTCAAACGCGGCAAAAAGGAGGCCTCCGCGGCGGCGGCCGAGCTCGCCCGCCCCTGCATGTGCGGCGTCTTCAACGTGGAGCGCGCCGAACGGCTGCTCCGGGAGATCGCCGCGCGGCGGGAAACCTGAGCCGGCCCCGGCGCGGGGCCCGATTCATCCGCTTCCGAACGCAAGGAGAGCCGAAACCATGGAATCCAGGATCCCACGGGTGGAAGGATGGCAGAAGGGTGTCGGGCGCGTCCCGATGATGATTGACGGCGAGTGGGTGGAGGCCGGAGGACGCTGGATCCCGGTCGAAAACCCCGCCCACCGGGGAACGCTCGCCGGCGAGGTGCCCCGCGGGGGGGCCGCGGAGGTGGACCGGGCGGTCGAGGCCGCAAAAGCCGCCTTCCCGGCCTGGAAGAAGACCCCGGCACGGGAACGGGGCAAGGCGTTTCTGAAACTCGCCGACGCCCTCGATGCGGAGCGCGAGGAGTTCGCGCGGCTCTACTCGCTCGAAACCGGGAACGCGATCGCCACCCAGTCGCGCGGGGAGACGATGCTCACGGCCGACCTCATCCGCTATTTCGGCGGCGTCGCCAGCGAGATCAAGGGGGAGGTCATCCCCCTGGGCGAGCAGCTCTTCAGCTACAGCCGCCGGGAGCCGCTCGGCGTCGTGGGCGGGATCGTTCCCTGGAACGCCCCGCTCGCCCTCTCCGCGCTCAAGATCTGCATGGCGCTCGTCGCCGGCAACACGCTGGTCTTGAAGCCTTCCGTGGAAGCGCCGCTCGGGGTGATCAAACTGGTGGAACTCGCCCACCGCTTCCTGCCCAAGGGGGTGCTGAACGTCGTCACCGGCACGGGGGCCGAGGCGGGCGAGGCGCTGCTCCGCCACCCCGGCCTCGCCAAGCTCTCCTTCACCGGCTCGACGGAGGTCGGCCGCACGGTGATGAAGGCCGCCGCCGAGCGCATCATCCCCGTCTCGCTCGAGCTGGGCGGGAAAAGCCCCCAGATCGTCTTCCCCGACGCCGACGACGACGCCACGGTGACCCACGTGATCAACGGCATGCGCTTCGTCCGCCAGGGCCAGTCCTGCACGGCGGGCTCGCGGCTCCTCCTGCACGCCTCGATCTTCGATTCCTTCCTCGAGAAGCTCACCGCCCGGCTAAAGGCGTTCAAGATCGGCGAGCCGCTCGACGAGGCGACCCAGATGGGTGCGATCGTCAACGAGCGGCAATACCTCACGGTGCTCGACTACATCCGTGAGGCGCTCGCCCAGCCGGGCGCCCGGGCCCTCTGCGGCGGCCTTCCCCCCCAAAAGGCGCCCTTCACCGAAGGCTACTTCGTCGAACCGACCGTCTTCGTCGGGGTGCGGCCCGAGTGGCGCATCTGCCGCGAGGAGGTCTTCGGCCCGGTGCTCGTCGCCGTCCCCTGGAACGAGGAGGCCGAGGCGATCCGCATGGCCAACGACACCCACTACGGGCTGGCCGCCTTCGTCTACACCCGCGACGTTTCCCGGGCCCTGCGCACCGCCCACGAGATCGAAGCCGGCTTCGTCCAGGTCAACCAGGGCGGCGGCATCGTCCCCGGTCAATCCTACGGCGGCTTCAAGGCGAGCGGCATCGGGCGCGAGTGGTCGCTCGAAGGCCTGCTCGAGTCGTTCACCCAGCGCAAGAGTGTCACGATCAACCTGGCCTGACCCAAGAAAGGAACCCGTCCATGAGCCACGCCGCCCCCGCGCCGGATCCGCGCTTCGTCGAAACCGTGGACCTCTCCGAAGTGATCCTCACCCGCTTCCACCCGGGCGACGACCTGTTCCCCACCCTCGTCAAAACCGTGCGCGACCGGGGATGGGAGCGGGCCGTGATCCTCTCGGGCATCGGCAGCCTGGAGGACGTCGTTTTCGTCGCCCCGAAGCCCGCCTTCCGCATTCCGGTCCAGCCGGCGGAAAACCTGAACCGCATCGAGATGAAGGGCCCCTTCGAGCTGATGAGCATCGAGGGCAACATCGTGCCGCTGGTGGGCGAGTTCGGCAACCTCAAGCATGGCGACCCGGTCCTGCACGTGCACTGCCTGCTCTCGCACGGAAACGGCGAACTGACCGGGGGCCACATGGTGTCGGCCAAGGTCTTCACGACCACCGAGATCTTCATCGCTCACGTGCGCAACTCGCGCGTAAAGAAGACGAAGAGCGCCGTCACCGGGTTGCTCGAATTCCGCAACGACCTGTGACGGGAGCGCGCGGGAACCGCAACCCCTCAACCGCATCAGGGAGGATGCCATGAACACGATTCTGAGGAAACGGGCATGGGCGATTCCGGCCGTCTGCCTGCTCGCGGCCCTGCTGGGCGCCGGCGCGGCCGCCGCCGCCGAAACCGTCAAGATCGGGGTGATGTTTTCGACGACCGGCGCCGGCGCGGTCATCGGCGTCGGGCAGATGCAGGGAGCCGCCCTGGCCATCGCCGAGGTCAACCAGGCCGGCGGAGTCAAGATCGGCGGGAAGAAGATGAAGCTCGAAGGCGTCTTCCGCGACGACGAGACCAACCCGCAGGTCGCCGTCGGACGCTTCAAGGAAATCGTCAAGGATCAGGGCGCCACGGCCGTCGTGGGCGGCACCTTCGGCAACATCTCCATGGCCCTGAACGAGGAGGCGAAAAAGGCGAACGCCTTCTTCATGGCGACGAACGGGGTCCCCGAAGGCTTCTTCCGGAAGGGCACGCGCGGGCCCGCCTCCTTCTGCATCGTCGCCGCGGCGGAATGGGCCGGCCGCGGGGCGGCGGCCTACATGGCCGACCAGATGAAGGCCAAGCGCATCGCCTGCTTCATGCCCGACTACGCAATCGGCAAGGGGACGATGAAGGGCTTCGAGGAGGTCATCCGCGAACGGCCGGGCGTGCAGTACACGACCGTCTGGCACCCGGTCCAGAGCCCGGACATGACGAGCTACCTGATCAAGGCGCTCGAGTTCAACCCCGACGTCCTCTTCATCGGCTCCTGGGGCGGGGACGCGGTGAACGCGCTCAAACAGGCGCTGGAGACGGGCGCCGCGCGCAAGGCGCCGCTGTTCCACTTCTGGCTGATGAACGCCTTTGCGACCGGCATTCCGGCGAACGCCATGCAGGGGGTGAAGGGCCAGATGTTCTGGTACCACGACATGCGCGGCTTCCCGGACGCCGAGGTCGTCGCCGCGAGCGAGGCCTTCGTCAACCGCTGGATGAACGCGCAGAAAGAGCCGCCGGACCCCTACGCCATGAGCACCTACTACGGGGTCAAAGAGACCGTGCGCGCCATGGAGCTCGCGCAGTCGACCGATCCCAAGAAGATGGCCGCCGCCCTGCTCGCCCACCCCGACTGGAAGGGCGCCAAGGGGCCGGCGAAATGGCGCGAGGACGGGGCCTGCATCTACCGCTACTCCACTTGGATCGTGGAGGGCAAGGGCGAGGCCGAACGCACGGATACGCGGTACCCCGCGAAATTCGACTACGCCCGGGTCATCGATGTGTACGCCGGGGACGCCTTCGTGCCTTCGCTGAAGGACCTCGGGTACTGACCCCTGCCGCCGCGGGGCCGGAAGCGCTCCTCCGGCTTGCCGGGCCCCGCGGCGCCTCCCGCCTCGGCTGGAGTCCGGAGCATGGCTGACCTGATCGCCACCTCGGCGTTGACCAAACGCTTCAACGGCCTGACCGCCGTCCACGAGGTCGATTTCCACGTCCGCGAAAGCCAGACCACCGGCGTCATCGGGCCGAACGGCTCCGGCAAGACCACGCTCTTCAATCTGCTCTCCGGCTTCTTCCCGCCCTCCGCGGGGGAAATCCGCTTTCGCGGGGAGCCGATCACCCTTCTTCCGCCGCACCGCCGCGTCGCTCTCGGCATCGCCCGGACCTTCCAGCTCGTCTCGGTGTTCTCCTCCCTCACCGTTTGGGAAAACGCGGTCCTCGCCGTCCTGCGCTTTCAGCCGGGGGGAACCGCGCCCGGGCGCTTTTTCCTCCGCTCGGCGCGGCGGCCCGCGGTGCTCGAGCGCTGCGCCGAGGCGCTCGAGCGGGTGGGGCTCGCGGCCCAGGCGAACCTTCCGGTCGCCGAGCTCTCCTACGGCGACAAACGCATGCTCGAGATCGGGATCACGCTTGCGCTGCAGCCCCGGTTGCTGCTCCTCGACGAGCCGCTGGCCGGCCTGAGCGACCACGAAATCGCGCGCGTCGTGGAATTGATCGGGGAGATCCGCCGCCGGTTCACCGTGGTGATCATCGAGCACAAGATCTCGAAAATCCTCGAGCTCGTCGAACGCCTGAGCGTCATGAACGAAGGCCGCCTGATCTGCGAGGGCAGCCCTTCCGAAGTCCTCTCCGACCCCCGGGTCCGGGAGTGCTACTGGGGAAAGGAGGCGCCCGCGTGCTAGAGGTCGCCCGCCTCGATGCCGGCTACGGCCCGGCCCGCGTGCTGCACGACGTCCGCCTCGCCGTCCGGCCGGGGGAGATGGTCTTCGTCGTCGGCCGCAACGGGGCCGGCAAGACGACGCTGCTCAAGACGATCGCCGGCCTGCTCCCCCCGACGGCGGGGGAGATCCGCTTCGAAGGCCGCCTCGTCGCCGGCCTTCCCCCGGAGCGGCGGGCCCGCATGGGGTTCCGCTACGTCAACCAGGAGAAGCGGGTCTTCAGCCGCCTCTCCGTGCGCTCGAACATCGAACTCGCCGCCCGCGGCGCCGGCGTTTCGTTCGAGTCCGCCTGGAGCCGTGCGGTCGCGCTCTACCCCAAGCTGGACGAGTTCCGCGAGCTTCCGGCGGGGCGCCTCTCCGGGGGCCAGCGCGAGATCCTGCTGATCGGGCGCGCGCTCGCCGGGCAGCCGCGGCTGCTCCTGATCGACGAGCCGACCGAGGGGCTGGCCGCGATCGTGATCGAGGACATCCTGCGCATCCTCGAGTGCATGCGCCAGAGCGTCTCCGCGATCATCGTCGAGCAGAACCTCACGGTCGTCCGGCGCCTGGCGGACCGGATTTACGTGATGAAAGAGGGGCGCATCGTCCACGAGATCGCCGACCCGCGGCAGCTCGCCGGTTCGGAACAACTGGAGTGTTTCCTGTGAATTCCCGCGCGCCGTGCCCCGGCTTTTCCGTCCCCCCCGCCCCCCGGGGCGGTCTCGTCGGCGAGCTCGCTCTCATCGCCGCCGGCCTGGTCCTGCTCTCCTTCGTGATCCGGATCCACTGGATGGCCGATTTCGCCGTCTTTTTCATTCTCGTGCTGAGCTTCGACCTGCTCTACGGGTACATGGGGCATCTCAGCTTCGGGCACATGCTCTATTTCGGCGCCGGCGCCTACGGCGCCGCCCTCTGGCTCGTCTACGGCAACGCGAGCGCCCTGCTCGCGCTCGGGGTCGGCATCGCCGCGGCGGCCGGGATGGCGGCGATCCTCGGCGGGATCGTGCTGCGCACCCACGGGGCCTCGTTCGCCCTGATCAACATGGCCTTCAACGAGATCGGCCATTTCCTGGTTCAGTCACCGCTCGCCGCCTACACCCTGGGGGAAGACGGCCTGAGCTGCACCGCCGACCCCCTCTTCGGCTTCATTTCCCTCTACGAGGACCGCTGGGCGTTCGCCTTCTCGGCCGCCGTGCTGCTGGCCGTGTTCGCCCTGCTGCGGGTCCTCACGCGATCGCCCTTCGGCCTCCTCGTCCGCTCCATCCGCGAAAACGAATCGCGGGTGCAATTTCTCGGCTACGACACCTTCCGCTTCAAGTGGATCACCTTCGTGATCGCCTCCACGATCGCCGCCCTGGCCGGGGCGCTCTTCACCCTGATCCAGGGGTTCGTCAGCCCCCGGGTCATCAGCCCCTTCGGCAACGTGGACGTGATCTTCGCCGTCTTGATCGGGGGGGCGGGGTACCTGGGCGGCGCCCTGATCGGGGCCGCCGTGTTCCTGGCGATCAAGAACTTCCTGCCGGTGATGATCCCCGAGCTTTCCCGGTGGCTCGAGGTGAAGCTGCCCCAGTGGGAGCTGTGGCTGGGGATCGTGCTGCTCGTGATCGTCTTCTCCCTGCGCGGCGGCATCGTCGGCACGCTGCGCGCCCGGTTGCGGAAACCCCGGGCGGTGGAGGCCGGTGCATGATCCAGACCGTCGTCTACGGCCTGACGATCGGGGCCATCCTCTACTTCTTCTCGGTCGGGCTGGCCCTGACCTTCGGCACGATGCACATCATCAACTTCGCCCACGGGATGGTCTACACCCTGGGGGTCTATCTCTTCATCACCTTCCTGCAGGCGTTCGGGCAGTCTTTCCCGGCGGCGCTCGCGGCGAGCCTGCTCGCCATGCTGCCGGTCGCCTGGGTCATCGAGCGCTTCGTGATCCGCCGCCTGTACGGCGAAAGCCTCGACTACGCCATCATCGCGACCTACGGCGTGCTGCTCATCGGAACCGATGCGATCAAGATGGTCTGGGGGACGACCCCCTACCCCGTGAACGACCCGATCGGGGTCGCCGTGCCGCTCGCCGGCATGGATCTCCCGCTCTACCGCATCGCGATCGTGCTGAGCGCCTTCGCCCTCTACGTGGCGCTGCGCGCCTTCTTCCGGCGCTCCCTCGTCGGCCGGGTGGTGGTCGCCGCCCTGGAGGACGCCGACGGCGTCCGCTGCCTGGGGATCGACGTGAACCGCCACTTCAGCATCGTCTTCGTCCTCGGCAGCGCGCTCGCCGTGCTCGGCGGCATCCTCTACGCCCCGATCTCGACGGCCGATCCCTACATGGGCTTTCACATCCTGCTGCTCGCCTTCGCCGTCGTCATCGTGGGCGGCATGGGCAACCTGAACGGAACGTTTCTCGCCGCGCTGGCGCTCGGGATGGTCATGGCCGTCACCGGCCGTTACTGGTCCCAGGCGGCGAACGCCATGGTCTTCGCCGTCATGGCGCTCGTGATCCTGCTGCGGCCGAGGGAGGCACACTGAAACGACGAAGGCGCCGACCCTTCGGACGGGGGGCGCCGGGGTTCGCCAACCGCTTCAACCCGAGGGGAGGAAAAGGACCATGAAAGGGGTGTGGAACAGAATTCTCCGAATCGACCTCACGGAAAAGAAGACCGCTTCCCAGTCGGTGCCCGACCCGGTCTACGAGTACTTCCTCGGCGGGGAGGGGCTGGCCGCCTGGGTGCTCTGGAAGGAATGCCCGCGGGGGGTGACGGCCTTCGACCCGGCCAACCGCCTGACGCTCGCCGTCGGGCCGATGCAGGGCATCCGGCAGAGCGGCGCCGCCAAGTGGGCCGTGGGGGGGATCTCGCCGTCGATCCAGATGAACGCCGGGTCGGCGATCACGCACGCCTTCGGAATCGAGATGAAACAGGCGGGCGTCGACGCGGTCGTGATCCACGGCCGGGCGGAAAAACCGGTCTACATCGTGATCGACGACGACCGGGTGCGGATCAAGGATGCCTCGCGGCTCTGGGGGCTCGACGCCTACGAGGCGCAGGATGCGATCCAGGAAAAGGAAGGCGACGCCTTCGAGGTGATCACGACCGGGCAGGCGGGCGAGCGGCTCGTGCGCTTCGCGAACATCCAGACGGCGAAGAAATCTTACGCCGGCCGCTGCGGCTTCGGCGCGGTGATGGGCTCGAAGCTCCTCAAGGGCGTCGCCGTGCGCGGCACCCAGAAATGCCCGCTTCACGACCCGGCCGGAAACGACGCCCTGAACAAGGCGATCAACCGCCGGCTCGCCGAGGTCGACGCCTCCAAGCCCGAGGAGTTCCGCATCTCCTGGCTGGGCACCGCCATGGCGACCGCGCTCTTCGCCCCCCAGGGCAATCTGCCCATCAAGAACTACCGCCTCGGGACCTTCCCCGAGGGGGTCGCGAAGCTGGGGGGCCGGCCCTACGTGGAGACGCTGAACGCCAAGCCCTGGCCCTGCAAGTACTGCGTCATCAAGTGCCACAACAAGTGCGAGGTGAAGAGCGGACCCTACGCCTACAAGGGCAAGGGGCCCGAGTACGAGTCCTTCGCCATGATGGGCTTCAACCTGATGATCGACGACCAGGCCGCGGTCGCCTACGCGGGCGAACTCGCCAACCGCTACTCGATGGACACCATCTCGCTCGGCGCGGTCCTCGCCTGGGCGTTCGAGTGCTACGAGAAGGGGCTCCTCACCCGCGAGGACACCTACGGCATCGAGCTCACCTGGGGCAACGCCCAGGCGCTGGTCGAGATGACGCGCAAGATCGGCGAGCGCGCGCCGGGCCTGGGCTATCTCCTCGGCGAGGGCTGCAAGATCGCCTCCGAGCGCATCGGTCAGGGGTCCGAGGAGTGGGCCGTGCAGATGAAGGGCCAGGAAATCGCCGCCCACAACTGGCGCGCGCAGTACATCTCCGCCCTCAACTACTGCACCGGGGTGGCCTCCGGCCCGAACCACGAGCGCGGCAACTCGCAGCACATCTGGGTCGGACACCGCTATCTCCCCGAGTGGGGGATCGACCACGTGGAGAACGAGGAGCGCTGGTCCTGGGACAAGGCGGCCGAGCGCAACGCCAAGTTCCACGACTATTGCAACGTGATCAACTCCGCCGTGCACTGCAAGTTCCAGGAGTTCGCCGGCTACACGCTGACCGACCTGCTGCAGACGATCAACACCTGCACCGGCCTCGGCTGGGCCCAGGAAGACCTGCAGCGCTGCGGCGACCGCATCACCAACCTGCAGAAACTCCTGAACATGCGCTACGGCTGGAAGCGGGAAGACGACTTCCGCTACCCCAAGCGCTTCCTGGAGCCGGTGAGCGACGGGGTCGCGGCCGGCCGGATCCCGATCGGCCTCGAGCAGGCGATCGTGGACTACTACCGCTACCGCGGCTGGGACGACGAGGGGCGGCCCACGCCGCAGAAGCTGCGCGAGCTCGGCCTGGAGACCATCCCGGGGTGACCGGGAAGGCCCCGGGCGGGCCGGTTTTACCGGGAAACGGCGCGGGCGGCTTGCGGGGGCCTCTCCCCGGAGCCGCCGCGCGCCCGGAAGAGCACCGGGGGTCCCCGATGAAGATCACGGTCAACGGCAAACCCGAGGAGGTGGCGCCCGGGACGCGGCTGCGGGCCCTGGTCGACCGCCTGGAGGAGCGGGTGCGCCGCGATCCAATGATCATCGCCCTGATCGAGAAAACGGGCAAGAGCCAAATGCTCTACATCCTCAACGGGGAAGTCGTCCGCGCCGAAGAGATCGACCGGATCGAGCTGCGCGAGGGCGACGACCTGCGTTACGTCCACCCCTTCTTCGGCGGGTGAGGCGGAAACCGGAAGCGGAAACGACACCACGGAGGCGGCGGCATGGGTTCGAAGAAGAAGCAGATCCACGATTTCTACCGCATGAAACGCGAGGGCGAGAAGATCACCTTTCTCACCGCCTACGATTACCCCACGGCCCAGTTCGCCGAGGCGGCCGGCCTGGACATGCTCCTCGTCGGCGACTCCCTCGGCATGTGCGTCTACGGTTATCCCGGGACGGTGCCGGTCGTGATGGACCAGTGCATCCGCCACGCCGAGGCGGTGCGCCGGGGGGCGCCGAACACCTTCATCGTGGGCGACATGCCTTTTCTCTCCTACCAGACCTCGATCGAAAAAGCGGTCGAGAACGCCGGCCGATTCTTGAAAGAGGCCGGCTGCGATGCGATCAAGCTGGAGGGGGGGGTCCGCGTCGCCCCGCAGATCCAGGCGATCGTGGACGCGGGGATCCTGGTCATGGGCCACATCGGGCTCACGCCGCAGAGTTCGGGGCAGCTCGGGGGGCACAAGGCCCAGGGCCGCACCCTCGAATCGGCCCGACGGGTCGTCGAGGACGCGCTCGCCGTCCAGCAGGCGGGGGCGCAGATGATTCTGCTCGAGGCGATTCCGCCGGAGGTCGCCGCCTACATCGCCCGCACGCTTGCGATCCCCGCCCTCTCGATCGGCGCGGGTCCCGACTGCGACGGACAGCTGCTGATCGTCTCGGACATGATCGGCCAGTTCCAGGCCTTCACCCCGAAATTCGTCAAACGCTACTGCAACGTCGCGGAAATCGTCACCGAGGCGATGAAGGCCTATGTGGCCGACGTCCGCGCGAAGCGCTTCCCGGCGGAAGAGCACGGCTACCGCATGCTGCCGGGAGAACTCGAAAAATTCCAGGCCGCCTACGAATCGGCGGCCTGAGGGAGGAGGCCATTCCATGCCGGAATTGCACGATCGACTCGTCCTCGACCCCCGCCGGATCGAGGGGCTGAACGCCCTGCTGACCGACCCCGGAAACGAGACCGTGCGCGAACTCGTGCGCTTGGTCGAGCGCTTCGGGGGTCCGGAGGCGATCAACCGCCGCGCGGCCGAGGCCTCGCGGCTCGAAAACCGGCTCGCCCGCCTCGAGGCGATGGGGTCCCCCTATCTCGCCGACCTCCACTGGCTGATCGAACAGCGCGACCGCCAGGCGTTCGTGCCGCTCGCCGAGTACGCGCGGCGCGTGCGCGGGTCCGAGCAGAGCATCCTCTGGAGCCATGCGGTCACCCTGGAGATCAGCGCGCTCCAGTATTTCCCGTGGCTGATCCGCCAGGCCCGGCACTGCCTCGAGGCGCGCGAGCTCATGCCCGGCCGCTTCATCCGCGTGCGCAAGATGGCCGAGCAGACCCAAGACCGGGGCGACACGGTCGCGGTCGCCGCCGCGATGCAGATCATCGGGGCGAGTTACGTCGAGACCCTGGACACCAAGGGCACCGACGGCTCGAACGTCCACCTCGGCGGCCCCGAGACGATCACCGGCTACTTCGGCGGCATCGGTCAGCCCAACCATTACCCGCTGCGCTGGGTCGAGGAGTACCTCACCTACTACATGGAGTACGGCATCCGCCAGGTGCTGAACATCAACCCGGGGACGGTGCTCGCCGGCTACCTGCTCCGCCGGCTGGGGGTCGACAACGAATTCAAAATCTCGGTCTTCATGGGCAACGACAACCCCTTCGCCATCCTCTGGACGCTGCTCACCGCGCATCTGTTCGCGCGCGAGGACGGCAGCACCTCCCTGATCGGCTTCAACCTCTCGAACTCGGTCGACAACGACACCATCCGCCGGGCGGCCTGGATCCGCCGCGCGCTCGGCCTGGAGGGGCGGGTCCGCTTCGAGCACCACATCACCGAGACCTGGAAATCGATCGTGCGCCAGCCCTACAACCGCCGCGCCGAGCTCGTCGAGATCGCCCGCGAGGTTCCGAACATCTCCGCCAAGCACGAGGGCGGGGAGCCCGAGATCGAGCAGACGCTCGAGCACCCCTCCGACATTCTCGACTACTTTCTGTCCAAGGAGGAGATCGAGCGCGCGGGCCTCATGCCGGCCCTCGAGCGGAACTATCTCGAAAAGCAGCGCTCGGTGGAACTCACCGCGCAGGCGCTGCTCCAGGCCGGGATCGGCGTCGTCTGCGCCGAGCGGTTGCATCGCTGAGGGAGCCGGGGGGCCCGCCGCGGGGCGGCGGGCGCCCGAAGCCCCCCGCGCGCGGGCGGGCCTGGCTTTCGCCGGCGCGGTTGAATTCCGGTGGGCCCGGTGGTATGGGAAAAGGCCCTCGCGCCCCGCCCGGCGCGACGGGCCCCTGGAGAACGGCCGGCATGAAAAAGGCGCTCTACGAAAAGCTCAAGCCGATGTTCCCCCTGATCGCCCACGACTACCAGGAGATCGGGCCGATCGAGGAGCTGCTCTACCGGCTGGCGATGGGCAACACCTTCGACACGCGCGTCGTGGGGCTCGAGGCCGTCAAGCGCCTGCGCCACGAGCACCCCGGCTGCAGCGTCACCTTCAAGCCGAATCATTTCAGCGAGGCCGACTTCGTCGTCCTGGGGGTCGTCTTCCGCCGCAACGGCCTGCGGGTCGTGATCGAGGGCGGCAACAACCTCTTCATCGAGGAGATCGACATCTTCCGCGATGTGCTCCCGGCCCTGGTGCACCCGGAGCTGCGGCGGCTCGCCGCCGAGCAGGCGATGTCGATCGCCGAGTACCTCAAACGGCGCGGCGCCTTCAAGGTGTTCCGGCAGCCGGTGGTCGCGAAACATCCCGAGGACGGCAGCGAGCTGAAGCTCGGCCGCAAGGACATCCTCTCCCTGAGCCGCGCCTATCGCCAGCATCTGGTCGAGCAGCGCGAGATGTACCTCACCTTTCCGGGATACTCGGCGCTGCGCTCGAGCCTGCTCGACATCCTGAAGATGGACACGGTCAAGACGGGCCGCAGCTACACGGGCCGGATCGACGGATTCCACCACCTGCCCTTCCAGATGGACATCGAGGCCGCACTCGACAGCGGGGTCGACCTCTACGTCGTCCCCGTGAACATCGCCTACGAGCGCGTCCTCGAAGACGAGAATTTCGCCGAGTTGACCCGCATGCACGAGGCGGGGGAGCCGCAGGAGAAGATCTACCTCCAGGACATCGGCTACATCATCCGCCGTTTCCTGGAAGACAAGCGCAAGGTGAATCTATCGATCAAGTTCGGAGATCCGCGCAAGATCGACCTGAAGGCCCACCGCGGCGACGTGCTCGGGGCGCGGATCAAGTTCGCCGCCCACGCGCTCGCCCGCGAGACTTACGAACGCATGCTCGCCATGCAGCCGGTCTTCCCCGCGAACATCTACTTCCACGCCTTCGACGAGGAGTTCACCCGGCTGCCCACGCGGGTGTTGCGCGAGCGGATCGACGACGTGCGCGAGCGGCTGCGGCAGCTCGTCTGGGGCCGGCAGCGGCGGCGGATCGACCTGCACTACGTGCTCGGCTACAATCACCAGATCATGTCGGCCGACGAGATCATCAACCGCACCTTCGAGGTCTTCGCGGCGCTCGAAAGGCCGATCACCTCGCTGGACGGCGACACCTTCGTCGTCCACAACGTGGACGTCGCCCGCCAGTACCGCAACCACATCGCCCACTTCTTCGAACCCGTGAAAAAATAGAACGAGGGGACGTTCATTGTTCTATTGGTAAAAGCCTCATACCAATAAAACAATGGACGTCCCCTATATGGGCGTCCCCTATATGGGCATTTGGGGGAGGGCCCACTCGAGGAACTGGGTATAGACCCGCCAGCTGTCGCGGCCGTAGCCGCCGGCCATCACCCAGGCGCCGGGAACACCGCGGGCCCGGAGAAACTCCCAGACCAGCCGGTCGCGCTCGAAGAGCTGCGCGAGCGAGAGGTTCAGCCCCGCGGTCGAGGGCAGCTCATCGTTCTCGTAAGGGTCGGCGCCGCAGACGACCAGGGCGAGATCGACCGCCGGCCGCTCGTCCGCCAGCCGGGAGAGCCCCACGCGCAGCCGCGGGTTGTAGTCCGCCTCCTCCCCCGCGGCGATCGGGATGTCGATCGTGCTCGGGATGAAGGAGGGGTTGGGGTTCCCGTGGGCGTCGACGGGGGGCTGGTCGAGCGGCCAACCGGCGGCCATGTGGATGCTCAGCGTGCCGATCGTGGGGTCGTCCGCCGTCAGGGCGGCGGTGCCGTCCCCCTTGTGGGCGTCCACATCGATCACCCAGGCGGAGCGGATACGGCCCTCGGCCTGAAGGCGCCTCAGGGTGACGACGAGATCGTTCACCAGGCAGAAGCCCGCCCCGTAGTCGCGCTGGGCATGGTGCATGCCGCCGCCGAAGTAAAAACAGAAGCCGGTTTCGAGGGCGACCCGGGCGCATTGCAAGGTGCCGGCCGCGCGCTCGAGGATGCGGCCGAGGAGATCGCGCAGGGGGAGACGGGCGAGCCCCGGATCGTAGCGGTTCCAGCTTCCGTCCGGCAGCAGGAGCTCGAAGGCCCGGAGGATTTCCCCTTCCAGGCGCTCGGATTCGAGCCGGGAGACATATTCCGCCGAATGCGCCCGAAGGAGATCCTCGCGGGTGATGCGCTCCCGGATGCGCTCGATATGCCAGGCGGCCCGGCGGGGGCCGAGGAACGGGTGGGCGGAGAGCCGGGCGAAGGTTTCGCGCGCACGGCTCTCCGCCACGGGAATGAGGATTCCGAATTCACGCAGGCTGTGCGCCTGCCGCGGGTCGTAGAGGATCATCGTCTGCCCGTTAGCGGGCCGCCACCAGCCGGAAACTCTTCATCACTTCTTCGAAGGTCTTCAGGTCCTGGGAAAAATACTCCTCCCGGGTCGCCCCGTAGCGGATCGTGTAGTAGGTCTCCCCCCGAATGAAGCCGCAGTAGATGGTCTTGAACACGAAGCCGTCCGCATCCGTGTAGGTGAAGACCAGGCGGAAGCCGGGGTTGCCGGCGATCGAGGCCGTCTGGTTCTCGATCAGATGGAACTCGCGGATCTGGTTGTCGAGAGCCAGCTCTTCCACGACCAGCGCCGCCGCCTCCGCCGGGGTCATCTGCGCGTTGAGCGAGCGCTTGCTGAACTGAAACGGCTCGGATGCCGGGCGCTCCCGGATCAGGACGAACTGCTTGTAGCCGCCGTCCCGGGTCATGAAGAGCATGGCATCCTCGTTGGGCACCTCGCGCCAGCCTTCGGGAACGGTCGCCTGAAAGGTGAGCGCCGGTTTTCCCCCGCCATGGGCGCAGGCCACGGCCAGAAGAAGGATGAGCCACGAAAGGATCGTTCGCCGATTCATAAGACTCCTCGCTTTCGGGTGGCCCGGCGCGCGGCGGCGAAAAGCGGCCGCCCGCCCTCCACCCCGGGAAATCGGACCGCGTGCAAGCACCTTAAAACGCACCCTTCGCCCGCGTCAACCCGGAATCCCTCCTTCCCCGCGGAAAACTTCCCCCCCGGCCCCCTGCCCGCCCGAAGGCGTTCTTTCCCCCGCAAGGGCGCGCCGCAGCACCGCCCCGCCGGTCCCGCAGAGATAGATCGGCCGGAGTGCCACGCGACTTGAACGGCGAAGCCGGCCCCCGCCCTTGCAGAACCGGCGCCGGGAGGGCCCGCTATCGGAAGAGGCCTTGACCGCCTTTGCGTTTTTGCGCCTCCGGAGGGGAAAAATTTCCTGGGGTGTTGGACAAAAGCGGGAAAATGACTATATTGAAGCCGGTTTTTTGGGGGGATGACCGATTCTCCGTACAATTCCAAGCGCAAAGGAGGTTGAACGATGAAAAAGTGGTTTTTGCTTCTCGCCGCCGCCATGCTGATGGCCGGGTGCACCTCGGAATTCTACAAGCACGATCGCCTGTTCGCCACCAACGCCCATGTCGCCTACAGCTGGTGGGGCTACAAGAACACCACGGCGGATCACGCCAAGAAGTCGGCGGAACAGGGGTGGTGGGGCAGAGAGATCCCCTACGTCCCGGCAAAGTAACGCTTTCGGCTGCCCCGAGCACAACGCTCCGGCTCGGCGCCCGGAGGGCGCCGGGCCGGTTTTGTTTGCGCCCGCCCGATTCCGGCCTCTCGGACGCCGCCGCAACCGCCCCGGGGTGCGACCAGCAGGGACGAAAGGGGAGACCGCTCCCGGAGCGTCTTTCGAGCCCCGGCACCTGCCCCCGTCGCCGCCGGGCCGGTGACCCGAGGCGCCGACGGATTACTTCACGCCCCGAGCCGCAAGGAAGGGCCCGTACTGCTTGTCGGTTTCGAGGATGTGCTTGGAAAGCCAGTCCTTCAGAAAGTTGGTCATCTGGATCGGGCTGGCGAGCGCCCCCGTGCGGAACTGCTCGTTCAGCTCCTTCACCTTCTGCGTCATGCGCTCGTGGCGTTGCCGGTGATCGTCGTAGCCGGGGTAACCGTGGGTCTTCATGAGCTGTTCCTCGGCGGCGAAATGGGTCTTGGTGTAGAGCAGAAGATCCCCCAGGACCCGGCCCAGCGCCTCGCGCCCCTGCCCGGCCTGCATGGCCTCGTAGAGCTCGTTCAGGAAGCCGACCAGCCGGCGGTGCTGCTGGTCGATCCGCGAGATCCCGACGCTGAATTCGTCCCTCCAGTTCAAAAACGCCATGTTCCCTTCCTCCTTGCTTCCGTGTCCGGCTGCCGCCGGCATCCGCTCTTCACTATCGGCGCCGCGCGCCGCATGCTTGAGCGCCGCCTTCCGCCTCGCGGCGCCTGCAATTGACAGCCCGGGGCCGAACGGCTAATTTCGCGCGCAACCTTTTGCCCCGGGAGCTCCCATGACCCTCGCCGCGAGACTGGCCGCGGCCGCCTTGGCGGCGGCGGCCTGCTGGATCGCCCCGGCCCTTGCCGCCGGGAAGCTGATCGTCGAAACCCCGCTGCGGGAAGGTCGCGTCCTCGTCGAAACCACCCCCGCGCCGCAGCAGGCGGTGGTCTCCGTTTTCGACCCTCAGGGAGAGCCCCTCCGCGGGCTCCAGCCCCGGGACTTCTTCCTGGCGCGCGGCATCCAGCCGGGCCGGGTCCTCGCCGTGGAGACGCTCCCGGCGAACCAGATCCCGCCGCTCAATCTGGTCCTCGTCGTCGACAATTCCTTCTCGATGCAGGAGCGCGGCGCGGTCAAGGCCCTGCTCTCCGCCCTGGATCTGCTGCTGGGCGACATCCGGCCGATCGACCGCGTGCACGCCGTGGTCTTTTCCGCCGATGAACGCCGATCCCCGGGGGGGCGCCCCCTGCATGTGCGCACGTTGAACGCCCCCACCGCCGCGGAATGGAAGCGCCTCTTCCTCGAGGCCTTCGAACGCGGTTCGACTTCCCGCACTTTCCTCTACGACGCCCTGTTGGCGGGCCTGGAGATCGCCCGCACCCTGCCGGAGGGGGAGCCGAAATTTCTCGTCGTCTTTTCCGACGGGGAGGACCTGAACAGCCGGGTCCGGCCGACCGAGGTGGAAGCCGCAGCCCGGGCAATCCCCAACCTGCGGGCCTATGCCATCGACTTCCGGCCGGGGGAGGCGGCGGATGCCTTCCTCTCCGCTTTCACCCGCAACCATCAAGGGCGGCTGTGGAAGGCACGCTCCGCGGGGGAGATCCCCGCGGGCTTCCAGAGCTTCAAGAACGCGGTCTCTCATCGCTATCGCCTCACCTATGAACTCGCCAACCCCGTCGTCTTGGAGCCTCGGCTGCTGCAGTTCGACCTGCCCGCAACCGCCGCGGGAGCCCCGGCGCTCGGCATGATCTTCTTTCCCACGGGCCGCGGCACGCTGCCGGAGCCCTACATCCAACTGAAGACGCGGGAGGAAACCGAGGCCTTCCGCTCCGCGAAGCTGGCGGGCTTCTCGAGCCGCTACTTCAACCTCCTCAACTGGGTGGGGATGGGCCTGCGCGAGACGCCCGAGGCGAAGCTCCTCATCACGGGGTGCACCTCCTCCTGGGGCCCCGAGGCCGACAACCTGAAACTCGCCCAGCAGCGTGCCGAGGCCGTCCGCGACTACCTCCAGCGGGTGTGGGGCATCGACCGCGGCCGGCTGCTGCTCGAGGCCCGCGGGCTGCCGGCCGCCCCCTCGGCCGAGGAGGACCCGGAGGGACGCCGCGAAAACCAGCGGGTGGAGCTCGCGATCGAGCCGCCGGCCGCCCAGGCCCGGATCCTCGGCGCGGTGATCGCCGAAACCCGGGGGCAGTCCGCGCTGCGGATCGGCCTGGACCTGAACCCGCGGCTGGAGCTGGTCGAGGGGGAGATCGAGATCCGTGCCGGCGAACTCACGCTGCACCGCATCCGCCTCAACGCCGGCCCCGGCGGGAAGCTTTCGCACACCGTGACGCTCGACGAACTGCGGCGCGACCGGGTGGCGTCAACCACGGCGCTCGAAGCGATCCTGCGGCTTCGGGACCGGGAGGGGCGCATCCACGAAGCCGCCTCGGATCTCTGTCATATCCGGACCCAGCCGCGCACCGTGCTGCGGGAGCTCTCCTTTCCGCCTTACGGGGCGGTGACCCTCGAGCCTTCGGTGCTGCGCGTGGAAGAGGTGACCGTCCGGGAAAGCTCCCCGCTTCTTCCGCACATCTTCTTCGATACGGGACGCGCGGAGATCCCGGAACGCTACCACCGCTTTTCCACCGCGGGGGAGGCCGCGGCTTTCGACCCGAGCACGCTGCGGGGAACTCTCGCCAAGCACCGCCACGTGCTCAACGTGGTCGGACGCCGGGCGTCCGAGCGGCCGGGAAGCCGTCTGCGGATCGTCGGCTGCCGCTCGGAAACCGGCGAGGAAAAGGGTCGCGTCGAGCTTTCCCGGGCGCGGGCGGCCGCGGTTCAGGACTACCTGCGGACGATCTGGGGCATCGACCCGGCGCGCATGAAGATCGAAGTCCGGGGCCTTCCCGAGATCCCCAGTTCAGGCTCCTCCCCGGAGGGGCGCGCGGAAAACCAGCGGGTCGAAATCCACGCCGACGATCCCGCCATCCTCGAACCGGTCCCGAGCGCCTTCGTCGAATTCCGCTCCGAGGTGAACGCGCTGCGCATTCTGCCCCGGATCGAACCCGGGGCACGGCTGCGGAAATGGACGCTGTCGGTCTACGGCGACGGCCGTCGCCTGGACGCACTGGAGGGGGAAGTCGGCCTGGAGGCGGCTTACGTGCTCCCGCTCGCGGAACTCGGCCTGCGGGACGTCGGCCGCTACCCGGCGATCACCGTGCAGCTCGAGGCGGTGGACGAGCGCGGGCACCTCCTGCGCGCGCGCGACAGCACCACGGTCGAGCGGGTCGAACGGGAGGAAGGGGTCGCCAGCCGGCGGGGCCGCCGGGTCGAGGAAAAACATGCCCTGATTCTCTTCGATTTCGACCGCGCAGAGATCGGGGAACGCAACCGTCGGGTGATCGACCGCATCGCCCGCCGCATCCGCGAACTGCCCGAGGCCCGGGTCCGCATCGCGGGCCACACCGACGCGATCGGATCCCCGGCCCGCAACCTCGAGCTCTCCCGCAAGCGGGCCGAAGCCGCCGCGCGCCTGCTCTTGCCCGCCGTCTCCGATCCGGCCCGCCTGACCGTCGAGGGATGGGGGGCGGAGTCCCCCCTCTACGACAACGCGCTGCCGGAGGGCCGGGCCTACAACCGCACCGTGACCGTGACCCTCGAGTACGAGGAGCGCCCTTGATCCCCGGGAGGGGCGTCTTATGTTGGTCGATCGACGGGGTGCGGCACGCGGCCGCACCGGAAAGGATCCCCGCATGAACGCTCCCCTCAGGGAAGATCAACTGATCACCATCGTCAAGAACGTGGTCGAGCAGAACGGCTGCCGACTGGTCGAGATCGACTTCGAAACGCACACCCTGCACATCGACGGCCCGGAGGAAAACCAGGTCCGCTGCGCCGTCGCGCTTCAGGATGTCCTGGGTTAACCCGTAGCGCGCCCACCGGGAAAACTCCCCCCTCCCCCCCGGGGGTCGCGCTGCAGGCGAGCCTTCCGACGAGCCCCTGCGCCGGCGGAGGGGCTCGAGGTTCGCCCCAGGGGCCGCATTTCCCGCCTCGCCTCCCGTCAGCGATCGGCTTCTCCCCCCCGCGCCGCCGGCCCCGGGGGCTGACGATGAGCCGAGAGCGGCGGTCCTTCCGATCCGCTTTCCCCGGCCGGCGATCATGGGTTCTGCAAAATTCCCCGGCACCGGAGCCGTCCTGCCGGCCTCTCGCCCTCAGAACGGGTGGGGTTCTTTCCCGATCCAGCGGCCCGAGGGCGGCTGATCGCCGCGCGCTTCAGGGAATGCGGGCCCGCGCCAGCGTTCGGTTCCGCCACCAGCGGACGAAAACCACGAGCGAGTAGAACGGGAAGGTGTACATCGCAGCGACGGTCGGTTCGATCGGCGAGAAAAAGCGTGCGCTGAAGACGATGACCAGAATTTTGTTCATGATCCACAGGCAGACGACCGCGGAAAGCCGATCTTCCACCTTCCAGCTCCGGGAGACGAAAATCCCCGCGGCGATGAAAAGGAAACCGCAGAGGAAGGATGCGACGAGCGCTTCGAGAATGCGCAGCGGGCGCCCCTGGAAAAAAGCGGCATACTGCGAAAATACGCCCAGGTTCGTGAGCGCAAACAGCACCAGGGAAAGCGCATATTGATGCCTTCGCAGCAGGGCCGCGGCCGATGGGGCGAGTTTTTTCAGGGCTTCTGCAGCTGCCAGGGGAATGAAGACCACGAGGCCGAGCAGGCGCATCATCGCGAGCAAGGGGATGTCGATTTCCCGATGGAACAGCAACGCCACGAGCGGAGGCAGGGTGAACGGCACGGCGAGCGACGACAGGACGACGACGACCAGGACGAAGGAAGGATTCGCGCCGAGCAGCTGGGCGAAAAACGGGGCCACGGCGCCTGTCGAAATCCCCGCCAGCAGCATCGCCGCAAGGCCGTATTCCGGCCAGACCCACCGGAAAAAGAGAGCCGCCGCGACGGGGAGCACGATCAGGCGAAACCCCAGAAAGCCCACGATCCGCTGAGGGCTGCGGCGTGCGGTTTCCCAAATCTTCGCCAGATGAATGGAAAGAAAGCTCAGGAACAGCAGAGCCGTCATGCACAGGACCGGATAAGGCCGCAGGAGAGCGAAAGTCTCCGAGGCCAGAACCCCGGCCAGCAGAGAGCCGAAACTGACGACCAGCAGAAGAAGGTCCTTCCCTCGCGCCATGCCTCTCCACCTGTGATCCGCCTGCTGGGCGAGGCCTTTCCATATTGTAAATTATTTTCTCAATCAACTATTATATTGACAAAAAGTTCTATTGTTGTAAATAAACTACCCATTACGGCGTCGGGGTCATCAATCGGCTTCTGGGTAAAAAAGAATGAGCGACCTGCTTGGCCTCATCCGCAAGTCCATGAAAGGGCTTCGCAACTCCGAAAAAAAAGTGGCCAAGTGTGTGCTTTCCGACCCGGAAGCCGTCCTTCGCTCTTCCATCACCGAACTCGCCGAGCGGGCGGGGACAAGCGAGCCGACCGTACTGCGGTTTTGCCGCCGACTGGGTCTCGGCGGCTACATGGAGCTGCGCTTGAGCCTGGCGCGCGCCCTCCCTTCCGCCGAATACATCTTCGAAAATGTCGGCGAGAAGGACTCCATCGCCGAGATCGCCGGCAAAATCCTCAACGCGCATCGCGAAGCCATCACCCACACCCTCACCCGCATCAACCTCGACGATCTCGAAGCGGCGGCGGACGTGCTTCGACAGGCCAAGCGCATCGAATTCTACGGGCAGGGGGGATCGGCCATCGTCGCCCGCGACGCCTACCACAAATTTTTTCGCCTCGGGATCCCGTGCCTCGCCCACGACGACCCCCATATGCAGGTCATGTCGGCCGCCCTGCTGCGTCCGGGGGACGTTGTCGTCGCGATCTCCCATACCGGTTCGACGAAGGACATCATCGAAAGCGTGCAGGTCGCCCGCAAGACGGGGGCGACGGTCATCGGCGTCCTCGGCAGTGAAAACGCCCCCCTCTCCAAACTCTGCGACATCGCCCTTTCGGTTTGCTCCCGCGAGGCGGCGCTCCGTCTCGCCCCCATGACCTCACGGCTCGCCCAACTGGCCGTGCTCGACGTGCTTTTCGTCGCCGTCGCGATGGGCGACTTTCAGGCGACGCGGGAGAGATTGGACAAGGTCAAGTCGGCGCTGGTGGGCAAGCGATTTTGAAGCGGCTCCCGCGGCAGGGGAGGCGAAAACGAAACCAGAGGCCGGGACAGGATGAGAGGATTCGATCGGATCTTTCGCAGGACAAACCGGGCCCTCATCGGCGGGATGATGTTTGCCATGTTCGTTCTGGTCTTTGTCAATGTGGTGGGCCGGTACATTTTCCAAGTCTCCTACGCCCCCGCGGAGGAAATATCGACCTTCCTCATGATCTGGGCAACCTACCTCGGGGCGGGGCTGGCCCTGCGTGAGGGCCGGCACGCCACCATCGACATATTCCTGGACCGGCTCCCCCCCTCCGCCCGCCGGACGCTGCGTATCCTGCTTGCCGGCGTCATGCTTTGTTTTTTCGCGGCTCTCTGCTGGCTGGGGGTCCGCATGTCGCTTTTCGGATGGTCCCAGGAAACCATCGCCACGCAGATCCCGGCCGGGATCCCCTATCTCGCCGTACCGCTGGGCAGTCTGTTCTTTTGCCTCCACCTGGTCCTGAGCTTTCAGAACTGGCTCGAACGCCGCTGGCAGGAAAACCCACCCGACGAGCCGACCGCCCTCCCGGAGGAGGAAACCCCGTGAGCCTCATCCTTTTTGGAGTCTTCCTGGCCAGCCTTTTCCTGGGGCTTCCCGTATCCCTGGGTATGGGTCTCTCCGGGATGGCGGCGGTGCTGCTCGACGGCCGCTTCCCCGGGATGGTCGTCCCCCAGTACCTCTTCAACGGGATCAGCTCGTTTCCGCTGATGGCCGTGCCCTTCTTCGTCCTGGCAGCGGAGATCATGACGGCGAGCGGGCTGACCCGCTCGCTGATGAAATTCGCCGATCATCTCGTCGGCCACATCCGCGGCGGCCTGGGCCATGTCAACGTGCTCATCAGCATGTTGTTCGCCGGCGTGAGCGGCTCGGCGCTCGCGGATGCGGCGGGGCCCAGCGCCATCGTCATGAACCTGATGCGCAAAGCCGGCTACGACGCACCCTACGCCGGGGCTCTGAGCGCCGCCACCGCCACCATCGGCCCGATCATTCCCCCGAGCATTCTCATGGTGATCTATGCGATTTCCGACAACCGGGTGACCGTCGGGGGCCTCTTCCTGGCCGGCATCGTCCCCGGGATTCTCCTGGGGCTTGCCCTCGCCGCAGCCAACCACGTGGTGTCCCTCCGCCGAGGCTATGTGTTCCGAAGCCGCCGACCCGGCCTTCGGGAGCTGGCCGGGAGTTTCTGGGAGGCGCTTCCCGCGCTCTTGCTGCCCTTCATCATTCTGTTCGGGATCCTGGGGGGGATCTTCACGCCCACCGAGGCCGCGGCCGTCGCCGTCGCCTATGCGCTGGCGGTCGGCCTTTTCATCACCCGCGGACTCGCCTGGAAAGACGTTTTGCCCGTATTCGCACGGGCCGGCGTGACCACCTCGGCGGTTCTCCTGATCGTGTCCATGGCCTCCATTTTTTCCTGGCTGTTGACCATTCTGCAGATTCCGCAGTCGCTCGCCGCCGGCATCGCCAAGCTCACGACCCACCCCGCCCTCGTGCTCATTCTCGTGGCCGTCCTGGTTTTCCTTTGCGGCATGGTGATCGACACCCTGCCTGCGCTCATCATTCTCGTTCCGGTGCTGGGTCCGCTGGTCGACCGTTTCGGCTTCGATCCGCTGCATTTCGCCATGGCGGTGGTGTTGAATCTCGCGATCGGGCTGGTCACACCGCCGGTCGGGCCCGTGTTGTTCGTCATCAGCACCGTGGGAAGGATCCGCTTCGAAGACCTCGCCCGCGCGGTTCTGCCGCTGATTCTGGTTGAACTGGCGGTCCTGGCCGCGGTCATCGCCTTGCCGCCGTTGAGCACGGCCGTGCCGAGATTCTTCGGATTCACGCGTTAACCCCAACCCGAGGAGAGAGAGGAGGCGGTTATGAAAACACGGAAAAGATCGTTCTTCCTGATCGCAACGATCCTTTTGCTGCCCGGTTTGGCCCTGGCACAGCCCAAGGTGATCAAGTACGCCCATTTCCAGCCGGCGAAGCTCGACCAGCCCAAACAGGCGGCCGCGCTCGCCTTCAAGAACTATGTCGAGGCCAACTCCAAGGGAACGCTGCGGGTCGACGTCTACCCGGCGAGCCAACTCGGGAACGACAGCGCCACCATGGAAGGGCTGCGGATGGGGACGATCGAGATGGCCGTCGTCCATGACGGCCCGATTTCTGCGGTTTACAAGCCTTTCATGGTGTTCGCCATCCCCTACCTCTTCGACGATCAGACCATGGCCTGGACCGTCGTGGACGGTCCCTTCGGCAAGGAGATGGCGCAGGACATGACGCGCAAGACGGGCATCCGGCTGCTCGCCATGGCCGACAACGGAATCCGGCATTTCACCAACAATAAGCGTCCCATCAAGAGCCCCGACGACATGAAGGGCCTCAAAATGCGCGTCATGACCGGGCCGATATGGACCAAACTGGTGGAACCCCTGGGAGCGAGCCCCTCGCCGGTGCCCTGGACCGAGCTGCCGGCCGCCTTGCAACAGGGCGTGGTCGATGGGCAAGAAAACGGCGTCACCAACATTCTCGCCGCAAGCCTCTACCAGCACCAGAAATACATCACGCTCGACGGTCACGTGTACAGCTGGCACGCCTACATGATGAACGACCGCTTCTTCGGTTCGCTCGGCCCGGAGCAGCAGGCCGTCGTTCTCAAGGGCGTGGAAATCGCCAAGATCATCCATCGCGGCATGACCGCCGCCCAGGACCTGAACGCACCCGCCATCCTGGGAACACTCGGCATGGAAGTCACCGCCCTCTCCCCCGAACAGGTGGCGGCGTTCCGCAACAAGTCCCAGCCGCCGGTGAAGGCCTGGGTGGAAGAGCAGATCGGGAAGGATTGGGTCGAAAAACTTTTCCGGGAGATCGAGACCTACCGCAAGGCGAAGTAAAACGGCGGACGATCCCGCTGGGCCTCGAGGCGGCGGCTTCCCCTCCCGGGCCGTACCGGAGGGGAAGCCGCTCGCGCGGGCCATGCACCGGCAAGGGGGGAAAACCGATGATGGACATGGCTATTCTCGAAGGTTTCCGCAAAGTCTCTACGGCCTCGGTTTCCGATGCCGTCGACAAGGTCACGGGGACGAGGGGTTTCATGGACCCCGCGATCAAGCCGCGGATCAACGACAAGAAGATCGTCGGTCCAGCGGTCACGATCCTGGAGGTTCCCACGAACGAGGTGCTGCCGCCGCAGCACGCCTTGGACGCCATCGATGAGTCCCCTGAGGGGAGCGTCATTGTCATCGGCGTTCTCGGCGACCGCGAGGTCGCCGTCTGGGGCGGGCTGATGGCGGCCGGAGCCGAGGTCAACGGCCTGAGCGGCGCCGTGCTCGACGCCGGCGTCCGGGATGTCAGCGAAATCCGGCGCGACTCCGGCTTCCCGGTTTTCGCCCGGCACGTATGCCCGGCCACGACGGTCGGGCGATTCAAAACCGTCTCCGCGAACGAGCCGATCTTCTGCGGGGGAATCCGGGTTCGGCCCGGGGACCTGATCGTCGGCGACCTGGACGGGGTCGTGGTCGTCCCCCGGCATTCGCTGGAAGCCGTTCTCCGCCTGGCAACCGAAATCGAGGAGCGAGAGGCCGAGCAGGCCCGCCTCATCCGCCAGAGTCGATCGCTGCGCGAGGGGCTGGCCAAGTATGGCCGGATTTGAGGAGGGGGCCATGCCGCAGCCCGACATCGTCGCCATCGGCGAGCCCATGCTCGAGTTCAATGCCGAGGAGGAAGGTGCCCTCTCGGAAGTCACCCGCTTCCTGGCGGGTTGGGGCGGCGATACGTCCAATTTCTGCATCGCCGCAAGCCGTGCCGGCGGCAAAGCGGGGTACCTGACGCGTATCGGAAGCGACGAGTTCGGAAACAGTCTGCTTGCCCTTTGGAAGCGCGAGGGAATCGATACCAGCCGAGTGGTCCGGGATCCCGAGGCTTACACGGCCGCGTATTTCATCTCCCGCCTCGGGCGGGAGCACTTCTTCACCTACTTTCGCAAGGATTCGGCGGCAAGCCGGATGCAGCCCGAATTCTTGCCCCGCGAGTACATCGCCCAGGCTCGCCTGCTGCATGTCTCGGGCATCAGCCAGGCGATCAGCACGAGCGCCTGCGACACGGTCTTCGCCGCGATCGGCATCGCGCGGCAGGCCGGGCGACTGGTTTCCTACGACCCCAACTTCCGCCCCCGGCTCTGGCCCGTCGAACGCGCCCGGGCCGTGATCCACGAAACCTGCCGCTTGGCCGATCTCGTCTTCCCCAGCCTCGAAGAAGCCCGGCATCTCACCGGTCTCGATCGTGCCGAGGAGATCGCCCGATTCTATCTCGGCCTGGGGCCGAAGGTGGTCTTGCTGAAGATGGGGGCCGAGGGCTCCCTTCTCGCCACGGCGGACGGAATCGAGCGGCAGCCCTCTTTTCAGGTAGCCTCGATCGACATGTCGGGCGCCGGCGACACCTTCGATGGCGCCTTCGTGACGGCTTTCCTGGAAGGAAGGCCCCCTTCCGCGTGCGCGCGGTTCGCGAACGCCGCCGCGGCCCTCACCACGACGGGTCTGGGCTGTGTGAGGCCGATCCCTCGGCGGGAAGAGATCGAGAAACTCTTGAGCCGGACGGCTCAGGGCTAACCACGGAGGAGGGGCCGTGCCTGCCTTTCGGGTCAGCGTCGTATCCCTGGGCTACGCCTCTTACGAAATCGAACGTTCGCTTCTCCGCTCGATCGATGCGGAACTCGTGCTGACATCCCGAGACTGCCTGACGGAAGAGGAGGTGATCGAGGCCGCTCGGGACGCGGACGCCATTCTCGTTCGGGAAGCGCCGATCCGCGCCCGAGTGCTCCAAACGCTCGGCCGTTGCCGGGTCATCGTCCGCTACGGCGTCGGCGTGGACAACATCGACCTGGAAGAGGCCAGACGGAAGCGCATTTTTGTGGCCAATGTGCCGGGCTATGGCACCGAAGAGGTATCCGACCACGCGGCGGCCCTGCTTCTCGCCTGCGTCCGTCGGCTCTTGCAGCGGGACGCCCATCTGCGGCGGGGCGTCTTCGAATCCGACATCCGCGAGCCGGTCTTTCGCACGACCGGGAAGACCCTCGGTCTTCTGGGTTACGGCCGGATCGGCCGGGCGTTCCATCGAAAATGGAAAGGCTTCCTTCCCGCTCGCGTGCTCGTCTACGATCCCGGGGTCGAGCCCGAGGTGATCCGCGGTCAACAAGCCGAGCCCGTCGGCCTCGATGAGCTCTTTTCGCAATCGGATTATCTGTCCTTGCACGCCCCGCTCACGGCCCGCACCCGCCATGTCGTCAACGCGGAGCGCCTGAGCCTCATGAAACCCGCCGCGATCCTCGTCAATACGGCACGAGGAGAGTTGATCGACGAGGCCGCCCTGGCGGAAGCTTTGGCCAGAGAGCGGATCGCCGGGGCGGGGCTGGACGTCTTCGAAAAGGAGCCTCTGCCCGCGGATCACCCTTTTTTGCGGCTGCCGAACGTCGTTCTGAGTGGCCATGTCGGCTGGTATTCCCGCGATGCGGTCCATGAGCTGCAACGCCGCGCCGCAGAAGAAGTCGTACGCGTCCTCGCGGGGGGGATCCCTCAACATTGGGTCAATCCCTGGTGAGCGGGGATCGCCGACGAGAGTCGAAGAGGAGCCATTGGTGCGGAAAACGGAGGTCTTCCGAATTTTGAAGCACCTCGGGGTGGTCCCCGTCGTGCGCGCGGATGAGGCGGACGAGGTGTTTCCTGTCGTCGAGGCCCTGATGGACGGGGATCTGCCGGTCGCAGAAATCACGTTGACCGTTCCAGGGGCTGTCCGGGCCATCCGCGCCTGCAGGGAACGTTTCGGAGACCGGTTGACGTTGGGGGCCGGCAGTGTCACCGATCCCCGGCTTTGCACCGAAGTCATCGAAGCCGGTTGCCTTTTCGTCGTAACGCCCGTTTTCAAACCCGCAGTCATCGACGTCTGCCGGCGACAAGGCATCGGGGTCATCTGCGGCGCCCTCACGCCGAGCGAAATCCTCGCCGCCTGGGAGGCCGGCGCCGACGCCGTCAAGGTCTTCCCGGCCAAAGCCCTGGGAGGCCCGGCCTACCTGCGCATGGTGCACGAGCCGCTTCCCCAGATCCCTCTCGTCCCCACCGGGGGCGTCACGCTGGAGACGCTCGAGGACTATTTCCGCGCCGGCGCACCCTTTGTGGGCGTGGGCGGCGATCTGGTGGACAAACAGGCCGTCCGGCGGGGCGACCGGCGAACCCTCGCCGAAAGAGCCCGCCTGTACGTCCGGGCCGTGCAGGCGGCGAAAAAGAGTGTTCCGGCCGCCTGAAGAAGAGGGGCGTGCGGCCGCGCCCGGAAACGCCCCGCCCGGGCCGGACCCCGGCTCGGGGACGACGCTTCCGGCAAGGGGGTAGCACCCGATGCGCGATTTCCGGGAATTCCCCGCGGATGCGAAGCGGGGGGTGCGTTTCGTCCTCACCGATATCGACGACACGCTCACCCTGAACGGCCGCCTCCCCGCGGCGGCGCTCGAGGCGATGGAACGGCTCGAGGCCGCCGGCCTCTGCGTCATCCCGGTCACCGGACGGCCGGCGGGGTGGTGCGATCACATCGCCCGGATGTGGCCGGTGGCCGCGGTGGTCGGCGAAAACGGGGCCTTCTACTTCCGTTATCGCCGCGCCGAACGGCGCATGGAACGCCGCTGGGCGAAAGCCGAGGATGAACGGCGATCCGATCGCGCCCGGCTCGAGGCGATCCGCCGGCGTGTGCTCGCCGAGGTCCCCGGCTGTGCGGTCGCCGCCGACCAGGCCTACCGCGAAGCCGATCTCGCGATCGATTACGGCGAAGACGTTCCCCCGCTTCCTGCGACGGCCGTGGCGCGCATCGTCCGCATCTTCGAGGACGCCGGCGCCCGGGCCAAGGTCAGCTCGATCCACGTGAACGGTTGGTTCGGCTCCTACGACAAACTCTCGATGACCGGTCTGCTCTTCGCGGAGGTCTTCTCCAAGAGCCTGGAGGAGGCGGCGCGGGAGGCGGTTTTCATCGGCGACTCCCCGAACGACCAGCCGATGTTCGCCCGTTTTCCGCACAGCGTCGGGGTCGCCAACATCCGCCGTTTCGCCGACGCCTTGCACCACCCCCCGCGTTGGGTCACCCGGCAGGAGGGCGGCCTCGGTTTCTGTGAAATGGCGGCCATCCTGCTTTCCGGTTGACTTGCCATCCGCCACTCATTAGGCTGGGCCGCGGGTTTTCAGGCGGCCGCGGGCCCACCCCCGGCAGCGCCACCTAAACGTCCCCGACGCGAAACCGGTTTCCCCGGCGGATGCCCGCCGTTTGCCGAACGCTCTTGCCCAAGGAGGACGTCATGAGAAAGGCCGTCGTGATTCTCGGGTGTTTCGCCTTTGCCCTCGGGGCGCTCCATGTTTCCGCCTTCGCGCAGTCCCCCCCCATCGAAAACGAACTCTACCTCATCACCCCCGTTTCCAAGGATGTCCACGACCCCATGCTCAAGGCCTTCGCCGCCTGGGCCAAGAAGAAATACGGCGTGGACGTGAAGACGAGCGCCATCCCGAAGGGGACGCCCGTCGCCTACGGGCAGATCCTCGAGTGGAAAGGAAGGCCGCAGGCGGACGTCTTCTGGGGCGGGGAGGGGACGCTCTTCGACAACCTCGCGGCCGAGGGGCTGCTCGAAAAGGTGGAGCTGCCCAAGGCCATGTGGGAGGCGATCCCCGCGGCCATCGGCAAGCCCGTGCCGCTGCCCCTCAAGGACCCCAAGGGGTTCTGGGTGGGGACGACGCTCGAGCCCTACGGGCTGATCTACCAGCCGAAGCTCCTCAAGCGCCTGGGGGCCGAAATCCGGGACTGGGACGATCTCCTCAACCCCAAGCTCAAGGGCCAGATCGCCCAGTGCACGCCGGACCGCTCGAGCTCGAGCCACGCGAGCTACGAGGTCATCCTCCAGACCTACGGCTGGGAAAAGGGCTGGGAGTGGCTGAAGAAGCTCGCCGCCAACACGGGCATCTTCACCGCCCGCTCGCGCGACGTGCCGAACGTCGTGGCCAAGGGCGAGTTCGCCGTCGGCTTCGCCGTGCCGAGCTACATGGCCTTCGCCGAGGTGCTGGCCGGCTATGAGCTCGTTTTCGTCTACCCGAAAAACGCCTACGTCACCCCCGAGCCCATGGCGGTCCTCAAGGGCGCGCCCCACCCCAGGGCGGCCCACGCCTTCGTCGAGTTCTGCCTGACCGAGGAAGGCCAGCTCCTGCTCTCGGGCCTGGGGGTCTACCCGATCACCCCCGGCCTCAAGGTCCAGGGCGCCCCGGGATCCAACCAGGAGAAGGCCGTCGCCTTCACGGGCGGCCTGCGTTCCTTCTTCGAGGTCGAGATCGGAAACGTCTACGACGACAAGATCGCCGGCGAAAAGAAGCGGATCGAGGAAGTGAACTCCTATTTCCGCAAGGAGATCGCGGAGAAGCACAAGGAGATCGTGAAATAAGGCAGCGACGGCCGGCCGCCCCCTCCCGCTTTCGAACCGCGGGTCGGGGGGGCGGCCCCCGGGGAAAGAGGGCCCGGCGCGGATGAAAATCGACATCGAGGGGATCGTCAAGCGCTTCGGACAACTGGAGGCGGTCAGCGACATCACGCTGCACATCGGCGAAGGCGAGCTCTTCACCCTGCTCGGCCCTTCGGGCTGCGGCAAGACCACGATCCTGCGCGTGGTCGGGGGGTTCCACCGCCCCGACCGCGGCCGGGTGCTCTTCGAGGGGAGAGATGTGACGGCGCTCCCCCCCTATGAGCGCAACATCGGGATGGTCTTCCAGAACTACGCGCTCTGGCCGCACATGCGCATCTTCGACAACATCGCCTACGGGCTGCGGCTGCGCAGGTTCTCCGCCGCCGAGATCCGCGAAAAGGTCGACCGGGCGCTCAGCCTGGTCAACCTGCGCGGCCTCGAGCGGCGCTATCCGGGCGAGCTCTCCGGCGGCCAGCAGCAGCGCGTGGCGCTCGCCCGCGCGCTCGTGCTCAACCCCGATGCCCTGCTGCTCGACGAGCCCCTCTCCAACCTCGACGCCAAGATCCGTATCCAGGTCCGCGCCGAGATCCGCAAGCTGCAGAAGGAACTCGGCATCACGACCCTCTACGTGACCCATGACCAGGAAGAAGCCCTCACCCTCTCCGACCGCATCGCCGTCCTCAACCACGGCCGGCTGCAGCAGGTGGGCACCCCCCACGAACTCTATGAAAAACCCCGCAACCCCTTCGTCGCCGACTTCATCGGCATCAACAACCTGATCCCGGGGAAGGTGGCGGCCCTGCGGGACGGGGGCCGCTGGGTGCGGGTGGAGAGCGCGGTCGGCCCGCTCGAGGGAACGGGGGACGAACGGCTCCACCCGGGCGCCCGCTGTGTCGTCTGCATCCGCCCCGAGTCGGCCCGCATCGGAGAGGAGGCCGGCGCGGGCGCCAACCGGCTCTCCGCCGTGGTGAGCTTTCCCTCCTACATCGGCAACACCGTGCGCTACGACGTGGACGTGAACGGGTTTCTGTTCAAGATCGACGTGCAGAACCCGCGCGGCAGCCGGGAACTGCCGCCGGGGGCCCCGGTCGTCGTGACCTTTCCCCCCGAGGCGACCCTCGTTCTGCCGGCCGAGGGGGAAGGCGACGGTGCGGCGGGGAGGGGGGCATGAGCTCGGCGGCGCAGGCGCAAACGGCTCCATCCGGGCTCACCGTGCGGCTCGGGCTCTCGCTCGGGGGGCTCCTGGGCTACGGCGCGATCTGGGCCTTCATGGCCCTTTTCCTGATCTACCCCCTGCTCCATCTCTTCTACGACGCCTTCACCACGGATGCGGGCGAGCTGACGCTCGCCAACTTTCGGGATTTCTTCACCGACCGCTTTTACCTCCGGGCGCTCGGCAACTCGGTGCTGCTCGGGCTGGGCACGGTCGTCACGACCTCGCTCATCGGGGTCACCTTCGCCTTTCTCCTGCTGCGCTGCGAATTCCCGGGGCGCCGCTTGTTCTCCTACCTCTCCATCGTGCCGATGATCATGCCCCCGCTGGTCGGCGTCATGGGATTCGTCTTCATCCTGGGGCGGGCGGGAACCGTGAACATCCTGCTCATGGACTTTCTCGGCTTCAGCCGACCGATCAACTTCATGTACGGCATCCACGGCATCCTGATCGTCGAGACCCTGCACCTCTTCCCCCTGATGACCCTCAGCATCGTGGACGCCATGGGCAAGATCTCGCCCTCGCTCGACGAAGCGGCGGAAAGTGTCGGCGCGCGCGGCTTCCGCAAGTTCTGGGACATCACCTTCCCGCTCACCACCCCGGGGTACGTCTCGGGGGCGCTCCTCGTCTTCATCTGGACCTTCGCCGACTTCGCCACCCCGCTGGTCGTGGGGGTCGACGACCTGCTCGCCTCCCAGGCCTATCTGAACATCGTGCAGTTCGTCGACCGGCGCCTTTTCAAGATGGGCATCGTGATCTCGGCCATCATGGTGCTGCTCGCCATCCTGTTCTTGATCGTGGCCAAGAAATACGTCTCGATCAAAGATTACAGTTCGCTTTCCTACTCGGTGATCGAGCGCAAGACGCTTTCCCCCCCCGCCAAGGCGGGCGTGGTCTGTTTCCTCGGTCTGATCCTGATCCTCGCCTTCATCCCCTACCTGGGGATCGCCCTCGATGCCTTCGGCAAGGGCTGGGCGCTGACCCCCTTCCCGGTCCAGTACACGCTGCAGTACTTCGAGCGCGTGGCCTTCGAGACGCCGAAATTCATCCTGAACAGCCTGCTCTATGCGGGCATCTCGGTCCTGATCTGCATCGCGGTCGGGGTCCCGATCGCCTGGGTCGGGGCTCGCACCCGCCTGCCGGGACGCGAAGTCCTCGACTCCCTCACCACCCTCATCCTCGCCCTGCCCGGGACGGGGATCGGGATCGCCTACATGCGCGCCTTCCGGGAACCCTTGCCCGGGATCGAGACGGCCTTCATCGGCCTGTGGGTGGTGATCCCCGTCGTCCTCGGCGTGCGCCGCCTGCCTTATACCGTGCGCGGCACCTACGCCTCGCTCCAGGTCGTCCACCGCTCCTACGAGGAGGCGGGCGAAAGCGTCGGGGCCAGGCGGGCGCGGACCTTTCGCGACATCACGCTGCCGCTCATCTGGAAGGGCGTCCTGGTGGGATCGCTCTACTCCTTCATCCTCGCGCTGCAGGAGGCCTCGGCGACCCTGCTGCTCGTCGTGCCGGGGCACGAGATGATGACGGTGGGGATTTTCAACTTCTACATCGGGGGATCGGTGAACGAGGCGGCGGCCCTCGGCTTCATTCTCATCCTGCTCGGCGCGGCCTGCCTGCTGATCATCAACCGGCTCGCCGGAACGCGCATGGGGGGGGTTTTCGGCTGACGGCCGGGAATCGGGCCGAAACGAAAGGCCCCCCGGCCGAGGTGACCGGGGGGCCTTTCCCGCTGTGCGGCGATCGAGTGGATCAGCCGACCGTCGTGACGTTCACCGCCGCCGGGCCTTTTTTGCCCTGCGTGATGTCGAACGTGACACGGTCGCCGTCTTTCAGGGTCTTGAAGCCGGATCCCGCGATGCCGGTGTGATGGACGAAGACGTCCTGGCCGTCTTCCGACTGGATGAAGCCGTAGCCTTTTTTGTCGTTGAACCACTTCACCGTTCCGTTGGCCATCGATGCACCCTCCTTTCCTGAAATTCTCATCGTCTCCTCCTTCAGGGTGCCGCCTTGGAACGGATGCCCCGCAAGTCGAAAGGGCCCTCTGCGCGAGAAGGCTTTCGATGATTGATTCCAATATAGCGCACCCCCGCGGTGGAAATCAAGCCGCGGCGGGAAAATCCTGCAAAGGGGTCTTGCCATGCCGCCGCTCCCCCAGCGTTTCCGGGCCATCATCTCTTCCGACTGGAGCGAGTGCCTCTCGCCCACGGGTCCGTTCGACTTCATCGCCTTCCATTCCCCCGAGCTTTTCCCGCGCTGCGAGGAGATCTTCCGCAGCTACACCGGAAACCGCATCACGCTGGGCGAGGCCTGCGAGCGGCTCCGCGCCCTCCTGCCGGGGCCGGTCCGGGAGGAGGCGATGGATGCCTACCTCGAGAGGGGCTTCGCCGTCTACCGCGGCGTCCCCGAGCTGATCGCCTGGTGCCTCGAGCGCGGCATCCTCTTCATGATCAACACGACGGCGATGATCGGCTATTTCCAGCGGGTCCTCGCCACGCGGCGGCTCCCGCCCCTTCCCGCCCTTTCGGCGAACGCTTTTCTGCGCTACCCCCCCTCCCCCACGGATCCCGGGATCCTCTATGAGCTGCGGGAGACCAGCGACAAGGCCGTTTCCACGGAGGAAACCGCGCGCCGCCTCGGCATCCCCCCGCGCCGCGTGGTCGTCATCGGCGACAGCGGGGGAGACGGACCCCACTTCGCATGGGCGCACCGCGCCGGCGCCTTCACCATCGGCAGCATGACCAAGGATTCCCTCTCCCGCTACTGCGCCGAGCGGGGGGTGCCGATCGGATACCGCTTCGGGGTGAGCTACGCCGCAGGCGAGGCCCGGGACCCGGCGCGCGAGGAGCGGTTCGACTTCATGGATCTCGTCCCCGTGTTGCGCGATGTTCTCGAGCTTTAGACCCCGGGGCGGGCCGGAGCGTCAGGAACGGGTCGAAGCCGGCCGGAGCCGGAACCACAGCGTGAGCAGATAGACCACCGCCATCGCCGCCGCCAGCCGCGGCAGCCAGGCATACAGGGGGCTCACGACGAAGGGCAGAAAGAGCAGCGGATCCTCGATCATGGAGTGGTTGATTCCGATCGAGAGCTGAAGCTTCTGCACCTCCTCGGCGCTCAGATCGAGCTCGCGCGATTGCTCCACGATCAGCGCCCCGCCGTAGGCGAGGCCGAAGAGCGCGCCGGTGAGCCAGAGCACGGCCGCGCGACGGTCCAGGCCGAGGAAGGCGAGCAGGGGCCCGAAGACGGCCACGAAAAAGCCGATCCAGGCGAAGGCCTTCATGAATTCGATCAGGATCATGATGCCGAGCAGGATGGCGAACACCTTGAGGCACAGGCCCAGGGTCTCCAACCCCCAGTGGCCGAGAAAAGCGGCGAAGCCCGCCCGCGCCGCCATGACCGCGGGGCCGCCTTCACCCCCAAAAGCGGAAGGGGCGGGATCCAACCACCAGGCGAGCAACAGGCTCGTCACCACGGCGGCCGCGAGCCGCACGGCGGTCGCCTTCCAGAAGGAAATCCCGGAGCGGGCCTGGATCAATCCTTCCTGGGGCAGGTTGTGGGCGATCAGGACGAACACGGCGACGACCGTCATCTGCTCGGCCGTCAGCGGCAGGACCGCCATGGCCGCCAGGCAGCCGTAGACCCCCGCCGTGAGCCCGATCAGGATGGGCAAGGCGGCGGCCGCGGGCAGCCGCAGGATCCCCATCGCGGGCTGCAGCATGAAATCGAGGGCCGCAAGCCACCCGCTCCAATCCAGAAGGGCCGTGGCCAACGAAATGGGCAGCCAGATCTTGAGGAGCCAGAGGTAGGCCGAAACCCCCTTGCGCAGGCCCTCCCCGAGCGTCCGCCCCACTTTGTGCCGCAGGGTTTCCATGATTTTCCGTTCCCGGCAAAAAAACACCGCCTCCCTGGAGCATCGGGGAGCGCGGCGGGCTCTGCGGGCCATTAGCCCGAATCGGCCGCCGATGCAATCGTTTCCATGGCTCTTGTCATTTTTCCCTCAAGCCCCGGCCCTCTCCGGACGAAAACCGATGAGGGGAAACGGCCGTGAATTCTCAACTCCTTCGCCACATCCTCCGGGGAGAGATCCGCATCGACTCGCCGGAAGCCCTCGCCTGCCTGCTCGCGGAGGCCCCCGGCTGCCCCGAGCTGCTGAAGATGCATGCCCGCCTGCTCGCAGCGCACGAGCGCCCGGGGGAAGCCCGCGCGCGTTATCGGGAAGCGGCCGGCCGTTTCCTTGCGGAAGGACGGATCCTCGCCGCCTGGTCGGCCGAGCTGTCCGCCTGGCGCCTCGGGCGGCCTTCCGCCGGGGAGCTGGCCGCATTCCAGGGCGAGATCGACCGCTCGCCGCCGGGCGGCGGGCCCGCAGACGCCTTCCTGCGGTCCCTCGCCCGCCGCGAACGCCTGGCCGTCCTCGCCTGCTGCCGCCGAAGCCGCGTGCCCGCCGGGGAAATCCTCCTGCGACCGGGCGCGCCGCCGGAAGATCTCCACCTTGTCGTCGAAGGCACGCTGCGCGAGTCGCGTTACGAAACGGTCGAGGAAAAACCCCGCCGTCGCCGGCCCCCGTCCCGCACGCTGCGGGAGGGGGATGCGTTCGGTGATGTCTATCCTTTTCAGGAGCGGCGGCCCTCCTCCAGCCTCGTCGAGGCGGTCGGCCCGGCCGAGATTCTCGCGATCCCCCGCGGGCGCCTGATGCGGGCCTGCCGCCGTCACCCGGCCGTGGAACGCGGGCTGGTGCGGCTCTGCGGCTTGCGCTCGGATATGCAGCGCCCCGCCGGGGAAGAAGGGATCCGCCGGGGGGACCGCTACCGCATCCCCGTCCCCATGCGGGTGGAAGTCGCAACCGACGGGCTGGGCCGGGGGACGCTTCGCCTGGAAGGCCTCTCCCACGACCTCTCGGTCTCCGGCGTTTCCTTCGTTCCGGAAACCGACGGCCTGCCGCCCCCCCCTGCGGACCCCTCGGCTTGCGACCCCCTGGTCGGCCGCCGGGTCAAGGCCGCTCTCCATGGGCCGGGGGTGGCCCTGGAAATCGCCGGTCGCATCGTCCGGCGGCGCACCCTGCTCCACGGGGGCCGCCGCCGCAGCTCGCTCGCCATTGAGTTCGAGGAACTCCCCCCGCACCTGCGAGGGCTTCTCTTCGCCTTCGCCGGAAGCCTGGCCGCCGCAAAACCCAAAACCCCTTGACCGCGGGTCCGCGGCAGTCGGGGGAACCCCGCCGGGTGGCCATCCCGGCCGGCATCTGCTACAGACGCCGGCATGGACGAGTTGGTCGCGATCTCCCTGATCGGGGAGGTTCTCCTGCCCGGCGCCCTTGCAGTCCGCTTGTTGCGCTGCCCGGGCGCCCGGGGGGCGCATCTCGCGGCCTGTGCGGCTTACGGCGGGATGCTGTGGACGGTGGGCGTCTGGCAGCTCTTCCCGCGCAGCCTGCTGGTCCTCTGGGGTCTGCTTCAGGCCGGGGCCGCCATCCTCTCCCGGCGACGCCCCGAGCAGCCACCCGGAGTCGGAAGGGCAAGCCTTCGGCCGCACCCGGCCACGCTGTCCAGTCTGCTCATCGCCGTCGTCTCGACCGCCGTTTTCCTGTTCGCCCGTTTCGCCCCGGCGCCGCCGGAGGCGGAAACGGTGGACCTCGATTCCCCTCTTCGCGGCGGGACCTTCCGCGTCGTCCACGGAGGCTTCTCCATTCTGATCAATCCCCACCTCAAGACGCTGTCGTCGGAAGCGCTTGCGCCTCACCGGGGCCAGGCCTACGCCCTCGACATCGTGCGCGTCGATCCCCTGGGACGCCGGGCCCGCGGATTGCGGCCGGGCGACCCGCGGGACTATTTCATCTTCTGGCTGCCGGTCTTCGCCCCCTGCGGGGGGACCGTGATCGCCAGCCGCAGCGGAATGCCCGACCGGTCCCCCCCCCGGATGGACCCGGATCCCCCGGAGGGGAATTTCGTGCGCCTCGATTGCGGCGGATTCGAGGTCGTGGTAGCGCATCTCGCCCAATCGAGCCCGAGCGTCGCCCCGGGGGACCGGGTCGCCGCCGGCGCCTTTTTAGGGCGGGTGGGCAACTCGGGGATGTCGCTCGAGCCCCATCTCCACCTGCATGCCGAACGACGCGAGGAAGGCGGCAGCCGTCCCGTGGCGGTGCGCATCGGTGGGCGCCGCCTGGTCCGAAACGACCTGTTCAGTCCACAATGACCGGGAATCCCGCGGGAGAGGACGGGGCGGAGGAAAGGGTGAGGGGAAAGTCGAAATCGAGCCGATCCTCTTTGATCAGGCGATAATACTGCAGGACCTTCTCGATGTAGGCGCGCGTTTCGGGAAACGGCGGAACGCCCTTGTGCCGGATCACGGCCTGTTCGCCGGCGTTGTAGGCGGCAAGGGCGAGACGGAGATCCCCCCCAAAACGATCGAGGAGGTCGCGCAAGTAGCGGGTTCCGGCATCGATGTTTTCGGTGGGGTCGAAGGCGTCGCTCACCTCGTAGGCCGAGGCCGTGACCGGCATGAGCTGCATCAGGCCGCGGGCCCCTTTTTTGGATTTCGCCCGCGGGTCGAAGCGCGACTCGGCCATGATGATCGCCAGAATCAGTTCCACTTCCACATGGTACCGCCCGGCCGCCTCGTGAACGGCCCGGTCAAAGGGCAGAAGATCGGGTTCGGGCTTCGGTTCATAGGCGAAAAGGAAAGGTTGATCCCTGCCGGCCGGATCTTCGCGGTCGAGGAAACCCGCGCCGGGCCGCTCCCGGCTTGCCGTGGAGTCCGGGTATCCGCCGCCTTGCTCTGCACCCCTTCTTTCGTTGGGGAAGTGAATGTCGCTCACGGAAATGGCAAGCCCCAACAACACGGCCACCAGCCAAGGGAAAAATTTCTCCTTGAGTCTGCGGGTTGAACCGCCTTCTTGCTGCCCGTAGACCATCGTTTCACTCCTCTTCAGGGGGAAAAGCATCTCTTTTCCCCATGATTCCGCACAGCCCCTCGGCCAAAAGACGAAGCAAGAATCATGCAGGCCCCAGGATGAATTAATGATAAATGATTTCAGGATATTGGATTTATCAAAAACCTGCGGGGGCGGAGGCGCTCTTACCTCTGCAACCGAGGTCTGAGAAAAAAAATACTGACTCGACCGGGAGGGGCGGGCTCAAGACAGGGGCTCATGGGGCGGATACTAATTGAACGAGGAGACTCTGGCAAGGGTTTTTGCTTTTTTCCCCGTCGCCGAAAATTTTTCCGGATCGATCCTTGCGTCGTCCGGGGAGAGGCCATGAGCGGAATCTCGGCCGGAGACAAAATGGAAGCGGGGCGCGGATGCAGGCGGGAGGATTTCCGGCGTCAATTCGAATCCGAGACCATGCCCATCCTGGCCGAATGTATCACGCGCGCGGGTCGATTCCGCGCCCGGGTGATCAATCTCAGCGCCCGGGGGGTTCTGCTACAGGCCGATCCGCGTCCGGCCGTGGGCGAGGAGATCGCGCTCTCAATCCCTCTGGTGCGCAGCCGGGCGATGCTGCGCGCTACGGGCGAGGTGATCCGCCTCGACCCGCGCGGCGTTGCGGTGATCTTCCGCGTGGTCTTCAACTATTGAGGGGGCGGTTCGATCTCCGCCACCCGCGACAGCGCTTCCCGAATCGAGGCTGCGGAGAACCCGCGCGCACGAAGGAAGCGCTCCAGTTTGGCCTTCCGCACCAGAGCGCTCTCTTCGTCGCCCTGGAGGGCCGCCCATTTCTTGCGTGCCGCCTGCAGGGCCGCAGCGGCCTCCTCGGCCGGATCCCAGACCCCCGGAGGCAAGCGGTCTTCCTCGGTGGAAAGCAGCCCCCTTCGCAGCAGGTCTCGGCGCAGGCGCAGCATGCCGAAGCCGCGGCGCCGCAGGCTCTGGGCAAGCTGCGCGGCGCTGCGCGACTCGTCGATATACCCCAGCCGCCGGCACTCTTCGATCACGCCGCGGACGATCTCAGCTTCCACCCCTTTGCGTTCGAGCTTTCCGGAGAGCTCCCGGGCCGAGTGGTCCCGTCGAGAGAGAAAACGCAGGGCGAGGGTGAGGGCGCGGCGGAATGCCGGATCTTCGGAGGGCATCGAGCTCAAGCCTCCTTCTCCCCGGAACGAGTCGGCGGCGATCGGCGCGGCGGGGCGCGATTTTTGAAAAATGCAAAAAATTATGAAAAAAGTCTAAAGTCGGCACGGAAAGCGCCGATAACAGCACCAGAGCGACGCGGCGCGTTTGACCGCGGCCGCAAGGCCTGATAGGCTGAATAACCGAAGCAATACCATCAGGTTAGCGGATATTTGCAATCAAGGAGACCCCCATGCAGGTCACGCCCAAAGACCAGGCAACGATGGTTGAACTGTACAGCCCCGCGAAGACCGAGAACGCCACCGCCGGGCAGCCCGCGGGCGAGGCGGCGGACCGCCCCGCGCTCCCCGGGGATACGGTCGAGCTGAACGACGCGGCCGCACGCTTCCGGGAGGCCCGGGAGGCGATCCGCGCCCTTCCCGACATCCGGGAGGAAAAGGTCGCCGCGCTCAAAGCACAAATCGAAGGCGGCACCTACGAGATCCACGCAGAACGGGTTGCCGCCAAGCTGATCCGCGACGCCCTGCTGGAAGATTCCCTCGACTGAAAAACGCCTCCCTGAAAGTATCAAGGCGGCCCCGGGGAAATCCCGTCGGCCGCCTTTCCTTTGCACGCCGCTGCGGCTTCCCGTGCGTCGTGGGGCTACAGCTCGTTTCCGCTGAACTCGAACCATTCGCGGCTCGTCTCGGCTTCGCGCAGGGAGCGGGTGGCCTCCGAGCCGTAAAGGAGGTGTTCCCCTTTGGCGGTCAGCCGCAGGTTGAGGCCCGGACCTTCCACCTGCTCGAGGATGCCCACGGAAACCAGCTCCTGCACGGCCTTCTTGAACAGTTTCTTTTCCTCGGCGGAAAGCCGCATCAGGTAGACCGCCTCCAGCCATTGCGCCGGCAGCGTGTCTCCGGTCTCCGCGCCGATGGCGCGGAATTTGTCCAGGATGTCCCTTTTGATCTCCTTTTTTTCCTTCATCGCACACCCTCCATCGTGCACGACTCGGCTGCCGCAACCCCCCGCCGCAGGGCGCCTGTTTCAGTCGATCCCTTCACAGGCGAGGCAATAGGCGAAGACGCCCCGGGGGTCCTGGGTCAAGAGTTCGCCGATCCCTTGCGGCAAGGCCCACACCGCCTCCGCCGGGAAAACCAGTCGCGCAAGCCGCCGCCAATCCCCTCCCCCCTGCACCCATTGCTCCTGGATCTCCCGGAGAATCTTCTCCCGCCGGGAGAGCGGCGGCTCGACATAGTCGACCGCATAGTCCTCCAGCTTCGCTCGCCGGGCGGCCGCAGCGATCGCCTCTTCGATGCCCCCGAGATGGTCGACCAGCCCCTTTTCGCGCGCGTCACGCCCCGACCAGACCCGGCCCTCGGCGGCCAGCCGGAGCCGCTCGCCGGACAGCCCGCGCGCCTGTCCGACCCGTTCGAGAAAGGCCTGATAGCTCCGTTCCACCAGCAGGCTCATCGACGAGGCGACGAGCGGATTCAGGGGCCGGCCGGGCACGAAGGCATCGGCGACCCGCGTGGTCCCCACGCCGTCGTTGCGGATCCCGAGAGATTCGAGGCCCTTTTCGAAAGTCGGCAATACGCCGAAGACCCCGATCGAACCGGTCACCGTCGTCGGGGCGGCCCAGATCTCATCCGCACCGCAGGCGATCCAGTAGCCGCCCGAGGCGGCGGTTGAGCCGAACGAGGCGACGACCGGTTTTCCCGCGAGCCGGGCGCGTTCGAGTTCCCGCAGCACGTTCTCGGCCGTCAAGGCACTCCCGCCGGGGCTGTCTACCCGAAGCACCAGGGCGCGCACGGAGCCGTCTTGCACGGCCTTGCGAATCCGCCGGGCGAGTTGCGCCGACCCGACCCGGCCGGGCCGGGCGACCCCGTCCAGGAGGACCCCCTGGGCGACGATCACCGCGATTTTGGGGCGCCGATCGTCGGGTCGGCCCAGCTCGGCACGCCTCGCCCGCAGGTATTTTCCGCTCTCGATCCTGCGGAAGGACTGTTCCGCGACATCCTCCCCGACCAGGGCGGTGAGTTCCTCTCTCAGCGCCTCGCGCCCCCGAACCGCGTCCACCAGGCCCGCCGCCAGAGCCGCCTGGGCCGCGTCCCCGCCCGCCGCCTCCAGGTGGCGCGGAAATTCCTGAACGTAGTCTTCGAGCCGCGCCGGATCCAGGCCGCGGCGGGCGGCCACCCCCTGTTTGTACTCCGACCAGAGGACGTCGAGCAGGGCGGCGCTGGCCGTCCGGTCCTCGTCCGACATTTCGGTGCGTTCGAGAGGTTCGGCGGCGGACTTGTAGGCGCCGGCGCGGAACACGTGGACCTTCACCCCGAGCCGGTCCAGCGCCGAACGCCAGTAGTGCCGGTACAGGCCGAAGCCTTTCAGGAACACCCCCCCCATCGGGCCGACGTAGACGCGGTCGGCGTGGGCCGCGAGGTAGTAGGACGACTGGAGAAAATAGTCCGCCGCGGCGATCACGGGCTTTCCCGACCCGCGAAAGCGCTCGAGCGCCGCGCCCAGCGCCTGGAGCTTGCTCAGCGCCGCCCCGCTCAGCCGGCTGGGATCCAGAAGGACCGCGCGGATGCGCGGGTCTTCGCGCGCGAGATCGAGCGCTTCGACGACGTCGCGCACCACCGTTTCCGCAGCGCCCTCCTCCTCGGAGAGAAACTCCGTGAGGGACAGCTCACGGGTCGCCTCCTCCACGAGAACGCCGCTCGGGGCCACCACCAGGACGGCGGACTCGGGCAGACGCGGCTCCCGGCCGACGAAGAACAGCACGGCGAGAAGGGCGACGGCGGCCAGAAACAGCAGATTCGCCGCAAGCCGCCTCCCGAAACTCACGGCCTGCCAGAGGCCGCGGAGGAGGGCCCGGAGGACGCGGAACACTTTTCTCATGGCAACCGTCTGGACGAGAATTTGCGATTTCTGCTTCAATCGAGAAAGATAATGCAGGCTGGCGGGTTGTCCAAGGAGCGGTGGGATGGCGCCAAAAAGAAAGGCCCCCTGGAGAGGGGCCTTCCCGGGTCCGAAGCGCAGGATCGCGGTCAGTTGACTTTGATCTGCTTCGGCTTGTGTCCCTCGGGTTTCGGAACCTCCACCGTCAGCAGGCCGTTCTTGAACTCGGCCTTGATCTTCTCCGCATCGACGTCCACCGGCAGGCTGAAGGAGCGCACGAACTTGCCGTAGGACATCTCCCGGCGATAGTAGTTTTCCTCCTTCACCTCGTTTTCCGATTTCCGCTCGCCCTTGAGCGTCAGGACGCCGTTCTGCAGGTCCAGGCTGATGTCTTTCTTCTCCAAGCCGGGAAGCTCGGCCTTGATCACGACCTTGTCATCGGTCTCGAACATGTCCACCGCCGGGACCCACACGCCTTCCGCCCAGGGGTCGTCGCGGCGATCGGAGCGGAAGAAGACATCGTCGAAAAGACGGTTCATGCGATCCCGCAGGGACACCATTTCCTTCCACGGATTCCAGCGGACCAGATCCATCATCCTTCAACCCCCCTTTCGACTTGCAATTTGCCACGAGTTTTGTATCCTTCGTCAGTTTTCGGCCGAATAATAATTATCAAAGAGGCTTTGTCAAGACAGTTTCATTACTATTCAGCATTAAACCTATCTGATAATTTTACGATCGGACTCCGATGGAAGAAGCCGAGTTGCCCTTGCCGGAGCTCAAGGACCTGCGCGGGCGGCAATCCGTCCGCGCCACCTTCAAACTCTCGCCGCGGGCGATCGGGGTGTTGAGCATCGTCGCCGCCCACCTGGGGATCAAGCAGAAGTCCCTTTTCGACCAGCTGGTGGAGGACATCGAAAGCCTGCGCACGATCGCCCGCAAGATCGAGCCGGCCGAGTTCCGCTGTCTGGAGCGCGTTCAGAAGACCTTCGTGATCAGCCGGCGGACTCTGGTCAACCTCGAAGCGGCCGCACGGGACTCGAGCGCCCCCCGCGACGCGATCGTCGAATACTCGATCCAGCGCCTGCTGCCGCTGATTCTCGAGGAGCGTGAAAAACACCGCAAGCGCAAAACCCTGCGCGAGGAAATCCGCAGGCAGGCCGACAAGGCGGAAAAAACCTTGCAGAAGGCCACCGCCCTGCTGGGCGGGGACGACCCCCTGACGGTGCGGCTGGAGGAGGCGGTGCGGGCCCTGTTTTCGCTGCGGGACTTCCTCGACGATCTGCTGCGGAAGGGCGAGGCGATCGAGCGCCTCTAAAGCATCCGCAGCGCCACCAGGGTCACGTCGTCGGCGGAGCGGCGGCCGGAGCGGAAACGCGCCAGCTCCTCGACGACGGCCTGCACGAGCACCCGGGCGGGGGCACCGCCGTGGCGGGAGATGAGGTCCCGCAGGCGGGGTTGTCCGAAAAACTCTCCCCCCGGCCCCACGGTCTCCCAGATGCCGTCGGTGCCGATGAAGACGACGCTTCCCGCAGGCAGGGGGCCCGCGCCCTCCTCGACGAAACGCGCCCGGGGATCGACGCCGAGCGGCAGGCCCGAGCCGCGGAGTTCGCGGAAACGGCGGGAACGCGGATCGTACAGCAGCGCCGGCGGATGCCCGGCGCGCACCCAGCGCAGGTGCCAGCGCTCCCCATCGAGGCAGAGAAAGAACAACGTCATGAAGGACCCGCTCTCACCGAAATCTTCGGCGAGGCGGCGGTTCACATCCCCCACGATCTCGGCGCAGCCGCCGGGGGCGACGGCGCGCATCCGGAGTGTGGCCCGGGCCGTGGCCATCAGCAGCGCGGCCGGGATGCCGTGGCCGGCGACGTCGCCCACGGCGACGCAGGGAGCCCCGACCGCGTCCTCGAAGAGGTCATAGTAGTCGCCCCCCGTCTCGTCGCAGGGGAGGCTCGCACCGGCCACTTCCAGACCCGGCCACGCCGGCGTGCGGCGCGGCAGCAGCTTCTGCTGGACCTCGCTCGCCAAGAGCAGGCCGTTGCGCATGCGCAGGTGCTCCTCCAGTTTCGGGACCATCTCGTTGAACGTTTCGATGACCCGATCGCGTTCGTCCCCGGTGTGCAGGCCGATGCGGAGGTCGAACCGGCCGCGGCTGATTTCCTCGGCGGCCTCCGCGAGCGCCGCCATCGGCCGGGTGATGCGGCGCGAGCCGAGCCAGGCGGCCAGGACGGCGACGAGCAGGGCCCCGACCGCGGCGAGGCTCACGACCTGGATTTCCTCCCGGGTGAACGCCGCAATGGCCGCAACCGCCCGCTCGGGAAGGCGGGTGATCACCGCCTGGGGCACGGCGACCAGAAAGGCGATTTCGCCGTGCATGGGCGCATGCGCCCAGAGGCAGGGTTCGCCGCGGCAGTCCATCTCGACAACCCCCGAGCGACGCTCGAGGACGGCCTGCGCGAGCCGTCCGGCCGCCTCCGGTTCCACCTCCGAAAGCGGCTCCGGGACGGGCAGGCCGTCCCAGACCAGCTCCCCGGTCTCCTGCTCGCGGCGGGCGAAGACCAGAAGTTCGTGCCCGCGGCCGTCGGGGACCGGAACCGCCTCGACGAGATAGGAGGAGACGCTCTCGCTTCGCCAGAGCGTGGAGAGCGCCTCGACGCGCAACACCTCGCTCGAGAGCACCTCGAGGCCGACCGCGGCCGCCGGCGTCCCGTCGGGATGGAACACCCTCTGCACCACCGTCAGCAGCGAGCGCCGGCTGCCGGGATCCACGACCGGGCCGATCCAGCGCGGCTCGCCGGTGGCCTCGGAAAAGCCGGCCCGCAGCCGCGGGTCGTATCCGGGGGGAAACCCGCCGCGCCCCGGGAAGACGATTTGCACCCCGCTCTCGGTGACCGCGAAAGCCGCGTGGAAGACCGCCCCCAGGCGTTCGGCGACTTCCCGGAAAGTGTCCTCGAGCGCCGTCAGCCGATCGATCTCCTCGCGGGCCTCGTCTTCGGAAAGGCCGGGGGCGAGAAGCAGGGACGGCCGCCGGCGGCTGACCCAGTAGCCGCCGCGGTGTCCCCCTGCCGCCCCTTCCGCGCCGTCGGGCCGCCACTGCGCCTCCGGCGGGGTGCGGAACGGATCGTCGAAGTCGGAGGCGTAGAGCGCCTCCACGCGAGCCGGCGGCTCTTCGGCGAAAACCGCTTCGGCCTCGCGCACGAGCAGCGACAGAGCGAACTCGAAGGAACGCTTGCTCGCCTGCACAAGGGCGGCGGAATCCTCGGTCGTCAGCCTCAGGATTTGACGCCAGAGCCCGGCGATCTGGCGGTGGACGTCGGCCGAGATCTCGGCTTCCAGACGGGCCATTTCCCGTCCGCCGATCCAGACGACGGGAACGAGCGGCAACAGGCTGAAGGCCACCAGCACGACGAACAACTTGCTTCTCAATTTCATCTTCTCGGCTCACTTCAGAGCGGACAGGCACCCCTGGACCGCGGCGAGCACGCCGGGCTCGCCGGCGAGCAGCGGCTCATCGATCTTGCGGCCGTCGAGGCAATCGTTGAGATCGAAGTCGCCTCCGTCCAGCCGGCGGAACCGCCCCCCGGCCGCCTCGAGAAGGATCCGCGCGGCGGCCAGTCCCTGAAAAGTCTCGTTGGCGATGACCGCGGCATCGGCCCGCCCCGTGGCCACGTAGCCGATGTGGGCCGAGGTGCAACCGAAGGAACGGATCTTCCCCGGGAAGCTCGTGCGGAAGTGCTGATGGAACCGCGAATAGGTGAGCAGGAGGCTCTCGTCGTTCAGCCCCCCGCAGACGGGGATGCGGATCTCCCGCTCGCCCCAAAAGGCGCGGCCGCCGGCCCGCGCATGGAAGAGATCCCCGGTGGCCGGCATGTAGAAGACCCCGAAAAGGGGCCAGAAATTCTCCATCAACGCCAGCGACAGCCCCCAGAGCGGGATCCCCGCCTGGAAGTTGGCGACCCCCTCGAGGGCGTCGAAACTCCAGAGAAACCGCCCGCGTTCGTGAGAGTAGCCTTCCGCCGGGGCGTCGTGGAGGAAGATCCGATGCTCGGGAAAGCGCCGATGGAGCTCGGCCGCGAAGAACTCCGTGAGCACGAGTTCCGCCTCGGTCACGACCCGGTCGTCGAATCTCACCTGCGGCCGCCCCTTGCCGTAAAAGTCGAGCGCCATCGCCCCCGCGCGGCGGATCACTTCCAGACCGAACCCCACCAGATCGTCGATCTCCACCCTGACCTCCTTACCCATGCCTCCTCCGTTTTCCTTGGGATGTGAACGGGGCCCGAGATCTCCCCTGGGACTACGGTCGAGCGGGCACGCCGATCGCAGCTCCGGTTTTCCCCGCCACTTGACAGGGCTCCCCCGCCGAAATAGCCTGCCGGACGATCCGTTCCCGAATCCCGGATCGCTTCTTTTTCTGCCCGCACGGACGGATGGACCGATGGAAGCCCCCCTGCCGACCCGCGAGGAAGCCCTGGCCCTTTTCCGGGAATACAACCGGAGCGAAAGCCTCCTCAAGCACGCGCTGGCCGTGGAAGCGGTCATGCGTCATTTCGCCCAGCTGAAGGGCGCGGACGAGGACCTCTGGGGACTCGTCGGCCTGATCCACGACCTGGACTATGAGCGCTTCCCCGAGGAGCACTGCCGCAAGACGGCGGAAATCCTGCGTGCACGCGGCTGGCCCGAAACCGTCATCCGGGCCGCCGTGAGCCACGGCTGGGGGATCTGCTCCGAGGTCCGGCCCGAGAGCGATCTCGAAAAGACCCTCTATGCGATCGACGAGCTGACCGGCCTCGTGACCACGGCGGCCCTGGTACGCCCCTCGCGCAGCGTGCTCGATCTCGAGGCCTCCTCCGTCCGCAAGAAATGGAAAGACAAGCGCTTCGCCGCCGGCGTGAACCGCCAGGTCATCGAAACGGGGGCCGCGCTGCTCGGGGCCGATCTCACCTGGCTGATCGCCGAGACCATTCGCGGCATGCGCACCGTCGCCGCCGAGATCGGCCTGCACGGCAACCCCCCCGGCTGAGCGGCACTATCCCCCCCTCCCTCAGGAAGCCGCCCCGCGTCCCTCCCCCCTCAGGTTCCCCCGCAACAGCGAAATAGCGGCCCCGGCAAGGCAGAGGACCAGGAAAACGGCGAGCGCCCCGTTGAGGCTCGAGAGGAACGCCGCCCGGCTCCCATCGCCGAGCGGTTCCCGGCCCACCCCGGCGGCGAAAAGAAGGGTGACGATCCCGAGCGAGACGCCCTGCCCGAGTAGCCTCATCGTCGCCACCGACCCCGAGGCGACGCCGTAGAGGCGCGGCGGGACGGCGCTCAGGATGGCGTTCATGTTCGGCGATGAAAACAGCGCGAAGCCGAAGCCGAGCAGTGCGAGCACGGCGAAAACCGGCAGGAGATTTTCGGAAGCCGCCACCCGCATCAGCCCGCCGAGGGCGAGCGCCGTCACCGCCATCCCGGCCGAGGCCGGGATCCGGGGCTCCAGGCGGTCGGAGAGCCTTCCGGCGAAGGGCGAAAACAACGCCATGAACACGGGCTGCGCCGTGAGGACCAGGCCGGCTTCGCGGGGCGAGAGCCCCTGGACGAGCTGCAGGCACAGGCTCATGAGGAAGGTGACGCCGTAGGTCGCCGCGTAATGGATCAGCGCGGCGAGACAGGAGAAGGCGAAAACGCGGTTTTCGAGCAGCAAGTGCATCTCGAAGAGCGGCTCCGCGTGCCGAAGCTGCCGGCGCCCGAAGGCGTAGAGACCCGCCAGCCCGGCGGCGAAGAGGAGCATCCCCGAAGCTTCGAGCAGCTCGGCGAGGCCCGAGAGGAGGGCCGTGACGGAGGCGGCGTAGAGCACCGTCCCCTTGCCGTCGAGCCGCCCCCCGCAGGCGGGCGCCCATTCCCCCTTGAGGTTGCGCCCGGTCAGCCAGGCGAGCAGCACGCAAAGCGGCGGCGGCAGGAGAAAAATCGCCCGCCAGGAGAGCCCTGCGGTCAGCAGCCCGCCGACGAGGGGGCCCAGGCTCAGGCCGGCGTATACGGCGGCGACGGTGACCCCGAGCACGCGGCCGCGCTCCTCGCGGGGGTAGACCGCCGTCACCAGCGCGATGCCGGTCGCGAAAACGAAGGCGATCCCGAGGCCCTGCAGGACCCGGCAGGCGATCAGGAAGCCGATCGTGGGGGCGAGGCCGGCGAGCAGGGTCGCCGCCGCGAGCACCATCATCCCGAGCCGGAAAAGCCTCTTTCTGCCGTGCAGATCGGCCAGCCGCCCCGCGGGGACGAGGGCCGCAGCCGCCGCCGCCACGATCGAGGTGGCGACCCAGCCCAGCTGAACGGCGTCCGCGGAAAGGCTCCGGCCGATGGCGGGGAGGGCGACATGGACCGCGGAGAGCATGAAGGGCGTGAGAAAAGAGCCCGCCGCCGCGACCCCGAGGGCCGTCCGACGCGCGAGGGCCTCCTCCGCGCGGTCGGGGGGGCAGGGGGAGGTCGTCATGGGATGCCCTGCTTAGCCGATTTCCGGGCCGCCCGCAAGCGGCGGCCCCCGTCTTTACGCCGGGGGGGGCTTCGGCTACCCTCCACGGGCCATGACGAACAGCGTCCTTTGCACGGAACTCATTCTCGCTCCCCTCAAGGGATTCACGGACAGCGCCTTTCGCAACGCCTTCAGCGCGCATTTCGGGGGGTTCGATTCCGCCGTCGCGCCCTTCGTCACCGCCTGTCCCCCGGAGCGCTTCGAGGAAGCGATGCTCCGGGACCTCGCGCCGGGGGAAAACCGGCGGCTTCCGGTCGAGCCGCAGATTCTCGGCGCATCGGCCGAGGAGTTTCTTTTCCTTCACCGGCAGCTTGCGGATCTCGGTTACCGGGACGTGAACTGGAATCTCGGCTGCCCGTTCCGCCCGGTCATGCGCAAGGGCCGGGGGGCGGCCCTGCTCTCCCAGCCGGAGCGGATCGAACGGTTTCTCGATCGCGTGATGCCGCAACTGTCGGGCCGGCTGTCCATCAAGATGCGCCTCGGCCGAAACCGCCCCGAGGAGGCTTTCGAACTCGTCCCGATCCTCAACCGCTATCCCCTGCGTGCGGTCATCCTCCACCCCCGCACCGCACGTCAGATGTATGCCGGGCCGACCGATCTCGCGGCCTTCGCGCGGTTCCGTGAACTCTGTCGTCACCCCGTGGTCTACAACGGGGAGATCCGCAGGGAGGAGGATGCCCTCTTTCTCCGGGACCGCCTCGGGGCGATCCCGGCCTGGATGATCGGCCGGGGGGCGCTGCAGGATCCGTTTCTGCCCGCGCGGCTGAAGGGAAGGCCGATCCCGGCGGCGCGGGAGCGGCTCGAGAGGTTCTGGGCCTTTCACGACGAGTTGACCGCCCGCTACGCGGCCTGCTTGGGCGGCGATCCGCTGCGGCTGCTCAACCGCATGAAGGGTTTCTGGACCTATTTCTCGAGGCTCTTTGCGGAAGCGGACGAGATCCGCCGCCGTGTGCACCACGCCGCACGGCTCGAGGAGTGGTGCCGCTTGCTCGAGGAGCTCAGGACCCGGGGGATGCAGGGAGACGGGGACGGCGCGCCGCACGGGGCGGACGCGCCGTCCTGATCGGTCGGGAAGCTCACTTGGGGATTCGGATCACCAGGAAGCCCGCTCCGCCCCGCTTGACGAGAAAGAGCACCGTCTCGCCGGCACGGGCTTTCTGGTATTCCGCGCGCATTTCCTGCACGGTCGTCACCGGTACACGGTTCACCTCTTTCACCACGTCGCCCTGGCGCATGCCGGCCTGGTCCGCCTTGCTCCCCGGGCGCACCTGGACGATCAACACCCCCCGCTCCTCGGGATCGAGGCCGAAACGCCGCGCGGTCTCCGGGTTGAGGTCGGCGGCGCGGACGCCCAGGTCGTCGGAGTCCTGCGGGGCCTGGCTGCGCACGGGCTGATCGGCGTCCTTGCGTTCGGCGAGCTTGACGCGCAGGGTGACTTCCTTGCCGTCCCGCATCACCTTCACCGGAACCTCCCGCCCGACCTCCATCCCGGCGACGGTCGAGGAGAGCTCGCGGCTGTTGTGCACCGCTTTCCCGTCGATGGAGAGGATCACGTCCTTCACCTTCATGCCGGCCTTGTCGGCCGGGTCGCCCGGGAACACCTGCGTCACCAGGACCCCCCGAGGCTCCTTCAGCCCGTAGTACTGCGCGAGCTCCGGGGTCAAATCCTGGATCCCGACCCCCATCCAGCCGCGCACGACGCTGCCGCGCTGCTTGAGCTGGGCGATGATGTTCTGGGCGAGATTCACCGGGATCGCAAATCCGATCCCCTGCCCCTGGGCGATGATCGCCGTGTTGATCCCGACCACCTCCCCTTGGAGGTTCAGCAGCGGCCCGCCCGAGTTGCCGGGGTTGATGGAGGCGTCGGTCTGGATGAAATCGTCGTAGGGGCCGGCCCCGATGAAGCGTCCCTTGGCGCTCACGATGCCGGCGGTCACGGTCTGCTCCAGGCCGAAGGGGCTGCCCACGGCGAGCACCCAGCTGCCCACCTCGAGCTTGTCGGAGTCCCCGAGGCGCAGCGGCCGGAGGTCTTTCGCGCCGTCGATCTTGATCAGGGCGAGGTCCGTCTTCGAGTCGCGCCCGACGATCCGGGCGTCGAATTCGCGTTCGTCGAAGAGGCGCACCTTGATCTGATCGGCCCCCTCGATCACGTGGTTGTTGGTCACGATGTAGCCTTCGGCGTCCAGGATGAAGCCCGATCCCAGGCTTTGCTGGCGGAATTCACGCCCCGGCCCGCCCTCGCCGAAGAAATCGCGGAAGGGGTCGCTGTCGCCGAAGGGGTTGCCGAAGAAGTGCCGGAAAACCGGCCCGCCTTCCTTCTGGATCTTCACCGTGCGGATGTTGACGACCCCCGGCTTCACCTGGCGGGCGAGCTCGGCGAAGTTGGGAAGCACCGTGGGGACATTCTCCCGCGCGGAGAGCGGCGCCGGCCGAAGCGCGAAAAGGGCGATCGCCGCGACCAGGGTCACGACAAGGGTTAAACGAAAACGGCTCATGACCGAACCTCCTAAACCAAATTGAAGACGACCCGGAAAGGATAATACTCCCGCTCACTCGCGCAAGGCAATCCCCCGGGGGGGAAGCCCGGCCGGAGGCCTCAGCGCCCCATCATTTCCGGCAGGACGAGGGCGAGGCCGGGGAAGGCGGTCAGCACGGCCGCCGTCAGCAGCACGGCCGCCAGAAACGGCAGCACGCCCAGAAAGATCTCGCCCGCCGGAACGGGTGCGGCGACGCCGGCGATCGCGTAGACATTGAGGCCCACCGGGGGGGTGATCAGGCCGGCCTCCATCATGAGGACGCAGAAGACGCCGAACCAGATGGGGGAGATCTGCAGGCCCGCGACGAGCGGGAAGACCACCGGCAGGGTGAGTACCATCATGGAGACCGAGTCGAGAAAACAGCCAAGAAAGAGATAGAGCAGGGTGAGCAGGGCGAGCAGTCCCCAGGGGGAAAGACCCATCTCCGAAATCGCACCCGAGAGCCGGAAGGGAAGTGTGGAGAGCGCAAGAAACGTGCTGAAGACCGTCGCCCCGGCGACGAGAAAGAGAACCATCACCGTCACCCGCCCCGCCTCCCCGAGGGCGGCGGCGACCGCCCCCCACGCGAGCCGGCGCCGACAGCCGAGAAGAAAGAGCAGACCGAGCGCCCCCATGCCCCCGGCCTCGGTGGGGTTGATCCGGCCGGAGTAGATTCCCCCCATGACCAGAAGAAAGATGAGCGCCGTCTGCCAGATCCCCCTTACGGCGTGGAGTTTTTCCCGTACCGTGGACGGCTGCGGCCGGGTGGGCGCGTGGCGCGGGAACAGGAGGCCCCAGACCAGCACGACGGCGCCGTAGGCCGCGCAGAGGAGCCCGCCGGGGAGGATTCCCGCGACGAGGAGTTTCCCGATCGACTGCTCGGTCAGCATGCCGTAGACGACGAACCCCAGGCTGGGGGGGATGAGAAAACTCAGGGTACCGCCCGCGGCCACGACCCCCGTGGCCAGCCGCGGCGAGTAGCCGAAACGCCTCATTTCGGGCAGGGCGACCGCCCCCATGGCCGCCGCCGCGGCCACCGAGGAGCCGCAGATCGCGGCGAACCCTGCACTGGCCCCGAGGGTGGCAAGCGCCAACCCCCCCGGCAGGCGTCGCAGCCAGACATCGAAGCTCGCATAGAGCTCGCGGGTCACTCCGGCCGTCCCGGCCAGGTGGCCCATGAACACGAAGAGGGGGATGAGGGTGAAGGGGTAGTGGGCCGCCGTTTCGTAGAGAACGCGGGCGGGGACCGGCAGCGCCGCCTGGGGCCCGGAGAGAACCCAGATCCCGCCCAGGCCGACCCCCATCAGCACAAAGGCGATCGGCATGCCGGTGGGCAGCAAGAGCAGAATCGCCGCGAGGCCCGCAGCCCCGGCCAGGGTCGGCTCCATGTCAACGCCTCCGGCGGAGGCGGCGCGCCGCCTCGAGGCCTTCCCGCACGAGCTCGCCGGCGAGCAGCAGGCCGCCTGCGGCCACGAGCAGCCGGAACGGCCCCAGGGGGATGCGCAGCTGATCGGAGACCGTCTTTTCGGAAAGCCCCTGCCGCAAGCCTTCCCCGACCAGGACCGCCGTCACGGCGAGCGTCGTGAAAACGGTGAAGAGGCGCACCCCTTCCCGGAGGCGGGGCGGAAGCCGTTCGCGAACGAATCCTACGGCCACATGACCCCCCACCTGATGGGTGTGGGCGGCGCCGAGGAGCACACAGGCGGCGAGGAGGAACTCGGAGAGCTCGAAGGCCCCGGGCAGGGGTTTGCCGAAGAGCAGACGGCCGGCGACGTCGGCGCCGGTGAGAAACATGAGCGGCAGCACACTGAGCGTCGCCACCCGGCCTGCCGCGGCACTCGCACGGCGCACGGCGCGCTCGAAGAGCCCCGCCGCCCCCGGCGGGGGTCCCGCGACGCTTCGGCGACCCCCCCGGTTCACTTTGCGCGCAGCTCGGGAGGGCAGGCCACGACCTGGACGTTGCGCCGGGCGCATTCCTCATCCATCACGGTGACCGCCCGCCGCGCCGGAAGCCCCTTGGCCTCGAGTTCCTCCGCCCAGCGGCGGGTCACCTCCTGAAACCGCTCGAACCAGCGCCCGGCCTCCGGCCGGGGGAGCTCGGCCGTCTGCACGCCGGCGCGTTCGATCTCCGCCATCATCTGCGGGTACTCGCGGCGGGTGAGCCCCCCCGTGCTGCGAAAGGGGTTGGAGGCGACCTCGGCGACCCACCGGCGCTGGGTTTCATCGAGCCGTTCCCAGCTCCGGCGATTCATCACCACCCCCTCGGAGACGCAGCCGAAGGTCGTGATCAACCCGTAGCGCAGGACCTCTTGGAGCTTGAAGGCGAGAATCACGGGCGGGCAGGTGACGATGCCGTCGATCGTTCCGCTCTCGAGGGCGAGGTAGACGTCCCCGGGGGGCATGAAGATCGGCTCCCCTCCGAGCGCACGGATGTAATGGCTCTGGTGCCCCCCGGGGGTCCGGATCTTCATGCCCCGCAGATCCTCCATCCGGCCGACGGGGCGGCGGGTCCAGAGGAAGGACTGGATGCAGCCGTTCAGCTCGATCACGTGGACGTCGCGGAACTCTTCTTGCAGCACGCGCTCGTAGACCGCACGGCCGATATCCACGGCCAGGTCCTTGCCGTCTACCCAGGCCGCCAGCGAGAGCACATCGGTCAGCGGAAAGCGGCCGGGGGTGAAGGTGGCCGTGAAGTAACCCATGTCGGCCAGCCCGTTCTTGACGATGTCGTAATGCGCCGGAGCCTTTCCCAACGCACCCCCGGCGAAGAGCTGGTAGTCGAGCGCCCCCCCGCTCCTCCGCCGGATCTCTTCGAGCATGGGCGTCCAGACGGTCGTCGTCTCGCGGCTGAGCGGCGGATGCCAGGTGCTGAAGCGCAGCTTCTCCGCGCCTTCGGCCTTCGGGCCCCGGAAGAGGAAACCTGCGCCCAGGGCGGCTCCCCCCCAGAGCAGCCGCTGGAGAAAGCGTCGGCGGCTCGCATCACATGCCCGGCACATGGTCAGCCTCCATCATCGTTTTCGCGTCCCGCGACGGGAGGCGGGACCGGAAGGCAATCAGGACGCCCCGGCCGCCGGGCCGGGGGGGGGCTCCGGGGGCCGCGACCCGCGGAAGGCGCGCAGGAGGGGACGGGCGAAGAAGGCGGCCAGCACGAGGACGAGGGCGAGCCCCCCGGCCAGGAGAAGGATCCGCTCCAGCACGACCGCGCCCACGACCCCGGCGGCCATGAGCAGGGCGATGGGGAGGAGCGGGCCGGCGAAGCGGACCCCGGAAACGTAGACGGCGAAGGCGATCAGCAGCACGGGCACGGGTCCGGCCACCTCCGGCGGAAGGTGCTGCCGCTCGATCAGCCAGAGAACCGCCCGCACCAGGGCTGCCGCCCCGAGCCAGAGCAGGACCTGGTCGATCAGGACATCCCGGCGGGACCGCTCGGACCCGGCGAGAAGGCACACCCCCAGGCAGAGGACGCCGAAGATCGCCGTCACGCCCATCCAGAAGGCGGTCGGGCTCTGCGGACGGAAGGGGGCGGCCACGAACCCCGCGCCGCACAGGACGGCCAGGGTGAGCAGCAGAAGGCCCCGCAATCCGGGCACCCACCGCCCGACGGCGGCGGGGGGGGAAGCGGGGGTTGCGGATTCCATCGGGTTCGTCTCCATCGTCTCCTCCCGCGGGCCTCCTACTCGTAGCCCAGCTCGATCAGGCGCTCCTCGTCGATCCCCAGGAAGTGGGCCACCTCGTGCACCACGGTGATCTCGATTTCCTCCTCCAGCTCCTCCCGGTCGGTGCACATCTCCTCGAGCGGTTTCTTGAAGATGTAGATCGTGTCCGGGTAGAGCGGCGGGTCGGTCGCCGAACGCTCGCTCAAGGGAACCCCGGAATAGACCCCGAGGGGAGGGTCCTCGGGGGAGAACCCCAGCTCTTCGAGCAGGGCGGGGTCGGGGCGATCCTGGACGGTGATGATCACATTGTCGAGATGACGCCGGATTTCCTCCGGGATGCGCTGGATCGCCCGCTGCACGATGCGGTCGAATTCGGCCCGGCTGAGCTTCATCGGTCTACTCCCGTACGGGGATGATAGAAGACAATTCGCGGAAACTCAACCGCCGCTCGAGGCCGCCATTGGAATGCGCTGGCCGTCGTGTTAGAATTGTGTTAGGGTTTTCCGGGCAGGTACGGATCCTCGACCGAACCGGATCCTTCAGGCGGCCTCGAGCTCGGGCCGCCGCGGACGCTTTCGCCCATGGCGCGCACGACCTCGATTCCCCCGTTTTTCTTCGATCGCAAGGATCACGAGCTCATCCGGATCATCAACGAATCCCTGGACGCCTCCTTCGCCTCCCGCAAGCGGTATTTTCCCCACTTCCACCCCAACGGGATCAAGCAGCTCGCCGAGAGCAAGGGCTTGCGCACCGCCTACGCCGTGGCCTACCTCTTGAGCTCCCTCGAGATCGGCGGGGTGGAAGACCGGCTGAGCGCCCTGCGGATGCTGCGCATGGAGGTGATCGACACGGCGGAGGGCCCCCTGCCCCGAAACACGGCCCGGGTGCTCCTCGAGATCATGAAACACCTGGTGCGGGCCCGCGGGGACGAACGTCGCCAGCTCGAGCTCGCCCACGATTTCCGCATGGCGGCCTCCGGCAAGCCGCGTTTCATCCGCCGCATGCTCCGGCGTTATCACCTGCTCGAGATGCCCGAGGACTGGAACCAGATCGCCTTCGACGACCACGTCCACGACGTGAACACGAAGGGCCGCAAATCCTCCTCGCACCTGATCATGGACGCCTGGATCAAGGGCATCCGCCGGCTGCGGGTCATCCACTACTACTACATCGAGCCGCGCTTCGCCGCCGAGCTCTTCGAGGCCGCGCGGATCCTGGAACTGGATGTCCGCATCGGGATCGAGTATTACGCCCGCTTTCGCGACCGCTACGTGCAGCTCATCTGGGTCCCCCGGGGATTCGCCGACAGCCAGGCCTTTCTCTGCTTTCTCGAGGAGCCCTCCGTTTCGCGGCTGATGGAAGCCGGGCGCAAGGCCGCCCGCTGGCAGCAGCGCTCGGTGATGGAATTGCTCGCGAAGTTCAACGCGGTGCATCGGCTGGAGATCGAAGGTCGCCTGGGCATCGCGCTGCCCCCGGTCGAGGAGTCGCAGTTCCTCGCCTTCGTCGGCATCGGCCAGAAATCGAAGCTGCACCTGTCCAAGTACATCGAGGACCAGATCGTGCTCGCCCTCGATCGGCGGGTGGCCGAGCTGCGCCGGGAGCTGCCGGGGGCCACCGCCGACCGCCGCGCCGAGATCGAGCGCTGGGTGGCCGAGGTGAACGGGCTCGACCTGGAAGCCCTGGTCGACGGTTACCTCGATCCCGACCGAAACCCGGAAATCCGCTACCCCGAGCAACCCTCCGAAGCCCCCGAGACCCCCGAGCTGTTGTGCCTCGGCCCGCAGGAAATCCTCGCCCGGCTCGCCGCCCTCCATTCAGGCTACCGCATCACGCTCAACCTGACGCACCTCACGGCGGCCGACGTGCTCGAGCTGCTCTACGACTGCCAGGGGATGATCACACGGCTCGAGCTCTTCAACCTCAAGGATTACACGGCGGGCAAGACGGCCCACATCGGGGAAATCGGCCGGCTGATGCTGGCCTTAAACGAGGGAAGCGCGATTCACCTGAAGCAGGTGATCCGCGAGATCATCGCCGGGCTGTCCGCCGCGGCGGACCCCCGCACGTCCGAGCAGGCCGAAAAGCTGCGCGGCATTCTCTACGACATCGAAAGCTTCACCTCGTTTTATGCCGGGCGTTCCTTGAAAGCGCGCATCGGCAGCGATTCGACCGGCCGTTCGCCCCGCCTCCCCGGCATGGGGATCGCCGTTCTGGAAACCCTCCCCCCGCGGGCGCGCCGCGAAGTCCTGAAGCCCGACCCGGCCCAGGCGCGCATGATCCTGCCGGTCCGGATGACCGTCTACAAGACGGTGATTCACCTCCCGCGGACGGCGGTCTCCCTGCGCTCCCGCGAGGCTTCCGGCACGCCGAACGGGCCCTGGTGGCGGATCTTCGACAGGACCCGGATCGTGCGCTGGCAGGTGGAGAGCACATTCACGCGCCTCGCCGAGCCGGGGAACCTCGTCACGCTGGGCGGTTTCCGGCGCTCGATCGACAACGGCCTGCGGCTCGAGGATCGGGACGGTGCGGCCCCGGCCCGCCTTCCCCCCGCCTCCTGCCTGAACAGCCGGTTGACGAACGCGCTCAAGGTCCTCTGCGGCTTCCTGCCGGCCTTCGTCACCTTCTTTCTCACCCAGCAGTGGTGGCTTCTCGTCTGGGGGGGCGCGGTGATCTGGTTTGCGATCACCGGTCTGCGGAACATCCTGCAATCCGTGCTGGGCGGGGGCGGGTTGCGGCGCTCGCCGCTCATCAACTGGAGCGATTACGTGAGCTGGGGCCGCCTGGCGGACTCGCTCATGTTCACGGGCTTCTCGGTTCCGCTCCTCGAGGTGCTCGTCAAGACCCTTCTCTTCGATCGCTTGATGGGCGTCACCACCGAAACCCACCCCTTCGCCCTGTACAGCGGTATGGCCCTGGTGAATGGGCTCTATCTCTCGAGCCACAACCTTTTCCGCGGCCTTCCGCGCGCGGCGGTGATCGGCAATTTCTTCCGCACTGTCTTGTCGATCCCGATCGCCGTCGCCGTCAACGGCGCCGCGGCCGTCCTGCTCGCCTCCTTCGGGGTCGCCTCCCCGGCGGCCGAACTCCAGAAGTGGGCGGCCATCATCTCGAAGGCGGCTTCGGACACGGTGGCCGCCTTCATCGAGGGCCTGGCCGACCGCCATCGCAACATCCTGCTGCGCCTGCGCGACCTGCGGGTCAAGTTCACCCAGCTCTTCGACACCTACGCGCAGCTCGAGCTGATCTACCCCGACGTGGAGACCTATGCCGTGCTGCGGGCGGAGCGGCCCGCCGACCGCCGATCCGCGGGCGAGGCGCGGGACCTGGAGCGCATCCTCATGATCCACGCCCTCGACCTGCTCTATTTCTGGATGGCGCAACCGCGGGGGCGGGATGCCCTGCGGCGTTTCCTCGAGACGCTGAGCGAGGACGAGCGCTCGGTCTTTCTGAGCACCCAGTTCACCCTGCTGCGTTGCCGTGAGATCAGCCAGCTCTTTCTGGACGGCATCCTGGGGGACAACTTCCCCGCACCGCTCTCGTTCTACCTCGCCCGTTACGGCGAGTATCTCGAGGAAGTGAAGCGACTGGCCTTCGCGGAAAGGCCTTCCGCGTCTGCGGCGCAAGGGGGCCCTCTTGCGGGGGGGACGCCCGTGCTGAGCTGCCCTCTGCGCCGGGAGCCGGGAGGGCGTTGACCGGCCGGCGGGCCGGGTTCAACGGGGCGGGCGTCGGGACCCGCGTCGGGAGCGGAGCGCGCGGCGTTCACGCTCCAGCTCGGCGAGCAGCCGCCGGAGCGTCCAGGTTTCCGAAACCGGCGTCAAGACGGCCCACAGGATCTCCCCGCCGCCCCCCTTGCGCCACAGGGCCATCAGGCGGATCAATCCGGCCTGCGGGATCCCGGCAACGATCACGGCGCAAGGGAGCTCGGAGGAACGACCCGCCCCGGTGCCGTCGGGCAGCGCGAAAAGCGCCCCCACGAGCTCTCCGGCCCGCTCCGCTTCGACCCACACCCGGGGGATCTGCGCCAGCCCCGCCGCGGCGGCCGCGGCATGGAAACGGCGCGCGCCGTCCTCCGTGAAGCCGCAGAGCAGGAATTTCGCCGCCCCGTAAAGGGGCGTTTCCTTCGCTTCGAGCCTCGAGAAGGTTGCGTCTCCGCCCAAAGGTCGCCTCCCGCCGGCGCTTCAGAAGCCGATCCGGACCCCCACCCCGCCGCCTCCCGAGCCGACGCCGATCCCGATGCCGCTTCCGGCCCAGGGATCGTCCTGCAGCCAGGGGGTGGCCGCCTGGATGAAGACGAGATGGCGTTCCGGGTCGGCCCGGATTCCCGCAGACAGGCTCGAGTACCAGACGCCGATCGTCTCCCCCTGGAAGTCCAGGATGTAGGCCCCGTAGGGGAAGGCCCCGGGGGCCGGGAAGCGTTCCACCAGGCCGACCACCTTCTCGAAAGTGGGGGACCGGGGATCGACCTCCGTCCAGTGGACGTCCTCGATCCGCCAGGGCGGTTTCAGCCCCACCACGGCGTATGGGTTGTTCTCCTGGTTGTAGTACCAGTAGCGGTACTCCGGGTAGACGTGCAGGGTCTCGAACGCGCGGCCCACTTCCCGCGAGGCGCGCAAGCCTCCGCGGTTTGCGGTCGCACACCCCGCGAGGGCCAGCAACAACCCCAGGCCCACGGCCGCCGCGGCCCAACGCATTCCCTTTCGAGGCTTCCTCATCCTTACACCTCCCCGGCGCATTTCCCGCCGGAAACGGCGGGATCGCGCCTGCTGCCGCCCCAGGGTAGCGCCGCAGCGGGCGCATGGCAAGCCGCCCGGGGGGCCGACCCTCACGCGGGAAAACGAATTTGGTCCCCCACGGCGGCGAAACGGACGCTTTCGCCGAGCGCGCCGCGCAGCCGGCAGGCCTCGGCCACCCCCGTGCAGTGCAGCGGATAGATCCGGCTCGGCGCCTCCCGGGCGAGGGCCGCGATCGTGCGCTCGAGGCGGTTCTCGGAAACGCCGCGGAGATGCAGGCCGCCCACGATCCCGGCGATCCTGCGGGCTCCGTACTGCCGCCGCAGCTGGGAGAGCAGGCCCGCGAGGCCGGCATGGCAGCAGCCCGTGAGCAGCACCAGCCCCCCCTGCCCCAAGTCGGCGACCAGGCCGAGATCGTCTTCGATCTCGTCTTCGACCCGCATCCCGCGCTCCTCGCGCAGGAACCCCTCGGGTTTTTCCCAGGCCGCCCGCGGCGCGATCCCGCCCGTGGTTCGAAGCCCCGGCCGCAGGGAGAAGGGCCCCTCGGCCTCGACCAGCTCCACCCCGGCCGCCCGCAGCTTCGCCGGGTCGAGGCCGGAGCCGATCCCGCGCCGCCGAGGCCGCGAGCGCATCCGCCCGCCCCAGAGCCGCGGATGGCAGACCACCCGCGGCGGCGGGTGCATCCCCTCGGCGAGAAACGCCTCGAGCCCGCCGGTGTGATCGTAGTGGCCGTGGCTGAGCACGACGTCCCGCACGCCGCCGGGGTCGACCCGCAGGGCCCGGAGGTTGTGCAGCAGCACCCCGCCGCTTTGCCCGGTATCGAAGAGCAGCCGGTGCTCGCCGAAGTCGCCCTCCGCCTGGAGGAGGATCGAAAGGCCGTGCTCGGCGCACAGGCCGCGGGCCTCCACGCGGTTGTCGACCAGGACGGTCAGCGTCAGCCGCCGCAGGGTCCCGTTTGCGGCCTCCGATGGCGCCTCGCCCGCCCTCACGCGCCCTCCTCCCCGGGCTCTTCCGGCAACACGATGACCCCTTCGCCCCGCAGTCCGTCGATGCAGATCTCGAGCGGCCGCTTCCAGCGCAGATGCAAGAGCGCGCTCGATTCGTGGACCGTCTCGGCGTTGCGTCGCAGGGGTTCCCAGCGGATGAAAGACGGCGACCCGCAGGGAACCGTCAGGCAGCCGATGTTCAGGGTTGTGACGTTCTGGAAGAAGTGGGTCCCCTGGGCGGGCTCGACGTTGAACCCCGGCAGCCCCACCTCGACCAGAACCCGCACCCCGGAAATTTGAGCCCAGCTGACCCCGATCCCCATCCGCGGGTCGGTCGACCCCCAGCGGCCGAACCCGACGAGGACATAGGGGCGCCGCTCTTCCACCAGGCGGCGGTTCGCCTCGCCGATCTCGCGCGCGATTTCCCGGGTCCGGGAAATGTCGAAGGTCTCGGGCTTGACGCAGAGCAGATCGTACACCCCCTCCACCCAGCCGTTCCCGTGGGCGAGCTGCGAGTAGCAGAAGGCGCGCTCCTTGAAGCCCGGGGGAATCGCCACGCGCTCCCAGCGGTGTCGCGAGGCCATGGGCCGCAGCTGCAGCGGGTAGAACACGGGCCGGCCTTCCTCGGGCAGCTCGCAGGCGAACTCGATCTCGACCGGGATGCGCATGGATCGCTCGCAGACGGTCAGCAGGGCCGCGAGGAGTTCCCCGAAGCGCAGCCGGGCGTCGCGCAGCACCTTCTGGAAGGTCACCACCCGCGGGCCCTCGTAGAAAAAGCTGTCCACGAGCAAGCCGCTGTCCGACTGGTAGACCGAGGCCACCTTCGGGAGCACCCGGTCGGCCTCCGCGACCGACAGCGGCAGCAGGCGCAGGCGCTCCAGGGTCGCCGGATCTCTCGGCGCGGGAACCGGAGACATGTCCAGAGCGTAGAAGTGCTTCTGGGTGAAGTAGAGCCAGTCGCGCATGTCGGCGAACTGCGGCAGCAGCAGGGGATAGCGCGGGCAGAAGCGCACGATCGCCCCGCCTTCGACGACCGTCTTGCCGAGCCCCAGCGCGACCTGGGCGACGCCGTCCTCCGGTTTCATGTACGAGAGGGGGTAGAAGTTCCGGGACTGGGCGACCCCGGAGAAGGTGGGGTAGAACCAGCCGCCGCGACGGCGGCCGCCGAGCGTCTGCACGACGACGGACATGCGCTCGTCCTCGAGCCGGTAGCCCGTCTGCCGGAAGTAGGCGCGGGGGCTCTCCCCGAAAGTCGAGGCCCAGACGAGCCGGACCGCGGCGAGCAGCGAGGCGAGCCGCTCCTCGATCGTCTCCTCGCTGTTCGGCAGCATGTAGGTCGCGTAGATGCCCGCGAGCGGCAGGTTGTGGGAGTCCTCGAGGATGGAGGAGGAGCGCACGGCGAGCGGCTCGTGGACGGCCTGCAACCAGGCCCGGAGATCCTCCACGAGCTGCGGCCGGAGGCGCCCCTCGAGAAATCGGCGCTTCAACGCCTCGGCCTCGAGTCCGCCCTCGAGGGCGGGCTCCCAGAGGCGGTTGTCTTCCAGGAAACGCACGAACTCGTTCGAGCAGATCACGAGCGTCGGCGGGATCTGGATCGCCATCTCGGGAAACTGCGAGCGGAACTCCAGCCGCGAGAGGAGATAGCGCAGGAACCCGATGCCGCGCGCCTTGCCGCCGAGGGACCCCTCGCCCCAGCGCATGAACTGCAGCTCATACGGGTTGCGGCCGGGCAGAAAGCGCGTGATGATGTCGCTCTGCTTCTCGTAGAGGACGTTTTCGATGACCCGGATCAGAAAGGCCCGCAGCTCTTCGGCGTCCCGGAAGTCCTCGACCCGCTTGGGGTAGAGCTGCTCGGCGATCCGGATCTCGGTGCGCGCCATCATCCAGTGGGAAAAATGCTGCTTTTCGGCGTGGTGGAGCAGCGAGGCGGGCGGCACCTCGCGCAGCCGGTCGAGCAGTTCGCGGGGGTTCCCGGCGCGGGCGATCTCCCGGCCGTCGGGCAAGCGGAAGATGAAATCCCCGAAGCCCAGGGCCTCCCGCAGGAACCGTTGCAGGTCCTCCATGAGCCCCTTCGAGTTCTTGTCGATGAAGTAGGCCTGCAGGGCCTCGGCCCGGGCGCGATTCTTTTCCGGCTCGGCCGACTGGATGCAGATCGGCAGATCGGGCATGTCGCGGCGCAGCATGCGGACCAGCTCGAAGCCGGCCTCGTCGTCCGGTCGCCCCTCACGGCGGAAGCGCACGTCGGTGATCACCCCCAGCATGTAAGGGCGGAAGCGGCGGTAGACATCCACGGCCTCCTCGAAGCTCGAAGCCAGAAGCACCTTGGCCCGGGAGCGCATCCGCAGCTGGCGGTGGAAATGGTTGAGCCCCTCGTCGATCAGGCGCCGCGTGAGGTCCATGATCGCCGTGTAGATCACCGGCAGGAACGTGGAGACGTGAACCACGGAATCCTCGACGAGCAGCACGACCCGCACGCCCCCCACCGCCGTGTCCGGCTCGGCGTTCAGCCGGTCCTCGAGCAACTTGACGATCGCGACGAGCAGCGTGGGGTCGTTTTGCCAGAGAAAGAGCCGGTCGACCCCCGGCAGCGCCTCCGGTTCCGCCAGCCGCGCGAGGACCGCGGGGTCGGTCACGAGCAGGACCACCGGAAGATCCGGCCGCAGGGCCTTCACGCGGGGGGCGAGGTCGAGCGCGAGGTCCGCCTCCTCGTGCACCACGGCGAGCACGAGGTCGACCGGCGCGCCGCCGATGACCTCGAGGGCGCGCTCGATGCTCGACACCTTGCGGATCAGCGGGACCGTGGAGAGACCGCGATCGGCGTACTGCTGCCAGATGCGCTCCTCGAGCGTGCCGTCTTCCTCGATGATGTAGGCGTCGTAGACGCTCGAGACGAGGAGAATCTCGCGGATCCGCCGCGTCATGAGCGAGCGGAAGGTGTCGAACCGATGCTGCAGGCTGTCGATGTCCACCGGGGGCCTTTCGTTTCGCCGGAAGGCCGGAGAGCCCCAAAGGCCCCCCCGACCCGATGTCCCTTATAGATTGCCGCATCCGGCCGTGGCAAGGCTCGGCCCCGGACGAGGGGGGATCCGCTCGCAAGGGGCCGCGGCACGCCGGAGGAAAACCTGGGACTTTTCTCTCCGCTGGGGAGAAACGCCCCAGAACGCTGCCCCCCACCCCGCGTGCAGCCGGGGGCATCGCCGAGGGATCTCCCAGGAGTTCCGGTGGTTTCTTTCGCCGATCGGCCGGCCGATGCGGCCGGCACGGGTCTTGAATGGGATCCTCGCCGTTCCGTCTTGCCCGGCAGAAGCGGCAAGCCCACCCGAAATGCTCAAAGGAGAACGCTCATGACCCGCGACACGACTCGGAACACCCTCTGCCTCTCCGCGGCCGACCCGGCGGAGCAGGTGGCTTTCGCAACCCTTTTGCAGGGAAGCCTGTGCGCCAACTGCAGGCACCCGTTCGACTGTTCGTTTCTCGCGCGGACGCAAGTCCCGATCCTCGTCTGCGAGCTCCATGCCTGCGGGACCCCGGAAGCCCCCCGGTTGCAGGTGATCCGGACCTCCCGCGCCCCGGAGGCCTCCCCGGAAGGCGAAGAGAACGCGGCCGGGCTCTGCGTCAACTGCGAAAACCGGATCGACTGCCGGCTGCCGAAGCCCGCCGGCGGGGTCTGGAACTGCGAGGAGTATCGTTGAGGCGGCCTTCGCAGGGGGCGGGCCGCCTGCGGTTTTGCCTTTTTCCCCGCAAGCGGTTAGAGTAGCCGCATCCTTTTTCGCGGGCAGGAGAACCCCGGCGTATGAGCGAGACCCTGAACCCCTTCGAGATGGCCCAGGCCCAGTTCGACCGCGTCGCCGGGCTGCTGGGCCTGGAGCCCGGCGTGCGCGAGCTTTTGCGCTGGCCGATGCGCGAATTTCACTTCACCATCCCCGTGCGCATGGACGACGGGACGATGCGGGTCTTCCGCGGCTTCCGCGTCCAGCACAACGACCTGCGGGGTCCGGCGAAAGGCGGTATCCGCTTTCATCCTCAGGAAACCGCCGACACGGTGCGCGCGCTCGCCACCTGGATGACCTGGAAATGCGCCCTCGTCGACATCCCCCTGGGGGGCGGCAAGGGGGGAGTCGTCTGCGACCCGCGGCGCATGTCGCCGCGCGAGCAGGAACAGCTCTGCCGGGGATGGGTGCGCCAGGTGTTCAAGAACGTCGGCCCGCAGCTCGACGTCCCCGCCCCGGACGTGATGACCAACGCCCAGCACATGCTCTGGATGCTCGACGAATACGAAACGCTCGCCGGCGGGCATTACCCGGGGTTCATCACCGGCAAGCCGATCGGGATGGGGGGCTCGCTCGGCCGGCGCGAGGCGACGGGCTACGGCGTGATGTACTGTGTGCGCGAGGCGCTCAAGCGCCGGGGGCGGGACCTGAAAGGGTTGACCGCCTCCTTCCAGGGCTTCGGCAACGTCGCCCAGTATGCGGCGCGCTGGCTCACGCAGGCCGGCGGCCGCGTGGTCTGCGTCAGCTGTTGGGACGGACGCGAAAACACCGCCTATGCCTACCGCAGGGCGGAAGGCGTCGACCCGGAGTTTCTCGCCTCCATCACCGACCCCTACGGCGCGATCGACCGCGATCGAGCCCAGGAGGCCGGATACGAGGTGCTCCCCGGCGAGGCCTGGATCCGCGAGCCCGTCGACCTCCTCGTCCCCTGCGCCCTCGAGCACCAGATCCATGCCGGAAACGTGCGCGAAATCGCCCCGAGCGTGTCCATGATCGCCGAGGGGGCCAACGGCCCCACGACCCCCGAGGCCGACCGCATCCTCCAGGAACGCGGGATTTACGTGATCCCCGACTTTCTCTGCAACGCCGGCGGCGTCACCTGCTCCTACTTCGAGCAGGTGCAGGCGAACATGAACTTCTATTGGGAAAAAGAGGAAGTGCTGCAACGGCTCGACGGCTTCATGACGCGCGCCTTCCACGCGATGGCGGATCTCGCCGAACAGCGGCGGGCTTTCACCCGCGACGCCGCCTACATGATCGCCATCGACCGCGTCGCCCAGGCGGCCCGGCTACGGGGCCGGGTCTAAAGCCGCCCGGGTCAAGGCCGTCCCCCGGCGCCTCCGGTCATGACCCGCGATCCGCGCGCACCCTTCCGGGCGTCACCGAGGGGGCCCGGGCTGTCGGAACGACGGGACGTCGAAGCCCTCTTCGACGACCTGATCGCCCTGGCCGCCGAGGGTCGGCTGACCCTGGCGGCCCTCAAGGAGATCGCCGCGCGGCTGCGGGTTTTTTTCCACTGCCTGACCGTGGAAATCCTCTGGCGTGAAAAGGGGCGTTGCTTCCACGCCTGCGCGCGTGAGGCGAACACGTCCTGCTGGCGGGAAAAAAAGGACATCACCCTGCCCGCCTCCCTGGAAGCGCTGGAAACCGTTTCGCCCGCCGTCCGCCGCGCCCTGGAGGCGGGCATCGCCTCCCGCAGCCGCCGCCTCCCCCGCGTGATCTCCGTTCCGTCCGGCCCGCCCCCCGCGGCCTCCGGCATATCGGCCTGCAGACCCCGGGCGACGGGGCTCGTGCTCTCGGCCGGCTCCGCCGTCGCCGGCATCGCCGTCCTCTGCTTCGCCGGGAGCCCCGCCGAGCGGACCCTCTCGCCGGGCCGGCTCGAACGGCTGGCAGGGCTGCTCGGCATCGCGCTCGTTCACAACCTGTCCCGTTTCGATCTGCGGGAGCGGATCAAGGAGCTGAGCTGCATGTACCGGCTCGCCGGTCTGGCGGTGGAGCATGCGGACAGCGAGGAGCGTTTTCTGCAGGAGACCGTCGCCCTTCTGCCGGAGGCATACCAGTACCCGGAGATCGCCTGCGCCCGCATCGTTCTGGGGGAGCGAATTTACCAGAGCGGTCCTTTCCGCAAGAGCCCCTGGACCCAGGGGGCGTCCATCACCTCGGGGGACCGGGAGTGCGGCCGGGTCGAAGTCGCCTACCGCGTGGCCCGGCCCGAAATCGACGAGGGCCCCTTTCTGTTCGAAGAAAGGCGGCTGATCGAGTCGGTGGCCCGGGAGATCGGCCTGTTTCTCGAGCGCCGCCGGGCCGAGCGGGAGCAGATGCAGCTGAGGGAGCAGCTGTTCCACGCCGAGCGGTTGGCCACCGTCGGAACCCTGGCCGCCGGCGTGGCCCACGAGTTGAACGAGCCGCTGACCGGGATCCTGGGGTTCGCCGAGCTCCTGCAGGAGTCGGCCCGCCTCGAGGGGGAAGCCGCCCTCGACCTGCGGCGGATCACGACCGCGGCCCTCCACGCCCGCGAAATCGTGCGCAAGCTCCTGCTCTTCGCCCGCCAGATATCCCCCCGCCCCCGACGGGTGGACCTGAACGGCCTCGTCCGCGAGGTCGTCGACTTCCTGGAACACCGGGTGCGCCGTTCCCCCGTGGCGATCGAGCTCCGCCTGGATCCGGGGCTCCCGGCCATCCCCGCGGACGAATCCCAGCTCCGTCAGGTGCTGATCAACCTGTGCCTGAACGCCCTCCAGGCCATGCCCGCGGGCGGCCGCCTCACGCTGGCGACCCGTTCGCTGCGCGGCAAGGTCCGGCTCACGGTGCGCGACTCGGGGCCGGGGATCCCGGAGGAAATCCGGGACAAGATCTTTCTGCCTTTTTTCACCACCAAGCCCATCGGCCAGGGAACGGGACTCGGTCTTGCGGTCGCCCACGGCATCGTGAGCGCGCACCGCGGGGAGATCCGGCACATCACCCGGCCGAAAGGCGCCGAGTTCCGGGTGACGCTGCCGTCCTCGGCCTTCGGTGGTTGAGACCGCCGACGCATGCCGCCCCCCTCCTCCGCCCCCCCCGCCGTGATCCTGGCCGTCGACGATTCGCCCGACGCCCTGGAGCTCATCCGGCGGCACCTCGCCCCGGCCGGCTACCGCGTCCTCACCGCCTCAAACGCGGAAGAGGCCGCCCGGCGGATCGAGGAGGAACCCGTCGATCTCGTGATCACGGACATGAGAATGCCGGGGAAGAGCGGTCTGGACCTCGTCCGGCACATCCGTTCCCGCTTCCGGGAGGTCGGCCTCCTGATGGTCACGGGCTACCCCTCCATCGGCGGAGCGGTGGAGGCGGTGCGCCTGGGGGCCGAGGATTACCTGGCCAAGCCTTTCACCCGGGGCGAGCTGTTGCGCTCCGTGGCGAACGCCTTGGAGCAGCGCCGCCTGCGGTCGTCCGCGCCGATCCCGGCCGGCCCGGCCGGCCTTCTCGGCGCCTCGGCGGCCATGCGGCCCATCTTCTACGCGATCGAGAAGGCCGCCGCCGTCAACGCGACCGTGCTGATCACGGGCGAAAGCGGGACGGGAAAGGAACTCGTGGCCCGGGCGATCCACTACCGCAGCCCCCGCGCCCCCCATCCGTTCGTGCCCGTCAACTGCGGAGGCATCCCGGAATCCCTGCTGGAAAGCGAGCTCTTCGGTCATGTCCAGGGGGCCTTCACCGGCGCCACCGTCACCCGGGCCGGCTTTTTCCAGACGGGCGACCGCGGCACGATCTTCCTCGACGAAGTGGCGGAGATGAGCCTCGCCATGCAGGTCAAGCTGCTGCGCGTCCTGCAGGAGAAGGAAATCACGCTCGTCGGCTCGGCCCGCCCCCTGAAGGTGGACGTACGCATCATCGCCGGGACGAACAAGAACCTGGAGGGCTTGATTCGCGCCGGAAGATTCCGGGAGGACCTCTACTACCGCCTCCATGTCATCGGGATCGAGCTGCCGCCGCTTCGGGCGCGCGGCGACGATGTCCTGCTGCTCACGCACCATTTCACCGCCAAGTACGCGGCGGAAATGGGGCGCCCCAGCCCCCGCTTCACCGAGGCCGCCCTCGAAGCCCTGCGGCGTCACCCCTGGCCGGGCAACGTGCGCGAACTCGAAAACCTGGTGCAGCGCCTGCTGGCGCTGGTCGAAGGCGACACCGTCGACGTGGCGGACCTGCCGGCGGGAATGCGCTCCGAGGGGTTCTTCGACGAACGACGGCTCGATCGCCCACTCGCCGAGGTCGAGCGCGAATACGTGCAACGGGTCCTGGAACGCTGCGGCGGGAACAAGAGCCGGGCGGCCCGGGTGCTCGGCATCGACCGCAAGACGCTCCGGGAAAAACTCCGGGCTCCCGTCGGGGGGGCGAAGGGACCCGGCGGCGGAACCGCGCGCTGAGCCGCCCGGCCTCCGTGGCCGGGGGGGGCTCCGGCGGAGCCCCCCCCTTGAAAGGGGCCTCGGCTCGGGGTAGGCTGGGATTCCACGCGACGACGATCGCGCGCCCTTCCCTCCCGGCCGTTGCGGGGGAGATCCGCCATGCGCACGATGCAGGCCCTGGTCAAAGCCGAAGCCGCCCCGGGGCTCCGTCTCGTGGAGGTCCCCCTTCCTGAAATCGGCATCAACGACGTCCTGATCCGCATTCACAAGACCTCCATCTGCGGCACGGATCTGCACATCTACGACTGGGACGACTGGGCGCGCCGAACGATCCCCGTCCCGATGGTCATCGGGCACGAGTTCGTGGGCCGCGTAGCCGCCGTCGGTGAAAACGTCCACGACTTCCGCGAGGGGGATCTCGTCTCCGGGGAGGGCCACCTCGTCTGCGGCCGGTGCCGCAACTGCCTGGCCGGCCGTCGGCACCTCTGCCCGCACACGCGCGGGATCGGCGTCAACCACCCGGGGGCCTTCGCCGAGTACCTCTGCCTGCCCGTGACCAACGTCTGGTATTGCGACCCCGCCATCCCGACCGACGTCCTCTCCTGCTTCGACCCCCTGGGAAACGCCACCCACACCGCGCTCTCCTTCAACGTCCTGGGCGAGGACGTCCTCGTCACGGGGGCCGGGCCGATCGGGTGCATGGCGGCCGCGATCGTGCGCCACGCCGGCGCCCGCCACGTGGTCGTCACCGAGCCCAACCCCTACCGCCGGGAGATCGCCGCGCGGATGGGGGCGAGCGTCGTCCTGGACCCCGGCCGGGACTCTCTGGCGGAGGTGCAGCGCCGCCTGGGGATGAAGGAGGGCTTCGACGTCGGCCTCGAGATGTCGGGCAGCCCGCAGGCCCTGCGCGAAATGCTCGCCCAGATGTGCCACGGCGGCAAGATCGCGCTCCTCGGCCTGCTGCCGCGGGACACGGCCGTCGACTGGAACACGGTCATCTTCAACGGCCTTACCCTCAAGGGCATCTACGGCCGGGAGATGTACGAGACCTGGTACAAGATGACCGTGATGATCCAGAGCGGCCTGGACATCACGCCGGTGATCACCCATCGCTTTCCCTTCACCGCCTTCGAGGAGGGGTTCGACGTCGTGCGTTCCGGAAAGGCGGGAAAGGTCATCCTGGAGTGGGAGTGAAGCCCGCGGGCCGTGCCGCGCGCGGGGAAAGGATCCGGCCCCATGTCCCTCGATCTTCTCGACGGCGCGCTCGCCCGGGAGCTCTCGGCCCTCGCCGCGGAAGGCCGGGCCAAGCCGCCCGAGCGGGTGATCACCGGCTACCTCCCCGCCGAGGGCGACCGCGGGCCGCGCTTCCGCCTGCAGGGCACGGACCGGCTTTTCCTGCGCATGAACGCGAACGACTACCTCTCCCTCTCCCACCACCCGGAACTCCTCCGCGCCGCGGAGGAGGCGAGCCGCGCGCTGGGCGTGGGCCCCGGGGCCGTGCGTTTCATCGACGGCACCTTCTCCCCCCACGTGGCCCTCGAGGAGGCGATCGCCCGTTTCGTGGGCAAGCCCGCGGCGCGGATCTTCAGCTCGGCCTACGCGGCGAACCTGGGGCTCGCGCTCGCGATCACCCAGGCCCGCACCTTCTGGATCGGGGACGCCCTCAACCACAACAGCATCATCCGCGCCCAGCGCATCGCAGGGGTCCCCCCGGGGCGCAAGGCGGTCTTCGCCCACAACGACCTCGACGACCTCGCGCGCAGGCTCGGAGCCGTCCCCGCGGAGATCGAGCGCGTGGTGGTCGTCTTCGACGGGGTCTTCAGCATGCGCGGCGATCACGCGCCGCTCTCCGGGATCGTGGAGGTGCTCGCCCCCCACCGAGAACGCTTTCCGCAGGGACTCGTCACGGTGATGGACGACTCCCACGGCATCGGCGCCTTCGGGCCGTCGGGCCGGGGGACGGCCGAGGTGTGCGGTGCCGCGGCCGACATCGTGGTCGGGACCTTCGGCAAGGCCTTCGGGGCGAACGGCGGCTTCGTCGCCGCCAGCCGGACGGTCGTCGAAGCGCTCCGCCAGAGGGCCGACACCACGATCTACAGCAACCCCCCGGGGGTCGGCGACTGCGCCGCCGCCCTCCGGGCGCTCGCGCTCTGCGACCGCCCGGAGGGACGAAGACGCCTCGGCCGCCTGCAGGAGCTCGCCGGCCGGCTCCGAAGCGGGGTCGCCGCCCTCGGTTGGCGCACGCTGCCCGGGCGACACCCCATCGTCCCCCTGGTGACGGGGGAGACCCCCCGCACGCACCTCCTCGTCGAACATCTGTTCCGCCGGGACATCCTTGCCACCGGGCTCACCTTCCCCGTCGTCCCGCGCGGCGAGGAAACCGTCCGCTTCCAGGTCAACGCCGACCACACCCCCGAGGACATCGACCGCGTGCTCGCCGCGCTCGCCGACTTCCGATGCTGAGGGTCATCGCCGGGGAATTGCGCGGCCGCAGGCTGCGCACGCCTTCGGGCCGCACCACGCGGCCGACCGCGGACCGGACGCGGGAGGCGGTCTTCAACATCCTGGGCGCGCGGCTGCTGGGAGGCTGGGTTCTCGATCTCTTCGCGGGAAGCGGCGCCTTCGGGATCGAGGCGCTGAGCCGGGGTGCCGCGGGGGCGGTCTTCGTGGAAAACGACCGCCGGGCCTTCGCCGTGCTGCAGCGCAACCTCGCCGATCTCGGCCTGCTCGGCCGCAGCCGGGCGTTCCTGCGCGACGCGGCCCGCGGCCTGGGCTTTCTGGCCGGCGAGGGCTTCCGTTTCCGGATCGCCTTTCTCGACCCGCCCTACGGCGCAGGGCTCGTGGTCCCGGCCCTCCAGGGCCTCCTCGCCGCAGCATGCATGGACCCCGGAGGCCTGATCGTGGTCGAACACTCCGCCGGCGAAGGGCTTCCGGAAACCGTCGCCTCCCTGCGGAGAAGCGATCGGCGCCGCTACGGGGACACCCTTGTTTCCTTTTATTCTTCCGTGCTATGAGGCACTGGCCGCAAGCGGCCGGCCCCGCGCCGCCGTGCACCTTCCGGGGGACATGCCGTGGAACGCATCGCCATCTATCCCGGGTCCTTCGACCCCGTGACCTACGGGCATCTCGACGTCGTGGAGCGCGGGCTGCGTCTCTTCGACCGCATCGTGGTGACCATTCTCAAAAACCCGCGCAAACAGTTCCTCTTCGGTCTGGAGGAGCGGCTGGAGATGCTCCAGGCGAGCCTGACCGACTTCCGCCGCGTCGAGATCGACACCTTCGACGGCCTGCTCGTGGAATATGCCACGCGCCGCGGCGCCCAGGCGATCCTGCGCGGGCTGCGTGCGCTCTCGGATTTCGAATACGAATTCCAGATGGCCCTCATGAACCGGCGGCTCAACCGGGACATCCAGACGGTGTTTCTGATGACCGGGATGCGCTGGATCTACACGAGCTCCTCGATCATCAAGGAGGCCGCGCAATTCGGCGGCAACATCGAGGGCATGGTCCCCCCGGTGGTCCTCGAGCGGCTGGAGCGGAAATTCCCGCTCCTCGCCCGGGCCCGACGGGAGCAGGCCGCCGAGTAGGCGGATGGATCTCTGGCAGCTGCACATTTTCTGCCGGGTCGTGGAGACCCGCAGCTTCTCCAAGGCGGCCGAGCGGGTCCGGCTCTCCCAGCCCACCGTCAGCAGCCACATCAAGGACCTCGAGGACCACTTCGGCTGCCCCCTGATCGACCGCCTGAGCCGCCAGGCCCTCCCGACCCAGGCCGGTGAACTCCTCTACGGCTACGCCCTGCGGCTCCTTGCGTTGCGCGACGAAATCGAGGCCGTCATGGCCCGCTACCAGGGCAAGAGCCTGGGGCGGCTCACCGTCGGGGGGAGCACCATTCCGGGGGGCTATCTCTTGCCGCAGATCGTCGGCCGCTTCCAGAAGCGACACCCGGGGGTCACGCTCGCTCTCGTGGTCGCGGACACCGGGGAGATCATCCGGCGGGTGCTCGAGGGGACCCTCGAGCTGGGGGTGGTCGGCGCCGCGCCGCGAAACCGGCAGCTCGTGCACGAGATGCTGCTCGCCGACCGCCTGCAGCTGGTCGTTCCCCGGAACCACCCCTGGGCGTCGCGCCGCGAGGTGCCCTTCTCGCTGCTGCAGCAGGAGCCGTTCATCCTGCGGGAGGAGGGCTCCGGGACGCGGCAGGCGATCGAGGAGGCGCTGCGGCGCGCGGGGCGCGGAATCGGGGATCTGCGCGTGGTCGCGGAAATGGGAAGCACGGAAGCGGTGCGCCAGGCGATCCGGGAGGGGGTCGGGGTATCGATCCTCTCGGAGCTGGCGGTCCGCGAGGATCTGGCCGCAGGCCGCCTCGCGGCGCTGCGCGTCGCGGGGTTGGCGCTGCGGCGGCACTTCCACCTCATCCACCACCGACAGCGGCAGCCGGGCCCGCTGGCCGTCGAATTCACCGCCTTTCTCAAGGAAAGCCTGGCGTCGCGGCACGCCGACGGGCCGTGAACGCCCTGCGGGCGGGCCCGCCCCCGCTCAGGGCTCTTTCCAGCCGTGCTCGCCGATCAGCTTGACGAAGCGGCAGCCGCCGAGTCGGGTCTCCCGGTAGCCGCTTTTTTCCTTCAGGATCCGCACCAGCTCCTGGGTGTGCTGGTTGCCGACCGGCGCGACGAGCCGGCCGCCCGGTTTGAGCTGTTTGAGCAGCACCTCCGGCACGCGCGGCGCCCCGGCGGTGAGGAGAATGGCGTCGAAGGGGCTTTCCTCCTCCCAGCCCTTGGAGCCGTCGCCGTAACGGGTGACGATGTTGAAGAGCTTGAGTTCGTCAAAAAGGCGCCGGGCCTGGAGGTAGAGCGAACGGATGCGCTCGATCGTGTAGACGCGATAGGCGATCTGCGCGAGGATCGCCGCCTGGTAGCCGGAGCCGGTCCCGATTTCGAGCACCCGGCAATCCGGGGTCAGCTCGAGGGCCTGGGTCATCTCGGCCACGATGTAGGGCTGGGAGATCGTCTGCTGCTCGCCGATCGGCAGGGGATAATCGCCGTAGGCCTGGTCGCGCAGCGCCTCACTCACGAAGAGGTGCCGCGGCACGGCGCGCATGGCCGCGAGCACGGCCGGATCGGTCACGCCCCGGGCCTCGATCTGGCGGCGGACCATCTCCTCGCGCAGGCGGGTGTATTTGGGGGCCTCCGGCTCCACGCGCTTCCTCTACCAGCGGGGCGGCGGGGGGGTCAAGCGGAGCCGGGCGGCGCGGCCTCCCGGCGGCTCAGATCTTGTAGATCACCCGCTTGTCGGTGATGATGATGTCCACGTGCCGGTCGTGATGCTCCATCGGCACCAGGGACACGACCTGTTCCTCGAAGGCGAGCGCCACCTTGCGCGTCGTGATCGGCAACTCGGGGATCAGCCGGTCGTAGCTCCCCCGGCCCGTGCCGAGCCTTCCCCCTTTTTCGTCGAAGGCGATCCCGGGAATGATGGCGATGTCGATCTTCTGGGCCATCACCGGCTTGCAGCGATCGGGCCGCGGCTCGAGGTTGCCGCGGGGGCCGGGGTGGAGGTCCTTCTCGGGCTGATCGACCTTGTAGAACGAGGCCTTCATCTTCTCGGGATCGAAGGCCGGCAGAGCGAGAATCTTGCCCAGGGAGAGGGTCTTGCGCAGCAGGTTGCGCGTGCGGACCTCGTTTTCCCCGTCCACGTAAAGCAGAACGACCCGCGATTCCAGGAAATTGGCGAGTTCCAGGAGCTTGCCCTCGATGACGGCCGTCTTGGCCGCACGCTGTTTTTCGCCCAGGCGGTTGATCGCCTGGATGACCTCCTTGCGGATCTGTTCTTTGGCGGAGCGGATTTCGTCCATCAGCGCAACCCCCCTCGTGGATTTGACCGGCAGGCGCCCGAGGCGTTCAGGCTTTTGCGACACGTTTTCGCCATCGCGGCGTGACGGCCGCCGGCGTTCGCCCGGAGACGTTGACCGGCGGCGGCAAATCCGTTAGAAGAAAACGATTTTGCATCGCCACAGCCCCGACGGCGCCGCCAAACGGCTAATATAGTCAATTTATGTTGGATATCAAGTACGTACGCCAGAACCTGGCCGAGGTCGAGGCGGCTCTCTCCCGCCGCGGCACCGGGTTCGATCTGCAGGCTTTCCGCACCGCCGACGAAGAGCGGCGGTGCGATCTCACCCGGCTCGAAGCCCTGCGCCACGAGCGCAACCGCGTCTCCGCCGAGATCGCCCGGCTTAAAAAGAGCGGCGACCCGGCCGAGGCCCGCGTCTCCGAGATGCGCGAGGTCTCCCAGCGCATCCGCGAACTCGAGGAGCGGGTCGCCGCGAACGAGGAGCGGCTGAACGAAATCCTGCTCGGCCTGCCGAATCTGCCGCATGCGAGCGTCCCCGTCGGCCGGGACAGCTCCGAAAACCCGGTGGTCGCCGTCTGGGGCGAGCCGCCGCGCTTCGACTTCGCGCCCCAGCCTCACTGGGAGATCGGCACGCGGCTCGGCATCCTCGACTTCGAGCGCGCCGCCCGGATCGCGGGCGCGCGCTTCCCCCTCTATTTCGGGGCCGGGGCCCGCTTGGAGCGGGCCCTCATCCAGTTCATGCTCGACATCCACACCGGCGAGCACGGCTACCGCGAAGTCCTGCCCCCGTTCATCGTGAACCGTCGGTCGATGACGGCGACCGGGCAGCTGCCGAAATTCGCCGCCGACCTCTTCAAGCTCGAGGGCTGGGACTATTTCCTCATCCCCACGGCGGAAGTCCCCCTGACCAACCTCCACCAGGAGGAGATCCTCGCCGAAGAGGACCTGCCCCTTTGCTACACCGCCTACACGCCCTGCTTCCGCTCCGAGGCGGGCTCCTACGGCAAGGACACCCGCGGGCTCATCCGTCAGCACCAGTTCAACAAGATCGAGCTCGTCCGGTTCTCGCGGCCGGAGGACTCCTACGAGGAACTCCAGCGGCTGCGCGGCCACGCGGAGACGATCCTGCGCCGGCTCGGGCTGCCCTACCGGGTGGTCGAGCTGTGCACCGGCGACCTCGGCTTCTCCGCGGCCAAGACCTTCGACCTCGAGGTCTGGATGCCCGGCCAGAACGGCTACCGCGAAATCTCTTCCTGCAGCAACTTCGAAGACTTCCAGGCCCGCCGGGGGGGGATCCGTTTCCGGCGCCGGGGCCGCAAAGGCACCGAGCTCGTCCACACCCTGAACGGCTCGGGGCTCGCCGTCGGCCGCACCTTCGCGGCGCTGCTCGAGAACTATCAGCGCCCGGACGGCTCGATCGAGATCCCGCCGGCCCTCCGGCCCTACATGAACGGCGCGGAGCGCTTGACCCCATGAGGCTCGACGAGTTCCCCCCCGAATGGCGCGATCGGCTTCTGCCCGCCCATCCCGGCCGGATGGTCTACCGCTGCCTCGGCTGCGGGTCGGAGTTCGGCATCGAACGGCTGCTCTATGTCTGCCCGCAATGCCGGGATGTGCTGCTTCTCGAGGATCTCCACTTCGACCGGCTGCGCGAGCGTCCCGGGAGCGAGTGGCGCCGGATCTTCGACTACCGCAAGATGCTCACCCTTCCCGCGCTGCGCGGGATCTACCGCTACCACGAGTTCATCGGCCCGGTGGTGCCGCTCGAGGCCGTGGTCTACCTGGGCGAGGGCCACACGCCGGTGATCCGCGCCAGCGCCCCCTTGCGCGACCGCGCGGGCGTGGACTTCGGCTTCAAGCACGAGGGGCAGAACCCGAGCGCCTCCTTCAAGGACCGCGGCATGGCGAGCGCCTTCAGCTACATCCGCACCCTCCTCGCCGCCGGCCACCTCGAACAGGTCCTCGCCGTCTGCGCCTCGACCGGGGACACCTCGGCCGCGGCGGCGCTCTACGCCGCCTACCTCCACCCCCGGATCCGCTCCGCGGTGCTGCTCCCCCACGGCAAGGTGACCCCCCAGCAGCTCTCGCAGCCGCTCGGCTCGGGGGCGATCGTCTACGAAATTCCCGGCGTCTTCGACGATTGCATGAAGGTCGTCGAGGCGCTCTCGGAGCAGTACCCCGTCGCCCTGCTCAATTCCAAGAACGCCTGGCGCATTCTGGGTCAGGAGTCCTACGCCTACGAGATCGCCCAGGACTTCGAGTACGACGTGGGCCGCCTCGTGGTCGCCGTCCCCGTCGGCAACGCGGGCAACATCACCGCGGTGCTGGGCGGGTTCCTCAAGTTTTACGAAGCGGGGCTGATCCGCGAGCTGCCGAAGATCCTGGGCGTGCAGTCGGAACACGCCGACCCCGTGGTGCGCTATTACGAGGAGGCCGACCCCGGCCGGCGCCGTTTCGTCCCTGTGACCGTGCGCCCCAGCGTCGCCCAGGCGGCGATGATCGGCAACCCCGTCTCCATGCCGCGCGTCATCCGGCTGGTGGAACGTTACAACCAGAGCGCCGGCCGCGAGCGGGTCTTTTTCGTGCGTGTGAGCGAGCAGGAAATCATGGACTGGCAGCTCACCGCAAACGCGCACGGCCACATCGCCTGCACGCACGGCGGGGAGGCGCTCGCGGGGCTGGTGAAAGCGAAGCAGGCGGGGCGGGTCGGCGCCGACGAGTTCGCCGTGCTCGATGCGACGGCGCATGCGCTCAAATTCGCGGGGTTCCAGGAGCTCTACTTCGAGGACCGCTTCCCCCCCGAGTTCGCGATCCGGCCGCGGCCCGAGCTCCGTCGCCGGCCGGTCTTCATCCGCCCCGCGGATCTCGCGCAGGTCCCCGCCCCCGGGGCCCCGCTCGAGGGCGAGGCGTTCCAGCGATTCGTCCGCCGGACGGCCGAGGAGATCGCATCGCGGCTCGGCCTGGAACCCTCGGGCGGCTGACCCCGCCCGGTCCCCGAACGACGTCCGAGAGGAGCCGCCATGAACAGCAGACATCCGGGGTGGTTCGCCGCCCTCGCCCTTCTGGTCTTTGCCTGCGCCTCCACCCCCC
>JBBFLI020000013.1:0-90032 GCA_037481615.2 Desulfobacterales bacterium
CCCCCCCCCGACCCGCTCGCCGTCCTGATCGATTTCCACCGCCTGAGCGGCCGGCCCGTCGTCTTCGTGCCTGAGCTCGTCTTCTTCAGCAAGTCGCCCCCGCCCGCTCGTCTGCGGATCTCCGACCTCCTGTTCGGCTCCGAGGACCGCCCCCGTCTGCCGCGCCTGCTCTACGGTCTTTTCCGCAATCCGGGCGGGGCCTTCGTCGAACTCTCCCCGCCCCTCGATCTCGCGGGCGTCCTCGCCCGACCGGGGCTCGCCGGCCAACCGGCCGAATTCCAGGCCGCGCTCCTGCGCGGCGAGATCCTCGCCCTCGTCCGCCGCCACCGCCGCAGCATCACCGGCCCGGTCCCGGTCACGCGCGAGGAGATTCGGGAGAGGATCCTGAACCGGCGCCGCTTCCAGGAGTTTCTGCGCGAACACGCCGCCCGGGGCGGCTCCTTCGAGGAGATGCGCCGCAGGGCCGAGGCGATCGTCGACGAAATCGCCGCCGACCAGCGGCCCGGCTGGATCCGCTTCTACTCCGGCATCGACGGCTGGATCCTGCGCGCTCTCTTCGCGGGGATCCGCATCAACCGCGGGGGCCTGGAAGCCGTCAAGCGCCTGGCCGTCCACGGGCCGGTCATCTATCTCCCGGCACACCGCAGCCACGCCGACTATCTCCTGCTCTCCTATGTCCTCTACCACAACGATCTCACCTGCCCGCTCGTCGCCGCGGGCAAGAACCTCTCTTTCTGGCCCCTCGGGCCCCTCTTCCGCCGCGGCGGCGCCTTCTTCATCCGCCGGCGCTTCCGGGGGGATGTGCTCTACGCCCGGGTGTTCGCCGAGTACATCCACACCGTGCTCGAGGCGGGCTACTGCATCGAGCAGTTCATCGAGGGCGGCCGCAGCCGCACGGGCAAGCTGCTCGTGCCGCGCCTCGGGCTGCTCTCCATGCTCCTCGGCGCCTACCGCGACGGGGCCTGCGAGGATCTGATCCTCGCGCCGGTGGCGATCGGCTACGACCGCGTCCCCGAGGAATCCTCCTACCTGCACGAGATCGAGGGCGGCCAGAAACGCCCCGAGTCGCTGGGGCAGCTCCTGCGGGCCCGCCGGGCGCTCCGAAGGCGCCACGGCAACGTCTACGTGCAGTTCGGAGCCCCCTTCTCGCTCCGGGAGCTCGAAAACCAGGAGGGCGCGCCGCTTTCCACCCTCGGCCGGGAGGCGTTTCAGGAGTTCGTGCGGCGCACGGCGCAGCGGGTCGCCGAAGCGATCAACCGCGCGAGTGTCGTGACCGCGCATGCCCTGGTCGCGGCCGCGCTGCTCCATGCGGGCCGCGAGCGCCTCGAACGCGCGGAGATCGGCTCCCGGGTCGAGATCTATCTCGCCTACCTCGAGGAGGGGGGCGCCCCGCTGACCGAGACGCTGATCGCCGACCCCCGCCGGGCGGTCTCGGAGGCGCTCGCGGACTACGTGGAGCGCCGGATCCTGGAGGCGCGGCGCCCCGCGGCCGAAGGCGGCGAGGCCGAGGGGTTTCTCCTGCGCCCGGCGCGCCGGGGGCGGCTCGAGTACTACAAGAACACCTGCATGCACGCTTTCCTGCCCGCGGCCTACACGGCGCTCGCCGTCCTGCAGCAGGACGCCTTTCAGTTCACGACCGCGGCGCTCCCCGCGGAGACGGCCTTCCTGCGGGATCTCTTTCAGCTCGAGTTCGTCGGCGACCCCGGGCTGCCCGACGAAGAACTCGTCGGGCGGAGCCTGGCGTTCTTCGTGCGCCAGGCGGCCCTCGTCCCGCACCCGAGCCTCCCCGACACCTACAACCTCACGGCGGCCGGGTACCGGACCTTGCGCCTGTTCGCCATGTTCCTGAAGACCTTTCTCGAGGCCTACCGCGTCGCCTTGACCGGGCTGTTGCAGGAGGCCGGCGGGGCCGGGGACCGAGAGCGGGACCGGGTCCGGGCGATCGCCGCCCTCGGCCGCACGATGCTCCGCGACCGGCTGATCGATCACCCGGAGGCCCTCTCCCGCGTCAGCCTGGAAAACGCCGTTTCCTGGTTCACCGGCCGGGCCCCGCACGGCGCCGGGCACCGCGAGTGGCTGCTCGCCCGGGCGGCGGTGATCGACCGTGCGCTGCGCTCCCTCAAGGGGGACGGATGAGGGCTCTCGTGCTCGCCGCGGGCTACGGCACCCGCCTGAGGCCCTATTCCGAGGCGCTCCCCAAGGCGCTCTTCCCGGTCGGCGGCCGCCCCCTGCTCGAGCGGCATCTGCGGGCGCTCGAGGAAGCCGGCTGCGAGGCGGCGGTCGTGAACGCCCACCACCGGGCGGAGGCGATCGAGGCGTTCGTCCGTTCGCGATCCTGGAGAATCCCCGTGCAGGTCCGACGGGAGCCGGTTCTGTTGGGCACCGGGGGAGCGATCGCCAACCTGCGGGATTACTGGGACGGCGGGGCGCTCTTCGTGATCAACGCCGACGTCGTGCACCGGCTGCCCCTCGAGCGCATCTGGCACGACCACCACCGGGGCCGGCCGGATGCGACCCTGGTCCTGGTCGACGGGCCCGAGGAGAACTGCGTCGCCGTCGACGCCGACGGGTCGGTCCGCAGCTTCGAGGCGTTCGGATCCCCCGGGGCGCTCACCTTCAGCGGCATCCAGGTCCTCGAGCCCGTCGTCCTGGACTACCTCCCGGCCGCGGGCTTCGCCCACAGCATCGATGCCTTCCGGGCGATGATCGCCGCCGGTCGGAGGCTCGCCGCCTGGATCGCGCCGGCGGCCGACTGGGCCGACGCCGGCACCGTGCCGCGCTACCGCGAGGTCTGCCGCCGGGAGTCGCTGGCGGAAGCCTGGCGCGAAGCCTTCGGGGAGGATCCGCCTTCGGCCGTCACCTGGATCCGGCTCCCCGGGGACGGCTCGGACCGCGAATGGTATCGCGCCGGCGCCGGGGGGCGATCGCTCGTCCTCGCCGACCACGGTCTCCGTCCCCCCGGCGAAGGACCCGGCGAGGCGGAGGCTTTCCTGCGCATCGGCCGCCACCTGGCCGCCCGGGGGGTCCCGGTGCCGCGGATCCGTTTCGGCGAGCCCTTCTGCGGCCTGGTCTGGGTCGAGGACCTGGGAGACCTCTCCCTGCAGGAGGCCGCCCGCGCAGCGGGGGGGGAAAGCGAGCGCATCGGCCTGTACCGCGCGGCGATCGACACCCTGCTCGCCTTCTCGCAGCGGGGCATCGAGGGCTTCGACCCCGCCTGGTGCTGCCAGACGCCGCGCTACGACCGGCAGCTCGTGATCGAGCGCGAATGCCGTTACTTCACCTGCGCCTTTCTCGAGGGAACCCTCGGCATGGAGGTCGATGCCGAGGCGCTGGCCCCCGAATTCGAGATGCTGGCCGACCTCGCGGCCGGGGCCCGGCCCCTCGGGCTGATGCACCGCGATTTCCAGTCGCGGAACCTCCTGGTCCGGGACGGCCGGCTGCACCCGATCGATTTCCAGGGCGCGCGCATCGGCCCCTTCGCCTACGACCTCGCTTCGCTGCTGATCGATCCCTACGTCGGCCTCGCGGAGGCCGAACGCGAGGCCCTGCTCGCGTATGCTCTCGAGCGCCTTGCGGCCGTGCAGCGGATCGACGGCGAAGAATTCCGGCACGGGTTTTTCGCCTGCGCCGTCGCGCGCAGCCTCCAGATGCTCGGCGCCTTCGGGATTCTCTCGACGGTCAAAAAGAAAACCGCCTTTGCGTCCTGCATCGCACCCGCGCTGCGGGGGCTCGCGGAACTCCTCCCCCGCCGTTTCCCCCGGGCCTTCCCGGCCCTGGAAGAGACCGTCGCCCGCGCCGCCGCGCGCCTGAACGCCCCGCCGGCGGCGTCGGGCCTTCCCAGGAGGTGAACGATGGATCGACTGGCTGTCATGGTGAACGGCATCCCCGGCAAGGTCGCCTCGCTCGTCGCCCTCCGGCTCTCCGAGGAGGCCCGCTTCCGGCTCATCCCCTTTTCGCTCACGGGGCCCGAAATCGAGGCGGCCGAGCACCCCGTGGGCAACGAGCGCGTGCGCCTCGTGCGGCCGGAGGCCCGGGAGTCCCTGATGGCGGAGATCCGCTCGGCGTTCCCGGAATTCCTCGCCGTGGATTACACGCATCCCGCGGCGGTCCTGCCGAACGTCGACTTCTACTGCCGCCACGGACTCTCCTTCGTCATGGGCACGACGGGCGGGGACCGCCGGGCGATCGAGGCCCGGGTCGCCGCCTCGGCCGTCGCCGCCGTGGTCGCACCGAACATGGCCCGGCCGATCGTGGGTTTCCAGGCCATGATGGAGTCCGCGGCCGAACGTTTCCCGGGTCTCTTCCGCGGCTTCCGCCTGACGATCGAGGAAAGCCACCAGCGGGGCAAGGCCGACACCTCGGGCACGGCCCGCGCCATGGTCGCCGTCTTCAACCGCCTGGGCGTCCCCTTCCGCGAGGAGGAGATCCGCCGCGTGCGCGACCCCGAGGAGCAGCGGCACCGGCTCGGCGTTCCCGAAGCCCACCTGGCGGGTCACGCCTGGCACACCTACCGCCTCGTCTCCGCGGATGGGACGGTCGCCTTCGAGTTCACTCACCGCGTGAACGGTCGCGAGGTCTACGTGCAGGGGACGATCGAGGCGCTCCTCTTCCTGCGCGACCGGCTGCGGGAAGGCGCCCGCGGCCGTTGTTTCTCCATGATCGACGTCCTCGAGGGGAAATCGCTCAAGAACGCGGGGGATTCGGCCGAAAAACCCCTTTGAGGAGGGAGGCCGTCCCGCCCCTTGCGGCCGGCGGTCGTCCTCCCCCGGGGGAAACGGAAACGATGGACGATCTCGCCGCACGGCTGCTCGAGGAACTGGGGGGACCCTCCTCCCCGGAGGAATCCGGCCGCACGCCCGGTACGGGGGGGGAGGGGGTCGAGGCGGTCCAGGTTCTGCTGATCGAGGCCGTCTACCTGCTGAACGCCTGTTTCCGCGAGGTGCTCTACTGGGAGGGAAGGCGTTCGGAAAAGGACAGCTTCCTGCAGCTCGTCTCCGTGCTGCAGCAACTCGGCCGGGTGGCGGGTGAAGGCGGGCTGCTGCGCATCCGTCGCCTGCGCCCCGTGGCCGGGCCCGGCGGGCCCCGGCCGGATCTCTCGGTGCAGATCGGCGATCTGCAGCTCGACGGCTCCCAGGTGCTCGCCCTCATCCGCCGCGCGGGAATCCGTCTCAAGCACCTCGAGGGGCGATTCTTCAAGGCCGCGGAGCTCCTCACCGCGGAAGGCTGGGACACGATCGAGATCCGGCTGCCGGGGGAAGAGCCGGAAGCGCTGGAAGGGCTGCGGGCGGCGGTGCGCATCCTCTCCGCCCACCGCCAGGCCGCGGAAAGGGGAGCCCCGATCCTTTACCCCCGCGACGGCCGGATGCACCAGGTCCTCCCCGTGACCGACGACCAGGGCCGCCCGGACCCCAACCTCACGCTGCTCGCGGCGGAAAACGGGCTGTCCCCCGAAGCGATGAAGGCGATCGTCGCCCGCGTAGGGGGGCTGCTCAAGCGCCCCGAGGGCGCCGCCCTCCGCCGGCAGACCCCCGACGTCTACCGGGCGCTCTTCGCGCTGCGCCGGCTGCGCGCATCGCTCAAGCGCCCGCCGATCGAGATCGGAATCGACCGTTCCCCCGCCGGGGGCTCGGAGGCCGTTCCCGCCGGGGGGGCCGCCCCCCCGGCGGGAACGGAAAAACGCGCCGCGCAGCCCCCCCCGGAGGCCGGCGCCGGGGGGGTCGGTGCGGCGGCCGGGACGCCTCCTTCCGCCGGGGGGGCCGTCGCCGACATCGCCGCCGGGCTGGCGGCCTTTTTCCAGCGGCTCCCCGAGGGGCATCGCGTTGCCGCGCAGAAAGCGGCGGACGGTTTGTTGCGCAACGATTATGTGCGGCTCGACCCCGAGAGGCTCGGCGAGCGGCTCGAGGACATCGGCCGCCTCGTCCATGCCCTGGAGACCCGGCCCGCCGCCGCCCCGCTGCTCGAATCCGTCCTGCGGCGGCTCGAGGAGAACCTGGGCCAGCTCTCCGGGGAAACCCTCGGGGACCTCACGGTGTCGGGAACGCGCCTGAAACTCTGGCGTGAGGGGGGGGAGCGGGATCTCGGGCAGGTGTCGGAGCCGGTCGCGCGCGCCCTGGATACCGCGAAGGATCGCGTTGCGGCGCGCCGCCGCCTGCGGGAGGTCGCCGGCGAAGGGCCTCTGTACCTCGCGCGCGATGCCGGGGCGCTCGCCTCCTTCTTCGCCGTCCCCGTGGAGGAGATGGAGGCGATCCTGCGCCTTTTCCGCTCCTGCTTCGACGCGCGCGGCTCCTTCCAGCGCCTGCTGTTCGAAAAACGCGTGCCGGAGCTGGCGCGCTATCCGCGGAAGGTCTTCGCCGTCCTGTGGGAGTTCCTGAAGGACATGCCGCACCGTTCCGACCGGCTGCCCTTCCTCAACTCGCTGCAGCTCATGATCAAGGAGATCCGCCAGCCGCTGCAGGCGCTCAAGATCGTGCTGACCGATTTCGTGGGCGAGCCGGAGCGGATCCAGTACCCGGACCGCAACGCGCTCATGCTCGCGATCCAGTTCCTGCGACGCTACAACAAGGAGATCAACGTCGACATCGAGCTCACCCCCGAGGAGATCCTGCGGGTCCGGGACGGTCTCGACGAGAAGACCGTCGCCTACGCCCTCTGGAAGGTGAACAACGAATCGCGCCGCTTCCTCGCCAAGGCGCTCGCCATCCGCAAGACGCTGGGCGCGGCCCTGGACCCCGCAACCGCCCCGATCGCCGCACTGCCGGCCCGGTTCCTGCTCGCCCTCGAGCGCGAGCAGCACATCTTCCTCTCCCTCACGGGGGGCGACAAGGCCGCCTCCATCCTGCATGCGGCGCTTGCGGTCTACGGCCAGGCCGACGCCGCCGCGCACCGTCTGGCCGCGGCGCTGGCGCTCCAGGCCGGCCTGCTGCAGCATCTCTCGGTGCTGATCCGCGGGCTCGGGCGGGTCGGCGGCGAAAGCGATCTGTTGCTCCTCGACCGGCTCCGCAGCCAGGAGAGGCCTTTTCTCGACAACGCCCCCGATGCCCGGACCGCCGCCCTGGTGCGTCGCGTCTTCGGTTGGATCGAGCCGGCGAAGCAGGAGATCCGGGCCCGGCTCTGCGGGGCGCCGCCGCCGTCGGCGAAACTCGGCTCCTCGAACGTCCTGTCCAGCACGAACACGATCGACCTGTGACCCACTCAGGGGGAGGACGCCTCCCGGATCAACTCGAGCGCCCGGGAAAGGGCGCGGTCGAGATGCTCGGGGCGGGGGCCGCCGGCCTGGGCCATGTCGGGTCGGCCGCCGCCGCGGCCGCCGACCACGGCGGCGACCTCCTGGATCAGCCGCCCGGCGTGGAAGCGCCCGGTGAGGTCCGGGGTCACCGCCACGGCGAGCAGGGCTTTTCCGTCGGCGACGCTGCCGAGAACGCAGACCCCCGAGGGCAGGCGTTCCTTGAAGCGGTCGAGCATCTCCCGCAGGGCGGCGGGGGAGTCGGCTTCGACGCGCTTGACCAGGACGTTCACCCCGCCGATGCGCTGGGCCTCGGCGGCCGCCTGGGCGGCGCTCGCGGCGGAGAGCTTCGCCTGAAGCTGACCGATCGTGCGCTCGGCGTCCCGCAGTTCGGCGAGCAGCCGTGCGACCCGTTCGCTCAGCGCGTCGGGTTTCTCCTTGAGGAGTCTCGCCGTCTCGCGCAGCGTGCGCGCGGCCTCCTGCGCCCAGGCGACGGCCGCCTCGCCGGTGACGGCCTCGATGCGCCGGACGCCGGCCGCGATGCCGGACTCGGCGAGAATCTTGAAAAAGCCGATGTCGCCGGTACGCGCCGCGTGCGTCCCCCCGCAGAGCTCCCGGCTCACGCCGGCGAGCGTCACCACGCGGACGCGCTCGCCGTACTTCTCCTCGAAGAGGGCGACCGCCCCCGTGCGCAGGGCCTCCTCGAGGGCCATCTCCACGGCCTCCGTCGGAAGGTTGCTCCGGATGCGCCCGTTCACCTCCCGTTCGATCCGCTCGAGCTCCTCCGGGGCCACCGGGCTTGCGTGGGTGAAATCGAAGCGCAGCCGCTCGGGGGCGACGAGCGATCCCGCCTGCTTCACGTGCTCCCCGAGCACGCGGCGCAGGGCGGCGTGCAACAGGTGGGTCGCCGTGTGGTTGCGGGCGGTCGCGGCCCGGGCGGCGGCGTCCACGGCGAGCGTGACGTCCTCCCCGCGCCGCAGGACCCCGGCGGTGACGCGGCCGCGGTGGATGATGATGCCGGTCGGGTCCTTGCGCGTCTCGCGGACCTCGAGTTCCCCCGCGGCCCCGCGGATCCACCCCCGGTCGCCCACCTGGCCTCCGGATTCGGCGTAGAAGGGCGTGCGCTCCGCGACGAGTTCCACCTCGGCCCCGGCTTCGGCCTGATCGAGCTCCCGCTCGTCGGCGACGAGCAGCCGGATGCGGGACTCGGCGGTCAGGGTCTCGTAGCCGACGAACTCGGGCTGGAAGCCCGCGGCGGAGAGCCGGCGGTAGGCCTCGGCGAGGCGCTGGAACGCGCCGACCGTGCGCGACCGCGCCCGCTGGGCGTCCATCTCGCGCTCGAAACCCTCGAGGTCGAGGGCGAGCCCCTGTTCGCGCGTCACGTCGCGCACGATGTCCACGGGAAAGCCGTAGGTGTCGTAGAGGCGGAAGATGACCGAGCCGGGCACGACGGTCGCCCCGCGGGCGGCGAGATCCGCAAGCGTCTCGTTCAACAGATGCAGACCGGTGTCGAGGGTGTGGCGGAAGCGTTCCTCTTCGTTGCGGATCACGGCGGTGATGGCGGCCGCCCCCTGGAGGAGCTCGGGGTAGGGCTCGGCCATGACCGCGATGACGGTGCGGACGGTCTCGTGAAGGAAGGGCCGGGTGAGGCCGATCTGCCGGCCGTAGCGGATCGCGCGGCGCAGGATGCGCCGCAGCACGTAGCCGCGGCCCTCGTTGGACGGCAGCACCCCGTCGCCGATCAGGAAGGCCGCCGCCCGGGAGTGGTCGGCGATCACCTTCATCGCCACGTCGGCCTCCGGGCGCTCGCCGAAGGCGAGTCCGCTCAACTCCTCGGCGCGGGCGATGATCGGCCGCAGCAGATCGGTGTCGAAGTTCGTTTCGACGTTCTGGATCACGGAGGCGATGCGCTCGAGCCCCATGCCCGTGTCGATGCTCGGCCGGGGAAGCGGGGTGAGGGTGCCGTCGGCGGCGCGGTTGAACTGCATGAAGACGAGGTTCCAGATCTCGAGAAAGCGGTCGCAGTCGCAGCCGACGGCGCATGCCGGGCGCCCGCAGCCGTGGGCGGGGCCGCGGTCGAGGATGATCTCGGAGCAGGGGCCGCAGGGGCCGGTGTCGCCCATGGACCAGAAGTTGTCCTTTTCGCCGAAGCGCACGATGCGCTCTTCGGGCAGCCCGATCCGCTCGCGCCAGATGTCGTGGGCCTCCTCGTCGTCCAGGTAGATCGAGGCGTAGAGCCGCTCGGCCGGGAGCCCGAAGCCCCGGGTCAGCAGGTCCCAGGCGTACTCGACGGCGCGCTCCTTGAAATAGTCGCCGAAGGAGAAATTGCCGAGCATCTCGAAGAAGGTGTGGTGGCGCGCGGTGTAGCCCACGTTTTCGAGGTCGTTGTGCTTGCCGCCGGCGCGCACGCACTTCTGCGAGGTCGCCGCGCGCACGTAGTCGCGTTTCTCCTCCCCCAGAAAGACCCGCTTGAACTGAACCATGCCGGCGTTGATGAAGAGGAGCGTCGGGTCGTCGTGCGGCACGAGCGAGGAGCTGCGCACCACCTGGTGGCCGCGCTCGCGGAAATAGTCGAGAAAACGGCGGCGGATGTCGTGGCCGGTCATCGGATCACCCCTCCACGGAAGCCGCCGGGGCCTTGGCCGTGAGCCCCAGGGCCTCGCGCGCCTTGACGGCGATCGCCTGGCAGAGATCGGGGTGCTCGGCGAGGAAGCGCCGCGCATTTTCCCGGCCCTGGCCGATGCGCTCGCCGTCGAAGGAATACCAGGCCCCGCTCTTCTCGACGATCCCCTGCTCCACGGCGACGTCGAGCAGGTCGCCGGTGCGGGAGATGCCCTCGCCGTAAATCACGTCGAACTCGGCCTCGGCGAAGGGCGGGGCGAGCTTGTTTTTCACCACCCGCACGCGCGTGCGGCTGCCGATGATCTCCTGGCCCTCCTTCAGCGTGTTCACGCGGCGGATGTCGAGCCGGACCGAGGCGTAGAATTTGAGCGCGTTGCCGCCGGTGGTCGTCTCCGGGTTGCCGAACATGACCCCGATCCGCATACGCATCTGGTTGATGAAGATCACGCAGGTCTGGGTCTTGGCGATCGTTCCGGTGAGCTTGCGCAGGGCCTGGGACATGAGCCGCGCCTGCAGCCCCATGTGGGCGTCGCCCATCTCGCCCTCGATCTCCGCCCGCGGCACGAGCGCCGCGACCGAGTCGATCACCAGGATGTCGACCGCACCGCTGCGGACCAGCATGTCGGCGATTTCGAGCGCCTGCTCCCCCGTGTCCGGCTGGGAGACGAGCAACTCGTCGCAGTTCACCCCGAGCTTGCGCGCGTAGGCCGTGTCCAGGGCGTGCTCGGCGTCGATGAAGGCCGCGACCCCCTCGCTGCGCTGCGCCTCGGCGACGGCGTGCAGGGCGAGCGTGGTTTTCCCCGAGGACTCCGGCCCGAAGATCTCGACGATCCGGCCGCGCGGCAGCCCCCCGATGCCGAGGGCCTTGTCGAGCGCCAGCGACCCGGTGGAGATCACCGGAACACTCAGGATCGGCCGGCTGCCGAGCTTCATGATGGAGCCCTTGCCGAATTGGCGCTCCACCTGGCTCATGGCGCTCTCGAGCGCCTTCTGCTTGTCGACGGAAATGCCCATGGGAACCCTCCTTGGTTCGTCCTCGTCACGTTCGGTCGGCCGCGCCGGGTTCGTCCGGGCGGGCCGGGAACGGGGTCTTCCGCACCGCCTCGAAAGCGCAGCGGGCGATTTCGTGATAGCGCGCCCCTTCCGGAAGGAGCTCGCTCCGGTAGAGCACCATCGCCTCCGCGGGCACTTCGCCGAGCGCGAAATCGCGGAAGCGGCCGAGCGCCTGGGCGATCGTCCCGCCCGCGTCCGGCTCGCGGAAGCGGCCGAGGGTGAGATGCGCCCGGAAGGGGCGCCCCTCGGGGGGGAACCCCCGGCGCGCGAAGGCCGCCTCGAGCCGCCGCACCAGGGGCTCGAGACAGCCGGACTCGTCCTCGACCCCGACCCAGAGGACCCGCGGCCGCCGCAGGTCGGGAAACACCCCCACCCCCCCCGCACGCAGCCCGAACGCGGCGGTTCCGGCGGCGGCCTCCCGCAGGGCCTCCGCGGCCGCGGCGAGCCGCGGGGCCGCGAGTTCCCCCAGGAATTTGAGGGTGAGGTGGATCCCCTCGGGCCGCACCCAGCGGGCCGGCACCCGCGCGCGCCGGAGCTCGGCCTGGAGCGCCGCCAGGCGCTCTTGAAGCGCCGGGGGGATCTCGAGCGCAACGAAACTGCGGACCTTCTTTTCGCCCATGCCCCCCACGCCGCCCTCCGGGTCAACGCCCGCGAACAGGGCGCTTGGCGCCGGGCCGGCCGCCGCTCCCTTCGGCGGGCGGGGCGGCGGGCGCGGCTTTCGCCCCCCCCCGGGCAACCTCGATCTTCTGCATCACGTGCTCGCGGATCCAGAGCGGGTCCCACCACTCGACGGGGTCGACGAACCGGTGGTGGACCAGCACGCTGAAGTGCAGGTGATCCCCCGCCGCCAGGCCCGTGGCCCCGGTGCGCCCCAGGATCTGCTCGCGGGCGACCCGCTCCCCGGGGGAGACGGCCGTTTCGCTCAGGTGCGAATACATGGTGAAGAGCCCGAGCCCGTGGTCGACCAGGATCGTCCGGCCGTAGATCCCCATCGGGCCGACGAAGGCGACCACACCGGCGTTGGCTGCGGGGACGGGCGCCTGGGCGGTCGAGGCGAGGTCGATGCCCAGGTGATCCTGCTGGTCGATCGGCCGCCCCTCGTAGAGATAGGTCCGCCGCTCGGCGAACCCGGCACGCTGGGCCGAGTTCGGCATCCGCAGAAAGGCCCCCTCCCAGAGCATCTCCGGCCGGCTGCGGCGCGTGACCGCCGTGATCGCCCGGTAATTCTCCCCCCGCAGGTCGCGGTTGATCCAGAGAAACTTTTCCTTGAGACCCGCCTCGGCCGGAAGCGGCAGGCCTTCGAATTCGGGCAGAAGCTGGCGGATGAAGGCGTCGGTCACCGGGAGGGCGTCCCGGCGGTAGGTTTTCTTGCGGAAGAAGAACGGAAGACGGATCTGGGCGCGGTTTCCCGCCTCGTCGACCGCCTCGAGCAGGATCGCGGGGGGGGCGGCGGCATCGTGGGGCAGGGCGAAGAAGGCGAGATGCAGCCGGGGGTCTTCGGGGAAAAGGCCCCCGAAGCCGGGGAAGAACTCCTCGCCCACCCGGACCCCGCTGGTCGGGCAGGGCTCCGTCAGGTGGTAGACCGCAAGCCCCGTCCCCCCGGGCGCGACCGCGGTCTGGGGGCCGCGGTCGGCGATCCCGGGCGGCCGGGTGTCGATGCGGGTCTCGAAGCGGAGCTCGACCAAGTTTCCCCGCCCGAAGCGGCGCCAGGAGGCGTCCTCGACGACGATGCGCAGCACCGCGGGTCCTTCGGCCAGGCCGAGGGCGCGCGGATCCAGGCCCACCTTCCGACTCAGCCGGGGCGTCTTTCCTCGACCGAAGATCCCGCCGCCCCCCGGGGTTTCCTCGAGAAGCGATACCTCGCGCCCCGCCTGCAGCAGATCGACCCGGAGCCTCGCCACGCCCGTCTGCGCGTCCTCGGCCGTGACCGTGAGTTCGGTCGCCGGCCCGACGGCGCCGGGAACGGCGGGCTGCAGGGTCACGGTCGGCGCAGTGCCCTCGAGGCGCCCGAAGCCGAGCCAGGTCAGGCCGGCGGCGGCCAGCAGCGCGAAGAGCACGACCCCGACCCGGAGCAGACGCCACGGTGAAAAAGGAAACGAGGCCACCGGGGAACACCTTTCTCGCGGCGCAGGATCGCGCCGCGGATCGGGCGAAATCAGCCTATTTAGCAAGCAAGCCGCGAAAGAGTCAACTTGACATGCCCCCCCTCACCCCGTAGGGTCGGTTCCTTGCGCGAGGACACCCGCGATGCCGTTTCCCCTCCATCCCCGGCGCCGTCTCCTTTACGCCGGCGCCGTCCTGCTCGCTTCCGCCGTGGCCGGCTGGATCCTTCTGCCGGGCGCGCCGGAACAGGGCCCACCCCCTCCCGCCGCCCCGACGCCGCCGGAAGGGGTGGTCGCGCGCCGCTTTCAGCAGGCCTCGAGCCGCGGGGGGGAGACCAAATGGCGGCTCGAGGCCGTCACGGCCGAACACCGGCCGGCGGAAAACCAAACCCTGCTCACGGAGCTCGCCCTCACCTTCTACACCGACGAGGGACGCGAAGTGCGGCTCACGGCCCCGGAGGGGAGGATCGAACCGGGCGGAGAACGGCTGGTCGCCCGGCGGGGGGTCGTGGTCCGGGAAGGCGAGTACCGGCTCTACACGGAAAGCCTGCATCACGAGCGCCGCGCCGGGACCCTCGTCGCTCCCGAAGCCGTCCGCCTCGTCGGCCCTGCGCTCGTGCTCACCGCCGACACCCTGGAAGTCCGGCCCCGGGAGGGCGCGGCCGACTTCCGCGGACGTGTCCGGCTGCGGGTCGCCTCCGGCGGATCGGTTGATTTTTCGCGGGAGAACCACTAACCTAGACCGGTGATGACGCAGAAGGCCTCGGCGGAAAGCGCGGAGATCCCGGGTCTGGCCGTCGGGGCCGAACCGACGGCGCCTTGTGCCGAGGGCGCGCCGCCGCCGATCAGGCTCGAGGCCTCCGGGCTCGTCAAGCGTTACCGGGGGCGGGTCGTGGTGGATGCGGTCGACCTCGCCGTCCGGGCGGGAGAAATCCACGGCCTGCTCGGTCCGAACGGCGCGGGGAAGACCACCTGCTTTTACATGCTGACCGGGCTGGTCGAACCCGACGCGGGCTCTGTGCGGCTGGGGGGGATCGACATCACCCGCGATCCCATGCACCGGCGGGCCCGGCGCGGAATCGGCTATCTCCCGCAGGAGACCTCGGTCTTCCGCCGTCTTTCGGCGCGGGAGAACCTCCTGGCGGTGCTCGAGTTCCTGCCGCTCACGCGCGAGCAGCGGGAAGAGCGGGCGGAGGCGTTGCTTGCGGAATTGGGGATCCACCACCTGGCGGATCGGACCGCGGAGGTGCTCTCGGGGGGTGAAAAGCGGCGTCTGGAGATCGCCCGGGCGTTGTGCATGAACCCGAAGTTCATGCTGCTCGATGAGCCCTTCGCGGGCATCGATCCGCTGGCGGTGGCCGACCTCAAGGGCATCATGGACCATTTGCGAGGCCGGGGGATCGGCATCCTCATTTCGGACCACAACGTGCGCGACACCCTCCGGGTCTGCGACCGAGCCTCCATCCTGGTCGAGGGCCGCGTGATCGAGAGCGGCCCGCCGGAGGCCGTCGTGCGGAACGAGGCGGTCTGCCGCCACTACTTGGGCGAGGGTTTTCGTCTCTGACATGGCTCTCGAACTGCGCCAACAACTGCGCCTCAGCCAGCAGCTCATCATGACGCCGCAGCTGCAGCTGGCGATCAAGCTGCTGCAGCTCTCGCGCCTGGAGCTGATGGCCACGATCCGCAAGGAACTCGAGGAGAACCCCGCGCTCGAGGAGGTGATCGAGGCCGATGGCGACCCCGGCGCCGAGGGCGCAGGCACGGGCGGGGAGGAGGAGCCGCTCGAGTTCTCCCCCGGGGAGCCGCCCGCCCCGGCGGAGCCCGCGGCTTCCGCGGGGGAGCGCTCCGAGCCGGACTGGAGCGCCTTCCTCGAGGACTTCAGCACGCCGCCCTCGCGCACCGCGGTCGAGACCGAGGAGCGGGAGGCCCCCAAATACGAGGCCTTCGTCAGCCGCAAGGAGACGTTGAACGAGCACCTCCTGTGGCAATTCCTCATGACCAAGCCTACCCCCGAGGACGAGGCGATCGCCAGTTTCCTCATCGGCAACCTGAACCGCGACGGCTACCTCGAGGTGAGCGTCGAGGAGGCCGCGGCCGCAAACGGGGTGCCCGTCGAGGAGGTCGAACGGGTGCTTCGCGTGTTGCAGACCTTCGACCCGGTCGGCGTCTGCGCCCGCGACCTGCGCGAGTGCCTCCTGATCCAGGCCCGCTACCTCGGCTTCGAGGACACGCTGGTCACGGACATCATCCGCGATCACCTGCCCCACCTCGAACGCAAGAATTACAAGGCGATCTGCAAGGCGCTGCGGGCGGACCCCGGGGAGGTCGCCGCCGCCGTGAACGTGATCAAGGGGATGGAGCCCCGGCCGGGGCGGCAGTACAGCGACGAGACCCCCCAGTACATCACGCCGGACATCTACGTCTACAAGATGGACGACGATTTCGTCATCGTCCTCAACGACGACGGGCTGCCCCGGCTGCGGGTGAACTCGCTCTTCAAGCGCACCGTGGGCCGCGGTCGGCGGGTCGGCTCCGAGGCGGAAAGCTACATCCAGCAGAAAATGCGCTCCGCCGCCTGGCTGATCAAAAGCATCCACCAGCGTCAGAAGACGATCTACCGGGTGATGGAGAGCATCCTGCGCTTCCAGCGGGAGTTCTTCGAGAAGGGCATCGCGCACCTCAAGCCGATGGTGCTTCGCGACGTGGCCCAGGACATCGGCATGCACGAGTCCACCATCAGCCGGGTGACGACGAACAAGTACGTCCACACCCCCCAGGGCATCTTCGAGTTGAAGTACTTTTTCAACAGCTCGATCCAGCGCGAGGAGGGCGGGGCCATCGCCTCGGCGAGCGTCATGGAGAAAATCCGCCGCATCATCGCCTCCGAGGACCCCCGCCACCCTTACAGCGACGACCGGATCGCCCAGCTGTTGCGCCAGGAAAACATCCGCATCGCGCGCCGCACGGTCGCCAAGTACCGCGAGATGATGCGGCTGCTGCCGTCCAGCAAACGCAAGGTTCTGTAGGGAGGGCTCGCATGCAGACATCGATTTCGTTCAAGAATGTCGACTCTTCCGAACACCTGAAGTCGTATGTCACCGAAAAACTCAACCGCTTCGACAAGCTCTTCGACAACCCGGCGACCGCCCAAGTCGTTCTGTCCGTCGAAAAGCACCGCCACACCGCGGAAATCCACATCACGGCCGACCGCCTGACGATCACCGGCAAGGAGGAGACCGGGGATCTCTACTCGGCCATCGACATGGTCCTCGACAAGCTGGAAACCCAGCTCAAACGCGGCAAGCAGAAGATCCGGGAACGCCGGACGATCGCCAAGGGGCAGACCCGCGCCATCCGGGAAGAGCAGGCCTCCGGCGCCGACGAGGAGCCCCCCCGGCGCGAGGTGCGCATCGAAACCCTGGACACCAAGCCCATGGACGTCGAGGAGGCGGTCCTGCAGATGGACATGAGCGCCCGCGATTTCCTGGCTTTCCTGAACGCCCGTTCCTCCCAGATCAACGTGATCTACCGGCGCAAGGACGGGCACTACGGCCTGCTGCAGCCCCCGGGCTGAGGCGGCGGCGAAATGAAAATTCTCGACTTTTTGCCCGAAGAAGCCGTGATCCCCGAGCTCCGGGCGCACACGAAGACCGAGGTGCTCGATGAACTCGCCGCGCCCGTCGCCCGGCTGGCCGGGATCCCCGCCGCGGAGCTGGTCGCCGTGCTGCTCGAGCGCGAGCGGCTCGGCAGCACCGGGATCGGGGGCGGCGTCGGGATCCCCCACGGCAAGCACCGCCGGCTCGAGCGGCTGATGATCGGCTTCGGCCGCAGCCCGGAAGGGGTCGATTTCGAGTCGCTCGACGGCAAGCCGACGCGGCTGTTCTTCCTGCTGCTGACGCCGGAAAACTCCACCGGATCCCACCTGCAGATGCTCGCGCGGATCTCGCGCATGCTCAAGCACGAACCGTTCAAGGAGCGCCTTCTCCGCGCCGCCGACCGCCGCGAGATCTGCGAAATCATCCGCGAGGAGGACCGGGAGCCCTGAACGCCCGCGGGAGCCGCCCGCCGCCGACCTGCCCATGAAACACCTGCCCTTCTTCATCGTGACCGGCCTCTCCGGGGCCGGAAAGAGCGTGGCCGCCGCCGCCCTGGAGGACGCGGGCTTCTTCTGCATCGACAACCTGCCCCTCGATCTGCTGCCGAAGGTTCTCGAGCTGCCGATCTCGCGGGATTCGGACATCGCCGGTTTCGCCTTCGTCATGGACGCCCGCGAAAAGGGGTTCGCCGCGCGGCAGGAGTCCGTTCTCTCCCGACTGCGCGAGCAGGGGCTGCACTTCGAGATCCTCTTCCTCGAGGCCGAGGAGGGGGTCCTCGTGCAACGGTTCAGCGAGACCCGCCGCCGGCACCCGCTGGCGCGTGACCGCGAGCTGATCGCGGGCATCCGCGCCGAGGCCGAAGCGCTGCGGCCGATCCGGGAAGCGGCCGACCACATCGTGGACACCTCGGCGCTGAACATCCACGAGCTCAAAGCGCGCATCCTCGAAATCGTCCGCAGCCGCCGGGCGATCGCGCCGATGCATGTCCAGGTCCTTTCCTTCGGCTTCAAGTACGGCCTGCCGCTCGAGGCCGATCTCGTCTTCGACGTCCGCTTTCTAGCGAACCCCCACTTCGTCCCCGAGCTCCAGCCGCTCGACGGCGAAGACGAGCGGATCCGGCGCTTCGTTTTGGAAAACGCGGACGCGGCCGAGTTCCTTGACAAGACGCTCGCCTTGATCGATTTTCTGCTTCCGCGCTACGAGCGCGAAGGGAAAAGCCGCCTGACCCTTGCGGTGGGCTGCACGGGCGGCCGGCACCGGTCGGTCGCGGTCGCGCGCCGGCTGCAGGAGCATCTCTCCGCCCGCCACCCGGCCGTCGGGCTCACCCACCGCGACATCCACCGCCCGGAGGAGACGGCCGGCGCCGCCCGTCGGGCCGTCGGATGCGGAGCACCCTCATGATCGGAATCGTCGTCGTCACCCACGGTCGCCTGGGGGAGGCGCTGCTCGAAGCCTCGGAGTTCATCCTCGGCAACCGCCCCGCGGCCACGGTCGCCGTCTCGATCGATCTCAACCAGAACGTGGACCGGCTGCGCGAGAAGGTGGCCGGGGCCGTGAAAAAGGTCAACCAGGGGGACGGGGTGCTCGTGCTGACCGACATGTTCGGCGGAACGCCCTCGAACATCAGCTACTCGTTTCTCGAGGAAGGCCGCCTCGACGTCCTCACGGGCGTCAATCTGCCGGTTCTCGTCCAGGCGCTCACCCAGCGGGAGAGGCTGCCGCTCGTCGAACTCGCCGCTTCGCTGGAGACCTACGGGCGCAAGAGCATCACGCTCGCCAGCGGCATCCTCAAGGGCAACAAGCGGGGCCCCTCATGAGTCCCTGGCGGGCGGAGCATGCGGCCGCAGACGACCTCGATCGTCTCGTCGCCCTGGAATCCGCCTGTTTCCCCGAACCCTGGGGGGCGGAATCGTTGGCCGCCCCCCCCAACCCCGCCCTCGAGGAGAGCCTCGTCGTGCGCGCCCCTGGGGGGGGGGAGCCGATCGGTTTTCTGCGCTACCGGGTCGTCGAGGACGAAGCCGAGGTGCTGCGGCTTGCCGTGCATCCCGGCTGGCGCCGCCGCGGCGTCGGGGCGAGCCTTCTCGCCGAGGGGCTCTGCCGGATCGCCCGCCGCGGGGGGCGGCGGGTCTTCCTCGAGACGGAAGCTTCCAATGCGGCGGCCCGGGCGTTCTACCGGGCGTTCGGATTTCTGGAGATCGCCCGCCGGCGCGGCTACTATCGCGCCGGCGGGGAAGACGCGGTGGTGCTCACCTTTCACCTGCAAGGAGGAACCCGATGACGGTCAGGATCGGCATCAACGGATTCGGCAGGATCGGCAGGATCATGCTGCGCCAGGCGCTGAAGAACCCGAAGGTCGAGGTGGTCGCGATCAACGACCTCACGAACGCCGAGACCATGGCGCACCTGTTGCGTTACGACTCGGTGCACGGGACGCTCGACGCCGAGGTCGCCGCCCGCGGGGATGCGATCGAGGTCGCCGGCAGGCCGATCGCCATCCGCTCGGTCCGGGAGCCGGACAAGATCGACTGGAAGGGGCTGGGGGTCGACATCGTGGCCGAGTGCACCGGGCTGTTCACCAAGCGCGAGGACGCCGCGCGGCACCTCGCGGCGGGCGCGCGCAAGGTGATCATCTCCGCTCCGGCCTCGAATCCCGATCTCACGGTCGTGATCGGCGTGAACGAACACCGCTACGACCCCCGGCAGCACCACATCGTCTCGAACGCCTCCTGCACGACGAACTGCCTGGCCCCCGTGGCCAAGGTGCTCCACGAGCACTTCAAGATCCGTTGCGGGCTGATGACCACGGTCCACTCCTACACCGGAGACCAGCGCCTGCTCGACTTCCCCCACAAGGACCTGCGGCGCGCGCGGGCGGCCGCGCTCTCCATGGTGCCCACGACCACCGGCGCAGCCAAGGCCGTGGGCCTCGTGCTCCCCGAGCTCGCCGGCAAGCTGAACGGGCTCGCCGTGCGCGTCCCCACGCCCAATGTCTCGCTCGTCGATCTCGTGGTGCGGATCGAAAAAAGCGGGGTCACCGTCTCCGAGGTGAACGCGGCGCTCGCCCAGGCCGCCCGGGAGTCGCTGCGGGGGATCTTGGGCTACAGCGAGGCGCCGCTCGTCTCCTCCGACTTCAACGGCAGCCCGCTCTCCTCCATCGTCGACGCCCCGAACACCTACGCCGTCGAGGACCTCGTCAAGGTGATCGCCTGGTACGACAACGAAACCGGCTACTCCACGCGCATGGTGGACCTCGCCGTGCTGATGGGCGAAATGCTTTGATCCGGATCCCGCCGTTTGCGGCGGGCGAGGAAGGAGCGCGCCATGGCTGCCCGCAGGCCCCTGATCGCCGGCAACTGGAAGATGTACAAGACCGCGGCGGAGGCGGTCGATTTCGTCCGCCGCTTTCTCCCCCTCGTCGCCGGGGTCGCCGACCGGGACATCGTGCTCGCCCCGGCCTTTCCGGCCCTCGAGGCGGTCGCCGCGGCGCTGAAGGGATCGCCGACGGCGCTCGCCGCCCAGGACGCCTTCTGGGAAAACGAGGGGGCGTTCACCGGCGAGGTCTCCCCGCGGATGCTCGCCGCCGCGGGGTGCCGCTATGTGATCCTCGGGCACTCCGAACGGCGGCAGTTCTTCGGCGAAACCGACGCGACCGTCCGGCGCAAGGTGAAGGCCGTCCTCGCTGCGGGACTCCTCCCGATCGTCTGCGTCGGGGAACGCGAAGAGGAACGCGAACGGGGGGAGACGTTTTCCGTCCTTGACAAGCAACTGCGGGATGGCCTAAAAGACGGGGTTACGGCCGATCCCGGGCGGGTGGTGATCGCCTACGAGCCGGTCTGGGCCATCGGGACGGGACGCACGGCGACCGCCGCACAGGCCCAGGAGGCCCACGGCTTCATCCGCGGGCGGCTCGCCGAGTTCGCCTCCCGGGAATTCGCCGAGGGGGTGCGCATCCTCTACGGGGGGAGCGTGAAACCCGACAACATCGCCGAGCTCATGGCCATGCCGGACGTCGACGGCGCACTCGTCGGAGGCGCCAGCCTGCAGGCGGAAACCTTCGCCCGCATCGTCACCGCGTCCTGAGCCCGCACGGCGGAAGAAGGGACACACAACCGGACATGACGGTCGTCTTGATCATCCTCCACGTGCTGGTCTGTTTCGCGCTGATCCTGATCGTCCTGTTGCAGACCGGCAAGGGCGCCGACATCGGGGCCGTCTTCGGCAGCGGGGGAAGCCAGACCCTCTTCGGCCCGACCGGCGCGACGACCTTTCTCAGCAAGGCGACCACGATCGCGGCCGTGGTCTTCATGTTGACCTCGTTTTCGCTGGCCTACATCGCCAGTCGGCGTCCGGCGACCTCGGTCGTGACCCCGGCGCCGGCGGCGGTCGAAACCCGCGCGCCCGAGGCCCCCGCCCCGCCGGCGGGCGAAGCCCGGCCCGCGGCCCCGGAGGCGAAGACCCCGTGAACCGTAAGGGGAACGATCGGCCCACCGCCTGCGGCGGAAGCGGCGGGCGAACCCGGAAACGAGCCGATGCCCTGCAGCCGCCTGCAGGGGATTGCATCCATCTCGTGCCCAAGTGGTGGAACCTGGTAGACACGCTATCTTGAGGGGGTAGTGGGGAGACCCGTGCCGGTTCAAGTCCGGCCTTGGGCACCATCTTGAGGGGGCTGCGATCCGAAGATCGCAGCCCCTTCTCTTTTGCCTCCGCCGCCCTATCGAACGCCTCGATCCGCGCCCGCCAATTCATTTATATTTTCTATTTGATTTATCGACAGATCGCATCTATGGGGTTTCCGCGACGGCGGCCGGCATTCCGTCGCCGCACCGGAAAGGAATCGCCGTGAACCGGTTTTCTCGCATCGGCTTCACCTGAGCGGATCTTCCCAGCGCGATCCGGGTGAATTGCGCGCAGGCTCGGGCCGAGGCGTCCGGCGGTTTCCCCTCCCTCACCCCTCCGGCTTTTCCTCTCGCTCGGGTCCTGCGCCTCGCGTAAGCCTCGCCGGGGCCAAGCGACCGGGCGCCCTGCAGTCTTCCAGACCGCCGCCCGCATCGTCCTGCCCCCGGGGAGAAGGTTCGATTCCCCTTGCCCCTTGCGGCAGGCGGCCGTCCCGCCATGGGGGACACGAAAGCTCCATGGACGATCGGCTGCGCCGGCCGCGTGGATCACGGCGAAACGACCCGCCTCCGCGCCCGGCGAGGATGGATCCGGGCCGGCCTCCCGCGGAAAGGGGGCGCGGTGTTTCGATCATGGCCGAGATCGCCTCCCGGTCGTCGCAGTCGACGGAAGCCCGGGCCTCAGGGGCGCGAGCGCCGCGAAACCCCGTGCCGCCCCCGCTCCACGGCTGGCGGCTTCCGCCGTTTCGGCGATAACGCATCCGACCTGGAGGGGTTCAAGCCCGATGGACGAAAGGAACGGGTCATGAATGAGCTCATGAATGAGCCGATCGAAATCCCGAAAACCGCCGCCCGGAACTTTTTCCAGAAGGTGCAGGAGGTCCTCCCCGAGGGGGGTCACCTGAGCCTCTGCCTCACCTGCGGAGCCTGCGCCTCCGGCTGCCCCGCCACGGGACTGGAGGGGATGGACCCGCGGAGGTTCCTGCGCCTGGCGGCGCTGGGGCTGGAGGAGGAGATCCGGGAACACCCCTGGGTCTGGATGTGCAGCATGTGCATGCGCTGCACCTACGGCTGCCCGATGAAGATCAACATCGCCGGCCTCGTCTACGAGGGCCGTAAACTCTGGCCGCGGGAGAAGCGACCCAAGGGCATTCTCGGCTCCTGCGACATGGCCCTCCGCAACGAAAGCTGCAGCGCCATGGGCACCCCGCAGGAAGACTTCCGGTTCGTCGTCGAGGACGTCCTCGCCGAAGTGCGGGCGAACCAGCCCGGCTGGGAAACCCTGCAGGCCCCCATCGACAAGGTGGGGGCGACCTTTTTCCTCAGCCAGAACTCGCGGGAGCCGGTCACCGAGCCCGAGGAAATGGTGCCCTTGTGGAAAATCCTCCACCTCGCCGGAGCCGACTGGACCTACAGCTGCACCGGCTGGGGCGGGGAGAACTACTGTATGTTCCTCGCCGACGACGAGGGCTGGAAGCGGATCACGGAAACGACCCTCCGCTCGGCTGAACGCCTGGGCTGCAAGGTCTACCTGAACACCGAGTGCGGGCACTCCTCCTACTCGGTCTGGATGGGGCAGAAGCGCCACCGCATCGAGACCTCGCTCGAAATCGCCCCCATCGTGAAATACTACGCCCGCTGGATCCGCGAGGGCAGGCTCAAGGTCTCCGCCGAGTGGAACCGCAAGCGCCGCGTCCGCTTCACCGTCCAGGACCCCTGCAACCAGGTGCGCAAGAGCTGGGGGGACGCGCTCGCCGACGAGCTGCGTTTCGTCACCGTCGCCTGCGTGGGTGAGGAAAACTTCGTCGACATGTTCCCGAACAAATCGAACAATTACTGCTGCGGCGGCGGGGGGGGCTACCTCCAGTCCGGTTACCGGGATGCGCGCCTCTACTACGGCCGGATCAAACACGAGCAGATCGCGGCGACCGGCGCGGCCTACGTGGTGACGCCCTGCCACAACTGCCACGCCCAGATCCACGAGCTGGGCGAGCACTACGGCGAAGGGGCCTACCGGTCGGTCCACCTCTGGACCTTGATCGCCCTTTCGCTCGGTGTGCTCGCGGAGAACGAACGGGCCTACCTCGGCCCGGATCTCGTCGATGCGAACCTGCCGGGTTCCTGATGCCGTCGCGGCCGGAGTGCTCGGAGCAATTCGACGGCCCCTGCCCGATCGCCCGCTGCGCCCTGAACCGCTTGAACGGTGCCTGGGGCGGCAGTGCGAACGGTGCCTGCGCGGGTCGACACCGTCTCTGCATCGGGGACCGCATCGTTCGTCGGAAGGTGGGGCGCGGTCGGCTGGCCGGTTTGAAAGCGATCGTTCCCCCCCCCCCGGACTGGAGACCCGCAAGGCACGGCGGCCCGCCCCGCCGCGTGCGCGAGGACTTGACCCGAACCCCCGGAAGGAGAACTCAGCGCCATGACCGATTGGACCCCGAAAATCATCGCCTTTTTCTGCAACTGGTGCACGTACGGGGCGGCGGACTTGGCCGGTGTGAGCCGGCTGCAGTATCCCCCCCACATCCGCGTCATCCGCGTGCCCTGCAGCGGGCGGGTCAGCCCCAAGTTCGTCCTGGCCGCGTTCCGCAACGGGGCGGACGGCGTCTGGGTGTCGGGCTGCCATCCCGGGGACTGCCATTACATCGAGGGCAACTTCTATGCGCGCCGCAAGTTCGCCTTGCTCAAAAACCTTCTGGAATACTCGGGGCTGGAGCCCGGACGGCTGCACTTTTCATGGATCTCCTCCGCCGAGTCGACCAAGTTCGTCGAGGTCGCCTGCGAAGTCGTCGCCGCCGTCACGGCCCTGGGCCCGGCGCGCTTCTGGAAAAAGCAGGGGGGTTCCCGTCGGCCGATGACCCCTGCATCCTGTTCCCATCCTGCCTTTGAAAGGAGTCGTCCATGAACAGCGAAGCCCTCTGCGGCGCCGTCGTCGTCAGCGGCGGCGGCATCGGCGGGATCCAGGCCTCCCTCGATCTCGCCCATGCCGGCTACAAGGTCTACCTCGTCGAGCGGTCCCCGGCGATCGGCGGCGTGATGGCCCAGCTCGACAAGACGTTCCCCACCAACGACTGCGCGATGTGCATCATGAGCCCCAAGCTCGTCGAGGTCGGCCGCCATCCCGATATCGAAATCCTCACGCTCGCGGAGATCCGCGCCGTCGAGGGAGAGCCCGGGAGGTTCCGGGTCACCGTCGAGCAAAAACCGCGCTACATCGACCTGGAGAAATGCATCGCCTGCGGCCGCTGCGCGGAAAAATGCCCGAAGAAGGTGATCGACGGCTTCAACCGTGGGCTTTCCCAACGGCGCGCGGCCTACGTCCTACACCCCCAGGCCGTCCCCCTGAAATACCTGATCGACGAGTCGCAGTGCCTCTACCTGCAGAAGAAGAAATGCGGCGCCTGCGCCAAGATCTGCCCGGCGGGGGCGGTGAATTTCGAAGACCGGGCCCGCATGCTCACCCTGGAGGCCGGCGCGGTCATTTTTTCCTCGGGCTTCGAGCCGTTCGATCCCACGGCGATCGACACCCTGGGTTACGGCCGCATTCCGGACGTTTTCACCTCCCTCGAGTTCGAGCGTCTCCTGGCCGCCTCCGGCCCCACCGCGGGGCGCCTCCAGCGGCGCTCGGACGGGGCGGAACCGCGGAAGATCGCCTGGCTCCAGTGCATCGGCTCCCGCGACATCAACCGCAGCGAGAACTTCTACTGCTCATCGGTCTGCTGCATGTACGCGATCAAACAGGCGATCATCGCCAAGGAGCACGCCGATCATCCCCTGGAAGGGGCGATCTTCTTCATGGACATGCGCACCCACGGCAAGGGGTTCGAGGATGGCTACAACCAGGCGCGCGATCGGCACGGCATCCGTTTCGTCCGCAGCCGCGTGCACACGGTGGACCCGCACCCCTCCGGCGCCGGCGCGGTCCTGCGCTACGTCGGCGAGGACGGCCTGCCCCACCGCGAGGAGTTCGACCTGGTGGTGCTCTCGATCGGTTTGCAAAGCGGGCGACGCGGCCGGCAGCAGCTGCAGGAACTGGGCATCGCCCTGACCGAGGGCGGTTTCGTGCACACCGACACCTTCGACCCCGCCGCGACCTCCCGCCGGGGCATCTACGTCTGCGGTGCCCTCTCGGGGCCGAAGGACATCCCGCAATCGGTCATCGAGGCCGAAAGCGCCGCGCTGCGCGCCGGGGCCGACCTCGCCCCGGCGCGGAACCGGCTGACGTCCCGTCCGGAGCGGATCCCGAAACGGGATCTCCGCGGGGAGCCTCCCCGGATCGGGGTCTTCGTCTGCCACTGCGGCATCAACATCCAGGGCGTCGTCGACGTGCCGGCGGTGCGCGATTACGCGCGCGGCCTCCCCGGGGTGGTCTTCGCCGCCGACAACCTCTATTCCTGCTCCCAGGACACCCAGAACCTCATCCGGGCCAAGATCGAAGCCGAGGGGCTCAACCGCGTCGTCATCGCCGCCTGCTCCCCCAAGACCCACGAGCCGCTCTTTCAGAAAACCCTCGCCGATGCGGGCGTCAACAAATCCCTGCTCGAATTCGTCAACATCCGCAATCAGGACTCGTGGGTGCACCGGGAGGACCCCCCCGCCGCCACCGCCAAGGCCAAGGAACTCGTGCGCATGGCCGTCGCCAAGGCCGCCCTGCTCGTCCCCCTGGCGGAGGAGGAAATCCGTATCCTGCCGCGGGCCCTCGTCGTGGGCGGGGGAATCTCCGGCATGGCCGCCGCACGGGCGCTTTCCTCCCAGGGCTACCCCGTCGAGATCGTGGAACGGGAGGCCGAACTCGGCGGACAGGCCCGCTTCCTCCACCGCACCGCCCGCGGCGAGGAGATCCAGCCCCGCCTCGCCGCCCTCATCCGCGACGTGGAGAACGATCCGCGGATCAGCGTCCACTGCAACGCCGAGCTCGTGAAGGTCGAGGGGTTCGTCGGCAACTTCCGCTCCACGATCCGCCAAGGCCCGGATACGAAAACCATCGAGCACGGGGTGGCCGTGCTCGCCCCCGGGGCCCGGGAGCTGACGCCCGCGGAGTACCTGTACGGGGAAGACCCGCGCGTCATCACCGGCCTGGAGCTCGACCGCAGGCTCCGGCAAGACCCCGCCCCGCTCTCCGGCCTGAAACGAGCGGTCTTCATCCAGTGCGTCGGCTCGCGCGAGCCCGCGCGTCCCTACTGCTCCCGGCTGTGCTGCACGCACACGATGGTCTCGGCCCTGGAGCTCCTCGATCGCCACCCGGAGACCCAGGTTGTCGTGCTCTACCGGGACATCCGCACCTACGGTGAGCGGGAAGGACTCTACCTCGAGGCCCGGCGGCGTGGCGTGACGTTTATCCGCTACGATCCCGAGGACAAACCCCGTGTGCGGGCGACCCCCGAGGGGCTGGTGGTCGAGGCCCTGGATCCCATCCTGGGACGCCGCCTTGCCTTCGCCGCCGACCTGCTGGTTCTCGCCGCGGCCGTCGTCCCTTACGAAAACGAGGCCCTCGCCCGCTTTTTCAAGGTCCCCGTGAATGCCGACGGCTTCTTCGTGGAGGCCCACGTGAAGCTCAACCCGGCCGCGTTCGCCACCGAGGGCGTCTTTCTCTGCGGACTTGCCCACTATCCCAAGCCGATCGACGAGTCCATCGCCCAAGCCCAGGCCGCGGCCGCAGCCGCCACCGTGCTGCTCGCGCGGGAGCGGCTGACCGCGGGCGGGACCACCGCACGGGTCGATCCCTACGGCTGCTCCTCCTGCGGGGTATGCCTTGCCGTCTGCCCCTACCAGGCACCCCGGTTCGTGGACAGGGGGCCCTTCACCGGCCGCGCCGAGATCCACTCCGCCCTCTGCAAGGGATGCGGGCTGTGCGTCGCCTCCTGCCGCTCGGGGGCCATCCAGCTGCAGGGCTTCACCGACGCCCAGACGATCGCCATGATCGAGGCCGCCCTCTGCGGCTGAAGGCCGCCGGAACACGTTGTTTCCCCCCGGGAAGGCCATGTCCCCCCCACGCGGCGGCGGAGTTGCACCTCCGGCCTCGTGGGGGGTAAAATTCGCTCTCTGGATGTTTCGAGCCGCACCCGGCAAACCGCCGGCCCACGGCCGGATCGCCCCCTTCCCGGGCGGACGGAGAACGGCCTGCGAGCGGCCCTGTCCGGCCGACCGACGGCATGGCGGAAGAAGGGACTCCTTGCGCAGCATAGGCCTCGACATCGGCTCACGTTCGGTCAAGCTCGTCCTCCTCGAGGAGGGGCGGATCGCCGTGACGCGGATTGCGGACACGGGTCCGGACCCGCTCGCCGCAGGCCGCCGCCTGCTCGAAGGACTCGACTGGGACTGCATCCTCGCCACCGGCTACGGCCGCAACCGCATCGAGGCCGCCTGCGAGATCCCCACCGTGACCGAAATCAAGGCCCACGCCGTCGGCGCGCGCCGCCTCTTTCCCGGCGTGTGCGCGGTCCTCGACATCGGCGGCCAGGACACCAAGGCGATCGCCCTCGGCCCGGGGGGGCAGATCCTGGCCTTTGAAATGAACGACCGCTGCGCGGCGGGGACGGGGAAATTCCTGGAGGTCATGGCCCGCACACTCGGCTTCGCGCTCGAAGAGTTCGCCGCCGAGGCCCTGCGGGCGGACCGGGAGCTTACGATCCACAGCCTCTGCACCGTCTTCGCCGAATCCGAAGTCACCTCCCTCCTGGCCCAGGGCGAGGACCGCCGCGGCATCGCCCGGGGGCTCCACCGTGCGATCGCCCGGCGGGCCGCGGGGATGCTCGCGCGCGTCTCCCGTGAGGGGCCGGTCGCCTTTACCGGCGGGGCGGCGCGCAACGGCTGCCTCTCCCGGCTGCTGGAAGAGCTCCTGAAACGACCTCTTCTCGTCCCCGAGGCCCCCGAGCTCGCCGGCGCGCTCGGGGCCGCATGGCTGGCCAGCCGCCCCCAGCCCCCTGCCCCCGACCGGAACGCCTGAGCCCCCGGCCCCCCTCCTGAAACGCCGGGGGTCTTCCGCCCCCGCACCGACCGCTCCGTCTCCCCGGCGGCGATCGAGAATTTCAAACGGCACGGCCGTGTTTATACAAATTATCTATTTGAAGGATTGAAAAGCATTGGCTACAAGATCTCTCTTGACCCTCGCGGCCCGGGCCGCTGCATCGTCAATCCGACGCAGGAGGAGGCGTTCCATGGCAGCCGTGAAAAACCTGTTCGCGACCCGCTGGGGCATCATCGGGGTGGGCGTTTTCATCGGGGTTCTGGCGACGCTGCTGCAAAAGTGGGGGAATCCCGCCAACATGGGCATCTGTGTCGCCTGTTTCGACCGGGACATCGCCGGCGCGCTCGGTCTGCACCGTGCCGAGGTCGTTCAGTACATGCGGCCGGAGATCATCGGCTTCGTCCTGGGCTCGTTGATCGCCGCCTATGCTTTCCGCGAGTTCCGGCCGCGGGCGGGCTCGGCCCCGATCGTGCGTTTCGTGTTGGGCGCCTTCGCCATGATCGGCGCCCTGGTCTTCCTCGGATGTCCCTGGCGGGCGCTCCTGCGCCTCGCGGGCGGGGACGGAAACGCGATCTTCGGCGTCGCCGGCCTCGCTTTCGGAATCTGGATCGGCACACGCTTTCTCAAGTCGGGCTACTCCCTCGGCCGGGCGACCCCGACCTACCCCGCCGTGGGGTGGCTCCTTCCCCTCACGATGCTCGGCTTCCTGGTCCTCATGCTCGTCTTCCCGCAGGTTCCCAACGAGCCGAAAAGCGGCGTCCTCTTCTACAGCGTGAAGGGGCCGGGGAGCCAGCATGCGCCGCTCGCCGTCTCGCTCGTCGTCGGTCTGGCGGTCGGGTTTCTCGCCCAGCGCAGCCGTTTCTGCACCATGGGCGCGCTGCGCGACCTGATCCTTTTCCGGCAAATGCATCTCTTTTCCGGGCTGCTGGCGCTGCTCGCCGCGGCCTGGGTCATGAACCTGATTCTCGGCCAGTTCCACCCGGGGTTCGAAAAGCAGCCCGTCGCGCACACGATGGGCCTGTGGAACTTTCTCGGCATGACGGTCGCCGGGCTCGCCTTCCTGTTGGGCGGGGGCTGCCCGGGGCGCCAGCTTTTCCTCGCCGGCGAGGGCGACGGGGACGCGGCCCTCTTCGTTCTGGGGATGATCGTCGGCGCCGGGTTCTCGCACAACTTCGGCATGGCGAGCTCGCCCTCCGGTATCGGCCCCCACGGGGTCGCGGCGGTCGTGGTGGGGCTTGCCGTCTGCCTCTTTATCGGATTCACGATGCGGCAGAAAGCCGCCTGAGAAGGAGGATGCCATGGCCCTCGTGGACGCCCGCGGCCTCTCCTGCCCGCAGCCTGTGCTTCTCGCCCTGGGCGAGATGAAAAAACTCGGGAAAGGAAGCCTGGAGATCCTGGTCGACACCGACACCTCGGTCGAAAACGTGACCCGCGCCGCCGAAAGCCAGGGCTGGAACGTGAAGGAGGTCCAGCCCGAGGGCGTCGGGTACCGGCTGATCGTCGAGAAAACATGATGCGGCCGCACCCATGTTCGGCTGGCTGAAACGCGGGACCTCCCGCAGGGAAGAGCCCCCGGCTGCCGGGGCCGCGGCTGCGGAACGCGGCATCCTCGTCTTCGAGAACACGAGCGAGGTCATCCGCGCCGAGCAACGCCTCCGCGACAGCGGACGGCAGGTTCGGGTGATGGGCCCCCCGCCGGAGATCCGCACCGGCTGCGATCTCGTGATCGAGTTCCCGCTGATCGAGGAACTCGCGGTGCGGCGTCTCATCGAGGAGGCCGGACTGCGGCCGTTGCGCGTGGTTCCGGTGTCGGGGCCGCTCCTCCAGCCCGTCGACCTCTTCCAGGTCAAGGACTTCGGGGAGTTCCTCATGGTCCGGGCGGCGAACATGAAGCTCACCTTCGAAAAGCAGACCCGCTGCATCGTGAACGTCTCGGGCGGCGGCTGCCCCGATGTGCCCTACCTCGCCCGCGAGCTGATCGGGAAAACCCTCGAGGAAGCCCCCGAGCCCCGCCGCATCGGCCACACCCTCTGCGGCTACGCGCTGCAGCTCGCCTTCGAGGAGTGCCGCCGGCGTTGCTCGCTCTGATCGGAACCGTCCCCGAAGCCGAATGCGGACTGGTGGAGGGCGAAGCCGCCCGGGAGCCGGGGGAGATCCGTGTGGGGTCCCACGGCTTCCCCGTCAGCCGGGGGACGCCGGCGCTGATCGCCGCCTGCCTCGCCGCCGGGGAAGTCCTCCACACGGCAGCGCCCGTGGTGTTTCTGGGCGGCGATGTCGGGCGGGGCACGGGAAGCCGGCTCGTCTATCGCCGGCTGGTCGATCTTCTTCCGCAGGGGGGCTTCACCATCCTGACCTTTCATTACCTCCAGCCGGATGTCGACTGGCACAACCGCATTCTTCTCACGCTGGAAGGTCTTTCCCCCCGGCCGATCTTGATCGCTGACGCGGGCTTCATGTACGCGGCCAAGATGAGCGGGGAGGCGCCGCAATACGACCTCTTCACGCCGGATGCGGGCGAACTCGCCTTTCTCGCCGACGAAGAAGCGCCCCACCCGTTCTACACCCGGGGGTTCATTCTGCACGAGGAACAAAAGGTCCCCGAGCTGATCGACCGCGCCTTCCGCCACGGCAACGCCGCGCGTTGCCTGCTCGTCAAGGGCCCCGTGGACACCGTCGCCTGCGCAGGCCGCATCGTGGAAACCGTCGATTCTCCTTCCATCGAGGCGCTCGAGCCGATCGGCGGCACGGGGGATACGCTCACGGGAATCGTCGCCGCGCTCGTTCACGCCGGCTGGCCGGTCGAGAAGGCGGCCGGGATCGCCGCACGGGCCAACCGCATCGCGGGGGCGCTCGCCGACCCCTCCCCCCGGACCCCCGTCGCGGCGTTGATCGACCAGATCCCCCGGGCGCTCCGGCGTCTCCTTGATTCGGGCGCGTCCTTGCATGATATTGAGCCCTGATGGAACTCGTCTTTCCCTGCCCGCAAGCGGGCGTGCTTTTCCGCAGCGCCGACTACGAGGTCGTCGCCTTCCGCGGGGTCGTCGAGAGCGCCCCGGGGACGAAAACGCTCGACGCCCGCGTACGGCTGCGGAGCCCCTGTCCTCTTTGCGGGGACTTCCACGAATATCCCGCCGCGGATCTTCCCTGCCCGCTGGCCGCGGAGGATCCCGGCGGTCGAGCCCCCTCGGGGGAGAGTCCCGGATGAGCCCCGGCGAAAGAGACCGACCCGTCCGGCTGACCACGACGGTGGCCGGTGCCGGCTGAGCGTCCAAGCTGGCTCCAGGGGACCTGGACCGGGCCCTTTGCGGTATGCGTTTCCCGACGGACGAAAACGTGATCGTCGGACTCGAGCGGGCCGACGACGCCGGGGTATACCGCGTCTCCGAGGATCTTGCCCTGATCCAGACCGTGGACTTTTTCACGCCGGTCGTGGACGACCCCTACGCCTTCGGGCAGATCGCGGCGGCGAACGCCTTGAGCGACGTCTACGCGATGGGCGGGGTGCCCAAGACGGCGATGAACCTCGTCGCCTTCCCCGTTCGGGACATGGATCTCGCCATCCTCCGGGCCATCCTGCAGGGCGGAATCGACAAGCTCCGCGAGGCGGAGGTCGTGCTGATCGGCGGGCACAGCGTCGAGGACAAGGAACTGAAATACGGTCTCTCGGTGACCGGCTTCGTCCACCCCCGGCGCGTGCTGACCAAGAAGAATCTCCGGCCGGGGGACCTCCTGGTCTTGACCAAGCCGCTCGGAACCGGGATCGTGAACACGGCGATCAAGGCGGGACTCGCGGATCCGGGGCTCATCGAACGGGTGACGCGCACCATGGCCGCGCTCAACCGCACGGCGGCCGAACGGCTCGCCGCCTTCCGGGTGCATGCCTGCACGGACGTGACCGGATTCGGTTTGATCGGGCACCTCGCGGAGATGGTCTCGGGCTCCGGGACGAGCGTCCGCCTCGAGGCCGCCGCGATCCCCCTCTTTTCGGAAGCGCTCGGCTTCGCACGCATGGGCTTGATCCCGGCCGGCGCCCACCGCAACCGGGAGTTCCGCGAAACGATGGTCGATTTCGGACCGGGGGTCCCCCGCGAACGACAGGACGTGCTTTTCGATCCGCAGACCTCGGGCGGCCTGCTGATCAGCCTGCCGGCGGAGGATGCCGGGCCGCTCTGCGCGCAGATCCGGGAGGAAGGGGGCACGGCCGCCGTGATCGGCGAGGTGCTCGCCGACGCCTCCGAGCGGATCCGGATCGAATGACCTGCACGAAACGTAGGAGACGCGAAGGATGAAGGAAATCGATTGCCGAGGGCTCGCCTGCCCCGCGCCGGTGCTGCACACCAAGGCGACCCTCCAGGAAGGCCGGCCGGAAGCCGTGCGCGTGCTGGTGGACAATGCGGCCTCCCAGGAAAACGTGCGCCGCTTCCTCGAATCCGAGGGCTACGAGACCCGCAACGAACGCTCGGGCGACGACTACGCGGTCGTCGGCCGGAGAAGCGGAGCGGCCGCCGCCGCCCCCGCCTCCGAAACCCGGCCGGCGACGGCGACCCCGCCCGGGGAACGACGCACCGTCCTCGTGCTTTGCACAAGCGACCGCATCGGCAGGGGGGACGACGAGCTCGGCCGGCGGCTCATGGTGAATTTCCTCAAAACGCTCCGGGAAATGGGGCCGGATCTCTGGCGGCTCGTCTTCGTGAACAACGGGGTCAAGCTCACGATCGACTCCTCCGAAGTCCTCGAGGACCTGAAGGCTTACGAGACCGGAGGGCTCAAGATCCTGGTCTGCGGCACCTGCCTGAACCACTTCGGGCTGCTCGAACGCAAGCAGGTGGGCGAGACCACGAACATGCTCGACATCGTGACCGCGCTGCAGCTCGCCGACAAGGTGATCACGGTGTAGCCGAGGCCGCGCGGAATCCCTGCACCCCCGAAACCGGGAAGGAGGAGGACCATGAAATACGGGGCCCGCAACCGCATCGCCGCCCGTGTGAAGAGCATTCAGCGTGGGGAGGTCATGTCGCTCGTCAAGTTCGGCGTCACCGACCCGCACGACATGGCCTCGGTGCTCACGACCGAGTCGGTGAACGATCTCGGCCTCCAGCCGGGCGACGCCGTCGAGCTCGTGATCAAAGCCATCCACGTGCTGCCCGTCAAGCCCTGAGGCGGCGCCCGGCGGCGGTTGCATTTCGCGGGCCCGTTGGTTATTTTCTACCCATGGCCCGCGACAACGAACCGCTTCCCGACCCCAAGGATCTCGAGAAGGAGATCGCCGATTTCCTGGCCAAGAAGTTCGGCGGCCAGGTGAAGGTGCTCTCGCCGCTCGTCATGACCGCCGAGGTCCCGGCGGCGCCCCCCCGGGAATCCCCGCGCCCGGAGCCGATCCGCTTCGATCTCAAGCCCGAGGAGCTGATCGCCTACCTGGACGAGTACATCGTCAAGCAGGACCGGGCGAAGGCGACCCTCGCGACCAAGGTCTGCACCCACTTCAACCGCATCCGCTGCCTGCAGGAGAATCCCGAGCGCTTCGAGTCGACGGCGGGCGGGATCAAAAACAACGTGCTCCTGATCGGCCCGACCGGCGTCGGCAAGACCTACATGGTCAAGCTCATCGCGGCCAAGCTGGGGGTGCCCTTCGTCAAGGGGGATGCGACGAAATTCAGTGAAACGGGATACGTCGGCGGCGATGTCGAGGATCTCGTGCGCGACCTCGTGCGCGAGGCCGGCGACGACATCGAGCGGGCGCGCTACGGGATCATCTACATCGATGAGATCGACAAGATCGCCTCGGCGCGGAACCATCTCGGGGCCGACGTCTCGCGGACCGGGGTGCAGCGGGCGCTCTTGAAACCGATGGAGGAGACCGAGGTCGAGCTTCGCGTGCCCCACGACCCGGTCTCGATGATGCAGGAGATCGAGCGCTTCCGCAAAACCGGGAAACGCGAAAAGGCCGTCGTCAACACGCGGCACATCCTCTTCATCATGAGCGGCGCGTTTACCGACCTCGCGCCCATCATCCAGCGCCGGCTCGCGAAACAGGAGATCGGTTTTGCGGCGCGCCTCACCGAACACCGCAACGCGGCCGCGCTCCTCGAGCAGGTCAAGGCGGAGGACCTGGTCGAGTACGGGTTCGAAAGCGAGTTCGTCGGCCGCCTGCCGGTCAAGGCCGTCTTCGAGCCGCTCCAAGAAGAAGACCTCTTCCAGATCCTCTGCAACCCGAACAACCCCATCGTCCTCGGCAAAAAACTCGACTTCGCCGCTTACGGCATCGCCGTCAAATTCGACCCCGAATTCCTGCGCGGGGTCGCCGCACGGGCGCATGCGGAAAACACGGGCGCCCGGGGGCTGGTGAGCGCGATCGAAAAGGCGCTGCTGCCCTTCGAGCGCCGGCTGCCGACCTCGGCGGTGAAACGATTCCCGGTGACCCGGGAGGTGCTCGAGGACCCCGAAGGCCTGCTCAACCGGTTGCTCGCCGCCCCGGCGGCCCCCGAGTTCCGCAGCGCCTTCGAACGCCTGGCCGAGATCGAGCGCGAAGCCATCCGCCGGCACCTCGAGGCCAACGGGCGCCGCCTCGTCGAAAAGAGCGGCCTTGCACTCACCCCGGCGCGGATCGAGGCGGCCGCCACCGTCTACGGCCGCGACGTCGTCGATCTCTTCCGCGCCGTCCGCCGGGTCAAAGCGGTGATCGACGAGATCAAGGAGGTCGAGTTTCTCTTCTACCGCACCCACGACCTGAGCATCGTCCTCGAAGAGGATGCGATCGATCTGTTGCTCGAGGAGGTCCTGGGGGGGGGCATTCCGGCCCGGGACCTTTTCGCCCGGCTCGGCCGCCAGTTCGAGCACGGCCTGCGGCTGGTGCGCGAGAAAACGGGTCAGAGCCGCTTCTTCCTCAACCGCCATGCCCTCCTCGACCCCGAGGGGTACATCCGCGAGCTGCTCGCTCTGCCGGCGATGAACCGGGAAGCCTCATGATCGGAATCTCGAAACTCTACTGCGGCACGGTCGAGCCCTCCGACGCCCTGCGGTACGGTCGCGAATCGGGCAGGCTCCCTTCACACCTGCTGCAGTTCTCCGCCGACAAGAAGCCGGTCGTCGTCTGGAACATGACACGCCGCTGCAACCTGCGTTGCATCCACTGCTATGCGCACGCCCGCGACCGGGCCGACGACGACGAGCTTTCGACCGACGAAGGCCGGGCGCTGCTCGACGACCTCGCCGCCTTCGGGGTGCCGGTCGTCCTGTTCTCCGGCGGCGAGCCGCTGCTGCGCCCCGATCTCCCCGAGCTCGCCGCCTACGCCGTCTCCCGCGGGATGCGGGCGGTCATCTCGACCAACGGCACCCTGATCGACGCCGAAACCGCGCGCACGCTGAAAGCGATCGGCCTCTCCTACGTCGGGATCAGCCTGGACGGGATGGAGGAGGTGAACGACCGCTTCCGTGCCGTGCCCGGCGCCTTTCGCGCGGCGCTCGAGGGCATCCGCCGATGCCAGGAAGCCGGGATCAAGGTCGGGCTGCGATTCACGATCAACCGCCACAACGTCGGCGAAATCCCCGCGGTGTTTCGTCTGATCGAAGAGATGGGCATCCCCCGGGTCTGCTTCTACCACCTGGTGTACGCCGGGCGGGGCTCGCGGCTCGTGGACCAGGACCTCGGCCCGGAGGAGACCCGCCGCACCCTGGATCTCATCATGGACGAGACCCGCCGGCTGCATGCCGCGGGGAAGCCCAAGGAGGTCTTGACCGTCGACAACCACGCCGACGGCCCCTACGTCTACCTGCGGCTGCTGCGCGAAGACCCCGCCCGTGCCGCCGAGGTCCTCGAGCTGTTGCGCTGGAACGAGGGCAACAACTCGGGCCGGGGGATCGGCTGTGTGGGCTGGAGCGGCGAGGTGCACGCCGACCAATTCTGGCGGCACCTGAGCTTCGGCAACGTGAGGCGCCGGCCCTTTTCGGAAATCTGGACCGACACCTCGCACCCGATTCTCGGCCGCCTGAAGGAGAAGAAGAAGCACGTGACCGGCCGCTGCGCCCGCTGCCGCTGGCTCGACGTCTGCGGCGGCAACTTCCGCGTGCGCGCCGAGGCCGTGACCGGGGACCTGTGGGCCCCGGACCCGGCTTGCTACCTGACCGACGAGGAGATTTCGCTCACCCACGGCCCTGAACCCTGTGCGGCCGGGGCCTGACCTTTCTCCCGAGGAGCCGCCCATGCTCTACCCCGACACCCGCGGCCGCCGCCTGCGACGCAGCGAAGGCCTCCGCCGCATGGTCCGCGAAACCCGGCTTTCGCCGGAGGACTTCGTGCTGCCCCTCTTCGTGGTCGGCGGGAAAGACGTGCGACGCCCGATCGAGGCCATGCCCGGCCAGTTTCAGCTCTCGATCGACCGGCTGCTCGAGGCCGCCCGCGAAGCCTACGGGCTCGGCATCCCGGCGGTGATCCTCTTCGGGGTGCCGGACCGCAAGGACGCCCTCGGGACTTCGGCCTACGCCGCCGACGGGATCGTCCAGCGCGCCGTCCGCGCCCTCAAGGATGCGCTCCCCGAACTCGTGGTCGTCACCGACGTCTGCCTCTGCCAGTACACGGACCACGGCCATTGCGGCATCGTCGAGAAGGGCCGGATCCACAACGACGCGACCCTCGAGCTGCTCGCCCGCACGGCGGTCTCCCACGCCAAGGCCGGGGCCGACGTGGTCGCGCCCTCGGACATGATGGACGGACGCGTGGCCGAGATCCGGGAAGCGCTCGACGAGAACGCCTTCGAGGAGGTCGCGATCCTCGCCTACTCGGCGAAGTATTGCTCGGCCTTCTACGGGCCCTTCCGCACGGCGGCGGACTCGGCCCCCAAGTTCGGCGACCGCCGCAGCTACCAGATGGACCCGGCGAACGCTCTCGAAGCGCTGCGCGAGGTGACCATGGACATCGAGGAGGGGGCCGACATCGTCATGGTCAAGCCGGCGCTTCCCTACCTCGACGTCATCCAGCGCGTGCGCCAGGAGTTCGATCTCCCGGTCGCCGCCTACAACGTGAGCGGCGAGTACGCGATGATCCAGGCCGCCGCCAAGCTGGGCTGGCTCGACGGGACGCGCGCCATGATGGAGGCCCTGACCGCCATCAAGCGGGCGGGGGCGGACCTGATCCTCACCTATTTCGCCCCGGAGGCCGCGCGGGTGCTCCGCGACGAGCGATCGGGGGGCGCCTCGTGAATCCCGGGGACGACCGGCAGCCTGCCCGCCACGGCGAAGGCGGGCCGGGGCGTTCGGCGACGCCGGGCAGGGGCGGATTGCGCCTCGTCGCCTGGGAGACCACGCGCAACTGCAACCTGGATTGCGTGCACTGCCGCGCCGCCGCCGGCCGCGGCCCCCATACCGGCGAGCTCACCACCGCGGAAGGAAAGCGCCTGCTCGAAGAGATCGCCCGGGTCGCCGCGGCGATCGTCATCCTGACCGGGGGGGAGCCTCTGTTGCGCCCGGACATCTTCGAGCTCGCCGAACACGGACGGGACCTCGGGCTGCGCATGGTCATGGCGCCGAACGGCACGCTCGTGACCGAGGCGATCGCCCGGCGGATGGCCGCCGCCGGCATCCAGCGCGTGAGCGTCAGCCTCGACGGGGCCTCGGCCGAAACCCACGACGCCTTTCGCAAGGTGCCGGGGGCGTTCGCAGCCGCCCTGCGGGGCCTCGATCACCTGCGGGCGGCGGGGGTTCCCTTCCAGATCAACACCACGATCAGCCGCGCCAACCTGGACGAAATCCCCGCCATCCAGGAACTCGCCGCACGGCTCGGCGCCGTCGCACACCACATCTTCCTTCTCGTCCCGACCGGCCGCGGCAAGTACATCGTCGACCAGGCGATCGACGCCGAGACCTACGAGCGCACCCTGAACTGGTTTTACGAGCAGCGCGGCAAGACCTCCCTCGAGCTCAAGGCGACCTGCGCCCCGCACTACTATCGCATCCTGCGCGAGCGGGCCGCCCGGGAAGGCCGGGCGGTGAGCTTCCAGACCCACGGCCTCGACGCGGTGACCCGCGGCTGCCTCGGCGGGATCGGCTTCTGTTTCGTCTCCCACGTGGGCGAGGTGCAACCCTGCGGTTTCCTGCACACCGTCTGCGGCAACGTGCGCGAGCGTTCCTTCGCCGAGATCTGGGAAGGGAGCGAAATCTTCCGCGCCCTGCGGGATTTCGACCGGCTCCGTGGAAAATGCGGCGCCTGCGAATTCAAGCGCGTCTGCGGGGGCTGCCGCGCCCGGGCCTTCGAGGCGACGGGGGACTTCCTCGCCGAAGAGCCGCTCTGCAGCCACATCCCCCGCCGTGCCTGCGGGTAGAAGCCACCCCCCGGCCCGGCATTCCGCTTTTCTGTTGCCAGACCCCGCCGCCCCGCGGTATGAAACGGCCAGCCGCCCCCCGAAGAAGGCGCACGGCGGACGAAGGGCCGTTTTCCGCGGCAGGTGAGCCATGAAGATCCGCGACCTGATGATTTCCCACCCGATCTGCATCACCGCGAACGCCTCCATCCAGGAGGCGATCGAGCTGATGAAGGCCAACCACATCCGGCACCTGCCGGTCGTCACGAAGGGCCGCCGCCTCGAGGGGCTGGTGACGCTCGCCGACCTCAAGCAGGGGCTCATCCCTTCCATGCTGGGGGATGTGACCCTGAAAGATCTCATGATCGCCAACCCGATCACGGTCTCGCCCGAGGAGGAGATCGAGACCGCCGCCCAGCTGATCTACAAGTACAAGATCGGGGGGCTGCCGGTCACCAAGAACGGGCGGCTCGTCGGCATCATCACCGAGACCGACCTCCTGCGCGCCTTCATCGAGATGCTGGGGCTGATCGCCACCTCCTCCCGGCTCGACGTAGAAGCCGGGAACAAGCCCGAATCGCTGCGGCGGATGCTGCAGATCATCGGGGAGCATGGAGGCGACGTCCTCAACGTCTTCATGACCCTCGAGAAGGCCAAGCGGCGGGTCTACCACTTCCGGCTCGCCGCCTGCGACACCGCCCCCATCCGCAAGGCGCTCTCCGAGGCCGGCTTCCGCGTGACGGCGGCGATCGACTGACCGCCGCCTCCCGGGCCTCGACCCCCTTCGGCCGTTTCACTCCGGCTCCTCGTCGGAAGAATCTTCCTCGCCCGCCGTCTCCGGGCGCCGCGGACGGGCCGTCCATCCCTTGTTTCCCAGCTCCACGGTGATGGCGCCGTTCCGGTCGGTGCGCCAGACGGGGACCCCCCGCGTCCGAAACCGCTCCACCACTTCGGGGTGCGGAGACCCTCGCGCCGGGGAGCCGGCGCAGGAGACGAGCACCGCCTCGGGCGCGACGGCGTCGAGAAACGCGTCGGAATTGGATCCCCGGCTTCCGTGGTGCGGCGAAACGAGGATCGTGCTCTTCAGCCCGGCCCCCGCGCGGGAGACGAGTTCACGCTCCGCCGCGCGGCGGATGTCGCCCGGGATCAGGATCGAGGCGCCGCCCGCCTCGACCCGCACGACGAGCGAGCGGTCGTTCGGGTCCCCACCCCGCGGGCCGGCCTTTCCCGGCGCCGGAGGTTCCGCGGGCGGGTGCAGCACCTCGAGCACGGCCCCGCCGACGGTCAGGCGGCGGGGAATCTCCCGCGGCCCGAGGAGCGGGATCCCGCGTTCGGCGGCGATCTCCTTGAGCTCCGCCCAGGCCGGGAGCGGGCTCTCCCCCCCGTTGGTCCAGATGCTTCCCACGCGAAAATGGCGGGCGATGAACACCAGCCCGTTCAAATGGTCGCTGTCCGGGTGGGAGAGGACGAGCGTGTCGACGGTGGCGATTTTCCGGCCCCACAGCACCGGCGCCACGACGCGGCCCCCCACGTCGAAGGCCGCCGGGTCGGGAAACCCGCCGCCGTCGATGAGCGCCGTCGCCCCGCCCGGGAACTCGACCAGCGTCGCCGCCCCCCCGCCGACATCGAGGACCGTGACACGCAAGTCGCTGCGGCCGAAGCGCTGCCACCCCCAGTAGGCGGCATCGACGGCGAAGCCGGCGAGCAGGAGCGCCGTCAGCAGACTCAGGCGGCGCAGGCGACGCCGCAGGGGTTGCTTTTCCCCCTCGGCGCACCGCAGGCGGCGAAGCGCGCCTGCGGCCGACAGGAGGGCGGCGCTCAGGGCATAGAAAAGGACCAGCTCGACCCCGGAGGGGGTGACCGTCCGCAAGGCGGCGAAGGGCATCGCCGAAAGCCACGCGAGAAACGCGAGCACGGCCTCGAGAAGACGGCCGGCGGCGCCGAAGAGAAGCGTCGGGAGCGGATCCCCGAACGGCGTGAGTGCGGCCGCCGCAAGCCCCAGGATCACCGCCCCCCAGCCGACGGCGGGGACGGCCACGGCATTGGCCGGCAGGCTCACCAGGGAGACGGTGTTGAAGTGAAGGAGGACCAGAGGGGCCGTGGCCCAGGTCGCCAGAAGCGTCACCCCGAAAAAGAGGGCGATGCGGCGACGCAAGCGAACCGGCCGGCCGACAGCGGGTTTCGGCTGCCCCCCCTGTCCGGCCCGCCAGCATTCGAGCCCCCCGAGGATCCCGACCACGGCGGCAAACGACAACTGGAAGGAGATCGAAAAGAGCGAGGTCGGCTGGACGGCCAGGATCGCGAGCGCCGCGGCGGCGAGCGCGTTCAAGGGATCGGGCTCGCGATCGGAGAGCACCGCGCCCAGGAACACGGTGACGATCAGAAACGCCCGCTGCGTGGAGGGGGAAAACCCGGCGAGCAGGGCGTAGAAGAGGACCGGGAAAAAAGCGAGCAGCATGGCTCCTTTCCGGCCCCACGCGGCGTGCAGCACGGCGGGGATGCGGACGAGCAGGAGGCGAAAGACGTGGAAGGCGAAGGCGGCGACCAGCCCGACGTGAAGGCCGGAGATCGCCAGCAGATGCCCCGTGCCGGTCCGGGTGAACGCTTCGCGCAGCGCGGGGTCGATGCCCGAGCGGTCGCCCACGACCAGGGCCTTAAGGATCGCGGCCTCGCGGACGCCGACCGCGCGGTCGATCCTCTCCGCGAGCAGACGGCGCACGCGCTCGACGGCGGCCTGCGGCCCGCCCGCATCTCCGGGCCGGAGGATCTCGAGACGGCGCGCCGGCAGGCTCACCCCGGCCCAGACCCCGCGGTGGGCGAAAAAACGGACGGCGTCGAACCCGTGGGGGTTATCGAAGGAGCGGATCCGCCGGATCGCCCCCGTGACCGCCACCCGGTCGCCGTGGCCGATCGGAGGGACCTCCCGGCCGAAAACCGAAACGCGGAGCAACCCGCCGGCGGGCCGCTCCTCGCCTTCGGGACCGGTCACGCGCTCGACCCGCAGCACGAAACGCCGGCGGTCCTCGAACTCGAGCGGCCGACCGTCCACGACCCCCTCGATGCGGAGGGGTCCGCCGCCTGCAAGATGCCGCACGTGCGGTTCCGAAAAGCGCGGCTCCGCCCAGGGCTGAAGCGAGAGGTAGCCCAGGGCCAGGAACAACAGCAGCGGGGCGAAGAGGGAGTCGCGCCCCCGGCGCAGGCGGCCGACGAGGGCGGCCCCCGCTCCCAGGACGAGCGCCCAGGCCGCAGCCTCCCCGCCGGGGGCGAGATCGGCCAGGAGGATGCCCAGCATGAGGGCGACGGCGAGGGGCGGGAGCGGCCGGTGGATGAAACGCGCTTTCGCCATCGCCACGCTTGCGGGCGCTGGTTCCGCCGGAGGGGGGGCCGAGGCGGCGGGGGTCCCCCTCCCGTCAGGAAACGCGCCGGATCTCGGCGCCGAGGGCGGAAAACTTCTCTTCCAGCGCCTCGTAGCCGCGGTCGAGATGATAGACGCGGTGAATCAGGGTCGTGTTCTCGGCGACCAGCCCGGCGAGCACGAGGCAGGCGCTCGCCCGCAGGTCGCTCGCCATGACGGGGGCGCCGGAGAGGCGCCGCACGCCGCGGACCGTCGCCGTGTCCCCCGAGATCACGATGTCGGCGCCCATGCGGCTGAGCTCGCTCACGTGGATGAAGCGGTTTTCGAAGATCGTCTCCGCGATCACGCTCACCCCCTCGGCGACACTCATCAGCGCCATGAACTGCGCCTGCATGTCGGTCGGGAACCCCGGGTAGGGCTGGGTCTGGACATCGACGCTCTTCAACCTCTCCGGGCCGCAGACGGTGATCGTCCGCTCGCCCACCGTGATTTCGGCCCCGGCACGGCGCAGCTTGTCGATGACCGAGCCGACATGGCGCGGCTCGCAGTCGAGGATCTCGACCCGCCCTCCCGTGACCGCCGCCGCGGCGAGAAAGGTGCCGGTCTCGATGCGGTCGGGGATGATCTCCGCCTCCACCGGGTGGAGCCCCGCCACGCCTTCGACCACGATCTCGTCGCTGCCCGCGCCGCGGACGCGCGCGCCCATGCGGTTGAGAACGTCGGCCAGCGCCTTGACTTCGGGCTCGCGCGCCGCGTTGCGGAGCACGCTTCGGCCTTCGGCCAGCACCGCGGCCATGAGGACGTTTTCGGTCCCCGTGACCGTCACCCGGTCGAAGGTGAACTCGGCCCCCCGCAGCCGCCCGGGTACGGAGGCGGTGACGTAGCCGTGGTCGAGCCGGATCTCGGCCCCGAGGGCCTCCATGCCCTTGAGGTGCAGGTCGATCGGCCGCGCGCCGATCGCGCACCCCCCGGGGAGCGACACCCGGGCCCGTCCCAGCCGGGCCAGGAGCGGACCGAGGACGAGGACCGAGGCGCGCATTTTGCGCACGAGATCGTAAGGGGCCTCGCAGCGGCTCAAGCCGGAGGTGTCGAGCGTCACCTCGTGCCCGCTGCGGGAGACGCCCACGCCGAGGGTCTCGAGCAGGCCGAGCGTGTTGTCGATGTCGCGCAGTCGGGGAACGCGCCGGTAGCGGCTCGGTCCCGAGGCGAGCAGGGAGGAAAAGAGAATCGGCAGCGCGGCGTTCTTGGACCCGCTGATGCGCACGCTTCCGGCGAGAGGGTTTCCGCCGCGAATGAGGATCTTGTCCATGGGGCTCCAGGGCCGGGGGCTTCGGGCCGCTTCCGGCGTCAGGGAAAAAAACGCGCTCTTTTCCCCTCCGTCAACGGGGGAAAAGAGCGCTGCGATCGGACCCGGCGGTACGGGTCAATGGTGGCCGTGGCCCTCTTCCTCGCCGCGGGCCGTCTGCCAGGCGGCCCTGAGGATGCAATAGGTGAGGCCGATCCCCAGGATGGAGAGCGCATACCACAGGGCGCCGTGGAAGACGAGGTGCCCCAGGTCCCAGACCCATTCGAAGCTGAAGGGGAACATCACCGGCCTCCTTCCGGGAGCGGGTTCAACTCCGGCTCCTGCGGGAAGATCGGGAGATAGCGGTAGGAAAAGGCGATCAGGATGATGCCGTAGGCGACCGGCAGGATCGTCGTGGCGAACTCCTGCCAGCTCGGGAAGTAGGTGAACCACTTCTCGAAGGGCAGCACGGGGACGGCCTGCATCTGCAGGATCATCACCCAACGGTTGAGACAGGCGCCGAGGACGGCGAGGAGCACGGCGAGGAAGAGCAGCCGGGAGTTTCTGCGCACCGAGGGGGAGACGAGCATGAGCGCGGGGAGCACGCCGCAGACAACGACCTCGGCGATCAGGATCCAGAGCCCGTAGGCCGACCCCGGGTTGTTCGTGTAGAAATCCATGAGGGTGAAGCCCATCGCGGGGGCGGTCACCGCGGCCCAGTAGACCGTATCCACGATCTTCGCCGTGATGTAGGTCAGGAGCATCCAGCCGGCGATCTTGGCCAAGAGATCGATCACCTCGTCCTTGACCAGCTTCTTGCGGGCGGCCATTTCCGTGATCCGCGTCACGAGGATCGTGAAACAGGGCCCGCAGGCCGCCGCCGACCAGGTGTAGAGAAAGAAGGTCCACGGCCAGATCCCGATCCCCGAGCGGAACCCGAAGGGCCGGCCGTAAAGCACGCCGCTCACGCCCCCGAGCGAGCCCTGGTGGAAGAAGGAGAGGAAGGCGCCGGTCGCGGCGAAAACGGCCATGATGCCGTGCATGTTGTGGGCGAGGTGCCGGAAGAAGCTCACGCGCTGGAGCTGGCGGTTTTCCAGCATCAGGGGCACGTATTCGATCGTGAGCACGATGAAGTAGCAGGTGAGGCAGAAGGCCACCTCGGTCAGCATGGAGTGGACGTTCGCGTGCCAGAAGATGAACCAGGCGCGCAGGGGCTGGCCGACATCGATCGCCAGGATGAGCAGCGCCGAGCTGTAGCAGACGAAGCCGATCAGCACGGCGTAGTTGATGATGTTCTTGAGCTCGTCCTTGGCGAAGATGTAGCGCAGCAGCCCCGTGAAGAAGGCCCCGCCGCCCAGGGCGATGACCGCCAGATCCGCCCAGATCCAGAGGGCGAAGCCGTAGGCGTTGTTCATGTTCGTCTGGTTCAGTCCCTTGATGTAGATCAGGAACATCGCCACGACGCCCCACAAGAGCACCGCGCCCACGACCGCGATGAAGACGAGGAACCGACCGAGCGGGCAGCGCTCGACTCCCTTGGGTATCAGAGCGGAATCCATGACTGTTCCACCTCGTCGCCGGTTGGGGAGGGATGCGGCCCGCGCTCGCCGCGCGAAGCCTCGCCCCTCCGATCCTTCAGGTCTTCTGGATCTCGTTGTCGCCCGCCCGGCGCACCCAGTCCCGGCGGGTCAGATAGTACACCTTGGGGTTGGTCCCCAGGCGCTCGAGCAGGCGGAAGGCCTGCGGGTTGCGCGGCCGGCCGCCGTGGGCCGGGTCCGGCTTCACGATCTGGTGCACGCGGTGCGCGGGGTTGTTCAGGTCCCCGAAGACGATCGCCCCGGCCGGGCAGGCCTGGGTGCAGGCCGTCTGGTACTCCTCCTCGGCGAGCTCCCGCCGGCCCTCCACGTAGGCCCGGTTGAGCGCCGTCTGGTAGCGGCTGTAGCAGAAGCTGCACTTCTCGACCACCCCGCGCATGCGGACGGAGACATCGGGGTTGAGCGCGCGCTCCATCCCCTCGGGCCACACCGGGTCCCACCAGTTGAACTGCCGCACGTGGTAGGGGCAGGCGGCCATGCAATAACGGCAGCCGAAGCAGCGGGTGTAGATCTGGCTGACGATCCCCGTGTGCATGTCGTAATCGGTCGCCGTGGCCGGGCAGACCGAAACGCAGGGGGAGTGCCCGTGTTCGCCCTCGCAATGCTGGCAGGGCCGGGGCAGGAAACACTCCTCGGCGTGCGGGAAGGGCTTGCCGTTGCTCAGGCGGTAGACTTGCATCCAGGAAACGCTGAGCAGCTTGTCGGTGTCGTCGTCGCGGAAGGGGATGTTGTTTTCGGCCATGCAGGCCACCATGCAGGCGCCGCAGCCGGTGCACTTGTCGAGGTCGATCACCATCCCGTAACGCTTGTTCTTCGGCCGGTTCATGCGCTAACCCCTGTCTCGCCCGAGTGTTCGGATCGATCGCGGATCGAAACGTCCCTTCATGCCCTCTCCAGCCTGGCGCGGATCCCCCAGCCGGCCTCGAAGCCGGAGGGGTCCTCGACGGCGGCGAGCAGCCGGTTCGTGCTGACGCCCCTGCCGGCAAGAAAACGGTCGTGCGCCTCGCGGCCGAGACCCCGGGCCATTCCGATCAGACCGGGGCGGATCCCCTCGGTCAGGTACAGCTTGACCCGGGCCTCGCCCCGGGGCGTGACGAGCCGCGCGTCCGCTCCGTCGGCCAGGCCGAGGTCGCGCGCCGTCTGCGGGTGGATCTCGACCCGGATGTCGTTCTTCCAGAGGATCTCGCTCTCGAGGGCCTTGACCAGGAAAGGCGGCGTTCCCAGGGCGGCGGTGAGCCGCAGGCTGTCGTAGGGGACGAGCGTGAGCTTGAAGACGCCGGGGTCGCCCGGTGCCGGCAGCGGTCGGAACTCCGCCAGCCGCTTGAGGTCGGCGTTTCCGAACTCGAACCGGCGGCTCGCCGTCTCGAAGGGCTGCGGCTTGAAGGACTCGTCGATGGCGAAGCCGTTCCTGCGCAGCGGCTCCCAGGACGCGGCGAACGTCTGCCGCAGGCAAACCTCGTGGCTCTCCCACGGGAAGGCCGCGCGGAGCGTCCCCCCCAGCCTCCGCGCCAGGCGGATGACCACGTCCCCCGTCGGCATCGTCGCCAGGCGGGGGGCGACCACCGGCCGGGCAAGCCCGATCACGGGCTTCGGGAAGCCCGCCGCCCCGGGGACATCCTCCCAGCGCTCCAGGTACGTGGGGGCGGGGAGCACGTAGTGGGCCGCGGCCGCCGTTTCATCGAAGAAAGAGGAAAAGCTCACGAGCAGCGGAACCCGGGCGAAGGCCTTCGCCGTGCGCTCGCTGTCGGGCAGGCTGTAGAGCGGGTTCCCGCCGCTCACGAAGAGGACCCGGACCGCCGGCTTCTCCCCCTCGAGCAGCGCCTCGGGCAGCCGGTTGAGGAGATAGCGGGCGAGCGGGAAGCGATCGGAGCCGGCGCCGTCCACGCGCGGCGTCTGCATCCCTTTCGAGGCGACGGCGTCCATCTCCGGCTCCGGCCAGCGGATGTACTCCGGCTCGGGCACGGCGATGACCCCCCCCTCCACGTTCACGCTCCCGACGAGCGCGTTCAGGAAGTGGACGGCGAGCGTCTCCTGCAGGCCGCCGGGGACCCTTCCCGCCCCCCGGCCGCAGACGGCGAGCGGCCGCTCGGCCGCGGCGAAGGCGCGGGCGAGCTCGACCACGGTCTTCGCCTCGAGGCCCGTCGCCTGGGCGACGGCCTCGGGCGCGTAGGCCTCCCGCAGGGCGTTTCGCCTCAGATCCTCCAGGCCGGTCGTGCGCGAGGCGACGAAGGGCTTGCGCTCGAGCCCCTCCTTGAGGATCACATGGATCAGCCCAAAGGCGAGCGTTGCCTCGCTTCCGGGCAGGATGGGCAGCCACTGGTCGGCCTGGGCCGCGGTCTTGGAAAGGCGGGGTTCGACCTGGACGAAGCGGCCGTTGCGGTCCCTGACCGCCCCACAGGCGCGGAAGACGAAGGGCGGGGTGCCCCAGCCCTCGAGCAATCCGCTGCCCAGGCTGAGCAGGAAACTCGTCCGCTCGAGATCGAAGCCGGCCGTGGCCCGCTGCCCCTGGGTCAGGTAAAGGGCTGTTTCCCAGGCGTCCTGCGCCGAGGGGGTGCGGATGAAGTTCGGCGAGCCGTAGACGGTGAGGAAACGACGGATGAGCTCGGCCGTGGTGCCGCGGTCGGTGTCCGCGATCCAGGCCACCGCCTCGGGCGACCCGGCCTCCCGCAGCTCGCGCAGCTCGCCGGCGATCTCACCGATCGCCTGCTCCCAGGAGACCGGGACGAAACGGCCGTCGACTTTTTTGAGCGGCTGCCGCACGCGCCAGGGGCTATAGAGAAGCTGAGCGCCCGCCGCCCCGAGGGGACAGATCCCGCCGCGGTTGACGGGGTGGTCTTTGCGCCCCTCGATCTTGACGACCCGGTCTTCCACGCGCCGCACCCGGATGCCGCAGCCGCCCGGGCAGAGCGTGCACGTCGAGGCGACGTAGGTCGTCTCCCCCTTGGGCGGAACGGGGGTCCAGGGCCAGTTCTGCGTCCAGATCGAAATATCGTCGGTCAGTTTCCAGGGCAGCGGGGAAAGCGCCGTGCCCGCCGCACCGCCGAGTACGAATGCGAGGAAGCTGCGTCGGTCGATCTTCATCCGGTCCACCCCTTGTGCGGCGCCAAGCCGCCGATGCCGGTTGGAGGGGGTTCACTTGTGGCAGACGAAACAGCCGTCCTTCTGCGTTTGCACGCTGCCGCCCGGCACGCGGGCCTGGGCGTGGCATTCGGCGCAATCGTCCATCTTCATGCGGTCCCAGGAGTTGCGCTTGATCCCGGCGATGTTCCACCCCCAGATGTCCCGGCTGTAGCCGGTAATGCGGTTTTCCTGGTAGGGCCTCAGGCTCGTGGACTCCCCCATCGGCCCGTGGCAGACCGCGCAGTCGATGCCGCCCATGCGCACGTGGGCCGCATGGGAGAAGAAGACGCAGTCCGGCTGCCGCGCGTAGACGAGCCAGGGGACCTCGCGGCCGGGCTTCACGTATTCCTCCACGAAGCGGATCTCCTCCGGGTCGTCGCTGTTCGCCTCGCGGTGGCACTCGACGCACTGGGCGAGCTTGGGGGCTCCGGAGAAGCTGCCGTCTTCGCGGAAGAAATGGCAGCTCGCGCAGCCGTGGTCGACGATCTCGTTGTGCAGCGCGTGGTTGAAATCGACCGGCTGGCGTTTTTCGGAGTAGAGCAGGGCCGGGAAGGCGATCCAGCCGACGAGCAGGCTGGCCGCCAGCCCGAGAATGAAAAAGAGGATGATCGCCGCTCCGGCGCCATCCCCTTTTTCTGCTTTTTCCGACTCCGACCGCGATGATGGTGCAGACGATTTCGGCTCTTCCATGGACACCCCGTCGCGCTGTGGTTGGTGAAGAATCTGCGGCGTGATGCACCCGCCGCCCGGACGTGTCGCCTGCCTGCCGGTCGGCGCCGGCGGATGCGAAATCGAGACGGTTCTGTACCCCAACCGTTTCCCGCTTGTCAAGCATCGCGCCGGGCCGTTTCAGCCCGGCGATTGGTAGCTGTGCAACCCCGGAAGCAGGTTCACGCCGAAGTAGGTGAAGAGCACGGCGCCGAAGCCGACGAGCGAAAGGACGGCGATCCGCCGGCCCCGCCAGCCGCTCACCAGGCGCGCATGCAGCAGGGTCGCGTAGACGAACCAGGTGATGAGCGACCAGGTCTCCTTCGGGTCCCAGCCCCAGTAGCGGCCCCAGGCGGTGTTCGCCCAGACGGCCCCGGTGATGATGCCCGCGGTGAGGAAGAGAAACCCGAAGACGACGAGGCGGTGGGTCCACTCGTCGAGCAGCGGGGGCTCGGGGAGCCGCGCCGCCAAGCGGCCGGGCGCCGCGCGGCGGGTGCGCAGGAGATACATCAGGCTCACGCCGAAGGCCACGGCGAAGGCCGCGTATCCGACGAAGCAGGTGACCACATGGGCGATCAGCCAGTTGCTCTTCAAGGCGGGGATCAACGGCTGGATGCGGTCGGAGATGTTGGGGGAGAGCGAGGCGTAGGCGAGGGCGAGAAAGGCGAACGGCGCGGAAAAGGCCCCGATCACGCGGCTGCCCGAGCGCCGCTCGACCACGAGATGCACAAGAATGATCATGCCCGCGAAGAAGACGAGCGATTCATACAGGTTGGAAAGCGGCGCATGGCCCATGCCCAGCCGGTAGGACTCCGCCCAGCGCAGAAAGAAGCCCGCGGTGTTCGCCGCCAGCCCGACGGCCGCCGCCCCCGTGGCCGGGGCCTCGAGGCGGCGGCGGTGGAACACCCAGGCCGCCACGTAGAGAAACGCGGCGAGGCCGTAGATCCAGGTGGTGGCCGAGAGCAGGATCGAGCTGGTCATGGGGAGGGTTCCTTCAGACATTGCACAGACGGCGGAGCTCCTGCGCCAGGCGCTCGACCGCGGGGGGCAGCGCCAGGCGGTTCTTGTTGGCGGTCATCGCGAGCGAGACCCGGCTTCCGCCCCCGTGGGGCTCGAGCCGCAGGCCGACCTGGCGATGACTGCGGAAAAAGGTGACATAGCAGCCGATCAGCATCAGGACGAAGCCGGCATAGACCACGGGGACGCCGGGGTCGCGGTTCACCTGGAGCCCCGTGGAATAGCGCTGTTTCACTTCCTCGACGGCGATCACGACCTCACCGCGGCGCATGCGGTCGAAAGTGGGGAAGCGGATCGGGAGCAGCACCTCGACCGGCTCCCCCTGCGGCGGCACGAGCCGCCCGACAAAGGCGTCGCCGACCGGGCTGCCGCGAAAGCTCGCATTCGGCCGCTGGTCGAGAAGCACGAAGGTCCCCAGCCCCTCGGGGATCGCAAACTCGTCGCCCGGCTTCATCTCCCGGGTGTAGACCATGCCCGTGTCGCGGCTGGTGAAGCTCAGGCGCACTTCGCGGCCGGGGAGCGTTCCGTAGCTCGACTGGTAGATCGTGATCCCCCGGTACTCGAGGGGGTCGTTCACGAGGATGTCGCGACGCAGAACCTCACGGCCCTCCTCGAGAATCACGAGGCGGGAGCGGAACTCGCTCGGCGCGCCCGACGGGTAGAAACTCACCTGGAAGCTCTCGCAGCGGATCGCAAACGGCAGCCGGATCCGCTCGCCGGTGTTGCGCAACTGGATCGTCTGTACGGTTTCGCCCTCGGGGATGTTCACGAAGCCGTCGAAGCCGAAACGCGAGCCGATCAGCCCGCCGAGCAGCAGCAGCAATACGCTGCCGTGCACCGCGTAGACCCCCCAGCGCGACCAGCGCCCGGACTCGGCGAAAAGAAACCGCCCCCCGGTTTCCGTCCCACGCCCCTCTACCCGGCCGACGCGGCGGCGGATCAGCGGCTCGAAAAGCGCGGCGAGGGCGGCGGGGTCCTGCGGCGCCTCGAAGGTCATCCGGGCCTCGACCCCCTCGAAGCGCCGGGGCTCGGGGGGCGGAAGCTTCCCGGCGAGCAGCGCCCACTGCCGCGAGATCCGCTCGGCCGAACAGACGATGAGATTGACGGCGAGCAGAAGGACGAGGATCTGGAACCACCACGAATGGTACATGTCGAAGAGGTCGAGCGCCCGGAAGAAGCGGTAGCCCGTATCGCCGAAGATCGCGCGATAGGTCGCCGGCGCCTCGTTCTGGGGGATCAGGGTGCCGAGGATCGAGGTCGCCGCGAGCAGAAGCAAAAGGACGATCGTGAGGCGAAGCGAGGCGAACCCGTCCCAGAGGGCCGACCCGAGAGAGGGGCGGGAAGCGTTCATGCGCCCGCGGCTCCGCCGGAAGCGATGGCAGGGGGACCCGCCGGGGGGAAAGACGGCGATGGATGGGAAAAACGCATGCGGGGGAAAACGATACCTCGTCGTGTCATTTCCCGCCCTGATAGAGCAGACCGCCTGCGATGTCAATCGACGGCGGGTCTGTTCGCCCGGCGGCTTCGCTTTCGGCGACAGGGGGCACGCACCGGCGCGCGCCGGGGTTGCGCGGGGCAAAAAGCAGCTGACCGGCCGCGTCCTTTGTGATAGGGGTTGGGGCGGGTGGGGTTTCCCCGCCCGATCGTTTTCCCGACGGGATGCCTCCATGAACGTCCCCCCATCCCCCCGCCCCGCCGCCGACGCGGAGGCGGTCGACTCCCTGAACGAAGCGCAGCGGGCGGCCGTCGAGCACGGCGAAGGGCCGCTTCTGGTCATCGCCGGGGCGGGCAGCGGCAAGACCCGCACGCTCACCCACCGCGTCGCGCGCCTGGTGGCCGAGGGGATCCCGCCGGCGGCGATCCTGCTGCTCACCTTCACGCGCAAGGCGGCGCAGGAGATGATCCAGCGCGCCATCCGCCTCCTCGACCGCCGCTGCGAGCGGGTCTCGGGGGGAACCTTCCACTCCTTCGCCCATCTCATGCTGCGGCAGCACGGCGGGGCGATCGGCCTGCCCCGCGATTTCGCGATCCTCGACCGCAGCGACGCCGAGGACCTGATCGGCCTCATCCGCAAGGAGGCGGAAAAACGCCCGGCGCGCGGCCGGCTGCTTCCCCGCAAGCAGACCCTCGCCGACCTCTTCAGCCGCGCCGTGAACAAGGGACGCCCGCTCGAGGAGGTCGTGCTCGAGGAGCACGCACATTTCGCCGACCAGATGGACGCCCTGAAGACCATCTCCGCGGAGTACGAGCGGCGCAAGCGCGAGCACCACTTCGTCGACTACGACGACCTCCTCGTCCTCTTCCGGCGCCTGCTCGCCGAGGCCCCCGAGGTGCGCCGCCGCATCTCCGGCGCCTACCGGCACATCCTCGTCGACGAGTACCAGGACACCAACCGCATCCAGGCGGACATCCTCGATCTCCTGGCCGAAGCGCACCGCAACCTCATGGTGGTGGGCGACGACTCCCAGAGCGTCTACGCCTTCCGGGGAGCGGACTTCCGCAACATCCTCGAGTTCCCCCGGCGCTTCCCGGGCACCCGGATCATCCGTCTGGAAGAAAACTACCGCTCGACCCAGCCGATCCTCGATCTCACCAACCTGGTCATCGCCCGCGCGCGGGAAAAGCACGCCAAGCGGCTCTTCACCCGCAGGGCCGGCGGGGCCCCGCCGCTGCTCGTCGAGGCCGAGGACGAAAACGCCCAGTCGCGCTGGGTCGTCGAGCGCATCCGGGAGCTGCTGGCGGGGGGCATCGCCCCGGGCGAGATCGCCGTCCTCTTCCGTGCGGGTTACCATTCCTTCGACCTCGAGATCGAGCTCGCCCGGGCGCAGATCCCCTTCGTCAAGGTGGGGGGGTTCAAGTTCAGCGAGTCCGCGCACATCAAGGACACGCTCGCCCACCTGCGCGTTTTCGCCAACCCCTACGACCGGCTGAGCTGGCACCGCATCCTGACCCTGCTCGACCGCATCGGGCCGAAGCACGCCGAGAGCATCTACCGCAGCATCGTGAACGCCCGCAGCGGCATCGCCGGGCTGCTGGCGATGCCGCTGCGCAACGCCGAGCTCGAAAAGCTCAAGGCGCTCTTCCGCACGCTCGACCCCCAGACGATGCCGGTCGCGGACCTCGGCCAGGAGGTGGTCCGTTACTATCTGCCGATCCTGCGCCGCAGCTTCGACGACCACCCGCGGCGCGCGAAGGACCTCGAGCAATTGCTGGGGATCATGGAACGCTACCGCCGCCTGGAGAGCTTTCTCGCCGACATGGCCCTCGAGCCGCCCACCCTCAGCGCGGAGGAACGGCTCGTGACCGAGATCGAGGCGAAGGACCGTCTGATCCTCTCGACGATCCACTCCGCCAAAGGGCTCGAGTGGCACAGCGTCTTCGTGATCTGGGCGCTCGACGGGAGGTTCCCCTCGCTCCATGCCCTGGCCGACGAGGAGGAGATGGAGGAGGAGCTGCGGCTGATGTATGTCGCCATGACCCGGGCACGCGAGGGGCTCTATCTCTGCTACCCGCGCGAGGTTTTCGACCGCACCCTGGGCGTGGTGCTGAACCGCCCCTCGCGCTTCATCGACCGCGTTCCGCGGCGGCTGCTGCCGAAATGCCGCGTGGACGGGCTGGGAAGGATCCGCCCGGTGCGGGAAGGGGAGTCGGGTTGATCCCCGGGGGCCGGTGCGGGGTTTCGCGGGGGGGAGCGCCTCTCAGTCGCCGAAGAAGCCCCACCAGACGAAGGCCGCAAAGGCCGCGACGGCCGCGGCCGCGGCGAGGTAAGCCCTCCAGTTGAAAGGCTTGCGGGCCAGCCCCGTCGCCGTGACCGGGCCGACGGGCCGGCCGCAGGCGGGGCAGACTTCCGCCGCAAGCGGCAGATAGGCGAAACACTCCGGGCACTTCTTGGTCAGGTGGACCGGCGGCTCGCCCCGGCGCGGGGGCCGGGACCCGGAGGGCTTGGGCATCGGGCCTCCTCAGGCGAGATCTTTGCGCCGCTCGATCTGGCCGCTGCGGCGCAGGTCGTTCATCCAGGCTTCCCAGAGCTGCACCCGCTTTTGTTGCAGGAGCTGCTCCCGGATCCGCTCGCGCTCCCGCTCGAGGCCGGCCGCCTCGGGTTCCCGGCGCCCGGCGAAGCGGATGACGCAGAAGCCCTTCTCCGTCGAGAGCGGCTCCTCGGGCAAGGGCTTGCGCTCGGAGAGCTCGAAGGCGACCCGGTTCACGTCCGGTTCGCGGCCCAGCCCCTCGATCGCATCCCCCCGCTGGAAAAATCCCGACGTGCGGAAGGAAACCCCGTATTTCTTGGCCGCGGCCTCGGGCGACGCGCCGCCCCGCAGATCGGCGAGCAGCGCGCGCGCCTGCTCGAGCGCCCGCTCGGCCTGCTTGCGGCGGGCCACGTCCGCGCGCACCCGCTCCTCGACTTCGGCAAGCTCGGGGATGCGGGAGGGCCTTCCCTCTTCGTGCTGCAGCAGGAAATAGCCGTCCGGCAGATCCAGGATGTCGCTCACCTCGCCCGGGGCGAGCGCGAAGGCCGCCTCGACGAAGCGGGCCGGCTGCGCCAGCCCCGCAGGCGGCTGCTCGCGGGAAAAGAACCCGGTCGACTGGACCTCGAGGCGCTGTCCGGCCGCCGCCTGGGCGAGATCGCCCGAGGCGAGGGCGGCGTCGTAGAGCGCCTCGGCCTGCTCCGAGGCCGCGTTTCTCGCCCGCTCGCGGGCGAGCCGCTCGGCGATCTCCCCCTTCACCTCGGCGAAGGGGCGCGTGCGCTCCTCGTTCACGCGCTCGACCCGGATCAGGTGCCACCCGAACGGTGTGCGCACCGGTTCGCTCAGCGCCCCCGGGGCGAGCGCGAAGGCCGCCTCGGCGAAGGCCGGCACGACGTCCCCGCGGCGGAAAGCGGGCAGCCGCCCGCCCTGCTCCCGGCTGCCCGGGTCCTCGGAGACCTCCCGGGCGAGGGCGGCGAAATCGGCCCCCTCGAGGATCCGCCGGCGCAGCTCGGCGATGCGCGCGCGGGCGGTCTCGACGGCCTCGGGGGGAGCGTCCGCCTCCAGGCGCAGCAGGATGTGGCTCGCCTCGACGGTGCGCGGGACGGCGAAGCGCTCCCGGTGTTCTTCGTAGTAGGCCTCGAGCTCGCGCTCCTCGGGGATGAGCTTCCCGCGAAGGGCCTCCGGGTCGATGCGCACGAAGCGGACCCGCACCTCGGCCGGTCGGCGATAGGCCTCGCGGTTCTCCTCGAAGTGCCGCGCGATCTCCTCGGCCGTCGCCTGCACCTCGCGGAAGCGCTCGCTTTCGATCACCGCCCAGTCGACCTGGACGGCCTGACGGTTCCAGGCGTACCATTCCTCGACCTCGCGGCCGGAGACCTTGGCCCCGCCCGTCACGATGCGGGCGAGCTTCTGCACCATCAAAGACTCGCGCTGCATCGACTCGAAGACCTCGGGCGTCATGCGGTTGAGCGAGAGCACCTGCCGGTAGCGCGCGGCGTCGAAGCGGCCGTTCGCCTGGAAGGCGGGGATGCGGTGCACCGAGCGTGACAGTTCCTCGTCGCTCACCTCGAGGCGGAAGCGCTCGGCCGCCTGCCGCAACAGCACCTGATCGATCAGCTCGTCGAGCGCGCGGTTGGGCAGATCCATCGCCCGCAGGAGCTCGTCGCTCAGGGCGGCGCCGAAGCTCTGCCGCACCTGATCGAGCATCCGGTTGTACTGGCGGCGGTAGGCCTCGATCGAGATCGCCTCGCCGTTCACCGTGGCGACGATCCCCTCCGCGTGATGGGTCCAGCTGCCGACCCCCCAGAAGATGAAAACGACCACGATGGCAAAGAGCAGGGCTTTGATCATCCAGGTGCCGGCGTGCCGGCGCATGAAATCGAGCATTCCTCCGGTCTCCGATCGCAATGGGGAAGGGGGCGTCCAGGCGGCGAGACCCGCAGGCGGGTTTCTCCCCGGGGGGTCAGACGATCAGTCGCAGGGGGGCTTCGCTGCGACTCAGCTTGGTCCCCACGGAAGCCGAGCAGAACGCGCAGAGGTATTCGTACTTGTCCCCCTCGGGCAGCACGAGGAGCAGCCGCTTGCGGACGGGCACCGCCCGCCGGCAGCGGGGGCAGAAGAGTTCGGTCGCATCGAAATCGCGGTACGCCCCCGGGGCCGCCCCGGGGGAGCGCCGTGCTGCACGGTTCATCGATCCACCCGAAAGACGAAAGCGTTCCCCGTGATGGGGAAGGCGGCGAAACGGCCGCCTTCCGGATTTCGTAAGCATCTTAAAAGCCCGGGCCGTCTTTGTCAATCCGCGGGGCTGCATTGGGAGTTGACAGAGGAGGGTTCTTTCCGCTAAACGGAAAGAATCATCGCGCGTGGGGCTGTAGCTCAGTTGGGAGAGCGCATGAATGGCATTCATGAGGCCAGGGGTTCGACTCCCCTCAGCTCCACCATTTCCCTCCGCCCTCCGCCCTGCTTTCACGCCCGGCGGGTCGTCTCCGCGGTCCGTCCGCGCTGCCCCCGACGGCGGCCGCTCGCGACCCGAACCCCTTGACATGCCCCATGCCCGTCTCATAGGCTTGCCCACCGCGACGCCATGCCGCGTCGCCTGCCCCAACCCCTCAACCGACTTCGGCAAGGAGGATTCCCGTATGAAGAAGTGGTTCGTGTTCGGTTTCACGCTCTGCCTCGCGCTGTCCCTCGCCGCCCCGGCCGCGGCGCAATACAAGGCGACGATGAAGCTCGCCTCGACCCAGAGCATGGAGCACCCCTACATGATCGGCGCCAAGAAATTCGCCGATCTGATCAAGGAGCGCACGAACGGCCGTATCGAAATCAAGCTCTATCCCAGCAACCAGCTCGGCAAGGGCGAGCGCGAAATGACCGAGGGGATCCAGCAGGCCGCGATCGATCTGCTGGTCACCTCGACCGGCCCGCTCGGCGGCTTCAGCCCCTCGATCAATATCCTCGACTTCCCCTTCCTCTTCCGCGACAACGCCCATGTCGACCTCGTGCTCGACGGCCCGATCGGCCGCAAACTCCTCGACGACTTCGAGAAGGCGAACATCAAGGCGCTCGCGTTCTGGGAAAACGGTTTCCGCCACCTGACGAACAACAAGGTCTCGGTGAAGAAGGTCGATGACGCCAAGGGCCTGAAGATCCGCACCATGGAGAACAAGGTCCACCTCGCGGCCTGGAAGGCGGCCGGCCTGAACCCCACCCCCATGGCTTGGGGCGAGGTCTACACCGCGCTGCAGCAGCGGGTCATCGACGGCCAGGAGAACCCGGTCGCCGTCTACTACGCCTCCAAATTCTGGGACGTCCAGAAGCATTTCTCGCTCACCGCGCACGTCTACTCCCCCTCCCCCTTCCTGATGAGCAAGAAGACCTTCGACGCCATGCCCAAGGAGGACCAGGAGCTCTTCGTCAAGACGGCCTACGAGGTGGCCAAGTTCCAGCGCAAGGTCAACCGCGAGGCCGAAGACGACAAGCTCAAGGAGATCGCCAGCAAGGGCGTCACCGTGGTCCGCGACGTGGACCGGGAGAGCTTCAAGAAGGCCATGGCCCCGATCTACGACATGTTCAGCGACCAGTTCGCCAAGTCGGACATCGAAGCGATCATGAACGCCAAATAAGCCGCTACGCGGCCCTGCTGCGGGCGTCCCGCGCCGCCTTCCGGCGGGGGGCGCCCGCTTGCCGTTTCCGGGAGGAGGAAGAGGCTTCCATGCGGTTTCTGCAGGCGTTGAACCGGGTTCTGGTCTCCTTCGGCAGCTGGGGGACGATTCTCTTCATGGCCGTGATCGGGATCGTCATCCCCTACGAGGTCATCGGCCGCTACGTCTTCCAGAAGATGACCATCTGGTCCGGGGAGGTCTCCACGTACTCGCTCGCCTGGGCCTCGATGCTGGGCGGGGCGGTCGGGCTGAAGAAGGGCTACCAGGTGCGCATGGACTCGATCGTCGAGGCCGTGCCCGCGGGCGTCGCCCGGGTTTTCAAGTTTCTCGCCTACCTGGCGTCGCTCTTCTTCTTCGCGATGATGTTCGGCTTCGGCCTCTTCCAGACGATCTACAACTGGAAGCAGACCTCGCCCGCCATCGGCCTCGTGATGAGCATCCCCTACGCCTCGCTCCCCACCGGGTTTTTCATCATGTTCATGCTCACCCTCGAGGAGTTCCTCGCCTTCCTCGGCGTGGGCGCGAAAGGACCCGCGGCATGATCGCCGTCTTCGCCTCCAGTTTCCTCGGTCTGCTCTGCATCTCGGCTCCGATCACGGTCGCCCTGGGCGGCTCGGCCCTCGCCTACGCCCTGATCAGCGGCGATGTCCCGATCACGACCCTGATCCAGACCACCTTCGGCGGGCTCGCCACGTTCCCGCTGCTCGCCATCCCCCTCTTCATGCTCGCCGGCAACCTCATGAACGAGGGCGGGATCACCCCCGACCTCGTGCGCTTCGCGCGGCTGCTCCTCGGCCACATCCGCGGCGGCCTGGGGCTGGCGACGATCCTCGCCTGCGCGATCTTCGCGGCGATCTCCGGCGCGGCCGTGGCGACCGCGGTCGCGATCGGCGTCGTCATGATCCCGGCCATGAAGGAGGCGGGCTACGACGAGGAGGTCGGCGCGGCGATGACCTCGGTCGCCTCCTGCATGGGGCCGATCATCCCGCCGAGCATCCCCTTCATCATCTACGGGGTCGCGGCGAACATCTCGGTCGGGGCGCTCTTTCTGGGCGGGGTCTTCCCGGGGCTGCTCCTCGGCCTCTCGCTCATGCTCTACATGTACTTCGTCGCCCGCAAGCGGAACTACCCGCTCGACCCCCCGACCCCCTTGCGCGAACTCGTCGTCGCCGCCTGGAAGGCGCTGCCCGCGCTCTTCATGCCGATCCTGATCATGGGCGGGATCCTGAGCGGGATCTTCACCCCGACCGAGGCGGCGGGGGTGACCGTGATCTACGCCGTGCTCGTCGGGGCCTTCGTCTACCGCAAACTGCGAATCCGGCGGCTCCCGGCGGTTCTCCTGCAGGCCGGGCTCGAATCCGGGATGGTCATGCTCCTGATCGCCCTCTCCGAGCCCTTCTCCTGGATCGTCGCCGCCGACCAGATCCCGCAGATGCTGATCGACTGGATCTCCCAGCTCACGACCTCGCCCTATGCGATCCTGCTTCTGATCAACGTCTTCCTGCTGCTCCTCGGCATCCCGATCGAGACCGCCCCCGGCATCGTCATCGTGACCCCCGTGCTCGCGCCGATCGCGGCCTCCATGGGGATCGACCCGGTGCACATCGGGATCGTGATCTGCCTGAATCTCGTCCTCGGCCTCGTCACCCCGCCGGTGGGGGCGGTGCTCTTCGCCGTCTGCGGGGTGGCGAACATCTCGCTCGACAAGCTCGGCAAGGCCGTCTGGAAGCCCTTTTTCGTCGCCCTCATGGTGCTCGCGATCGTGACCTACGTGCCCTGGCTGAGCACCTGGCTGCCCAAGACCTTCCTCGGCTACTGAACCGGGGCCGCGGCCGGGAGGGAAATCCCGGCCGCGGCTCCCGCAAAAAACCTTCCGCGGCCGGGCGCCCCGCGGGGCCTTCCCGAGGGGGTCGGTCGCGCCTTTCCGGAGGTGAATCCCATGGCATCCCCCCCCGAACCCCGCGGACCGCTCCGTTCCTCGATCATGACCCGCGGCCTCGACCGCGCCACCCACCGCGCGCTCCTCTACTCCATGGGCTGGCGCGCCGAGCACCTGGAGAAGCCGCTCGTCGCCGTGGTCAATTCCTTCAACGAGCTCATGCCCGGCCACGTGCACCTGAACGCGCTCTGCCAGGCGGTCAAGCTCGGGGTCGCCGAGGCGGGGGGGCTGCCGCTCGAGTTTCCGACGATCGCCGTCTGCGACGGTCTGGCGACCGGCCACGCCGGGATGCGCATGCCCATGCCGAGCCGCGAACTGATCGCCGACTCGATCGAGATCATGATCACGGCCCACGCCTTCGACGCCATGGTCCTCATCACCAACTGCGACAAGGTGACCCCGGGCATGCTCATGGCCGCGGCCCGCCTGAACATCCCCGCGCTCCTGATCGCCGGGGGGCCGATGGACACGGGCTGCTGGTGCGGCAAGCGCGTCTGTTACAACGATCTCATGGAGGCCGAGGGGCGGGTCGAGCGCGGCGAGATGAGCGCCGAGGAGCTGGCCCGGCTCGAGGAGGTCGCCGTCTGGGGTCCCGGGGCCTGCGCCATGATGGGGACGGCGAACACGATGAACATCCTGACCGAGGCCCTCGGGATGACGCCGCCCGACGGAGCCCTGACCCCGGCCACCTCCGGCGCGCGGGTGGCGCTCGCGCGCCGTGCGGGGCGCATGATCCTCGAGCTCCAGCGGCGGAATTTGCGGCCGCGCGACATCCTCACCCGCGCGGCCTTCGAGAACGCCCTCGCCGTGGACATGGCCGTCGGCGGCTCGACGAACACCTGCCTGCATCTGCCGGCGATCGCCCACGCCGCCGGCCTTGCGCTCACGCTCGAGGATTTCGCGGCCGCGGCCGCCCGCTACCCCCACCTCGTGCTCCTCAAGCCGGCCGGCCGGCACTTCCCGCTCGACTTCTACAACGCCGGAGGAGTGCCCGCCCTGATGAAGGAGCTCCTCGACCGGGGCCTGCTCCGCGGGGAGTGCCTCACGGTGACCGGCCGCACCCAGGCCGAAAACCTGGAGGGGCGGGTCATCCTCGACCCCGAGGTGATCCACCCCGTCTCCGCCCCGCTCAGCCCGACGGGCGGCATCGCCGTCCTCCAGGGGAGCCTCGCCCCCGGGGGCGCGGTCGTCAAGCGGGCGGCGGTCGACCCGGGCATGCTGCGCCATGCCGGCCCGGCGCGGGTCTTCGAACAGGAGGAGGAGGCGCTCGCCGCCATCTTCGGGGGCCGCATCCGGCCGGGCGACGTCGTCGTCATCCGCTACGAGGGGCCCCAGGGGGGACCGGGGATGCGCGAGCAGCTCCTGCCCACCTCGGCGCTCGTCGGCATGGGCCTCGGCGGGTCCGTCGCCCTCGTGACCGACGGCCGCTTCTCCGGGGCGACCCGCGGGGCCTGCGTCGGCCACGTCACCCCGGAGGCGTACCGGGGCGGGCCGATCGCCCTCGTCCAGGAGGGGGACCGGATCGAGATCGACATCCCGGCGGGCCGCATCGAGCTCGCGGTGCCCGCCGCCGAGCTCGAACGCCGGCGGGCGGCTTGGCGCGTCCCCGAGCGGCTGCGACTCGAGCCGGGAAGCCTCCTCGAGCGCTACCGCCGCCTGGTCGGCTCGGCCGACCGGGGCTGCATCCTCGACTGAACCGCCTCCCGCCCGGCCCCCGGCACCGGGCGGGCCTTTCTTGACTTGGCTCGCCGCTTGGCATAAGGATGCGCTTCCCCGTGTGCGCCGCGCCCGGCAGTGCCGGTGCGGCATGGGCTTGCGATGAAAAAGACGAAAATCAGCGCCGTCCGCAACATCGGCATCATCGCCCACATCGACGCCGGCAAGACGACGGTGACGGAGCGGATCCTCTTCTACACCGGCCGCTCGCACAAGCTGGGCGAGGTCCACGACGGCGAGGCCGTCATGGACTGGATGCCCGACGAGCAGGAGCGCGGCATCACGATCACCTCGGCGGTCACGACCTGCCCGTGGCAGGACGTCGAGATCCATCTCATCGACACGCCGGGCCACGTGGATTTCACGATCGAGGTGGAGCGGTCGCTGCGCGTGCTCGACGGCGCAGTCGGCGTCTTCAGCGCCGTGGAGGGGGTCGAGCCGCAGTCGGAGACGGTCTGGCGCCAGGCAGACAAGTACCGGGTGCCCAAGATCGCCTTCCTGAACAAGATGGACCGCGTCGGGGCGGACTTCTTCGGCACGGTCGAGATGATGAAAGCCAAGCTGAACGCCCGTCCCCTCGTGCTCCAGCTCCCCGTGGGCGGCGGCGAGGACTTCCGCGGCGTGATCGATCTGTTGCAGATGAAACGCATCGAGTGGGACGAGGCCTCCCTCGGGACGGTCTTCCGCCTCGAGGAGATCCCCGCGGAACTCGCCCCCCAGGCCGCGGAGTACCGCGAGCGGCTCGTCGCCGCCGCGGCCGAGTTCGACGAGGCGTTGATGGAGGCCTATCTCGCCGAACAGCCGATCGAGCCGGCCGCCCTCCTCGCCGCGATCCGGCAGGCGACGATCCGCCTCGAACTCGTCCCCGTGCTCTGCGGGGCCGCCCTGCGCAACAAAGGGATCCAGCCGCTGCTCGACGCCGTGGCGCGCTTCCTGCCCAGCCCGGTCGACATCCCGCCGGCGCGCGGCGTCCATCCCGAGACCGGCGAGCCGGTCGAGGTGCACGCGCGCGAGTCCGACCCCCTGGTGGCGCTGATCTTCAAGGTTTCCATGATGGAAGGCCGCAAACTCTGCTTTGCGCGCATCTACAGCGGGCGGCTGAAGACGGGCAGCGAAGTCTACAACGCGACCCTGCGGCGCCGGGAGAAGGTGGCCCGGATCCTGCGCATGCACGCGAACAAGCGGGAGCGGATCGAGGAGGCGGCCGCGGGGAGCATCATCGGCATCATGGGGCTCAAGGACTCCTCGACCGGCGACACCCTCTGCACCCCCGAGCGACCGGTGATGCTCGAACGGATCGAGGCCTACGAACCGGTGATCTCGGTGGCGGTCGAGCCCAAGACCCACGCCGACCAGGAAAAGCTCGACGAGATCCTCGAGAAGTTCACCGCGGAGGATCCGACGCTGCGCGTGCGCAAGGACGAGGACACCGGCCAGACGATCCTCTCGGGGATGGGCGAGCTGCACCTCGAGATCGTCACCAGCCGCATGCAGCGCGAGTTCAACACCAACGTGAACGTGGGCCGGCCCCAGGTGGTCTACCGCGAGACGATCGCCTCCCCGGCCCGTGCGGCGGCCGTCTTCGACCGCGACATCGCCGGGGCACGCCACTTCGCCGAGGTGGAGATCGAGGTCCGCCCCCTTCCCCGCGGCGCGGGCAGCTCCTTCAGCGCGGCGATCCCCGCCGACGCCCTGCCGACCCCCTTCCTCGAGGCCGCGCGGAAGGGGGCGATGTCCGCGCTCGAGAGCGGGCCGGTCTCCGGCTATCCCGTGGTCGACGTGGCCGTCTCCCTCGTGCGGGCCGTGCCCCAGGACAACTCGAGCGAGCTCGCCTTCACCGTCGCCGCCTCCATGGCCTGCCGCGAGGCGCTGGGGCGCGGGGCGCCCTTCCTCCTCGAGCCGATCATGACCGCCGAGGTCCTCGTCCCCGACGCCTTCCTGGGCGAGGTCATCGGCGACCTGAACGCGCGCAACGGCAAGATCGAGTCGATCGAGCACAAGCTGGGCGTCCAGGTGGTGACCGTCACCGTGCCGCTTTCGCGCATGTTCGGCTACTCGACGGCCCTGCGCTCGGCGACCCAGGGCCGGGGGACCTTCACCATGCAGTTCGCCCGCTTCGACCGCCCGTGAGTCGCCCGCCCCGGGCCCTCAGCTGTTCTGCATCCGCTTTTCGGCCTGGATTTCGCGTTCGGTGTCCTGCAGCCAACGGAGCAGGCGCTCGCGCAGATCGCTCTCCACGGCGTGGCGCAGCCCGTTGCGGAACTGGATCGCCGCGGTTTTGAAATCCCGCGACTTGAAGTGGTAGACCCCGAGCGTGTGGTGGGCCTCGGCCAGACGCCCCTCGCGGCCCAGGGCCTGGCCGAGGAAGTAGAGGCCCTCGCGGAATTCGGGCGCGACCTGGGCGAGCTCCCGGAAGAGCGCGACCGCCTCCTCCGGCCGGCCCGTCTCCTGCCGCGTGCGGCCGAGGAAGAGCAGCGTGTCCGGGTCGCCGGGGAGCCGGCGCCGGGCGGTCTCGAGGAGCGAGGCGGCCTCGTCGAGCCGGCCCGCCTGGAAATAGGCCCGCCCCAGGTCCCGCAGCAGCCAGGGGTTGAAAGCGTCCTTGGCGAGCAGCCGCTGCAGCTCGGAGGCGGCCTCCGCGGGACGGTTCAACTTGAGCAAGAGGAGCGCCCGGCGGTGCCGCGCGGCCGTGCTCTCCGGCTCGCGGCCGAGGATTTGCTCCTGGCGGGCGAGCTCGGCCGAGGGGTCCGTCGTCTCCGTGAGGATGCGCGTGAGGAAGCGCTCCCAGGCCGCAGGGTCGCCCTCCCGGCGTTTGCGACCCCCCTCGGGGTGCTCCTCGATCCAGTTCGCGATCGCGCCGATCCGGTCCTCGATCGCGGGGTGGGTGAGCATGTAAGTCGGCACCTGGCCCTTGCCGAACGCCTGCCGGGCGCGGATCTTGCGCAGGGTGCGGAGCAGCCCCTCGGCCCCATAACCCGCCTCGTTCAGGAACTGCAGGCCGTAGTGATCGGCCTGGGCCTCGTTCTCGCGGCTGAAGGCGAGCTGGACCGTCGCCCCCGCCGCGGCCGACCCCATCATGGTCGCCGTGGCGGCGGCCCCGCTGCCGGCGGCGACCCCGAGGAGCATCCCGGCCGCCATCCCCGCGAGCTGCGCCCAGCCGACTTTCTTCGCGAGGTCGATCTTCTGCGAGATATGGCGGCAGTAGACGTGGGCGATCTCGTGGCCGAGGATCCCGGCGAGCTCCTCCTCCCCCTCCATCGCCGCGATCAGCCCGCTGTAGAGGAAGACGTGCCCCGCCGGGGTCGCAAAAGCGTTGAAGGTGTCCTCCTGGATGACGTAAAAGCGGTAGCGGAAGGGCTGCTCCGGCAGGACCGCCAGGAGCCTGCGGCCCACGGCGTCGACGTAGGAGGTGATGTAGGGGTCGTCGACGACGGGCATGCGGCGGAAGATGTAGCGCAAAATCTCCTGCGAGAGTTCCTCCTCCTCGCCGAAGGTGATGCCCGCCGCCGGCGGGGGGAAGAGCAGGCTCGCCGCGAGCGCGAGAGCGAGCAGCCGCCGCACCGGGCGGAATCTCGGGATCGATCGCATGGAAATCTCCGGAGACGGCGCCGCATTCTTTTTTCCCGGCGAAAAGGCCGCGGGCGGCGTCGCTCCTCCCTTCGGTGCTGAATATCGCACATTTCGCATTCTTTTCAAAGCCCGCCTTTTGTGATAGAGCCGCCCCATGCCCAAGGTGCTCTGCATCGCCAACCAGAAGGGCGGGGTGGGGAAAACCACGACCGCGATCAACCTCTCGTCCTCGCTCGCCGCCCTGGAAAAACGGACGCTCCTCGTCGACTGCGACCCCCAGGCGAACGCCACTTCCGGCCTGGGGATCGACAAGGCCGCCCTCTCCCGGACCCTCTACGACGGGCTGCTGGGTCGCGCGGCCGCCCAGGATCTGCTCCAGGAGAGCGAACTGCCCTTCCTGCGGGTTCTGCCGGCGAACGTGGACCTGATCGGCTTCGAGGTGGAGATGATGGGCGAGGAGGGGGCCGAAACCGCGCTGCGGCGGCTGCTCGAGCCCCTGCGCGGGAGCTTCGACCACATCCTGCTCGACTGCCCGCCCTCGCTCAGCCTCCTCACGGTGAACGCGCTCACGGCGGCCGATGCGCTCCTCATCCCCCTGCAGTGCGAGTACTACGCGCTCGAGGGGCTGGGGCAACTGCTCGAGACCGTGCAGCGCGTGCGCCGCTCCCTCAATCCCGGGCTCGCCGTCGCCGGGATCCTGCTCACGATGTTCGACCGCCGCACCAACCTCTCGCACCAGGTCGCCGCGGAGGCGGAGAACCATTTCCCGGACCTCGTCTTCCGCACCCGGGTCCCCCGCAACATCCGGCTGAGCGAGGCCCCGAGCTTCGGCAAACCGATCCTGCTCTACGACGCCTCCTCCGCCGGCGCCCAGAGCTACGTCGAACTCGCCCGCGAGCTGCTCGACCCGGCGCGGGAGCGGCTCGCCGCCGCGAGGTAGACCGCATGGACAAGATTCGGCCCACCCCGGAAGCGCCCGCAAAACGCAAAAAACTCGCCCTCGGCCGGGGACTGGGCGCCCTGCTGCCCGGCGGCCCCGCCGAGGGCGGCCCCGACGGCGACTACTTCCTCTGCGACATCGACCTCATCCGGCCCAATCCGGTGCAGCCCCGACGGCGCTTCGACGAGGCCGAACTCGAGGAGCTCGCCGCCTCGATCCGCCGCCAGGGGATCCTCCAGCCGCTGGTCGTGCGCCGGAGCCCGGGCGGCTTCGAGCTGATCGCGGGGGAACGCCGGCTGCGCGCCGCCCGCCGCGCCGGGCTCTCGCGGGTGCCGGTGGTGCTCCGCGAGGTGAGCGACGACCGGCTGCTCGAGATCTCGCTCGTCGAGAACATCCAGCGCGCGGAGCTGAACCCTCTCGAGGAGGCCGAGGCCTACCACCAGCTGATCCACCGCCTGCAGCTCACCCAGGAGGAGGTCGCCGCGCGCGTCGGGAAGAGCCGCTCGACGGTGGCGAACTTCCTGCGGCTCAGGCAGCTTCCCCCGCCCATCCGCCAGAGCATCGAGGCGGGCGAGCTCAGCATGGGGCATGCCCGGGCGCTTCTCTCCTCGGAGGAACCGGCGCAGCAGCTCGCCGCCTGGAGGGAAGTCGTCGGCCGCGGCCTCTCCGTGCGGGAGACCGAGGCCCTGATGCGGCGGCTCAAGGAGGCCCCGAAGGAAAGGCGCGTGCGGCCGCAGCGCCCGGAGACGCTCCACCTCGAGCGCCTGGCCGAGGACCTGGCGCGGGTCCTCGGGACCAAGGTGACGCTGCGGGCGCGGGGGCCGCGGGGCCGCATCGAAATCGAATTCTACTCCCCCGACGACCTCGAACGGCTGATCGAACACCTGCGCCGCGGGGCCCGCTGAAGCCCGCGGCCGTGCCCGCCCATGGCGCTCCACCTGCTCATCGACGGCTACAACCTCATCCGCCGCTCCCCCGAGCTCGGGCGCCTCGACCGCGAGGACATCGCCCGCGGCCGCGAGGCGCTGCTCGCGCGGCTCGCCGCCTACCGCCGCCTGAAGGCGCACCGCATCACCGTCGTCTTCGACGGCGCCGGCGCCCCCCCCGGGCTCCCCGAGCGCGACCGGCAGGCGGGGATCCGCGTTCTCTTCTCGCGCGGCGGCGAGACCGCCGACCAGCTCATCGCGCAGCTTGCGCGCAGGGAGGGGGAAGGCGCGCTCGTCGTCACCTCGGATGCAGCCCTGCAACGCGCGGCCGCCTCCTCCGGGGCGGCCGCGGTTTCGGCCGAGGAATTCGCCGCCCGGCTGGAACTCGCCCTTTCCGGCGGGGGCTCGATCGAGGACCCCGAAGGAGAACCCGAGGGCCGTCGCATCGCGACCCGCAAGAAGGGCAACGCCCGCCGGGCGCCCCGGCGGGAGCGCCGCGCGCGACGGCAGGCGGAAAAGCTCTGAGAGGTTCGCGATGCGGATCGTCGTCGCCCGCATGTCCGGCTTTTGCATGGGGGTGCGCCGGGCGGTCGAGATGATCCTCGACGCCCCGGAGCGCCACCCGGGGCCGATCTGCACCTTCGGGCCCCTCATCCACAACCCCCAGGTCCTCGAGCTTCTCGCCTCGCGCGACATCCGCACCCTCGAGGAGGTCCCCGACCGCGGCGAGGGCACGGTGCTGATCCGCGCCCACGGGGTGCCGCCCGAGACCAAGCGCCGTCTCAAGCAGAGCGGCTTCCACGTGATCGACGCCACCTGCCCGCGCGTCGTGCGCGTCCAATCGATCATCCGCCGGCATGCGCGCCAGAACCACGCGGTGATCATCCTGGGGGACCCGGACCACCCGGAGGTCGCGGGTCTGCTGGGCTACGCCGGGGAGCGCGGGGTCGTCGTCTCCAGCCTGGCCGAGCTCGAGCGCCTGCCCCCCTTCCCCGAGGCGATCCTCGTCGCCCAGACGACGCAGAACACGGCTCTCTTCCAGGAAGCGGTCGCCTGGGTCGCCCGGCGGCACCCGCACTACAAGGTCTACCGCACGATCTGCGATTCGACCGAGCGCCGCCAGGAAGAGGTGAAGCGGCTCGCCGGCGAGGTCGACCTGCTGATCGTCGTCGGCGGCAAGAGCAGCGGGAACACGAGGCGTCTCTTCGAGATCGCGCGCGCAACGGGCAAACCCGCCTTCCACATCGAGGACGAGCGCGAGCTCGGGGGCATCGACCCCGGGCTGCTCGCCCGGAGCCGGGCGATCGGGATCACGGCCGGGGCCTCGACCCCGAACTGGGTGATCCGCAAGGTGATCCTCGCGCTCGAAAACGCACTCTTCCGCCGCAAATCCCCGCTGCACAAGGCGCTCTACGCCTTCATGCGCGCCGCGCTCCTCACCAACGCCTACGTCTCGCTCGGCGCGGCCGGCCTCTGCTACGCGGCAAGCCTCCTCCAGGGCGTCCCGGAGGGAGCGGGGGCCTGGATGGGGGTCGCCTACCTCTATGTCCAGTCCATGCACATCCTGAATCACCTGACCGGGAGCCGCGCGGACCGCTTCAACGAACCCGACCGCGCGCGCTTTTACGAGGAGCGCAAGGTTCCGCTGACCGCGGCGGCGCTCGCCTGCGGTGCAGGCGGCCTCTGCCTCGCCTTCCTGCAGGGGGGGCTGCCCTTTCTCCTGCTGCTCGCGATGAGTCTGCTCGGGCTCTCCTACCGCATGGCCCTGCTTCCGCGCGGCATCGCCCCGGGCGGGATCCGGCGTCTCCAGGACCTGCCCGGCTCGAAGACGGTCCTCATCGCGCTCGCCTGGGGGATGGTCGCCGCCTTGCTGCCGGCGATCGCCGGCGGCCGGGCGGACTCGCCCCCGGCGGCCGTCGCCTTCGCCTGGATTGTGGCGCTCGTCTTCGTGCGCACCGCCTTTTTCGATCTCCTGGACATGCAGGGCGACCGGCTCGTCGGCAAGGAGACGATCCCCATTCTGCTGGGGGAGCGCCGCACGCGCCGGATGCTCAAGGCGATCCTCGCCGTCCTCATCGCCGGCTTGCCGCTCGCGACGGCCCTGATGGGCCTGCCCGCAATCGGCCATCTCCTCGCCCTCTCGCCCGCGGCCATGCTCGCCGTGCTGGTCGCCTGGGAGCGGGGCGCGGTGCTTCCCGGCGTGCGCCTCGAGTTCCTGGTCGAAAGCCACATCCTGCTCGCCGGGGCGGTCGCCTTGCTGTGGGGGGCGATCGCCGCCTGGGGCCCTTCCGGCGCCCCGGCGCTCCCGGCGGTGGACTAAGGGGGAGGTCAGGACTTCAGGCGGAAGCGGGGTTCGGTGCCCGCAGCGAGCCGGCGGAGGTTGTCCGCGTGTCGCAGAAAGACGAGGAGGCAGACCGCGGCGGCCGCCGCGGTCTGCGCCCCGGAGCCGGTGGAGAAATAGACCGCCCAGGGCAGAACGGCCGCCGCGGAGAGCGAGCCGACCGAGACGCGGCGGCAGGCGAGGAAAGCGAGGAAGAAGGCAGCGGCCGCAACCGCGACCGCGTACGGCGCGAGCGCGAGGAACCCCCCTGCGGCCGTGGCCACCCCCTTGCCGCCGCCGCGGAAGCCGCTGTAGAGGGGAAAGCAATGGCCGGCGAAGGCGAGCAGCGCCGCGGCCGGGGCGATGTGGGCGAAGGGGGCCTCCGGACCGGTGAACGCGGAGAGGGCCGCGGCGGCCGGGAGAAAACCCTTCAGCAGGTCGGCGGCGAGCGTCGCCAGGCCGGCCGCGGGCCCTGCCGTGCGCGCGACATTGGTGGCGCCGATGTTGCCGCTCCCGGACCGCCGGGGGTCGACCGCGGAAAAAAACCGGGCGAAGAGCACCCCGAAGGGGACCGCTCCCAGCAGATAGGACGCGGCGAGCAGTCCGAGAGCGGCCGCCGTGCCCGCGTTCACCGACCCGCCTCCCCCGCCCCGGCGGGCCGGGGCGGCGCCGGAGAGGGATTTCTCCCATGGACGAGAACGAACCGGTCCCCGTCCCGATCGAGGATGTGATCGACCTGCACGCCTTTCACCCCCGGGACATCCCCGGCCTCCTCGAGCACTGGATCGAAGAATGCGCGGCACGGGGCTTCGCGACCGTCCGCGTGATCCACGGTAAGGGGACCGGGCGTCAGAAGCTTCGAGTGCGGCAGATCCTCGAAGGCCATCCGCGCGTCCGTTCCTTCCGGGACGCCCCGCCGGAGGCGGGCGGCTGGGGGGCGACGCTGGTCGAGCTCGGCCCGACGGATCCCCCGTAGCGCAGGCCCCTCCTCAGCCGAGCCGCTGCCGGAGTTCGACCAGCGCCTCCGGCGGCCCGAACGAACCCGCCTTGGTCACCACGAGGAGCCCCGCGTACGGGCCGCCCAGGATGCGGCCGGCGACGATGCCGCTTGCCACCTCGCGCTCCAGGCAGACCGCATGCGCGTCGAGCCGTTCGAGCACGGCGGCCGCCGTGTCCCCGCCGGAAAGAAAGAGCCCCCGGGGGGCGGCCTGCGCCATGAGCTGCGCGACGAAACGGGATAGCCCCTCCACGAGGACCGCGGGGTCCGCGGCCCGTCCCCCTTCCCCGGGCGGAGGCAGGCGAAGCAGGAGATCGCCCCGGGCGAGAGCGTCGGCTGCGCGGGCAAGCGCCGCTCCGGCGGATGCGCTTTTCTGCGGTCCGCCGAGGATCTCCGGGGCGAGGGTCTCGGCGTGCACCCCGCCGGAGGCCCCGATCCGGTCGGCCTGCTCGCGGAGCCGCTCGGAGGCGGACCCGCATACCCAGAGGATACCGGTCCCCCCCGCCGGCGGCCGCAGCGGGGCGGCCGGCGAAGCCGGAACCGCCGGCCCGGCCCCGCGCACGAGGGCGGCGGCGAGCCCGGCCGAGCCGCAAGGGAGAACCCGGGGGAAACGCCGGAGTGCCAGGGAGGCGATCAGCTCCAAATGCCGTTCCTCCAGGGCATCGAAGCAGACGTGCACCGCGCCTTTTTCGAGCAGGCGCCGGATTTCGACCGCCGCCGCCTCCTCGCCCGCCTCGAGCGCCCGGAAGCCCACGTGGGCGACGGGGCGGCGGCTCGAGCGCGCGATCCAGGCGGGGAGCAGGGACTCGGTGACCGGGAAGACGGGGTCGCGCGCCATCTCGGTTTCCGCGACCGGCCGCCCGTCCAGCCGGTGGATCCCCTCCCGGGTCGTCCGACCCTGGGCGGGGAAGGCCGGGGCGATGAAGCTCGCCTCCGCGCCGAGAACTTCGACCACGGCCTCGATTTCCGCCCCGATCGGGCCGCGAAGCGACGAGTCGATCTTTTTGTAGACGCGCCGGCAGCCTGCGGACTGGAGGCCGTGGGCGACCCGATGCAGCGTCGCGGCGGCCTCCCCAGCGGGAAGCCCGCGGGTCCCGGTGAAGAGGGCGACCCCCGCCGGCGGCGGATCGAAGCGGAGATCGGGCCCGGAGCGGGCGTCGACGAGGTAGAGCGGTGAGGCGAGCGCCCGGAACTGGATCCCCGTATCCGCCGCCCCGGTCAGATCATCGGCGATGACCGCCCACGAAAGCAAGGAAACCCCGCCCTCTCCCCTTCCGGCCGATTTGCAGGCACACGGGTTTTTTTACGCCGGAGGGGCGCAAAGATCAAACCCGCGCCCCCGCAGGCCGCCGCCCGGCGCGGGCCATCCGGTTGCCGTCGGTGCCGCCTCGGGGTAAGATTCGACATCCGCCCTTGGGCGGCGGGATGACACCATGCCCGATGTGCTGAACCTCGTCCTCGTTCTGGCGGCCATTCTCGTTCTCCTGCGTCTGCGGGTCCCGCTCAGCCTGACGCTCGTCGCCGGCGGTATCGGCCTCGGCCTGCTCTACCGCCTCACGGCCGCGGGCTGGGCTGCGGTGCTGAGGGGGGCGCTCGGGAGCTTCGAAAACCTGAAGCTCGTGATCGCGCTCGAAGGGGTGCTGCTCTTCAGCGCCGTCATGAAGGAAACCGGGGCCATGCGGGCGGCCATCGCCGCGCTGCGCGGGCTCTTGCGCGACCTGCGCATCCTGCTTGCCGCCCTGCCGGCGCTCGTCGGCCTCCTTCCCGTCGTCGGCGGGGCGATGCTCTCGGCGCCGCTCGTGGACGAGGCCTCGGGGGGGCTGACCCTCCGTCCCGAGCGCCGCACCTTCCTCAATTACTGGTTCCGCCACGTCTGGGAATACTCGCTGCCCACCTTTCCGGCGGTGTTCCTCACGGCCTCGATCACCCGTGTGCCGATATCCGAGATCGTCACCGCGGGCCTGCCGCTCACCCTCGTCGCCATCGCCGCCGGGGCCCTCGCCGGGTTCCGCGGCATCCGGCCGGAGGGAGGACATCCCCCGCCGGCGACCGCCGGCGTTCCCCGCGAGCTTCTCGCCGTGCTGTCGAGCCTCTTTCCCTTCGTCCTCGTCGTCGGGGCGACAGCGGCTTTCGAAATTCACCTCGCCTGGTCCATCATCGCCGGGATCGCGGTCGCCGCCCTGGCGGGGAGGCTCCCGGGAAAAAGCTGGCCGGGGCTGTTGCGCGCTCACCTCTCCTTCGATCTCGCGGTCCTCATCTGGGGGATCATGCTCTTCAAGGAGGCGCTGCTCGCGAGCGGGGCCATGCCGCGCATCGCCGAGGCGCTCTCGGCCCGCGGGGTCCCCCCGCTTGCGCTCTCGCTTCTGATCCCGGCGGCGATCGCCTTTCTCACCGGGTACACCACGGCCTTCGTGGGCTTGAGTTTTCCGCTGCTGGTCCCCTTCTTGCCGGACGGGGCCCTCCGCGCCTGGTACGTGATGTTCGCTTTGGCCGGCGGAATCTGCGCCCACATGCTCTCGCCGATGCACGCCTGCCTCGCCATGACCCTCCAGTATTACCGGGCCTCCCTGGGGGCGGCCTACCGGCTGCTCCTCCTGCCGGCGTTCGCCGTGCTGCTGGCGGCCGCCGTCCAGCTCGCCCTCGCCGAGTTTTTTCTGGGCTGACCCCCCCACGACCTCAAAAGGGATCGGGCCGCGGAACTGGCGCCAGAACGCCCGCAGCCAGGAGAAGTCGAAGCCCTCGCCGGCCTCGCGATGCGCAAGCGCCAGCCGGTGCCAGGGGAGAAGGGGCCGTTCGTGGTGCACGCGATGGCGGTTGAAATGGAGAAAGAGGGCATCGACCGGGCGCGGCAGGCTCAGGTTCAAAGCGTAGAGCCGCAGCCGCGGGTCGGTGCCGTAATGGGGGAGATTGTTCGCCGTGGAAACCAGAAAGGCCCTCCCCGCGAGGAAGATAAGCAGCAAGGCGGGCTCGCCGCGGTAGGCGAAGAGCGCCAGGCCCCAGAGGGAGAGGGCGGCTGCGGCCTCGAGGCGCCACGCCCACCGTGCCTCCGGCCGGGCGAGGATCCTCGCGAGCGACCCGAGGATCTCCTGCTCCTCGGGCTCGGCGTCGCGGGATCGGCGGTCGAGGATCCGCCGCAGGAGCCGGTTCGGCAGCAGCACGGCCGCGCCGCCCAGGGTTTCGAGCAGATAGAAACCGCCGCAGAGGTTGAGATAATAGCGCGCCGCCGCGCGGAGGCGTCCGGTGCGCTGGGGATCGTAGAGATCCGGCCGGTCGATCCGCGCGCCGTTGAAGCGATGGTGCATGAGGTGCCCGAAGCGGAGCGGCCCGAAGGGAGCGCCGAACAGGGCGCAGAGGAGGCGCCCCAAAAGATCGTTCGCGCCCGGCCGGGGGTGGAGGCTCCGGTGAAAGGCCTCGTGGGCGAGGTACCAGAGGGGCTGGGTGTGGAGCAGGACCGGCAGGAACAGGAGCGCCCAGAGGGGGCTTTGGGGCAGGAGAAGAACCGGTAGCGACAGGAAAAGCATGCCGTGCAGCAGAAGCGCAACGAAAACGAGAGCGAGGTTCGTTCGCGTGCGGATGTCCCGGAACATGGTATCCACCTCACGGCGGGCCTTAGAGCCCGCGGTAGAAATGCACCCCCCAGCCCAACGTGAAGAGGAGGTTCCCGTATAACGCATGCTCGAGCGACACCGCCCCGAGCGACGCCGTGCGCAGATCGCTGCGCGCGAAGAGCAGCCCGCCCGCAAGCGAAACGAGGGGGGCGACCCCGTTGTCGAAAATCCCGTGGAGCCAGGCGAACGAGACCGCACTCGCCGCGGCGAGGAGCCCGGGCTTGCGAAAGAGCGGCTGCAGGCGGTGAAAGAAGAAGACGCGGAAGATCAGCTCCTGGGGCAATGCCGAGAGAAAGGGGTAGAGGGCCATGACGGCAAGCCGCACGAGGGGCCGATTCCGCGGAAAGGAGAAAAAGAGACGGGGTTCCCAGAAGCCGATGGCCGCCGCGAGCAGCCCCCCACGCCGAGGGAGCGCAACAGGATTGCTTTCACCGCCCCGGTTGGGAAGGGGGTGAGGCGAAGCCGCCTGCGGTCGAAGGCCGGGTCGCGCAGCAGCAACGCGAGGCAGAACGCCGCAGCGAGAAGCAGCGTGGGGGGTGCTTGCGCCTTTTCCTTCGCAATCCCCCGCACCCATGGGGGCTTGGATATCCCGTCCCCGTTAGAATTCCGTTAGCAGCGCCCCGGGGCTTTCCTTCAAGGCGATGCGGCGCCGGCCCCACGGGCGGGTGACGACGGACGGGGGAATGCGGGTGCCTTCCGGTTCCGGAATGGAATCCTGACGACCGCCTCATCTTCACCTGAAGCGCCGCGCCCCGACTGGGGCCAATGGAAAAAGCGGCCCTCCGAGATCTCCGTGGAAACGACGTCCTCATGTCGATCCGGCGCCTGACGGTGGAATACCCGGGCGGCCGCAAAGCGTTGCAGGAGATCACCCTCGAAATCGACCGGGGCGAGTTGACCGTGCTCCTCGGCCGTTCGGGTGCCGGGAAGTCGACCCTTCTGCGTCGCCTCAGCCTGCTGCGGAAACCCACCGCCGGGACCATCGGGGTGGAGGGTTTCGGGGAAATCACCGCCCGGGCCCGCCTGCGCGATTACCGGCGGCAGGCGGGAATGGGGTTTCAGCTCCACCATCTGATCGGCCGCCGATCCGCGCTGCGGAATGTGCTCATGGGCCGCCCGGCCTATCATTCCACCCTGCCCGCCCTGCGCAGCCTCCTTCCTTTTCCGCGCGAGATGTCGAACCCGCCATGAAGCCTCGAGCGTGTGGGGCCGGCCGGTAGGGCGCTCAGCCGCGTGGACCGTGTCAGCGGCGGGGAGCGTCAGCGCGTGGGCATCGCCCGGTCTCTGGCCCAACGCCCCCGCATTCTCTTCGCCGCGGCCGGGTCAAGGTCAGCGCCGAGTCCGAGCCCATCCCCGAGTACCTCTGGGTCATGCGCTCCGACCTGACGCCCGAGCCGAAGGGGAAAATCCGCCGGGCCTTCTACGAGCTCCGGGATCCGGCCATCCTGAAGCCGCTCAAGGCCGACGGCCTCGCGCCCATTCGGGACACCGATTATGATGTCATCCGCAACGCCGCCGAGATCCTCGGCCTGGTCCTCGGGTCCCTCGAGCGACGGGTCGCCGACACCCCCTGGACGTGTCCGGAGCACGAAACCGCGACTCTGCCCCGCATGCTCGATGAGGGAGGCAAGCCTTCCGCCGCCGTCTCTTCCCGCCTGCGTGCGGTTCTCGCCGCGCGCAGGCGGGACCTGCAGCGCAGCGCGTTTCGGGCGGGAGGCGTCCTCTTTCTCGTCGTGGCCTGCCTGGGGTACGCTGATTTTTTTCAACCCACGGCGTTACACCGAGGGGGCCCACGGGATTTTCCAGATCATCGTCCGCGAGGGGCTGCCCCCCGATTTCAGCCGCCTGGCCTCGTGGGGCGGGCCCCTGCCGGACACCTTCGCCATGAGCATCGCCGGCACGACGCTCAGTGTCCTCTTTTTCGTTCGTCCTCGGCTTTCTCGCGGCCCGCAACACCACCCCCCACCCCCTGGTCTACGCCGCGGCGCCTCTTCTTGAACTTTATGCGCGCCATCCCGGAATTGATTCTCGGCAATCCTTTTTCTCGCCGCGGTCGGCTTGGGGATTCTGCCGGGGGTTCCGGCGCTGGGGTTCCATTCGATCGGCATGGTGGGGAAATTCTTCGCCGAGGCGATCGAGCACGCCGACCAGGCCCCCGTCGAGGCCGTCCGGGCCTGCGGGGGGAGTCGGCTGCAAATCCTCTGGCACGGGATCCTGCCCCAGGTCTTCCCGCAGATGGCGGATGTCTCCTTCTGCCGCTGGGAGTACAATTTCCGGGCCTCGACGGTGATGGGGATGGTCGGCTGCGGTGGAACCGGCTTCCCGCTCATCTCTTCGCTGAACCTGATGGATGATCGCCAGGTGACGGCCCTTCTGCTGATCATCCTCTTCTGCGTCACGGTCGTCGACGCCCTGAGCGCCCGCATGCGGCGGCGTTTCCAACAGGTGCCCATGAACCGGCCGTTGATTGTCCTGACCCACCGCGTTTTCCCCGAAACGCTGAAAACGCTCGGCGTCCACGGACGCGTGTGGAGCCCGGACGGGGAGACGACGGCCGACCGCGGTATCCTCTCCGATCTCGCCCGCGAGGCCTCCGCGATGATGGTCTTCCTGCCGGGCAGAATCGATCAAGGCTTCCTCGAGCGTTGCCCGCGTCTGCGGATCGCGGCCTGCGGCCAAAGGGTATGACGACGTCGGCGTGGAGGCCTGCACCCGCCGCGGCATCTGGGTGACCATCGTGCCCGATCTCCTGCCCGCGCCCACCGCGGACCTTGCCATGGGGCTTCTCCTCGCGTTGACGCGAAAGATCCTGGGCGGCGATCGTTTCGACCGCTCCGGCCGTTTCCGGGGGTGGCGCCCTGAACTTTACGGTATGGGCCTGGGAGGGAAAACCTCCGGCAACGTCGGCTGCGGCGCGGTCGGGAGGCGGATCGCAACTCGGCTGAACGGATTCGGGGTGAAGGTTCTCGGTTTCGACACCGATGCCGCGAGCTCGGCAGGGCTTCCTTTCATCTTCCGGGGAAGGAGGCCATCGGCCGCATGAAACCTGGGGCCTGTCTCGTCAACGCGGGCCGAGGCTCGGTGGTGGATGAACAGGCCGTGGCCGAGGCCTTGCAGACCGGCAGGCTTGGCGGGTACGCGGCCGATGTCTTTGAAATGGAGGACCTCTTCGATCCCCGGGCACCCCGCGTCCATCCCTTCCGCGCTCTTGCTGGACACCGCCCGCACGGTCTTCACCCCGCACCGGGGATCGGCGGTGGTGGAGGCGCGCCTGGCGATCGAGATGGCCGCGGCGGCGAACATCATCGATGTGCTGGAGGGCCGCCCGCTGCGGGATGCCATCGACCGCCCGCAGCCCCGCCGATGACCGCCGCTTTCGACCCCTTCTGCGGAAACATCCGCGGAACCCGGGGCCATCGATCGGGCTCGACCGGCCGCGCGTGGCGGGGAACCCCAATCCGGGGACAACGACATTTAAGTGATATCTGAATGGACGTCCCCTAAAAGGGGCTCAAAGGGGCGGGTGCGGCTGACCTGCGGGTTGAGTTCTTTTTGCAGCCTGTGCTTGAGCCGGAAGCGGTTCCAGTACGTGAAAGGCGGTCGGGCGACCTTTGCGCCCCCGCTCAGGGCCGCCTCGGGCCGGTAAAGCAGATCGACCAAGTGGATCGCCGGGGTCAGCCGGCTCAAGAAACCGGTGCAGCCGGCACAGTAGGCTACCAGAAGGCGGCCGTCGGCCTCCTGCCGTCGCAGCGCGCCCCAGGCTCGGGCGAATTCCGGCTTCACGAACCCCACCATGCCGCCTTCCCCACAGCAGACCGTCCGACGGCCGCGGTGCCTCATCTCGGCGATCCTCATGCCCCTCTCCGCCAGCAGGCCCCGGACGGCACTCTGGACCTCGCGTTCGTGGCGCAAGGCACAGGGGTCGTGCACCGCGACCTCCCGGACGTTCAGCTGGGCCTGGGGGATCAAACGGTGGGCCTGGATGAACTCGTAGGCGGTCTCTACGAGGAACCCCTTCCCGTACTGCTTGAAAATCTTGAAACAGTTGGGGCAGGCGACGAGGATCCGCCGGATTCCCTGCCGGAATAGGAATCCGGCCATTTCGCCGAAGACGGACTCGAAATAGCGCTGGCGCCCGAGGTCGTGGGAGGGTTTGGTGCAGCAGTCGAGCACGATGCCGAGCGCGGGAACCGCGTTGCGCAGGTCCTGGAAAAGGCGCCAGGTCATCTCCGGCCGGCTCCCGGGGAGGGCACAGCCGGGGAAGAAGACCGTGTCGGATCCTTCCGGCAGTCCATACCAGGAAAACCACGGCGAGGTGCCCCGCTTCTCGTAGCCGAGAATCGCCCGGTAAGGACTCTCATCGAAATGGCCCTCGGCGACATGCCGCCGGCGGATTTCCAGGAAAAGCCGCGACGGGTCGAGCTTTTCCGGGCAGACGGCGCCGCAGAGGCCGCAAAGGCTGCATTCGTAGGCGATCGGCTGGTGCCGCGGGCGGGTGAAGTCGAAACCGGAGACGATCGCCTTGGGGGTCCCGTGGCGGGAAAGGAAGGCGCACTCGCGGACGCAAGCGCCGCATTCGGTGCAGCGCTCCCGGATGAGCGCGGAATCGGAACCCGGCGGCGGCGGCGCGGGGAAAACGGCGGCCCTCTCCCTGCGAGACCGCTTCCGGTAGAACTGCAGCAGCCGGCGTACCCCCAGCGGGAGCAACCCGATCAGGGCGAAGGAAACGATCAGGCCGGGGGAGTAAATGTCGGAGGGCGATTCGATCCGGCCGAGCCGGCTGCCTGCGTTCACGAAAACGGCGGTGCCCGGGAGCATCCCGAGCTGAGAGACCCAGTAGAAGGTGGTCAAGCGGATCGGGGTCAGACCCATGACCAGGTTGATGACGAAGAAGGGGATGACCGGGATCAGGCGAAGGGAGAAAAGATAGAATGCGCCCTCTTCGTCGATTCCGGCATTCACCCGTTTTAGGTTTTCGCCGAACCGGCGCTGCACCCAGTCGCGCAGGAGATAGCGCGAGAGGGCGCAGGCCAGGGTGGCGCCGATCGAGCTCGCAAACGAGATGAGAATCGTACCCGCGATGACCCCGAAGAGAGCGCCGGCCGCAAGCCCCAGAACCGCGGCCCCCGGCAGGTTGAGCGCGACCACGGGGATGTAGAATGCGGCGAAGACGGCGATCATCGCGGCCGGCTGCCGGGCATAAAGCTCCTGCAGGCGCGCTTGGTGCGCCTTGATGCTCTCCAAGGACAGCTCCTGGTGCAACCCGGCGGAAAAAAAGAGAGCCACAAGCAATAAAATTCCACCGAGCAAAAGGATTCGACTATTTACTGAAAGCTTCATAGGCTTTTTTGACGAATGACATGTCATAGACCTCAGCGTAAGGGATGTCCCGGTCAATGATTCCCGCTGCCCGGCAGAAGGATACGATGGTTTTGTGCCCTTCTTCGGTGATCAGCCCGTCCTTTGAAAGGGATGGCCGCAGGTAGCCGATCGAGTCAGCCGATATACTCCCCGCCGGAAACAGAGGCAGGGCTTTCGCAGCAGCTTCCTCATTGCTGCTACGCTGCAGCCAGATCATGGCCCGGACAACGGCGTTGACAAATTTCTGTATGGTTTCACGATTTTCTATTATAAAACGCTTCGTACCAGTGATAATGGTGGATTCGTACCGGGTGGTTCCGTAAATGGCCATGTGTTGTTTCGGGTCTGACACATCCACCAAAATATTGGCCTTGATGGCGGCTGCCTCTTTTTTTGCTGTAGACCGAAGGTAGGAAGCATCGATGTGGCCTTTTTCCAGGGCTGCCAGAGAAGCCCCGTATTCCATCTGCGCCCATTTGACATCCGTATCTTTCATGCCTTCTTTTGCCAAAATCGACAGGACAAAGGAATGCGGGGCAGAGCCGGGGGCTCCGGCAAAAATGGTTTTGCCTTTGAGCTGCTTGACCTCTTTAATGGATGGGGCGCTGATAAACATATAAGGCTTGCTGGTGAGGGTTGACATGATGATGAGGGATTCGAGTCCCTTGGCTTGGGCACGGAATACCGGTTCCGTACTCAGCATGGTCAAATCGGCGCTGCCGGCATGCATGCCCTGGAATGCCACCGGCCCGTCCTTGGTTGTAATGAACTGGACCTCCAGACCCTCTTCTTTGTAATATCCAAGGCTTTCCGCTAGGTATGCAGGCAGCCAGAATTCACTGCGCAATTCGGCTACGACCAGCCTGGTCAGTTTACCGCCTCCCTCTTTCCGGCCCTTTTCAGATGCGGCGGCACCTGCTGCAATCATCATCATTGCCAAGAAACCCGCCACCATCAGGTTGATAGTCCTGTTTTTCATTCCTTTAACCCTCCTTGCTTTATTGGTTTGCCGTATCAGAAAGGCATTGCCTGTTTTCAGACGGCCTAGCTCACAGGGTACCGCTGTAGTCTAAAGGCGGCCGCCATCGGAGCAGTCTTTTTTCTAAATGCTTCAGTCCCATATTGAACAGAATCCCGATGAGAAAGAGGATGAAGATACAGGACATTACCCGATCGACTTGGAAAAAGGAGGTCGCAGAGGATATCACCCATCCCAGGCCGGCACTAGCTCCCATGTACTCCCCAACGATGGCGCCGATCAGGGATGCACCCAGCCCTCCCCGGACCCCTGCCAGAATCCAGGGAACGCAGGAGGGCAAAATAACCTTGCGAATGATCTGCAGCCGGGTCGCGCCCATGAGCCGGACTGATATCAGAATATTGCGATCCACACTCTTGATCCCGCCGAAGGTGCTGAAAAAGACCAGGAAGAATACCAGCAGGCCGGACAGGATGACCTTGGATTCAATGCCCAGGCCGAACCAGAGCACAAAGATGGGGGCCAGGGCCAGTTTGGGTATGCCGTATAATGCGGTGATAAAGGGCTCGATCACTTTTCCGACAAAATCAAACAGGCCCAAGAAAAAGGCCGCTGCTATGCCGGCCAAGGTTCCGAACAGCAGTCCCCAGAGGGCTTCGCTCAGCGTAACCCCGGTATGCTTCAAGAGACCGCCGCTTTTAAAAAAAGTCGGCAGGTCCATAAGGATCCGGCTGGGCTGGCTGCTGTAAAACGGATTCAACAATCCGGTTGCGGCAAGGATTTCCCAGATCCCCATCAGCAGCAGGAAAAGCGATGCCCGAAAGATGATCTGAAGGCTTCTGCCGTATTTCCCGTTGCCATATGAGTTCATTAAGCCCTCTGATTCTTTACCTCGTCCTTTAAATCGTCCCAGACCCGCCTTTGAAGGTCGATAAATGCGGGATCAAAGCGCAGCTCAGCTAAAGACCGAGGCCTTGGCAGGGTGACGACGTGTTCGGATTTGACCCTGGCCGGCCGGTTTGTAAGGATCAATACCCGGTCCGACAGCATGATCGCCTCCGTCAGGTCATGGGTTATGAACAGGACAGTTTTTCTCATGTCCTGCCAAAGAGAGAGAATATAGGATTGCAGCATTTCCCGTGTGAAGACATCTAAAGAAGCAAAGGGTTCATCCATGAAGATGATTTCAGGTTCTATCGCCAGAACCTTGATGATATCCACCCGTTTGCGCATCCCGCCGGACAGCTGATAGGGATAGACCTGCTCAAATCCGGCAAGATCCGCCTGCCGGATGAGAGCCAGGGCTTTTTCCCGACGTTCTGCGGCCGGAATTCGCCGGACTTCCATGCCCAGTTCGACATTGGACAGGGTGGTGCGCCACGGAAGCAGGGTGTCTGACTGAGAGATATATCCGATCCGCGGGGTGATGCGATCAAGAACCTGTCCGTCCAATACGACCGACCCTGCCTGGGGTTTCAACAGACCGGACATGATGTTGAGGAGGGTGCTTTTGCCGCATCCACTGGGGCCGACGATGGAAACGAACTCACAGGGCCTGACGGAAAAGCTTACATTATTAATGACCGGCACCGGCCTTCCATTCTTTGAAGGATAGGCATAGCTCACACGGTTAACAATAAATTGGAATGCATTCCTGTCTGAAGCGGCTGATATGGAGCAAGGGGCCTGGTTCACGATTGCTTTTTACCCTTCGGCTTCTTCTTTCGCTTAGGTGCCGTGTAATAAGTGCGGCCCATGGTAAAACCCGGGTCTCCAAAACCCTGACGGATGAGTGCCTGTCGAATCCGATGCTTTTCCGGGTCAGAGACCAGGGCATCCGCTGTTTTCAGAAGCCCTTCCACCGTTTTTTCAAACCGGTGGAAGGGCATGCCCAAGGCCATTTCATAAGGCTTCCACCTTGCAAGATAACGGGTCCCGGAGCACAGAAGGGACAGGTTCATCCGGCCGGATTCAAAGGGATGAGAGGTGCATTCGACGCAGACCCCTGGTTTCCGGTCATTCTGAAATCAGACAAGCAGCCGTGGTTGCAGGTGTATCCCTGAACCACCCGCATGGCATTCAGGGGGTCTGCCGCCGGTGTCACCACATCTGGAGGCCCATCCCGGTAATCTTCTAAAGGCCTCGCCATGACTCCGTGGCAGGACCTGCGACACAAGGTCACGCACGCAGCCACCTGCCGGCTGGTTTCAAGGTCCTGGTAGAGCCCGAAACGATTGAACCGCTCGCCGGTTGTGTACTCCGGCCCGGGGGCCTCAAAACCCAGAGCCCGGCTGCCCCCGTTGCATCCTGAAAATTCGCGGGAGAGCTTCAGGCTCCGGCCTGACATGGCTGACCGGACCACGACACAATAGGCGACCTTTGCCTTCATATCTCTGGCCGGCATTTCCCCATACTCCCTTTCTGTGCGCGCAAACCGGATGCCGACTATTCGGCGCCTCAGCGTCAGCAGGGCATAGGTTTTCCCAGCCAGTTGGGATGCGATGTCGTACCCTCGTTCTTCACCTGTTGGGTATGGTTTCCAGAAATCCGGTTTCACTAAGGGTCGTTTTCACTGATGGCCTCAAACGGGATGGACAGGCTTTGAGCTTCCAACATGGCGGCAAGCGTTCGGATGAACACCCCCGGCTCATTGATTTCCTGAGGATCAGGAACCTGCTCCCGGCCAATCATGCCGCCGCAGTACCCGGTGCAGGTGCGTCGGACGCCGCAGCTGGGGCTTCCGTCCACGCCGATAACCGCCTCAACCCGATAGCCGTTGTGGACATAGTCCGTTATCTGGTCCACATAGGGTGTCAGGATGGCGGTGCAATGCCTACGGTAATAGGGCGTGTCATATTGATCCCTTGTCATTCCCCATCTCTTTAGACCCAGAAAAGTCAGCTCGGGGCATGGCAGCTGGATAATGCCCGTGCCTGCGGAAAGATATTTCTTTACTACCCTCTCGAGAGCACCGGCATAGAATGCCAGCCCCATGATTTTGGAGTTGACGTTCAGGATACAGTGGCACATCAGGACGATTCTTCGGCTTCGGTTCATGACAGGCCTATTTTTTTAATTTTTTTGCGATGATATCGCCTGTTTACTTTTTCTCGGTGGCGTAGGGCCAGGCATCCATGCCTTTTTCGAGAATGATCAGACGTTTTTCCTCGACTCCCTTGGACTTGTAGAAATCGACGGTCTTCTTGGCTCCGCCGCCGCCGCGCGGGCAGACGATGATGACATCGTCCTTGGACGCCTGGATTTTCGGGAGCAGTCTCGCCAGCCGTGAGCGCTGCTCCTCGGTGTCGACGGGGTAAGCGTTGGTCTCGATCGACCCCGGAATGTGACCCTTGGCGAACTGTTCCACCGGGCAGATGTCGACCAGGATCATCGGCTCCCTGGCGTCGAGCCGTTTTTGCAGCTCGGCGGCCGAAATGTAGTTGTAGCCACCGGATGAGGCCGCCCAGGAGACCGCCGTCAGGGCGAGGAAAACCATCGCGCAGAGCCCAAAACCTTTTTTCGCCATCACGAACCTCCTTTTGATCACTTGCAGGGTTGGGACACGGGATCGCCTTTGCCTGTTGCGGCTCGAGGCGGTGGGCGATCGATTGGTGAAGCCGACTTGCGGATCAGGTTGGCGGGATGGGATGCAGGGTCACGGCAGAAGCGGAGAAAGCGGAGACGGCGTCCTGATCCTGCGCGCAGCTCACCCGGATCGCGTTCGCAAGCCCCCCTCAGGTGAAGCCCCGGGAGCAGGTCATCGGGAAACCCTCCGCCGTCATGGCGGATCTCTAAATAACCATGCCGAATCTGTCAAATCGTTATTTTCTATCGTTCGGTCCTCGCTTATGCAGTTCGCCGATCGTTCGAGAGCGGCCCCCGGACGATGCGGTCGGATCGCATGCCGCGGGTCCAGCAGGCCCGGCGGCGACGCGTTGATGATAAATAAATGGACGTCCCTAGAATTCTAGAATTGGAGGCCGAGGCGCAGGCCGAGGGTGTCCAAGCCCTCGTTGGGGTGGGCGAGGTAGCCGTTCGAGACGTGGTCGAAGAAGAGCGAGAGGCGGTAGCGCGGGCTCAGGATCACTCCGGCCTCGAGGGGCACGCGGAAGAGCAGGCGCGCGCCCAGGCTCTTGCGGTCCGGGTCGTCGGTGTCGAGCCGGCCGTCGTGCAGGGCAAGGCCCAGGCCCGTGTTGAAGAAGAGGCCGGGGCCGAAAAGCCTCTCCCAGAGAAGACCCGCGTAGGCCTTGCTTGTATCGCCGGCGAGATTCAGGCTCCCGCCGAGGTTCGAGAGCACCGCCCCGCCCAAGATTTCAATCCCCGGGCGGCGGAAGACGATCTCGAAATTGAGATCGGCCCCGCCCTCGGCCCGCGAGCGGCTCCAGAGGTGGTCCACGTCGTGGGCGAGCACCCCGAAGCGCACCCCATAAACGAAGCAGGGAACGCACAGGCCGGAGTCTTGGAAAAGCTCCTCCGCCCAACCGGCCTGCGGGGTCAGGGCCGCCGGCACGACGGCGACCAGGAATCCCATCGCGGCAAAAGCAAGGCGGCGTGTGACCCGCCGCCCCTTCCGTCCCCGGCGCGTTCTCACGACGGCCCTTTCGCTCTCCGAGGCGGGGGCGCCCCCCCAGCGGCTACTTCTTCACCGGGATACCCGGCTTGAGCGGCTCCTTGTCCACCTTCGGCCGGGCCAGATCGGCGGGCTTGACCGGCGCAGGCTGGACCCACTCGATCTTCTCGAAATTGCGCACGCCCTGCCCCTGGAGGTAGGCCTGCCACCGGCTGTCGACCCGGGTGCTGTCGAAGTCGGCGTCCTGGAAGACGGCGCCGCTCAGATCGGCGCCGGTCAGATCGGCGCGATAGAATCTCGCCCGCGTGAAATCGGCGCCGGAGAGCCTCGCCTTGTTGAAGTTCGCAAAATTGAGGACGGCGCCCCCGAAGCGCGCCCCAGAAAGGTCGGCCCCGGAAAAATCCGCCGCGCCGCAGGGGGTGATCGTCATGTCGGCGCCTTTGAGGTTCGCGTTTTTGAGGACCGCCATATTGAAATGCGCGCCGTGGAAGCTTCCGTTTTCGAGCTTCGCCCCGTCGAGCTTCGCCCGGTCGAAGACGACGCTCCAGAGCCGGCAGTTGCTGAAATCGGCCCCACGGAAATCCACCCCGCTCACGTCCATCCGGCGAAGCCGCTCCAGCCCGATGAAATCGGCGTTGCGCAGGTCGTTCTCCCCGGCTTCAAGCCGTTCCACGTCCGAGGGGTTGAAAGCCGCCGCCACGAGGGGAAGCGCAAACGCGAACATCACGACCAGACATCGCCCAAGACCACGCATCGCCCGGACCTCCGCAGACGAGATTTTTTTCCACCGGCCGTCACGGCCGCCGGTGCCCTCTACTTTCTTCGGCATTTTTTTTCAAGGCTTGAACCGGCCGTCTCCCCCCGGACGCGGGGGCCTCGATCAGGCGAGCACCGCCCCGCGGGCGGATAGGAGCTCCTTCAAAATCGAGCGGTGGCAGCGGCGCTCGTCCGCGCAGTAGCAGCCGACCGAGAAATCGGTCTGCCGCGAAAGGGCGGCCAGGAGACCGAGCAGCCTCGTTTTCTCGGGCCGGCCCATCTCCGCGCGATAGCGCCGGGCAAAGCGCCTCCAGCGTTCCTCGTCCCCTCCCGCCGCCGCTCGAGCCTCCTTCAGAAGCTCTTCGCTCGGCGCAAGCTCGGGCAGCCACACGTCGTAGAAGTTGCGGGCGGCGATCTCGACCTTCGCCAGCCCGCGCGGCGGCCTTCTCACCGTCCCGATCCGCAGCCCCTCCCCCTCCCGCCGTTCGCTTCCCAGCCTCACAACCCGAATCGCCATGACCCACCCCCTTCGTGACCGCGCCGCCCCCGGACGGCGGCGGAAGGTCTCGAGCGGGGCCGAACCCCGCAAACCCGCCGCGGTCGTTTGAGTTTTCGACCGCACCGTGTCATCACTTACGGGCCATGGCCGCCCGTCCCCCCAGTGCACAGCTCACCACGGCCTTCTGCTTCACCATCCAGGCCCTCGGGGTAGGGACCTACATCGCCTTCGGAGTCTTTTTCAACCCGCTCATGGAGGAGTTCGGCTGGCCGCGGGCCGCGATCGCCGCGGCCCCCGCGGCGGCCTTCTTCGTCATGGGGGTCTTCGGCATGGCCGTCGGCCGCCTGAACGACAGCTTCGGCCCGCGCCTGCTGCTCACGGCGACGGCGCTCCTTCTCGGCCTGGGCTGCGCCCTCATGGCGCGGGTCTCGAGCCTCTGGGGGCTCTACCTCTCCTTCGGGCTCGTCTTCGGCATGGGGCTGAGCGCGGTCGACGTGCTGGCGCTGACCACCATCGCCCGCTGGTTCACCGCGCGCCGCGGCCTCATGACCGGGATCGTCAAGGCGGGAACGGGGGCCGGGCAGTTCGCCGTGCCGCTTGCCGCAAGCGCCCTGATCGCGCTCTACGGCTGGCGCCGGGCGATTGGGATCGTCGGCCTCTCCGTCGCCGCCGTCCTGATCGGGATCGCCCAGTTCCTGCACCGCGACCCCGGGGCGAGCGCCCCTTCGACCGGGGAATCGCCGCGACGCATCGCCGCGGAAACCGCCGCCCCCGGCCTGCCCCTCGCGCGGGTCTTCCGCGCATCCCCGTTCTGGGTCCTCTGCACGATGAATTTGATCCTCGTCTCCTGCCTCATGGTCGTCATGCTGCACATCGTCCCCCACGCCCGCGACCTGGGCATCCCGCCCATCCCGGCGGCGGCCGTGCTCTCCACCATCGGCGGGGTGAGCATCGCCGGTCGCCTGGCAAGCGGGGCGCTGATCGACCGGCTGGGGAGCAAGACCGTGATGCACCTCGGCTTCGGTCTGCTCCTCGGCGGCCTGCTGTGGCTGCAGTTCTCCGACCGGCCCGCGATGCTCTACCTCTTCGGCGCGGTCTACGGCCTCGCCCACGGCACGTTCTTCACGGCCATCTCGCCCCTGGCCGCGGAGTGGTTCGGCATCCGCTTCCACGGGACGGTCTTCGGCATCGTCGCCTGCTTCGGGACGACGGGTGGGGCCGTGGGGCCGATCCTCGCCGGGCACCTCTTCGACGTGACCGGGAGCTACCGCCTGGCCTTCCTGATGATGACCGCCCTGGCGCTTGCCGCCTGGGGGATGCTCTTTGCGCTCCGGCCGGTGAGGGAGGACGAATGAGGCGCGTCGCCCGCAGAGCGCGGGCTCTTCGCGCCTCTTTCCCGCTTGAAGGGCCAGCCCTTTTCCTCCTTGACGCCCGACCTTATCTTGCAAACGATCACGCAACGCGTATCCCCGGGGGGTCATCATGGATACGGTCACGCAAGTCGCGCTGGGCGCCGCCGTCGGCGAGGCGGTCATGGGACGCCGGGTCGGCCGCCGCGCCGCCGCCTGGGGGGGCCTGTGCGGGCTGCTGCCCGATCTCGATCTCCTCGTCCCGCTCACCGATGCCGTGGAGCGCCTGACCTGGCACCGCGGCCCGAGCCACTCGCTCTTCGTCCTGGCGGCGGCGACCCCGCTCATGGTGCGACTCATTCTGAAACTTCACCCCTCGAGCGCCGACCACCGCGGGAGATGGGCCCGGCTCGTCTTTCTCGCCTTCGCCACCCACGTCCTCCTCGATTGCTTCACGGTCTACGGCACACAGATCCTCTGGCCGCTCCCCACGCCGCCGGTGATGTGGTCGACCCTCTTCATCATCGACCCGGCCTACTCCATTCCGCTGCTGGCCGGCGTTCTGGCGGCGATTTTTCTTTACCGCTCCCCCCGCGGCTACCGGCTGAACGCGCTGGGCCTGGCGCTGAGCAGCCTGTATCTCCTCTGGAGCGTCGGGGCGAAGATCCATGTCGAAAGCGCGGTGCGCGCTTCCCTGGCCCGGCAGGGGGTCCCCTACACCGCTCTGCTCACCTCACCCACGGCCTTCAACACGCTCCTCTGGCGGGTCGTGGCCGTGGACGACTCGGGCTACGCCGAGGGTTACTACTCGATCCTGGACGGCCGCCGCGACGTCCGTGTGGTGCACCACCCGGCAAACCGCGCGCTGCTCTCCGGGCTCGAGGGCCACCGGCCGGTCCAGCGCCTCCAGTGGTTCAGCCACGGCTTCTACGCCGTCGACCGCGAAGGGGGCGGAATTGTCGTCACCGACCTGCGGATGGGCATGGAGCCCGACTATACCTTTCGTTTCCGCGTGGCCGCAGAGGCCGAACCTCATCCCATCCCCGAGCCCGCCCGGCGCATCCGCAGCGCACGCGACTTCCGCGCACTCGCCTGGATCTGGCAGCGCATCTGGAGCGATCGGCTTCACCCGGACGCCCGCGACGGGCTCCAGGTCTCGCATCGGGAATCGTCCTGACCTTCGGGATCTCCCCGGCCGGGGCTGATCCGCGCCAAGAACCCGGCGCCTCGAATTCGAGGGATCCTGGATCACATCCTCGCCCGGCAAAACGAAAGTCGAGCCAGGGTTTCGGATGATGAGGATCGCAGGAGGCCTTTTGCCGAAGCATCTGCCTGCTCTCCGCCATCACTTCCACCGCAGGAAACCAATCCGAAAAGTGCAATCAACACAGGAAGCACGCAAGCAACAACCGATCGGGTCTTCATGCAGGCGGTGGTCCCCAAAATTTGGGCAAGGTGCCAAGCTCTGATCGTTTCGGCGTTCACCCCACCATGATCTCGGCCTGGAAACGGCAGCTGCTCGACAATGCCGCCGAGCTCTTCGACAAGAACAACAAGTCCCGCAAACAAATCGAAGGCCAGGTCGACAAGCTATACCGGCAGGTCGGCCGGTTGAAGGTGGAAAACGATTTTTTTCGCACCTATGCTCGGCTCGTGAGCGTTCAGCAGCGCAAAAAGATGTCGAACCTGAACTGCCCGAGCCGAGCATCTCCCGCCAATGCCAATTGTTGGGTTTGAGCCGTTCCATGTTTTAGGATGCGCCGAGTCCGATCAGCCCGGAGGATCTGGAACTGATGCGTTTGATCGACGAAGAGTACCTGAAGACGCCCACCTACGGCAGGCGATCGATGGCGCGGCGCTTCCCGGCGACAGGCTCGCCGGGTCAACCGCAAACGCATCCAGCGGCGGATGCGACTCATGGGCATCGAGGCGGTCTACCCCAAGCCCCACACCAGTCGGCCCCATCCGCAGCATCGGATCTATCCCACCCTTCTGCGCGACCTGAGGATCGACCACACCAGCCACGTATGGGCGGCCGACATCACGTACGTTCCCATGTCCCGCGGCTTCATGTACCTGGTGGCGGTCATGGACTGGTACAGCCGCAAAATCCTCTCCTGGCGCGTCTCCAACACCCTGGACTCGGACTTCTGCAATCAAGCCCTCCAGGAGGCCCTGGAGCGTTACGGAAAGCCTGAAATTTTCAACACCGATCACAATGGGCTCAGTTTACCAGCACCGGCTTCACCCAGATTCTCAAAGACCACGATATCGCCATCAGCATGGACGGTCGCGGCCGCCGCCAGGATAGTATCTTCGTCGAGCGGCTGTGGCGGGCCATCAAACACCACTACCTTTACCTGCATTCGTTCGACAGCGGTTCCGAGCTGCGTCACGGCTTGGAAGAATGGATACGCTACTACAACCACGAGCGCGGTCATTCCTCTGTTGACGACCGCACCCCGGATGAGGTTTAATAAGGACTGCCTCACCCATTCGCAGAGTCTGCCTGATTTTTACCAAATAGAAACCAAACGACTCAGAGCTGATCCCACCCTTGAGGCTGTCCAAACAATGGGGTCCACCGCCCTGCGGGCACTGAAAGGAGGAACTTATGTGCGATCATGACGATGGATCTGACGGACTTGACTGGGAAGATATTGCGCTCATAGGGGCTCTATCAGAGAGCCTCGCCGAGGAAAAGCGCGAACGTGAACGCATCAGGAAGGAAATGGAGGAGGAGCGGGAAAAGGATGAAGAGGAATCGGTCTGATTGAAAGAAATCATGATGGCTAAAGCTGCCGGGCTTATCAACCTTGGCAGCCTTGAAAAAATTTTATTAAACCGGCAATCAAATAGGGCAACTAGGCCGCATAAGCCACTTTTGGGTGTTTGAAGAACTTTTTTACTTGTCTAGGTCGCTTTTGCAGTGCTCTCAAATGAGATACTGCCTTCTTGGTTAGCTCAGGCCGGGTGCGGACGGCTTGGGTTCCGCAAACACCACTTTTCAGATCATTGTTGAGGGATTCATCCGGATTGAGTTCCGGACAGTAGGCTGGCAAATAGAACACCTCAATCTGCTCTTTATGTAAAGCCAGCCACTCTTTCACTGGTTTGCTGTGATGAACTTTCAGATTGTCCACAATCAAGAACACTTTGCGCCCGGCATCCTTGACCAATCGCTGGAGAAACTTTTTCATCACCGCAGCATTCATCGCCTTGCGGTACACCATCAACCGCATCTGTCCTTGATTGGTCACCGTGGAGATCAACCCGATACTTTCCTTGCGGGCGCACATCCGTACCGTCGGGGTCGGTCCCCGCGGCGCATAGC
>JBBFLI020000014.1:0-86835 GCA_037481615.2 Desulfobacterales bacterium
GGTGCAGCGGTCTCGGCCGGGGTTTCCACGCGGCGTCGTCTGCGGATCACCGTCGGTTTCACGCGGGTGTCCTGCACCGCCGCGCCTTTCTTCCCGAAGATCGCGGCTTTCACCCGGGCGACGGCCTCGTCGTCGAGCGAGCTCATGTGGCTGCCGACGCGGATGCCCAGGTGTTCCAGTTTGTCCATCAGCGACTTGTTGGTCAGGCTGAGTTCTCGCGCCAGCTCATAGACCCGGATTTTCGCCATGTCCCCCCCTCATTCGTCCCGGCCGCCGATCTCCCGCCGCGCGTTTCAGGCCTCCGCCGGGGAAGCCTTTCCCGAAGCTTCGTCCGCGGGCGGTGCGGAGGGTCCCGCGGGCTGCTCCGCGGCCTGCCCGGCGTCTCCCTCGCCCGCGGCGGACGCGGGCGAGGACGGGGGCTCTTCCGTCTCCGCCTCCCCGCCCTCGCCCTCGCCCTCGCCCGCTCCGGCGGCCGCCTGCTCGGCTTGCTCCTGCTGCCTCCGCGCGGCCTCGATCAGGCCGCGCGCCGTCTCCTCTTCCATGCCCCGGATCTGCAGGAGGTCCTCCACGGAGGCCTTGGCGATCTCGCCGGCGGAGTAGAAGCCCTTTTCGTAGAGCGCGTCGGCCAGGCTGATCGTCATCCCCGGCAAAGCCATGAGCGAGTTGTATCCGGATTGCATGGCCTGGTTGTAGGCGCTTTCGCTCTTCACATCGAGATGCCACCCGGTCAGCTTGGAGGCGAGCCGCACGTTCTGCCCCTTTTTGCCGATGGCGATCGAGAGGTACTCGTCGGGGACGATGACCTCCATCGACTTGTTCTCCTCGTCGATGATCACCCGCGAGATCTCCGCCGGGGAAAGGGCGTTGCAGACGAACTTGGCGGGATCGAGGTGCCAGGGGATGATGTCGATCTTTTCCCCGCGCAGCTCCTGGACCACGTTCTGGACGCGGCTGCCCTTCATGCCGACGCAGGCCCCGACGGGGTCGATGTCGGAATTGCTCGAGGCGACGGCGATCTTGGCCCGCACCCCCGGCTCCCGGGCCGCGGCCATGATGGTCACGATCCCCTCGCTGATCTCGGGGACCTCGGTGCGGAAGAGCACGGTGAGAAACTGGGGGTGGGTCCGCGAGAGGACCACCTGGGGCCCGCGCGCATCGGGCAGCACATCGAGGATCAGCGCCCGGATGCGGTCGCCGCGCCGGTAGGTCTCCCGCGGAACCTGTTCGCGCACCGGCAGCACGCCCTCGGTTTGCCCCAGGTTGACGATGATGTCCCCCCGGTCGATCCGCTGGACGATGCCGTTGATGATTTCGCCCTTGCGGTCGATATAGTTGCGGTAGACCGCCTCCTTCTCCGCGTCCTTGAGCTTTTGGATGATCACTTGCTTGGCGGACTGGGCGGCGATGCGGCCGAAGGTCGCCGTGTCCATCTTCGTGCCGAGGCTGTCGCCGATTTCGCACTCCTCGTCGAGCAGGCGCCCCTCCTCCAGGCTGATCTGCAGCATGGGGTTTTCGACGGTCTCGGTGACTTCCTTGAACTGGAACACCTCGAGTTCGCCGGTCTCCTCGTTGTAGCGGACCTCGATGTCGATCTGCGGCCCGTATTTCTTGCGCGCGGCGGATTTGAGGGCTTCTTCGAGCGCCTCGATCAGCACCTTGCGGTCGATGCCCTTGTCGCGGCTGACCTGGTCGATGACCCGTTTGATTTCCGTCATCAGCATGGAGCGTCTCCTCGGTGAGTGCGGAGTGCGCCGCCGGCGGAGGCGGGGGGCTCCGGATCGACGAGATGGGCTTTGGCGATCGCCTCGAGCGGGAACCCCCGCATCCCGCCGTCCGCCTCGAGGCGGACGGCCCCCTCGGGGGAGAGCCCCGCCAGGGTGCCGCTGAAGGTGCGCCGGCCGTCGAGAGGTCGGCGGAGCTGGATGCGGGCGCGTCGGCCCCGGAATCGTTCGAAGTCCCCGGCCCGGCTCAGACGACGCTGCGGCCCGGGCGAAGAGACCTCGAGCCGGTAAGCGGGCATCCCGGGCAGGGAGACGTCGAGCAGGTCGCCCAGTTCGCGGCTGACGGCGGCGCAATCCTCGAGGGTGACCCCGCCCGGCTTGTCGAGGGTGACGCGCAGCAGGCGTCCTCCGGGGGAGCGCAGGCACTCGACATGGACGAGTTCGAGGCCTTGCGTTTCGCAGAGCGGTTCGGCCACGGCCCACACCTGGCCGGCGAGCGCTTCCCCCCAGGGAAGCGACCTCGTTCCGACCGGCCCTTCGGAGAGGCGAAGGGCCCGGCCGCCCGCGGGCGGTTTGCGGAGCACGGCGTCGCGTTTTCGATCCTTCATGGAAATAAAAAACGGGCAAGATGCCCGTTTTCTCCCGTCTGGGTGGAACGCCTGCGCTGGATCGGAAAGGTTATCCGGTCATGGAGTCATTGGGGTTCCCTGGCATCCGCGTCGCACAACGCCCCTACCCAAACCGCTCGAGCAAACGGCGAAAAGGATGGAGCGGGCAACGAGATTCGAACTCGCGACACCAAGCTTGGGAAGCTTGTACTCTACCAGCTGAGCTATGCCCGCTCATCCGGATCGGGTTTTTACTTCAAGCGCTCCGGCTTGTCAACAGGATTTTGCAGGAGCGGCCGCTCCGCCGGGTCCGACGGGGGGGGTGGGGGCCGGGGGATCGTCCAGCAGGCGGCGCAGGCCGAGCAACTCGGCGCGGATTTCCTCGAGAAGCGCTTCGGAATCGGCTGCGGATTGGGGCTCTTCCTCCTTCCCCCGCCCGCGAAGGGCGCGCCGCGCGCCCTCGAGGGTGTAGCGCCGTCGGTAGAGCAGGTCTTTCAACTCGAGGATCCGTTCCAGATCGCGGCGGCTGTAGCGTCGTCGGCCGGAGGGGGTGCGCTGAGGTGCGATCTGGGGGATCGCGGTTTCCCAGAAACGCAGCACATGAGGCGGCACCCGGGCGATGCGGCTCGCCTCGCCGATGCCGAAGTAGAGCTTGTCGGGGATTTGCACGCCCGATGCGGGCGGCCGCGGTTTCATGCACCCCTTCCCCAGCGGCCCGCGCGGCGCCTCGCTCATCCCGGCAGCCGGCCCCCGAAGCGCGCGAGTACGCGGGCGGTCATCTCGGCATGGGCCGCGTTGACGGCGGAATCCTCCAGCGTGCGTTCCCCGGAGCGGTAGCTGAGACGGAAGGTGAGGCTGCGCTCCCCCGCCGGGATCGGGGGCCCGCTGAAGACGTCGATCAGCCCCGCCTGTTCCAACCAGGCCGGGGCGGCCTCGCGGATCGCCTCGAGCACCGCCTGCGCCTCGATGCCCGCATCCAGGATCACCGTCAGGTCGCGCACCGCCGCCGGGAAGCGCAGCACGGGCTGGCGGTGCCGGAGCCCGCCGACGCGGCGTTCGAGGGCCTCGAGGTCGAGTTCGAAGACGAAAGCCTCCTGCTTCAGATCGAAAGCCGAGCGGACCCGGGGGTGGATTTCGCCCACGAAGCCGAGCACCTCGCCCGCGGCGAGGATCCGGGCCGAGCGGCCCGGCCGCGTGGCGTCACAGGCGGCGTCGGCGAGCGCGGCGAAGCGGACCTCGGGGGCATGGAGGGCATCGAGCAGGGCCTCGAGGGTCCCTTTGAGGTCGTAGAAATCGCAAGGGGTTTCCCGCTCGTGCCAGGAGAGGATCGCGCGCGGCCCGCTCCACAGGCCGGCCAACCGTTCGGGCTCGGCGGGCAGCTCGGCCCCCTGCCGCGGCAGGAAGACCTTGCCCACCTCGAAGATCTTGACCCGACGGGTCTGCTGGTCGAGGTTGAAACGCAGCGTGTGGAGCAGCCCCGGAAGGAGACTCGTCCGCAGCACCGACTGGTCTTCGGCGATCGGGTTGAGGAGCGCGACGGGGAGGCGGCGCGGGTCGTCGGCGGAGAGCCGCAGGCGCTCGCCGTCGCGGAGGTCGATGAAACTGTAGGTGATCACCTCGGTGAAGCCCAGCCCGTTCAGGACGTCGCGCAGCCGCCGACGCAGCTCCTCGCGCGCGAAGGGCCGCACTCCGGCGGCGGGAAGGGCCGGAACGGTGACCGGGATCTCGTCGAAGCCGGCCAGCCGGGCGATTTCCTCGGCCAGGTCCTCCGGGCGGGAGACGTCGGGCCGGAAGGGGGGCGGGGTCACCCGCAGTTCCCGGCGGGACGCTCCGGGGGCGACCTCGAAGCCGATGGAGCGCAGCAGGCGGCGGATCCGGGCTTTGGGGAACGCCACACCCAGGAAGCGGGCCGTGCGCTCGAGATCGAGCCGAATCGGCTGCGGCGTCCAGGGGCGCGGGTGGGCGTCGATCACCCCCCGGGCGACCCGGCCGCCGGCGATCTCGGCCATGAGCTGGGCGGCCCGGTCGGCGGCGCGGACCGTTCCCGTGGGGTCGACGCCCTTTTCGAAGCGCCGCGAAGCCTCGGTCGGCAAGCCGAGCCGCTTCGCGGTGCGACGGACGCTGCCGGCCTCGAAGCAGGCGCTCTCGATCAGCACGCGGGTCGTCTCGCCGCGGATCTCGGAGTCGAGCCCGCCCATGACCCCGGCCACGGCCACCGGCCCGCGGCCGTCGCAGATGAGCAGCATGCCCTCCTCGAGCGTGCGCCCCCGGCCGTCGAGGGTGACGAAACGCTCGCCGGCCCGCGCCGTGCGCACGACGATCCGACGGTCCGCGAGGCGGTCGAGGTCGAAGGCGTGCAGCGGCTGCCCGCATTCGAGCATCACGAAGTTCGTCACGTCGACGATGTTGTTGATCGGCCGCATGCCGACCGAGAGCAGCCGATCCTGCAGCCAGAAGGGCGAGGGCCCGATCGTCACCCCTTCGACCACGCGGGCGACGTAGCGCGGGCAGGCTTCCGGGGCCTCGATCGCGACGGCGGCCCGTTCCGCGACCGGGGGGCCGTTCTCGACGAGGCGCACGCGGGGGAGCCGCAGGCGGGTTCCCTGGAGGGCCGCCACCTCGCGCGCCACCCCGATCAGGCTGAGGCAGTCCCCCCGGTTCGGGGTGAGGTCGAGTTCGAGGACGGGATCCGAGAGCCCGAGCGCGCGGTGGAGCGCCTCGCCCACGGGCAGGCCCGCGGGCAGCTCGAGCAAACCGCCGCGGTCGGCGCCGAGGCCGAGCTCGCCCGCGCTGCAAAGCATGCCCTCGGAGGGCACCCCGCGCACCGCGGTCTCCGCAACCGACGTTCCGTCGGGGAGAACGGCCCCCGGCAGGGCCGCCGGAACGAGCAGGCCGACGCGGAGGTCGGGGGCGCCGCAGACGATGGAGCGCGGCCGCTCCTCCCCGGTTTCGACCCGGCAGACGGTGAGCCGGGGGGCGTTCGGGTGCGGGGCGAGCCCGACGATGCGGCCGACCCGCACGCCCTCGAGATAGCGAAAGCGGTCGACGACCGCATCCACGGCGATGCCGGCGCGGGTCAAGGCCTCGGCGATCTCCGAGGGCGATCGGCGGATCGCGGTGTATTGAGAAAGCCAGCTCAGGCTGATTTTCATGTCGCGCAGGCCCCCGCGGTCAGAATTGCGCGAGAAAGCGGAGGTCGTTTTCGAAGAACCGGCGCAGATCGTCGATTCCGTATTTGAGCATCGCCACCCGCTCCACCCCTAAACCGAACGCGAAACCGGAGTAACGTCCGGGGTCGTAGCCCACGTTCTCGAAGACCGCCGGGTGCACCATCCCCGAACCCAGGATCTCCAGCCAGCCGGTTTCCTTGCAGACGCGGCATCCCCGGCCGCGGCAGATCACGCAGCGGATGTCCACCTCGGCGCTCGGCTCGGTGAAGGGGAAGAAACTCGGCCGGAAGCGCAGGGCCGTCTGCTCGTCGAACATGCGCTGGACGAAGGCCGTGAGGGTCCCCTTGAGGTCGCCGAAGGAGACCGATTCGTCCACCCAGAGCCCCTCGACCTGGTGGAACATGGGGGTGTGCGTCTGGTCGGAATCACGGCGGAAGACCCGGCCCGGCGCGATCACCCGCACGGGCGGCCGGCGCCGCTCCATCGTGCGGACCTGCAGCGGCGAGGTGTGCGTGCGCAGAACGACGTCGGCGGAGACGAAGAACGTGTCCTGCATGTCGCGGGCGGGGTGGTTCTTGGGGATGTTCAGGGCCTCGAAGTTGTAGTAATCCTTCTCGACCTCGGGGCCCTCCACGCGCTCGAAGCCCATCTGCGAGAAGATGGCGCAGATCTCCTCGGTGACCCGGGTGATCGGGTGCAGCCGCCCGCGCGGCTCCATCCGGCCCGGCAGCGTGACGTCGATGCGATCCGCGGGCCGGGCCGTCTCCTCGCAGTCGCGGAGCGCGGATTCGAGCGCGGAGGAGAGGCGATCCTTGACGCGGTTCGCCTCCCGGCCCGCCTCGGGGCGCCTCTCCGGGGGGAGTGCCGCGATCGAGCGCAGGATCTGCGTGAGGAGCCCTTTTCTCCCCAGCACGCGGACCTGCAGCGCCTGCAGGGCTTGCCGGTCGCCGCGGGCGGCCTCGATCTCCCGCAACGTTTCGTCCTCGATCTGTCGCAGCTCGGCGTCCAACCGCTCTTCTCCTCCCCGCGGCCCCCTTCCGGCTCCCGACCCCCGTCAAGGAGAGGGAGGGGTCAGGCCTGCGGCGCGGCGATCCGGACGAGCTGCGCGAACCCGGAGGGGTCCGACACGGCGAGATCGGCCAGGACCTTGCGGTCGAGGGCGACGCCGGCCCGCTTCAGCCCGTGGATGAAGCGGCTGTAGGAGAGATCGTGCATTCGTACGGCCGCGTTGAGGCGGACGATCCACAACGACCGCAGGTCGCGCTTGCGGACCTTGCGGTCCCGGTAGGCGTAGCGCAGGGCGCGATCGACGGTCCCCGCCGCCGAACGGAACAGCTTGCTGCGGGCGCCGCGGTAGCCCTTGGCGAGCTTGAGGACCTTCTGGCGCCGGTGCCTGGCCTTGAAACCGCGTTTGACTCGCATGACCCGATTCCTTTCCCGAAATTCCCGACCCGTCCGCGAAGCGAGCCGCGCCTCAGCCGTTCGGCAGAAGCAGCCGGAGGGCGCGCAGGTTGCTGCGGTGCACGACGGGGTTCTTGCGCAGGGCGCGCTTGCGCTTGCGGCTCTTCGTGCTCAGGATGTGGCTGCCGAACGACTTGTGGTAGCGGTACTTCCCCGTTCCCGTGCGCTTGAAGCGTTTGGCGGCGGAGCGGTTGGTCTTGATCTTCATCTTGGGCATCGATGGTTCTCCGTCGGGTGAAAGGGTGAACGTCGGTCCGGTCACGTGAAAACAGATGGCGCGGGCACGACAACCGGCCCACGCCATCCGGGCTTCTCCCTGAAATCGGGTGCCGTGTTCGGCCTACATGCCGTGGAATCCTCGCCGGTCCGGGACGCCGGCCGCCCTCATTTCGGGGCGAGCACCATGAAGAGCGTGCGGTTGTCGAACTTCGGCGTCTGCTCGACCGCGGCCACGTCCTCGAGGGAGGCGGCGATCTTCTGCAGGAGGTCCATCCCCATCTGCGTGAGGGAGATCTCCCGGCCGCGGAACATCACCGTGACCTTCACCTTGTCCTTCTTCGCCAGGAATTCCCGGATGCGGCCCGTCTTGACCTCCAGGTCATGCGGGCCGGTCTTGGGCCGCACCTTGATTTCCTTCACCTTGAAGGAGGACTGCTTCTTTTTCGCTTCCTGTTTCTTCTTGGTCTGCTCGTAGCGGTACCGGCCGTAGTCCATGATCTTGCAGACCGGGGGGTCCGCGTTGGGGGAGACCTCCACCAGATCGAGTCCGAATTCGGCCGCCGCCGCGAGCGCCTGCTCGATCGGCAGGATGCCGAGCTGGCGGCCTTCCGGGTCGATGGTCCGCACCTGCCGCGCCCGGATCTCCTGGTTGATGCTGGTCCTGTCCCCCGTTCGGGTCGGCCGCATGGGTCGATGGATGAGTGCTATGCCGGCACCTCCTGTGTTTCCGTTCTTCGAACGCGATCGCCGGGCCCGATCCCCCCCCCGCTTCCTGAGGTTCGGGGGGCTCGATTTCCGGCTCAGCCCTTCCAGCGCATGCCTTCTATCCGACAACGCAAGGAAATGCAAGTAGAAAATGCGGCAGGCGGGCCGGGGCTACTCGGGCTGGGCGAGGATGTGCGCCGCAAGCAGGCTTCCCTGCCAGTAGGCGTTCCCCGGGTCGCGGTAGAACGCCTGGAGGAGCCGCAGGCTCTCGGCCCGCCGGACCCCCCCCTGGACGCGCAGGGGGCGGTTGCGGTAGAGCGGGGCGAGCCGCGAGCGGTCGAGCGTCGTCGCCCCCCCCATCACGTCCTCGAAGGCGAAGACGATCTCCCCGACGCCATGGAGGAGCAGGGCCGCGAAGCACATGAGGCAAGGCTCGAGGGTGACAAAGGCGCGCAGCGGCGCCGAGGCCTCTTCCTTCCCCGAAAGCGCCTGCAGGGCGACCATCTCGGCGTGCCCGAGCTCGCCGCCGCCCGGGGCGCGGCTCCCCCGGCGGGCGCCGGCGGCGACGATGCCCTCGCCGCGCACGAGGACGCAGCCCACGGGGAATTCGCCTGCGGCGAGCGCCGCCGCGGCCTGCCGCAGCGCCTCGCCCATGAAACGCTCCTCCGGCGTCACGGGGGGTCTCCGCCGCCGCCCGCCCCCGGCGACGGGGCCGGCTCCAGGCGGCAGATCGTGTCGTCGCAGGGGCAGGCGCCGTCGACCTCGTAGCAGTAGGCGATCCGCGATTCGCGCTCGGCCCGCTCGGGGGAAATCGGCGCGGGGGGCGCGGCCTCGAGGATCCGGGCGAGTTCGGCCCGCGAGGGGATGGCGGCGAGCCCCCGGCCGAGGAGCCTTCCGGTAGCCCCGTCCAGGATCGCGGCGTCCTCGCCGTTGGTCGCCACCGCGACCGGCACCTGGAAGGGGCCGACGAGCCGTGAAAAAGAAAGCGCCGGCCGTTCGCGGGAGACGATCGAGCCGGGCCCGAAGCGGATCACCATGGCGGGCCGGTCGGCGAGCGTGACCAGGAAATCGAGGCGCACGATCGCCCGCCGGTCGCCGGCGCGGAGCCGCACCTCCGCCCGGGGGCGGATCTCCTCCGGGCGGAAGCCGAGGCGGTCGATCAGAAGGTCTGCGATGCGCTGGCGGTAGCGCTCGTCGAGGGTGTCCTCGAGCGTCTCCCCGGTGATGCGGTCGGTGAGGGTCCCCAGGACCAGATGGTGGCCGGCCATGGGGACATCCTACCCCAGGAAACGCGCTTTCGGCAACCGCGCCGCGGCGGGGCGCTTTACAAGACCCGTCCGCAGCCGTTAAGATCGGGGGTCCATCGTGCGCGCCCCGCCGCCCGGCCCGTCGAGGAGAGGGGGGCGCCGAGGAATCGGGAGCCCCCTTGTCCATCCGCGAAGAGTTCGAAGAGCGCGAGCTCTCCTTTCTCTCCCCGTTTGCCTGCCCGAGCGCCCGCTCGCGCGGCCGAAGCGAGGCCGAGAACCCCTGTCCCGTGCGCACGGTGTTCCAGGTCGACCGCGACCGCATCGTCTACAGCAACGCCTTCCGCCGTCTGAAACACAAGACCCAGGTCTTCCTCTCGCCCCTGATCGACGAGACCCGCACCCGGCTCACGCACACGCTGGAGGTGTCCCAGATGGCCCGGGCCATCGCGCGGGCCCTGCGGCTGAACGAGGACCTGACCGAGGCGATCGCCCTGGGCCACGACCTGGGCCACACCCCCTTCGGTCACAGCGGCGAGGCCGTGCTCAAGGAGATCTACTCCGCCGATTTCACCCACAGCGAGCAGAGCCTGCGGGTGGTCACCCGGCTCGAAAACCGGGGGCGGGGCCTGAATCTGACGCACGAGGTCCTGGACGGGATCCTCAAGCATTCGAAGGGCTACGGGCGGGTGCTGCCCGACGACCCCGCGGAGCTCGCCTCGACCTACGAGGGGCGCATCGTGCGGATCGCCGATTTCATGGCCTACCTGAACCACGACCTCGAGGACGCGATCCGCAGCGGGATCATCCGCGCCGCCGAGGTGCCGCGCGGCTGCCTGCGGGTTCTGGGCGAGACCCACTCCGAGCGCGCCACGACGATGATCCGCGATCTCATCGCCTCGAGCCGGGTCGTCGACGGCAAGCTCGTGCTTTCGCCCAGCCCCGAGGTCCGCGAGGCCATGGCCGAGCTGCGCCGCTTCCTCTTCGAGCGGGTCTACCGGTCGCCCCGCCTCGAGCGCGACTTCGAGAAGTCCAAGAAGATCCTCTCCGAGCTATACCGGCACCTCCTCGAGGACGCCTCCCTTCTCGAGCGCGGCCTGGCGGATCTCCAAATGGCCGAGGCGTGCCGCGACGGCGAGCCGCGGGAACGGCAGGTCTGCGATTTCATCGCCAGCATGACCGACCGCTACGCGCTCGACCTCTACGCGGCGCTTTTCTTCCCCTCTCCCTTCGCGCGGAAGCTCGCCTGATGCCCGACCGGCTGCCGCCCCCGCTCGCCGCCGATCTGGAGGGGCTCTATGCCGCGATGGATGCGGACTACGCGGCGGCGGCCGCCGCTGGGGGATTCGTCTGCCGGGGATGCGCCGACACCTGCTGCCGCTCGCGCTTCGAGCACCGCACCTGGGCCGAGTATCTCTACCTGCGGCGGGCCTTCGAAGCGTTGCCCGCGGACCGGATCGCCGCCCTCCGGGCGCGGGCGCGGGAGGTGATCGAGGCGCGCCGCCGCGCCCCGGACGCCGCCCCGGCCTGCCCGCTCCTGGAAGGGGACCGCTGCCTGCTCTACGCCGCCCGCCCCATGCTCTGCCGGCTGCACGGCGTCCCCCACCGCTTCCGGCTGCCGGACGGGACCTGGCGGGAGGGTCCGGGCTGCGCCGCGTTCCACCGGCGGCAGCCCGGCCCCGGCCGAGCGCTGCTCGACCGAACCCCGCATTACGCCCGGCTGGCCCGCCTCGAGGCCGCCTGCCGCCGGGCGCTCGGCATCCGCCGGGGGTTCCGGCGGACGATCGCCGCCATGATCGCCGCCGACCCGGCCGAGGAGGCCTGAGATGAAACTGCTCGACCCCGAAGAGGGCCGTCGTTTGCCGGGAAGGCGCCTCGAGCCCGGGGAGCGCTTTCGCTTCCGCTGCCACCCGCAGATCGGCTGCTTCAACCGCTGCTGCCGCGACCTCCGGCTGCTGCTCTACCCCTACGATGTGCTCCGCCTCAAACGCGCGCTCGGGCTTTCCTCCGAGGAGTTCCTCGATCGCCATGCGCAGATCGCGCTCGCCCCCGGGGATCTCTTCCCCGATGTGTTGCTCCGGATGGCCGAAAACGAGGAGCGGACCTGTCCCTTCCTGACCGAGGCGGGCTGCGGCGTCTACCCCGACCGGCCGGACACCTGCCGCAGCTTCCCCCTCGAGCAGGGCCTGCTCCACGATGCGGCGACGGGACGCGACGAGCCGGTCTTCTTCTTCCGTCCTCCCGCCTTCTGCCGGGGGCCGCTCGAGGACGCCGAGTGGACGGTCGAAACCTGGCGGGCCGACCAGCAAGCCGCGGCGTACCACCGTATGACGGTGCGCTGGGCGCGGCTGTGGCGCCGCTTCCAGGAAAACCCGTGGGGGCCCGAGGGGCCGGCCGGACGCCGCGGCAGGATGGCCTTCATGGCCGCCTACAACCTGGACCGCTTCCGCGCGTTCGTCTTCGAGAGCAGCTTTCTCGAGCGTTTCCGGTTGCGGCCCTCCGTGCGCGAGGCGATCCGGGGCGACGACGAGGCCCTGCTGTCGTTCGGCTTCGAGTGGATCGAATTCTTTCTCTGGGGGGAAAAGGGACGCGCCTTCTCCGCGGGGAGCCGCGGCGGGGGGAGTCAGGGCCCGCCGTCGAGCACCCCTTTCGGCATCGGGGGAACCCTCTCGCCGCCCAGCACGTAACCCCCGTCCAGGCGCAGCACCGCGCCGGTCATGAAGGGGGCGTCCCGCAGGATGAAGAGCGCCGCGGCCGCGACCTCCCCGGGCGTCCCCGTCCGGCCGAGCAGGGTATGCTCCAGGATCGCGCGCCGCTCCCCGGGGGCGAGCAGCCCCCAGCCGCGGGTCCCCGGGCCGTGGCGGGTGTCGACGAAGCCGACCATGATCTCGTTCACCCGCACCTCGGGGGCCGCCTCGCGCGCCCAGCTCTCCGTGAGGAGGGAGACGGCGCGGTTCGCCGCGGCGTAGCCGTCGTTGAAGACCGGCGCGGCGGGCCCCGCGCGGCCGACGAGCCCGGCGATCGAGGAGAGGTTGATCACCGCGCCGTCGCCCGTCGCCTTGAGGTGGGGAAGGGCCGCGGCGAAGACCCATCGCTTGGCGCGAAGCGTCGTTTCCAGCTCCAGGTCCCACTGGGCCGGGATGTAGGGCCCGTGGACCACGGGCCACCCCCCGCGCTCGATGTTGTTGACCAGGATGTCGAGGCGCCCGAACGCGTCCACCGCCGCCGCGACGATCCGCGGGGCCTCCTCCAGCCGCCGGAGGTCGGCGCGGGGGAAGAGAAAGGGGCTTTCCTCCCGGCGGAGATCGGATTCCAGGCGGGACAGCTCCTCTTCGTCGCCGTCGAAGAGGCAGGCCGCGACCGATACGCCCTCGCGGGCGAGCGCGAGGGCGATCGCCCGTCCGATCCCGCGGCTCGCCCCGAGAACGAGCGCCGCCTTGCCTTCGAGCCTCACGGGATCCCCCCCTGCAACAGCGCCTCGGCCGCCGCGATCCCGGCGTGGAGGAGCGGGAGCCCCTCGCCGGCGAGCGCCCCCGGGTGCCGATCGAGGATCTCCGCCGCGCCGGGGATGGCGCCGGTTTCCAGCTCCCGGCGCAGGGCGGCCGGCTCGTAGAGGGCGCGGGCGATCCGCGAGGCGAGTCCGGCCGGGAGGGGTCCGGGATGCAGGAGCCGCTTGGCGCGGAGAAGCCGGAGCAGGCGGTCGTTTTCGCGGTTGTACTCGGTCAGCCCCTGGGCTTCGCCCCAGGCCGCGGCGGTCCAGCGGCGGCCGGATCGGAAGCCGAGGCAATGGGGCTCGCGCAGAACAAACCAGGCCTCGCGCACCGGCCCGCCCCCCTCCGGCAGCCCGGCGGCGCGCAAAAGGGGATAGGCGCGGCAGGAGGAGGGGCGGTCGGCGTAGACCCGGCAGCCCGCCTCCGACACGAAAGGGCAGCGTCCGCCCGGCGAGTCGAGCGTGAGCACGGGCAGCCCCGTGGCGGGGCCGGGGTGAAGCCGGCAGTAGCGCGCCCGGAAAGCCTCGACCGACAGGCCGAGGCCCCGGGCCAGCCGCAGCGCGTCGTAGGGGGTCACGGCCTGGACGAGGTCGCGGCAGCAACGGTTGAAACAGGGGGCCGCGGGCGAACAGTCGAAGCAGAAACCCTCTTCGTCTCCGAGGGGGGTGATTTCGGCTTCCATGCGTCTCCGCCGAGGGGTGGGGCTTCCCGGGGGGGCGTCCGCTCCCCCGGGCCGGATGCCCCGAAGGTGGGCGATTTCGCCCCCGCTGTCAACGGCGCTTCGCCCCCGCCCCGGGCGGGCGCCAAAGATATTGACAAGCCGGGAGCCCCTTTGATAGAGGGAAACTTCCTCAACGTTTGGATCCCATCTTGATTTCACGTGTTGCGTGTCAGATCGCTCTTTTCCGGGGCGGATTGCGCCCCGCCCCGCAGGTGCGCGAAGCGCACGAGACCTCGTTTCTTGTTTTATGGTTGTCCCGCTGCGGCGTGGTTTCAGATCCCCGACGAAGGGAGGTGCATGCGTCGAGAGCGACCGGCCAATGAACCCAGACCGCGTTGAAGCATCCGATTTCCCCATTCTCCCAAGGAGGTACCCACATGCCGAGTTTCGTCATTCAGGAAAAATGTGATGGCTGCAAGGGCGGCGAGAAGACCGCCTGCATGTACATCTGCCCGAACGACCTGATGGTCCTCGACCCCGTGGCGATGAAGGCCTACAACCAGGAACCCGATCAGTGCTGGGAGTGCTTCTCCTGCGTGAAGATCTGCCCCACGCAGGCGATCGAGGTCCGCGGTTACGCCGACTTCGTGCCCCTCGGAAGCAGCATCATGCCGATGCTCGGCACCGAGGACATCATGTGGACCTGCAAGTTCCGCAACGGGCTGATCAAGCGCTTCAAGTTCCCCATCCGGACCACCCCCGAAGGCGCGGCCAACGCTTACGAGTCGCTGAAGGGCAAAGACCTCGAAAGCCCGATGCTGGCGACCGAAGAGGCCGAAAACCGCGTTATCCCGAGGCCCAAGGAGCTCGTGAAGTGAAGTAAGGCGGGAACCGGCGCGCCACGGCGCGCGGCGAAGCGAAACGCAGCCAACCCCACCCGAAATTCCGTAAGGAGGAGATCATATGGCATTGCCGAACAAACCGAAGGGCGAGCTGAAGGCCGTCAAGGACCCCGAAGTGGTCGAGAAGGAAGTCGACATCCTCATCATCGGCGGCGGCATGGCCGCTTGCGGCGCGGCCTTCGAAGTGCGCAAGTGGATGGACCCGAACCAGACGGTGCTGCTGGTGGACAAGGCCGCGCTCGAACGCTCCGGCGCGGTGGCGCAGGGTCTCTCGGCGATCAACACCTACATCGGCGAGAACACCCCCGACGACTACGTACGCATGGTCCGCAACGACCTCATGGGCATCGTGCGCGAGGACCTCATCTTCGACCTGGGCTGCCACGTCGACGACTCCGTGTGGCTCTTCGAGGAGTGGGGGCTGCCGATCTGGAAGAAGGACGAGGCGGGCAAGACCCTCGACGGCAAGAAGGGGCTCAAGATGGGCACCCTGAAGCAGGGGGCCAAGCCGGTGCGCACCGGCAAATGGCAGATCATGATCAACGGCGAGTCCTACAAGCGGATCGTCGCCGAGGCCGCCAAGAAGGCGATCGGGGACACGAACATCCTCGAGCGCGTCTTCGTGGTCGAGCTCTTCCTCGACAAGAACAAGCCCAACCAGATCGCCGGCGCGGCCGGGTTCTCGGTGCGGGAAAACAAGGTCTACATCTTCAAGTGCAAGAGCTGCCTGATCGCCTGCGGCGGCGCGGTGAACATCTACCAGCCGCGCTCGGTCGGTGAGGGCAAGGGCCGCGCCTGGTACCCCGTGTGGAACTCGGGCTCGACCTATTACCTCGGCATGAAGGTCGGCGCCGAGCTCTCCATGATGGAGAACCGCTTCACGCCGGCGCGCTTCAAGGACGGCTACGGCCCGGTCGGCGCCTGGTACCTGCTGTTCAAGGCGAAATCCCTGAACGGCCTGGGCGAGAACTACGCGGCCTCCGAGGCGGCGAAGAAGGAACTGCAGAAGTACGCCCCCTACGGCACCGCGGCGATCACCCCGACCTGCCTGCGCAACCACCTCATGCTCTTCGAGATGAAGGAAGGCCGGGGCCCGATCATCATGGACACGGTGACCGCGCTCGCCGAGCTGGCCAAGACCATGGACAAGAAGGACCTCAAGCACCTCGAGTCCGAGGCGTGGGAGGACTTCCTCGACATGACCTGCGGCCAGGCGAACCTCTGGTGCGCGACCAACACCGAGCCCGAGAAGAAGAACTCCGAGATCATGCCGACCGAGCCCTATCTCCTCGGCTCGCACTCCGGCTGCTGCGGCTTCTGGGTCTCCGGCCCGGATTTCGACTGGGTGCCCGAAGCCTACAAGATCAAGGCCGACAACGGCAAGGTCTACAACCGCATGACGACCGTCTTCGGCCTCTTCACGGCGGGCGACGGGGTCGGCTGCTCCGGGCACAAGTTCTCCTCCGGCTCGCACGCCGAGGGGCGGATCGCGGCCAAGCAGCTCGTGCGCTATGCGAAGGATCACGCGGACTTCAAGCCCGAGCTGCCCATGACCAAGGAGCAGATCGTGGACATGGTCTACAAGCCGGTCCGCACCTACCTGCAGTATGCCGGCTACACCACCGCCGACGACATCAACCCCAACTACATCAAGCCGAACGGCATGATGTACCGCATGATGAAGGCGACCCACGAGTACGGGGCCGGCACGGCGACCTACTACGCCACCAACAACAAGAACCTCGAGATCGTCATGGAGATGCTCCAGATGATGCGCGAGGACTGCGAGAAGCTCGCCGCCGGCGACCTGCACGAGCTGATGCGCGCCTGGGAGATCATCCACCGCATCTGGACCGTCGAGTCGCACCTGCGCCACATCCAGTTCCGCAAGGAGACCCGTTACCCGGGCTTCTACTACCAGATGGACTACCCGGGCCAGGACGACGCGAACTGGTTCTGCTTCGTGAACTCGAAGTACGATCCCAAGGCGGGCAAGTGGGACATCTTCAAGAAGGACTACATCAAGCTCATCCCGTAAGGATCTGCCGGTGAGTCCGACCCGCGGAAGCTGAGCCTCAAACAAAACCTCCAGGTGCCCGAGGGCACCTGGAGGTTTTTTTCGCGGCCCCTGTGGCGGGGTCCCCCGGATGCGAAAGCGCACCGCCCGGCGAGGGCGGCGCTCTTTCGCATCCGGACGAACCCCGGGCGGCCGGCGCCCGGTCGAACCCACACCCCCGGGGGGATCCCCCGGCCCTGGACGGAGGAACGGCATGAGTGAAGAAAAAGCAGCCCCGGCAAGCGGCACCATCCTGGTCGTCGGCGGCGGCATCAGCGGGCTCACCACCGCGCTCGAGGCCGCCGAGGTCGGCTACGAGGTCTTCCTGGTCGAGAAAAACCCCTACCTGGGAGGCCGGGTCGCCCAGTTGAACCAGTACTTCCCCAAGCTCTGCCCGCCGACCTGCGGGCTGGAGATCAACTTCCGGCGGATCAAGGACAACCCGAAGATCCATGTCCTGACGATGGCCGAGGTGGAGCGGATCGAGGGCAAACCCGGCAATTACACGGTCGCCGTGCGGGTCCGGCCCCGCTACGTGAACGAGAACTGCACCTGCTGCGGGGCCTGCGCCGAGGCCTGCCGGACGGAGATCCCGAGCGAGTTCGACTTCGGCATGAAGACGGTGAAGGCGGCGTATCTCCCCTTCGCCATGGCCTTCCCCGCGCGCTATGTGATCGACCCCCGGATTCTCGGGACCGAGGACGCCGAGCGGGTGAAGGCGGCCTGCCGCTACGACGCGGTCGACCTCGAGATGAAGCCGAAGAGTTTGCAGCTGAACGCGGGGGCCGTGGTCTGGGCCACGGGCTGGGTGCCCTACGACGCCAAAAGGATCGACAACTTGGGCTTCGGCCGGCACAAGAACATCGTGACGAACATGATGATGGAGCGCATGGCTTCGCTGAACGGCCCCACCGCGGGGGCGATCCTGCGCCCCTCGGACGGCAAGCCTCCGGCGAGCGTCGCCTTCGTCCAGTGCGCCGGCTCGCGCGACGAGAACCACCTCGCCTACTGCTCCTACATCTGCTGCATGGCGAGCCTCAAGCAGGCGACCTATGTGCGCGAGAAGTGCCCCGAGGCCGAGATCTACGTCTTCTACATCGATCTGCGCGCCCCGGGCTACCGCTACGAGCGCTTCTACGACCGGATCAAGCAGGACCCGCGGGTCCACTTCATCAAGGGCAAGGTGGCCCAGGTCTCCGAAGACCCGCAGACGGGCGACCTGACGGTCGTCGCGGAGAACGCCGTGACCGGCGAGAAGATCGAGCAGAAGGTCGGGCTCGTGGTGCTCGCCACCGGCATGCAGCCGACCGCCTCCGTGCACAAGCCGCCGGCCGCGGTCAAGACGACCCCCGAGGGCTTCATTCTGAACGCGCCCGAGGCCGGTCTCTTCGCGGCGGGCTGCGCCGCGAAACCGGCCGACGTCGTCTCCTCGAACCAGAACGCGACCGGGATGGCGCTCAAAGCGATCCAGACCGTGGTGAGACGGTAGGAGGTCGATCATGAACAAGAAATACGGTGTGTACATCTGCCAGGGCTGCGGCATCGCCGAGGCCCTCGACATCGAAAAGCTGAGCGCGGTCGCCTCCGACGAGGGCTATTCCGTCAAGACCTCGCCCGTCCTCTGCGGCCGCGAAGGGGTCGAGATGCTCCGGGCGGAGGTCGCCTCGGGCGTGAACACGCTCGTGATCGCGGCCTGCTCGCCCCGCGTGCTCCACGACACCTTCCGCTTCGACGGCTGCATCGTCGAGCGGGTGAACCTGCGCGAGCACGTGGTCTGGTCCCACCCGCGCTCGGTCTGGCCCGCTCCGACGGAGGAGCAGAAGGACGACGAGAGCTTCATCGACCACGTCCAGATGATGGCCGCCGACTACCTCAAGATGGCGCTCGCCAAGGTGGAGAAGATCCACCTCCCCGAGCCCTACAAGCTCGAGGCCCTGAACCGGCGCATCCTCGTGATCGGAGGCGGCCTGACCGGCATCACCGCCGCCCTGGAGGCGGCCCGCGCCGGCTACGAGGTGGTCGTGGTCGAGAAGGAGGCCTCCCTCGGCGGGCACGCGCGCCGCTGGCGCAAACAGCTCCCCCTCGAGTACCCCTACGAGAAGCCGGTCGCGCCGGTGCTGCAGGAGAAGCTGCGCGAGCTCGAGGCCGAGCCGCGGATCACGGTGCGCACGAACACGGTGGTCGCGCGCATCGCGGGCCAGCCCGGCGATTTCACCGTGACCTTCAAGAAACCCGGCGAGCAGATCGAGTTCGACGTGCCCTATCCCCTGCCCCCGGAGATGCGCGTCGACGAGAACGGCAAGGAGCTCGAGGCCGACCAGCTCCTCGAGCGCTACAAGGAATACAACAAGGGCAAGGTCGACATTCTCACCTTCGACCCGAACGGCGAGAAGTTCGGGGCGGTGGTGCTCGCGGCCGGGTGGCGCCCCTATCGGCCGGCCGAAGGGGAGTTCGCCCATCTCGGTTTCGGGACGCTCCCCGATGTCGTCACCAACGAGCAGTTCGAGGAGATCGCCGCGCAGGGCAAGATCAAGCGCCCGAGCGACGGTCGGGAGGCGAAGTCGGTGGTCTTCATCCAGAGCCCGGGGCAGGGCGGGGACCGGGATTTCCCCTACGCCGCCTCCGTCACCAGCCTCGTCGCCCTGAAGCAGGCGACCTACGTGCGCGAGGACTACGCCGACGGCAAGGCCTTCATCCTCTATCAGCACATGCGCACGCCCGGGCTGACCGAGAATTTCTACAAGGCGGTGCAGCAGGATCCCGGCGTCTTCCTCACCAAGGCCCAGGTCACCCGCGTGGCCGGAAACGGCAAGGGGCTCGTGGTCGAGGCCGAGGACACGCTCCTCGGGCAGCCGATCCAGATCCCCGCGGATCTCGTCGTGCTGGCGACCGGCATGGTCCCGGCGACCAAGGACGACCCGGTGATCAACCTCGCCTACCGCCAGGGGCCGGGTTTCCGGGACAACGCGATCTTCGACGACTACGCCGACTCGAACTACATCTGCTTCCCCTACGAGACCCAGCGGACGGGCATCTACGCCGCGGGCGGGGTGCGCCGCAGCATGACCGTCGAGGAGGCGATGGAGGATGCGACGGGGGCGGCCCTCAAGGCCATCCAGTGCCTGGAGTCGGTCCACCGGGGGGTCTCGGTCCACCCGCGCTCCGGGGACATGAGCTACCCCGACTTCTTCTTCCAGCGCTGCACCCAGTGCAAGCGCTGCACCCAGGAGTGCCCCTTCGGGGCGCTCGACGACGACGAGCGCGGCACCCCCAAGCCCAACCCGACCCGCTGCCGCCGCTGCGGCACCTGCATGGGGGCCTGCCCCGAGCGCATCATCAATTTCGCCAATTACAGCATCGACTCCGTGAGCTCGATGGTCAAGGCGATCAAGGTGCCCTCGACCGACGATTTCGACGAGCCGCCGCTGCGCATCCTGGGGCTGGTCTGCGAAAACGACGCTTACCCCGCCCTCGACATCGCCGCGCTCAACCGACTCTCCTGGAACGCCGACGTGCGCTTCATCCCGGTGCGCTGCCTGGGCTCGGTGAACGTGATCTGGATCAAGGATGCGCTCTCTCAAGGGATGGACGGGGTTTTCCTCATGGGTTGCAAGCACGGGGACGACTACCAGTGCCATTTCGTCAAGGGCAGCGAGCTCGCCGAGATCCGGGTCAAGAAGATCGGCGAGGCCCTGGCGAGCCTCGCCCTCGAGGTCGAACGCGTGGCCCAGTTCCAGGTGGCGATCGACGAGTACGACAAGATCCCGCAGATGATCCAGGAGTTCGTCGGGACGATCGAGGGCCTGGGGCCGAATCCGTTCAAGGGGTTCTGAGGACGGGCCGAAGCGACAGAGGAGGTTCAGGACATGACCGCAAGACTCGTGGTGGAACCGGACCTGGAGTTCATCCGGGAGGTGGGGATCCTCGGCGGCGAGGACCTCAAGAAATGTTACCAGTGCGCGACCTGTTCGGTGGTATGTCCGATTTCGCCCCAGAATCGGCCTTTTCCGCGCAAGGAGATGATCGCCGCCTCCTGGGGGCTGAAGGACAAGCTGGTGAAGAGCGCCGACCCCTGGCTGTGCCACAACTGTGGCGACTGCAACACCCGCTGCCCGCGGCAGGCCAAGCCGGGCGATGTGCTCGCCGCGATCCGCGCGCGGGCGGTCGAGGAGTACGCCGCACCCCGGGCGCTCGCCCGGGCCGTGAACACGCCGGCGATGCTCCCCGTGCTGCTTCTCGTGCCCGCGGTCTACATCGTCATCATGGGCTTCCTGATGGAGAAGATCTTCGGCACGACCTTTCTCAACTTCAGCCCCGAAGGGACGATCGTCCATGCGAAGATGGTCTCCACCTGGCTCGTCGACGTGGTGATGCTCTCGGCGGCGGCCTTCACCGTCGCCGTCTTCGCGCAGGGCGTGAGGCGCTTCCTCGGCGACATCCACCAGAACGCGCTCGCCGAGGGCAAGACCGTTAAGCCGACGATCGACGCGGCGGGCTTCTTCCAGGCGCTCCTGCGCACGATCCCGGTGATCCTCCGGCACGCCAAGTTCAACGAGTGCACCGAGAACCGCGAGCGGGCGATCTCGCACATGCTGGTCCTGCTCGCCTTCATCGGGCTCTTCATCGTGACCTCGATCTTCTTCATCGCGATCTACGTCTTCCAGCAGCACGGCCCTTATTCGCAGCTCAACCCCGTCAAGTGGCTCGCCAACGTGAGCGGGGTTGCGCTCATCATCGGCAGCATCCTGCTCATCCGGCAGCGGCTCGCCAAGGCCGACCAGAAATCGGTCTACAAGGACTGGCTGCTGCTCGGCCTCGTCCTCGGCCTGGGCGTGACGGGCATGGGGGCGCAGCTTTCGCGGCTCGCGGGCTGGGCGGGGGTCTCCTACACCGTCTATTTCATCCACCTGATGCTCGTGTGGTTCACCTTCGCCTACCTCCCCTTTTCCAAGCTCGCCCACCTTGTCTACCGCACGGTCGCCATGACCTACGCGGAGTACGCGGAAAGGCGATGACACCGCGGCCCGCCGCGGTTTCGCCGAAAGAGGAAACCGGCATGCCGGGTCATCCGGCATGCCGGTTTTTGCCGCCCCGAACGGGCCGGCGAGCGGCGGAAAGGCTTGCCTTTTCCCGACGGGCGGGGTAGAAGACCCCTTCCCCCCGAACCAGCAGCCCCGTGCCCCGCGGCACGCGATTCGGAAAACGACACCCCGAGAAAGGAGGAACGCACGGTATGGCCGAAATCGGACATGGCGGAAAAGAGATCAAGGAGAGGATCCTCGAACCGGCGGAGGCCAAGAAGCGCATCCAGGGCCTGAAGGCGTACCCCATCCGCAGCCAGCTCGCCAACGAGGTGATCGGCATCGCCTACGGCTTTTTCAGCCCGCTCGAGGGCTTCATGGGCAAGGCCGACGTCGAGGCGGTGTGCAAGAAGATGCGCCTCAAGGACGGGAAGACCGTCTGGAGCATCCCCATCGTCTTCGACATGTCGAACGAGGAGATCGCCCAGTACGGGGTGAAGCCCGGAGCCTCGATTCTGCTCACCTACACCGGAAACCCCATGGCGATCTTCGAGATCGAGGAGGTCTACGAGTACGACAAGAAGTCGCTGGCGAAGGACGTCTACGGGACCGATGAGACCAAGCACCCCGGCTGCGCCCGCACTTACGCCTACAAGGACAAGTTCGTCGGCGGCAAGATCGCGCTCGTCAACCGGCCCAAGATCAACGAGCCCTTCACCCCCTACTTCCTGCCCCCCCTCCAGCTGCGCAAGATCTTCAAGGAGAAGGGCTGGAAGCGCATCGTCGCCCACCAGACGCGCAACGTCCCCCACACCGGCCACGAGTGGCTGATGAAGGGCGCCTGGTTCCAGACCTACGGCGAGCTGCCGATGGACAAGCCCTACGTCGGGGTGCTCGTCAACGCGATCATCGGCGAGAAACGCAAGGGCGACTACATCGACGAGGCGATCATCCTCACCCAGGACGAGCTGCGCAAGTCGGGTTATTTCGGCGACCACAACCACTTGACCTCGCTCACCTTCTGGGACATGCGCTACGCCGGGCCGCGCGAGGCCGTCTTCCACGCCGCCCTGCGCACCAACCTCGGCCTCACCCACCACATGTTCGGCCGCGACCACGCCGGGGTGGGCACCTACTACGGGCCCTACGACGCCCATCGCCTGCTCGAGAGCCTGCAGGGGGAGATCAACATCGTCCCCGTCTACTCCGAGAACTGGCTCTACTGCCCGCACTGCGGCGAGATCACCTCCGAGAGCCTCTGCAATCACAAGAAGGAGTGGCAGAAGTTCTCGGGCACGCTCATCCGCAGCATCGTGCAGGACGGGGTCAAACCGCCGCGGCTGATTTTCCGGCCCGAGGTCTTCGACCTGGTGCTGGAATGCGCGGAGAAATACGGGTTCGGCTCGCCCTTCGTCGGGGAAGAGTATCTCGCCAAACGCACGCCGGTGTTCGTCATGCCGCCGCTGGCCTAGGGAGGTGACCGATATGTCCGAGAAATATCCGATCAATCTGTGGGTGAACGAGGAGCGCTACGAGAAACTGCAGAAGGCGGGACTGGCCGCGATGTGCCAGGAGATGCTGGCCGGGCTCAAATGCATCCAAGTCTATTGCAACGAGGCCCAGAAGGACAAGATCCTCAAGGTCTTCCCGACCGCCAAGTTCGACAGCGCGACGACCAAGAGCATCGAACTCCTGCCGCGCCAGGTGAAAGACAAGATCTTCGATCTGGTCGTCCAGAAGCAGTCGATCGACATCATGGACGAGTTCCTGAAAGGCTATTGAAACCCCGGGCGCTTCAACCGGGTTCCCACGCCAGGGCCGCCCCGCGGGGCGGCCCTGGTCTTTTCGGGCGATGAGATCCCGGTGGCACAGCCCCCGCCGGGGCGGTTGACAACGCGGCCGGAGGTGGGAAAGTTAAAACGGTCGACGGCTCCGCGCTCGTTGAAATCGTCACCGAGAGGTCAAAGGAGACCCCCATGAGAACGTCGTCCTGGATCCCCACGGCCGCCGCCTGGCTCCTGGCGGGGGCGCTTTTCGGCTGTTCCACCGCCTACGTGGCCAAACCCATGCCTTTCCGGGCGCCGTCGGCTTACCCGAATGCCGTCGAGGTCGCGGGGGCCACGGTGGCCGCCGAATCCTACGCCGACCCCGTACAGGCGCGTGAAGCCTTCGGCTTCGACATTCGCGAAGCCGGGATGCTCCCCGTGCAGGTCATCTTCGACCACCGCGGTGAGCGCCCGATCGAGATCGTTTCCGGGCAGACCTTCCTCGAGGACGGCCAGGGGAACATCTGGCCGCTCCTCGACCGCGACACGGCCTACGAGCGGGCCACGCGCTATGCGCAGACCCGGGAAATCGCCAAGGAGGGCGCCTATCACGCCGTTTTGGGGGCGGCGGCCGGGGCGATCATCGGTGCGGCCGTGGGCATCGTCACGGGCGAGAATGTGGCCGTCGCCACCGGCAAGGGCGCGGCCGTGGGCGGTGCCGCGGGCGCGACCCTGGGGGGGGCGAAGGGATACACCTCCGACGAGGCCCGCCGCAAGATCATCCAGGACCTGAACCGAAAGTCGCTCGAAAACCGCGCCGTCGAACCGCAGGGTCTCTCCTTCGGCTTTCTCTTCTTCCCCGGCGAGGCGGCCTCGGCGGATACCCTGCGGCTGCAGCTCCGGGAGACGGACACGGGGCGCGTGCACGCGCTCCGGATGAAGCTCTGAGCGCCGGAGACGGGAGTCGTGGAGGGTGGGGAAGGGGGTGGCGGAGAGACCGGGATTCGAACCCGGGATACCCCTTTCGGAGTATACTCGCTTAGCAGGCGAGCGCCTTCGACCTACTCGGCCATCTCTCCGTGCGGGTCGTTTCCTGGCGGAGGGAGTAGGATTCGAACCTACGTCCCGTTTCCGGGAAGCGGTTTTCAAGACCGCCGCTTTCGACCGCTCAGCCATCCCTCCGGGTGAATTTTTTTTCCTACCACGCGGAGACCCTCCCGGTCAAGGATCACCCGGTCTTCCCCAGCGCACGCGCGAAGGGCTGGACGTCCCCCCGCTCCCCTTCCGCCGCGCGGGTTGCATGTTGACAGCCCGCGGGGAACGGTATACAAGACGCATGCATTCCTCTTGATTCCCGACGCACAGGCAGCCACAAGGACATTGCACGCATGAAGCAGAAGTACGAAATTTTGAAGGACGACGATTCCCGCCGGTTCATCATCCGCGAGTATGCCGAGCTCGACAAGGATGTCATGTCCCTGCTCTGCGAGGAGAGCTACGACCGCAAGACCCTCAAGGCCGCCCAGGCGGCCGGCCGCGACGCCCTGATCCGGGCCCTGCGCACGAAAAACCTCTTCCCGCCGTCCCTCTACGCCGCCCGGATCGCCGACCAGGTGGCGGAGATGCTCGGCAGCCGCGGGCCGGCGACCGCCGAGCTCGTCTTCGACGATCTCGAATTCCTCTCGCGCGCACCCGAAACCCTCGAGGCGGCGGTCGTCTACGAGGCCGAGGCCCCCGAGATCGACGAACTCCTCGACGCCGGCCTCGAGGAAGAGAAGTTCGACCAGGGCGAAGAGGTCGGAAAGATCGACTCGTCGCTCAAGATCGAGGACGACGAGTTCGTCGACATCGACGACGAGAGTTGAAACCCCCAAACGCCCGGCTTCGGCCGGGCGTTTCGTTTGGCAGCTCAGGGCGCCGCCCGGCAAGAGGCGCCCGCCCTTTCCGGAATGCAGCGGTCCTCTCGAAGAATAACCTCTTGGAGAGGCATCCACGATCCGGCCGCGGCCGGGACCGGGGCACGATCCACAAGCGCATCAAGGAGGTGCAAATGGTCAACCAGGAAAAGGCGTTCTACGACAGGCTGGCACAAAAGGGCGTCACCCGGCGGGATTTCATGAAGTTCTGCACCTTTCTCACGGCGACGATGGGGCTTTCCTCCTCTTTCATCCCCAAGGTCGCCGAGGTCTTCGCGGCCCCGGCGAAGCGGCCGACGGTCGTCTGGCTGCATTTCGGGGAATGCACGGGCTGCTCGGAGGCGCTGTTGCGCACCATGTACCCCTGGATCGACGAGCTGGTTCTCGAGGTCCTGGACGTCGCCTACCACGAGACGATCATGGCCGCGGCCGGGCACCAGGCGGAAGAAATTCTCCACGAGACGGTCGAGAAGAACAAGGGCCAGTTCCTCTGCGTGGTCGAGGGGGCGATCGCGACCAAATACAACGGCGGCTGGGGCAAGGTGGGCGGCAAGAGCTTCCTGCAGATCGCCAAGGAGGTCTGCCCCAAGGCGGCCGGGGTCATCTGCATCGGCAGCTGCTCGGCCTTCGGCAACATCCCGGCGGCGAAACCCAACCCCGGCGGCTACAAGGGGGTCGGCGAGGTCCTCGGCATCAAGACCGTGAACATCGCCGGCTGCCCGCCCAACCCGATCAACTTCGTCGGCACGGTCGTCAACTACCTGCTCCTCGGCAAGCTCCCCGCGCTGGACGACCTGGGCCGGCCGCTCTTCGCCTACGGCCAGACGATCCACGACAACTGCGCGCGGCGGGGGCACTTCGAGAACGGCGAGTTCGTCGAGGAATTCGGCTCCAAGGAGGCCGCCCTCGGCTACTGCCTCTACAAGGTCGGCTGCCGCGGCCCCGAGACCTACAACAACTGCGGCATCGTGAAGTTCAACAGCGGCTGCAGCTGGCCGGTCCAGGCCGGGCACCCCTGCATCGGCTGCAGCCAGCCGGAATTCTGGGACAAGTTCACGCCTTTCTACCAGGAACTCTAATCCGCCGGACGGCGATCCCAATATCTTCAAGGAGGAGATCGTATGGCAGAACGCATCATCGTCGATCCGATCACCCGTATCGAAGGACACCTGCGCATCGAGGTCGAAGTGTCCGGCGGCAAGGTGGTGAACGCCTGGAGCTCGGGGCAGATGTTCCGCGGGATTGAAGTCATCCTGCAGGGCCGGGATCCCCGCGACGCCCATCATTTCGTCCAGCGCTCCTGCGGGGTTTGCACCTACGTGCATGCCATCGCCTCAGTGCGCGCGGTGGATGACGCCGTCAAGGTGAAGATCCCCAAGAACGCGCGCCTCATCCGCAACCTGCTCCTGGGCGCTCAGTACCAGCACGACCACATCGTCCATTTCTATCACCTGCACGCGCTCGATTGGGTGGATGTGGTGAGCGCACTCAAGGCCGACCCGGCCAAGACCGCCGCGCTCGCCGACAACGTGAGCAACGCCCCCTGGGGCGGGACGACGTACTTCAAGAACGTCCAGCAGCGGCTCAAGACCTTCGTCGAGAGCGGCCAGCTCGGCCCCTTCGCCAACGCCTACTGGGGCCACCCGGCCTACAAGCTGCCGCCGGAGGCGAACCTCATGGCGGCGGCGCACTACATCGAGGCCCTGCGCCTGCAGGCCAAAGCCGCGCGCATGCACGCCATCTTCGGCGGCAAGAACCCGCACCCGCAGTCGCTCGTGGTGGGCGGCGTCACCTGCGCGGCGGATCTCACGGCCGAGCGCATCGCCGAGTTCCTCTACATCACCAAGGAAACCCACGATTTCGTGAAGAACGTCTACATCCCCGATCTGCTGGCCGTGGCCTCCTTCTACAAGGACTGGGGCGGGATCGGCCGCACGACGAACTTCCTCGCCTGGGGCGATTTCCCGCTGAGCGAAAAGGAGCCGGAGAGCCTCTTCATGCCGCGCGGCGTGATCTTCAAGCGCAACCTGGAAAAGCCGGTCATGGCCGACCCCGGCAAGGTGACCGAGCACGTCGCACGCTCCTGGTACGAAGGCACCCAGGCCCGGCATCCCTACCAGGGCGAGACCAAGCCGTTCCAGGGCGACCCCAAGTACGACACGGACTCGAAAGACGGCCGGTACTCTTGGCTCAAGGCGCCGCGCTACGAGGGCGAGCCCTGCGAGGTCGGCCCCCTGTCCCACGTGCTGGTGGGTTACGCCTACGGCCAGAAGGAGTGGAAGCAGCCGGTCGATCACGTGCTCAAGACCCTGAACATCCCCGCCGAGGCCCTCTTCTCGACGCTCGGCCGGACCGCGGCCCGCGGCATCGAAACGCTCGTCATCGGCGAGGCGATGCAGGGCTGGGTGATGGAGCTCGTCGAGAACATCAAGAAGGGGGACACCCAGACCTACGAGCCCTACGAGATGCCCGACAAGGCCCAGGGCGTCGGCCTGAACGACGTCCCCCGCGGCGCCCTCGGCCACTGGATCGTCATCGAGAACAAGAAGATCAAGAACTACCAGTATGTCGTCCCCTCCACCTGGAATCTCGCCCCCCGGTGCGCCGCCGGCAAGATGAGCCCGGTGGAGGAGGCGCTGATCGGCACCCCGATCGCCGACCCCAAGCGCCCGCTCGAGATCCTGCGCACGGTCCATTCCTACGACCCCTGCATCGCCTGCGCCGTGCACGTGATCGATCCGGACTCGAACGAAGTCTACAAGGTCCGCGCCGCCTGAGCCGGATCCCGACCGGCCTCCGGGCCGCCCCGCAACCGGGCGGCCCGGAGGCCTTTTTCATGGGCCATGCCCGTCGTTTCCGACAATCCCTTCGACGCCGAAAACGCCCCCGAGATCCTCGTTCTCGGCATCGGCTCGCTGCTGTTTTCCGACGACGGCTTCGGGATCCACGTCATCCGGCGGCTGGAGGCGGAATACGCCTTCCCCGACCGCGTGCACGTGGTCGACGGCGGGGTGCTGGGGGTCAACCTGCTGGGGGTCATCTCCAAGCCGCGGCACCTGATCGTGGTCGACGCCGTGCGCAACCGGGGAAAGCCGGGCGACCTCCACCGCATCGATCACGAGGAGATCCCCTCGCGCATCCGCGCCAAGAATTCGCTCCACCAGGTCGATTTCCTCGAAGCGCTCACCCTCTGCCAGGCTCTCGACAACGTGCCGCGGACGGTTATTTTGGGGGTCGAGCCCCAGGATGTCGAAACCCTCGGCCTCGAGCTTTCCCCGCCGGTGGCCGCGCAGGTCGAGCCCATGATCCGTCTCGTCCTCGCCGAGCTCGAGCGGCTGGGCGTCTCTTGGACCCGGAAGGATTCGGTTCCCGATGTGTCTTGCGATCCCTTCGCGCATCGTTGAGATCCAGGACGGCATGGCCGTGATCGACGTGGACGGGGTGCGCCGCGAGTGCAGCCTGCTTCTGCTCGAGAACGCCGCCGTCGGCGACTGGGTCATCGTGCATGCGGGATTCGCCATCTCGCGCATCGACGAGGAGGCGGCCCGCGAGACGCTCTCTCTCCTGCGCGAGGCCGCCGCACGCGTCGCCGAGCGGCCCTCGGAGGAGGAGCCCCCGGCCGGGGGGGGATAAGGCCATGGACGCGCGGCTTGCGGCGCGCCGGCTGCTGGTGAACGGCATCGTCCAGGGGGTGGGCTTCCGGCCCTTCGTCTATCAGCTGGCGCTGCGCCACGGCTTGAAGGGCGAGGTCGGGAACACCTCCGAGGGGGTGCAAATCGACATCGAAGGCCCCCCCGAAAAGCTCGCCGCCTTTGAAGCCGAGCTCGTCTCCCGCACCCCGCCGCTCGCCCGGATCACGGAGCTCCGCGCGGCCGACGGGGAGGTGCGCGGTCTGCAAACCTTCCGCATCGCGGAGAGCCGCCGCGGCACCTCCATGGAGACCCTGATTCCGCCGGATGTCGCCGTCTGCGCCGACTGCCTGGCCGAACTCTTCGACCCCCACGACCGCCGCTTCCGCTACGCCTTCATCAATTGCACCAACTGCGGGCCCCGCTACACGATCATCGAGGACATCCCCTACGACCGGCCCAAGACCTCGATGCGCGATTTCCCGATGTGCGCGGCCTGCCGCGCCGAGTACGAGGACCCCGCCGACCGCCGCTTCCACGCCCAGCCGAACGCCTGCCCGGTCTGCGGGCCGCGGCTCGAGCTCCGCAGCGCCGCGGGCGAACGGGTGGAGGCCGCCGACCCCGTCGCCGCCGCGGCGGCGCTGCTCCGGGAGGGCGCGGTCCTCGCCGTGAAAGGCCTGGGGGGCTTCCACCTCGCGGTCGACGCCTTCGACGCCCGGGCGGTCGCGCGGCTGCGCGAACGCAAGCGCCGCGAGGAAAAGCCGCTCGCCGTCATGTCGCCCGACCTCGCCGCGGTCCGCGCATACGCCTTCGTGGAGGAGGAGGAAGGCCGGCTGCTGTCCTCCCCCGAGCGTCCGATCGTGCTCCTGCGCAAGCGGCCCGAGAGCCCGCTCGCCGCCGGGGTCGCCCCGCGCAACCGTGATGTGGGGGTGCTGCTCCCCTACACGCCGCTCCATCACCTGCTGCTCGCCGAGGGGTTCTCCGCGCTCGTGATGACGAGCGGCAACCTGAGCGAGGAGCCGATCGCCTCGGGGAACGAGGAGGCGCTCGCGCGGCTCTCGGGGATCGCCGACGCCTTTCTCCTCCACGACCGCGGGATCGTGCGGCGCTGCGACGACTCGGTCGTCCGTCGGGTCGCGGGCAAAACGCGTTTCGTCCGTCGGGCGCGGGGCTACGTGCCGCGGCCGGTCTTTCTCTCCCGGCGGCTGCCGCCGCTGCTCGCCGTGGGCGCGGAGCTCAAGAACACGGTCTGCCTCGTCAAAGGCGACCGCGCCTTCCTCAGCCCCCACATCGGGGACCTCGAGAACCTCGCGACCTACGAGGCGTTCTGCGAGACGATCGCCCACCTCGAGCGCGTCCTCGAAATCCGCCCCGAAATCCTCGCCTGCGACCTGCACCCCGACTACCTGAGCACCCGCTGGGCCGAGGAACGGTCGGGGGTGGCCCTGCGGCGCGTGCAGCACCACCACGCCCACGTCGCCGCCTGCATGGCCGAGCACGGCCTCGAGGGCCCGGTGATCGGCATCGCCTGCGACGGCACGGGCTACGGCCCCGACGGGACGGTCTGGGGCGGAGAAGTGCTCGCCGCGGACACCGTGGGCTTCGAACGCCTGGCGCATCTCGCCTGCGTTCCCATGCCCGGGGGAACGGCCGCGATCCGCGAGCCCTGGCGCATGGCGGTGAGCCACCTGCAGGCCGCCTACGGAAGCGGGTTTTCCCGCCTGGAGTTGCCCTTCCTCGCGGAAGTGGGGGCGGAAAAGATCCGCGCGGCGGCGGCCCTCGGGGCCTCCGGGATCAATTCCCCGCTCACCTCCAGCCTCGGGCGGCTCTTCGACGCCGTGGCCGCGATCGTGGGGCTGCGCCGCCGGGTGGCCTTCGAGGGGCAGGCGGCGATGGAGCTCGAGATGGAGGCGGCCGAGGGGGTGGAGGACGCCTACGAGACGGAATGGGAGGAGGGTTCGCCGCGGCGCATCCTGCCCGAGCCGATCCTGCGCGGGGTGGTGGCGGACGTGCTCCGCGGGCGGCCTGCCTCCGAGATCAGCGCCCGCTTCCACAACGGGCTGGTGCGGCTCTTCGTGCGCCTTTGCCGGCGCATCCGCGCGGAACGGGGGCTCTCGCGGGTGGTGCTGAGCGGGGGGGTGTTCCAGAACGCCCGGCTGCTCGCGGATCTGAGCTGCGGCCTTGCCGCGGCGGGCTTTGCGGTGTACAGCCACGAACAGGTCCCGACGAACGACGGCGGCATCGCCCTCGGCCAGGCGCTGATCGCGGGCTCCGCCGCCTGAAGCCGGGGCGCATCGTTTCTTCCGGGGAGACCTGCACATCCATGGCCGACCGCCACAGCGCCGAATACCGCGACGCGACGCTCGTGCGTGAACTCGCCGGCCGCATCCGGCGCCGCAGCCGACGGCCGCTGCGCATCATGGAGGTCTGCGGCACGCACACGGTTTCGATCTTCCGCCACGGGATCCGGAGCCTCCTGCCGGAGACGATCACGCTGCTCTCCGGGCCCGGCTGCCCGGTCTGCGTGACCGACACCTCCGAGATCGACGCCTGCATCGCGCTCGCCCGGCGGCCGGAAGTCCTCGTCGCCACCTACGGCGATCTCCTGCGCGTGCCCGGGAGCCGTTCCTCGCTCGAGCGCGAACGGGCGGGCGGAAGCGCGGTGCGGGTCGTCTACTCCGCCCTCGATGCCGTCGCGCTCGCCCGGCGCCACCCCGACCGCGAGGTCGTCTTTCTCGGCATCGGCTTCGAGACGACCGCCCCTACCGTAGCCGCGGCCCTGCTCGCCGCGCATCGAGCGGGGCTTTCCAACTTCAGCGTGCTCTGCCTGCACAAGACCGTCCCCCCGGCGCTCGCCGCGCTGACCGCGCTCGGCGACGTCCGGATCGACGCCTTCCTGCTTCCGGGCCATGTCTCCGTCGTCATCGGCCGCCGGGCCTATCTTCCCTTTTTCGAGCGCACGCGGCTTCCCTGCGCGATCGCCGGCTTCGAGCCGGTCGACATCCTGCAGGCCGTGGCCGCGCTCGTCGACCAAGCCGAGAGCGGGAAGCCGGCCGTGGAGAACACCTACCGCCGGGCCGTGGCCGAGGAGGGCAACCCCGCCGCACAGCGCGTGCTCGCGGAGGTCTTTGAGCCGGCCGATGCGCGCTGGCGCGGCCTGGGCGCCATTGCCGGGAGCGGTCTTGCGATCCGCCCCGCCTTTGCGGCCTTCGACGCGGCGCGTCGTTTTTCCCTGGATCGCGCCCCGGTTGCCGAGCCGCGGGGCTGCGCCTGCGGGGAGATCCTCACCGCGCGCAAGACCCCCCTTGAATGCCCGCTCTACGGGACCCGCTGCACGCCCGCGGACCCCGTCGGCCCCTGCATGGTCTCGAGCGAGGGCACCTGCGCGGCCTACTTCCGCTACCACGACGTCTCCCCCGGAGGATGAGGCATGGACCCCCTGAGCCGGATCCTGCTCGACCACGGCAGCGGCGGGCGCATCGCCCACCGGCTGCTGCGGGAGCTGCTGTTGCCCGCCTTCGACAACCCCGCGCTCGCCGAGCTGAACGACGGGGCGATCCTCGAGGTGGAGGGGGCGAAACTCGCCTTCTCGACGGATTCCTACACGGTCGACCCGCTCTTCTTCCCGGGCGGGGACATCGGCGAACTCGCCGTGAACGGGACGGTGAACGATCTCGCCATGTGCGGCGCGCGGCCGCTCTACCTGAGCGCGGCCTTCATTCTCGAGGAGGGGCTGGCGCTGGCGGACTTCCAGCGCATTCTCGACTCCATGGCGCAGGCGGCGAAGACGGCCGGGGTGGCGATCGTCACCGGCGACACGAAGGTCGTCCCCCGCGGGGCGGCCGACCGCCTCTTCATCAACACTTCGGGCATCGGTCTCATCCCCCCGGGGGTCCGGGTGGCGAGCCACCGCGCGCAGGCCGGAGACCGCGTGCTGCTGAGCGGCAGCCTCGCCGACCACGGCGTGAGCGTGCTCGCCGGCCGGGAGGGGCTCGCCTTCGAAACGAAGGTGCAGAGCGACACCGCGCCGCTCCACCGCATGGTCGCGGCGATGCTCGAAGCCGGGGGCGAGGCCGTCCATGCGCTGCGCGACCCCACGCGCGGCGGGCTGGGAACGGCGCTCAAAGAGATCGCCGAGAGCTCGGCCGTGGGGGTCCTCATCCGCGAGGAACAGATCCCCCTCAAGCCCGAGGTGGCCGGGCTGTGCGAACTGCTCGGCTTCGACCCGCTCTACCTCGCCAACGAGGGCAAGCTCGTCGCCTTCGTGCATCCCGATGCCGCCGAGGCCGTGCTCTCCGCGATGCGCTCCGACCCTGCGGGAAGGGATGCGGCCTCGATCGGCGAGGTTCTCCCCGGCCCCCCCGGCCGGGTGGTGATGGAGACCCGCATCGGCGGCCGGAGGATCGTCGACATGCTCGCCGGGGAGCAGTTCCCCCGCATCTGCTGAAGCCTCCGCCATGTCCCGCCTCTTCCGGCCCGGATCCCTGTTTTTCCTCGGCCTCGTTCTAAGCGCCGCGGCGACCTTCGGGTGTGCCCCCCGCACCGAGCACGTCCTCTCCGGCCGCACCATGGGAACCACCTACACCGTGAAGCTGGTCGGCCGACCCTGGAGCGGCACGGAGAGCCTGAAGAAAAAAATCGACCGCCGGCTCGAGGAGCTGAACCGCATCTTTTCCCCCTACCTGGCCGACAGCGAGATCAGCCGCTTCAACCGCTTCGCCGTGGCCGGCGAGGCCTTTGCCGTCTCCGCGGAGTTCCGGCGCGTCTTCGAAGCCTCCGCGCAGGTGTACGCCTGGTCGCGGGGCGCCTTCGATCCCACCGTAGGGCCGCTCGTCGATCTGTGGGGCTTCGGCCGGGGGCCGGCGCGGCGCGCTCCCCCCGCCGAAGAGGAGATCGCCGCCGCGCGCGCCGCAGTCGGTCTCACGCGGGTTGCGCTGCGCGGCGAGGAGGGCCTGGTGAAGGAAGATCCGCGCCTGGCCCTCGATTTCTCGGCCATCGCCAAGGGTTACGGGGTCGACGAGACGGCCCGCCTGCTTCGTGCGGCCGGCTGGCGCGATTTCCTGGTCGAGATCGGCGGCGAGCTCTACGCCTCCGGCCGCCGTGCGGACGGCTCCCCCTGGCGCGTCGGCATCGCCCGCCCCGATAGCCGCGCCCGGCCCGACGACGTCTACCGGGTGGTGGAAGTGAGCGATGCGGCGCTCGCCACGAGCGGCGACTACCGCCAGTTTTTCCTCTTCGAAGGCCGGCGCTACACCCACGTCATCGACCCGACGACCGGACGCCCCGTCAGCAACGGGGTGGTCAGCGTCACCGTGCTTGCCCCCGACTGCACGACGGCCGATGCCCTGGCGACGGCCGTCATGGTCCTGGGTGCGGACGAGGGGCTCGCCCTGCTCGAGAGGCTGGAGGCCGTCGAGGGGCTGCTCGTGGTGGAGACGGCCGAAGGCGGTTTCCTCGACCGGCCGACCTCCGGCTTCCCCCTGGCGGGAGGATCCGGGCTCGTTGACAGAAAACGGCCCGCTCCTTAACCTCTGACCATCCCCCCGGTACGTCGTCCGCGGATGCCGCACCGGAAACCCGAAACCGTTCTCTCGCTCATGGCACCCCCTGCTTCTCAGCCCCGCCGGCGCGACAAGCCGGGAACCCTCTGCCTGGTGAGCTTGGGCTGCGCCAAGAACCAGGTGGACAGCGAACTCATGCTGGGCCGGTTGCGGCAGGCGGGCTGGCGACTGACCGACCGCCCCGAAGAGGCCCAGGTGATCGTCGTCAACACCTGCAGCTTCATCGAGGATGCGGCGCAGGAGTCGATCGAGACCATTCTCGAGCTCGCCCGGCTCAAACAGAGCGGCTGTTGCCGCCGGCTCGTCGTCACCGGATGCCTTCCCGAGCGTTACCGCGAAAAGATCGTCCCCGAACTCCCCGAAGTCGACCTCTTTCTCGGCACCGCGGCGCTCGACCGCATCGTGGACGCGGTGGGCGGGCGCCGGGCCCGGGGGAAGACCCTGCTCCCCGACCCCGACACGCTGCCCGTCGGCGCGTTCAACGCCGATCGGGTGCTGACGACCCCGCACACGGCCTATCTGAAGGTCGCCGAGGGCTGCGACCGGCGCTGCACCTTCTGCATCATCCCCCGCCTGCGGGGCCGCCAGCGCAGCCGTCCCCCCGAGGACATCCTCGCCGAGGCGCGCGACCTGCTCGAGCGCGGGGTGAAGGAGTTGAACCTCGTTGCGCAGGATACCACCCACTACGGCAGGGATCTCCAGCCGCCCGTCCCGCTCGCCGCGCTGCTGCACCACCTCGCCGGGGCCTGCGGCGCGGCCGGCCGCCGGGACCCCTGGATCCGCGTTCTCTACGGGCACCCCGAGAGCATCGACGAGGCGTTCATCCGCGCCGTGGCCGAGCTCCCCCAGGTCTGCCCCTACTTCGATCTGCCCATCCAGCACGCCAGCGACCGCGTGCTCCGGCGCATGGGACGGAACTACACGCGTGAGGGGCTGCGCCGCCTCTTCCGCCGCATCCGCGAGATCGTGCCCGACGCCTGCCTGCGGACCACGGTGATCACCGGCTTCCCGGGGGAAACCGAGGACGACTTTCAGCAAGTCCTCGCCTTTGCCGAGGAGATCCGCTTTGACCATCTGGGCGCCTTCGTCTATTCTGACGCCGAGGATCTGCCCTCCCACCGGCTGCGCGACCCCGTGCCGCGGGAGACCGCCCAGGAACGCTACGACCAGCTGCTTTCGCTGCAGATGGACATCGCCGCCGAAAAGAACCAGCGTCACATCGACCGTGTGCTGCCGGTCCTGATCGAGGAGGACCTGGGGAACCGCATGTTTTCCGGCCGCACGATGTTCCAGGCCCCGGAGGTCGACGGGGTCACCTACGTCCAGGCGAAACCCGGAGTCCGGCTGCCGCGGGGGGCCTTCGTGCCGGCGCGGATCACCGACGTGATGGAATACGATCTTCTGGGGGAGGCGCTTTGAACGGTCTGAAGGCGCGGATCCTCGAGGCGGTCGAGACCGATCTACAGGCGATCGAGGCCGCGCTGGTCGCGAACCTGACGCCGCATCTCGAACTCGTGCGCGAGGTGGCCGGCCACATCCTCTTCAACGGCGGCAAGCGGATGCGGCCGCTGCTGCTCGTGCTTTCCGCGCGGCTCTGCGGCTATCGCGGCACCTACGATGTCGTCTTCTCGAGCGCGCTCGAGTACCTGCACGCGGCGACGCTGCTGCACGACGACCTCGTCGACGGCGCGGCGACGCGCCGCCGCAAGCCCGCCGCCCACCGCCTCTGGGGAAACGCGATCGCCGTGCTCGTGGGCGATTTCCTGCTCGCCCGCGCGCTTTCCCTCACCGCCGCGACGGGCGACCCGAAGATCGTGGCCGTGCTCGCCCGGCTGACCGAGGAGATGTCGCAGGGCGAAGTCCACCAGTTGCAGCGCAAGCGGGATCCCGCGCTCACCGAGGAGGAGTACTTCGAGGTCGTCCGCCGCAAGACGGCCGTGCTCTTCGAGGCGGCCTGCCGCGTGAGCGCTCTCCTCGCCCAGGCCCCCGCGGCGGCCGAAGAGGCGCTTTCCGCTTACGGCCTCGGACTCGGTTACGCGTTCCAGATCGCCGACGACCTGCTCGACTACACGGCCGATCCCGCACGGCTCGGCAAGGACGTGGGCAGCGACCTGCGCGAGGGCAAGATGACGCTCCCCCTGATCCGGGGGCTCGCCCTGGCCGGGGGGGAGGAGCGCGCGCGGATGATCGCCATGATCCGCGAGCCCGGGTTCACGGACACGGATTTCGCCTGGTTGCGCGGCCGGCTGGAAGAAAGCGGGGCGATCGCCTACGCCCGCCGGGCCGCCGAGACGCGGATCGCCGCGGCGAAGCGGCACCTGGAGGTCTTCCCCGCATCGCCCACGCGGCGGACGCTTGAGGATCTGGCCGACTATGCCCTGGAGCGAAGCCTGTAAGAGAGAGCCTCCGGAAGGGGGGGCCCGCTTGCCGTCTTGTCCCCATCACCCGGCGCTCTTCGCCCTTGCACTGCTTCTGGCGGGGATGCTTTTTGTCTGCCCGGCCCGCGCGCAGAAGGCCGACGAACTGCGAAGCATCGTCGCCGTCGGTCTCGCGCCGCAGTCGGGAGCGCCGGCGGCCGGCCGCGAGGCGGCGATCGCCGACGCCATCCTCCGCGCCGTGGCCGCGGCGGCGTTCGAGTCCCTCCCGCCGGAGCGCCTCGCCGAGGGTTTCCGGCGGCTGAACGAGGAGGTCCTTTCCCGGCCGGGCGATTTCGTCCATGACTACCGCCTGCTCGCCGAGACCCCTTTCGGCCGCGAGCACCGCGTGTTGCTCCAGGTCACCGTGAACGAGCGGCTCCTGCGGGGGCGGCTGGCCTCCGCGGGGATCGGCCCCGCGGAAGGCCCTGCGGCCGAAGATGTCCGGCAGATCCCGATGAGCGTCGAGGGGAGCGCGCAGCTCGCCCACTTCGTGCGGTTCCGTCGGGCGCTTCTCGAAATCCCCGGCGTCGAGGGGATCCAGGTGCAGGAGATCCGCGGCCACGAGACCGCGCTCGTGGTCGCCTTTCGCGGCGAGGCCGGGGAACTCGCCCGACGGCTGGCCGCGAAATCCTTTGACGCCTTCACCGTCGCGGTCAGCGAGAGACCCGACGGAGGGTTGCGGGCCCTCCTCGCCCCCCGCTGACCGGCCCGGGGAAAGGCGGCCGACCCCCGGAGGCAAGCGCCAGGAAGGCATGAGACGCACGATCAGCCTGCCCAACCTGATCACGGTCCTGAGGATCTTCCTCACCCCCCTCTTCGTCATTCTGCTCATCCGCGGAGAGACCCTCTGGGCGCTCGGCGTCTTTCTCGCGGCCGGGGTGAGCGACGGCCTGGACGGGCTGCTCGCGCGGCTTCTCAATCAGCGCAGCACCCTCGGCGCGGTGCTCGACCCGATCGCCGACAAGCTGCTGCTCACCGCGGCGTTCATCTGTCTCGCCCTCATCGGGGGGATCCCGCCGTGGGTCGCGGTCGTCGTCATCAGCCGCGACGTCCTGATCGTGATCGGGGTCGCGGTGCTCGCCTTTGCGAACATCGCCTTCGAGATCCGGCCTTCGATCCTGAGCAAGTGGACGACCGTCTGCCAGGTGGTCCTGGTGGCCTCCGCCCTGCTCGCCCTCCAGCTTCCCGCGATCGCCCCGGCCGTCTCGCCGCTGTGCTGGGTCGCCGTCGCGTTGACCATCCTTTCCGGCCTGCACTACACATGGATCGGGCTGCATCTGTTGCAGGGCGGCTTTGCGAACGCCGCGAAAAAGCAGGGCGCCGATCCGCCGGAGGCAAGGGGCCGGCGCGGCCCGCCTGCTTGACAGCGGAAGGGGCGGGTGCTAAGGGTGGCAATGTTTTCAGGCACGTAGCTCAGAGGGAGAGCACTACCCTGACACGGTAGGGGTCACGAGTTCAAATCTCGTCGTGCCTACCACGAAACGCGAGGGGTTGCGGGGGGCTCCGCAGCCCCCTTTTTTCTCTCCGGACTTTCGGCGGCGGCTTCCCGCCCCGATCGCCGGGGAGGGAAAAAGGGGCCCGGGCAGGCCCCCCGGCGAGCGGGAGATGGACGGCCTGAGCAACGGGAAGATCTCTCCACCTTCGGTTTCGGTCCTCATCGGCGAAGTGCAGCTGATCCTGGCCGAAAAGCGGACCGCGCTCGCCGTGATGCGGACGGGGATCGGCGTCCTGGCCCTGCCCCTGTCGGTGACGAGTGTTCTGATCGCGACCTCGAAATACTACAGTCTCTACCACGTGCTGCCGTTTATCGTTCCGCTGGGCCTTTTCTCCCTCGCCTTGACCGTCCTCGGTGTGCTCCTCGTCGTCCGATCGCTTGCGCGCATGCGCCAGTACGATCGGTTGATCCGGGAGATCAAGCGCAGGCACAGCGTGATCGCGGAACTCGTTCAATGAGGAGGGCGAGTTCGATGTTCGATCGGGCGGGGACCGCCCGGCGGCGACGAGGCGCGATCCCCCGGTGCGGGATACGACCATGACCCCCGCGGTGATGCTCGTGGTGCTGACGGCGGCGTTGCTGCACGCCTGCTGGAATTTTCTCGTCAAGCGCAACCGTGACCCCCACCTCGGCATGACCGCCGTCGTGCTGGGGCACACGCCGTTCGCCCTGGCGGCGATCTTCATCGCACCCCCGCCCGAGGAAAAAGCCATCCCCTTCATCCTGGCCGGGGCGGTGCTGCACACGGGCTATCAGCTCTTCCTGCTCGCTTCCTATCGCCGGGGGGACCTGAGCCAGGTCTACCCCCTCGCCCGGGGCTCGGCCCCGCTCATCGTCGCCGCGGTTTCCCTCATCCTGCTCGGCGCGCAGCTCTCGCGGCTCGAGCTGGCCGCCGTGGCCCTGATCGCCACCGGCATCATGAGCCTCGCCCTCGTCCGCCGCAGCGAGGGGCTGAGGAACGGGCGGGCCGCGGCGCTCGCCCTCGTGACCGGCGGGTTCATCGCCTCCTATTCCCTGGTGGACGGGATGGGGGCGCGCACGGCGGGCACCGCGCTCGGTTACTACGGCTGGCTTTCCACGGCGAACGCCCTCCTCTTTGCGCTGGGGATGGGGGCCGTGCGCCCGGAAACGGTCAAGAGGGCGGTCTGGCGCGAGCCGCGTCTTTCCCTGAGCGGGGGCGGGGCCTCGTTTCTCGCCTATGCGATGGTCACGTGGGCCTTCACCCTGGCGCCGATCCCGCTCGTCACCGCGCTGCGGGAGACGAGCATTCTCTTTGCGCTGCTCCTCGGGGTGTTCTTTCTCAAGGAGCGGCTCGATCTCCTCAAGCTCTTCGCCACCCTGATCACGATGTTCGGCGTCGGGTTGCTGCGGGCCTCTCGGTAGGCGGGACGAGGCGAGCCCGCGGGGGGCCGCCCGGGAAGGACCTTGAAGGAGCGACGCCCCTGGTTCCCCGCGAAGCGCTGCGGCTGGGGCTGGGGGTTTCCGGTTTCCCGGCAGGGCTGGGCGGTGCTCGCCCTCTTCGTCGGACTCACCCTCTTGGGGGCGCTCTGGCTGTCACCGGGGGCGGGAAGGGGAGCCCTGCACGGATACCCCGCGGGACTCGCCGTCCTTTTCTCGGCCGTGTGCGGGTTCAAGGGCGGGAGGCGGGTGGGCAAGAAAAAAGACAGGGGCGTGGATGATCGACCGCATCAGGATCCGTGACGAAACCGGAAACGACGCTCGAGCCATTTGCGAGGTCACCGTCGCCGCCTTCAGAACCCTTGCGGTCAGCCGCCAGACCGAGCATTTCATCATCGCCGCGCTGCGCGAGGCCGGGGCCCTCTCGGTTTCACTCGTCGCCGATCTGAGCGGGCGAGTGGTCGGTCACCTGGCCCTCTCGCCCGTCCGCATCTCGGACGGCACGGACAGCTGGTATGGCATGGGGCCCGTTTCCGTCTTGCCGGAATTCCAGCGGCGGGGCGTCGGCAAGGCCCTCGTCCGGGAGGGACTCTCCCGGCTGAAAGCGAGGGGGGCCGGCGGATGCTGTCTCGTGGGCCACCCCCCGTACTACGCGCTTTTCGGTTTCGCCCCGCTTCAAGGGCTGCTGCTCCCCGGTGCGCCCCCGGAGTTTTTCCTGGCGCTATCGTTCGACCCCCGCCCGCCGCAGGGGATCGTCACGTTCCACGAGGCGTTTCAGGCCGCGGGTTGAAGGGTGGGATGGGCTCGCGCGCCAAGGGCTCCGTCCAGGGGCGTCGGGCGAGCATTGCGGCGAGCTGGGCGAGGAGAAAGGCCGTCGCCGCCCCGAGGTGCACGAGGTCGACGGCGATCACCGCTGCATCGGAGAGGAAGACCCCGGGGAAATTCTTGACCACGATCAGGCCGCCGGAGAGGACGAGCACGGTGAGAATCCCCGCCCGCAGGGCCCCCGAGCGGGTGAGGCGGCGTCGCGCCCGGGGGGAAAAGAGGTGGCGCGCCGTCCGGTGAGCGAGCAGGCCGAGGAACAGGGCGGCGGCCGCGTAGTGGACGAAACGCGTCGCCCAGTAGTCGGCGAGCCAGCCGAAGCCGGGAAGGTCGCTCAGGTAGTAGCGGTTGTAGATCGGAAGCTGCCCGAAACCCGTCAGGGCGAGGACGAAGACCAGTCCCCGGAAAACAAAGCGTGCGGGGCCCCCCGGCCTTATCCGGATCGCAGGGCGCAGGGCGTCAGTCGCCATGGGTTTCCTCCTTGGCCTCCCTTTCTCGCGCCCGGGATACCAGACGCAGGAAAGCGCCCGCCGCCCCGGCGAAGGGGGCGATGGCCAGGGCGGCCGCGAGGCGGTTCGCCTCGTCCATCGTGTCGGGGACGGGCTCGAGGTGCGGGCGGCCCTCCCCTTTCTCGATCCCGCGGTTCAGCTCCGCGAAGGGGACGGGGGAGACGTAGATCGTGTTCGTCCCGCCGTTCTCCTTCTCGCCGTAGATGAAGCCCCCGATCTCTTCGGCGATCGCGTGCGCCCGGGCGATGATCTCCTTTCGCGGGCCGATCGTCTGGACGCCCTCCGGGCAGGCTTCGATGCAGGCGGGGATCTCGCCCGCCGCCACCCGCTCCCAGCAGCGGTCGCACTTGTACATCACCCCGTTCCCGGCGAAGGAGGGGGCGAGCCTCAGGTAGAGTCCCACCCCCGTCTGCCGCTGCGGGATGTCCCAGGGGCAGACGCTCCGGCATTTCGAGCCCCCGAGGCAGATCTCGGGGTCGATGCGGGAGATGCCGTTCGGCAGCTGCTTCGCCGCGCCCCAGGGGCAGAGCTTGACGCAGGGCGGGTTCGTGCAGTGCATGCAGCGCCGCGGCAGGGTGAGTTCGGTCTCGCGCCCGCCGATCACCACCCGCGCGCGCTGGATGAAGAGCCAGTTGTAGGGGGTGAGGCGGTCGTCCACCTCGCGCCGCCCCGACCAGTCCGCGGCCTTGACCCGCGAGGGGTACATCTTCGGGAAGGGCTTTTGCGGCTCGGGGAACTTCGCCGCGTTCGCCCCGCGGCAGGCCTCGACGCACGCCCCGCAGCCGACGCATTTGCGGATGTCGATCAGCGTGGCGAGCGCAGCGTCGGCCCCGGCGGAGGCTTCGGTTGCGGGCGTGGCGGCGAGCGCCGCGGCGGCGGCCAGGGTGCCTTTGAGAAAGGCGCGACGGGAAATCGGCATGGAAACTCCTCCCCGGGAAATTTACAGCCCCACTTTTCGGAGCCGCCGCCGCGAAAAAGGTTACAAACGGTTTCCCGCCTTGCACCCGCGGGCGGGCTCTGTTAGGGGAAGAGGATCATCGGCTGCAGGGAGGGGCCGGGGCATGTACGGACAGCAGCTCACCGTGTTGACGGGGAACAGCGCCCGGGACGTGGGGCGGGTCTTTTCGCTCCTCGGCGAAGCCGGGATCGACGTGCGCGCCCATTGCCTCGTCGACAACGGCGAAATCCACGCCAAGCTGCGGCTGATCGTCTCCGAGCCCGAGCGGGCGGTCGCGGCGCTCGCCGCCGCCAAGCTCACCGCGGTCCTGAACGATGTCGTCGTGATCGAGGCCGAAGACCGCCCCGGCGCCCTGGGGCGCATCCTGGATGCCCTCTCGGGGGAGGCGGTCGCCGTGGCTTACACTTACACGGCGGTCAGCCACCGGCCGGGGGCGGCCGTGATGGTCTTTCGCTTCTCCGACAACGCCCGGGCCGAGGAGTTGCTGCGGCGCAAGGGGATCCGCACCCTTTCGGCCGCCTAGTTCATCCGCCCGCCTGCTGGATCCCCTCGAGTTTCCAGAAGGAATCCCCGCCTTTCGCATCGCGGCTGAAGTGCCAGAGTTCGCGCACCGGCCGGGCGGCCTCGGAGGCTTCCTCGCGCAGCATCGCGTCGTAGAGGACCGAGACCACGATCTTGCCGTCGATCTCGCGCACTTCCTGGATCTCGGGGTGGACGAGCAGGATGTCGGTCTTCCCCGGCCGCGGGTCTTCTTCCGCCTGGCGCCGGATCTCCTCGAAAACCTCGGGGGTGGTGAAGGCGCGGATGTCCTCGAGATCGCGTCGATCCCAGGAGGCCTGCAGGCGGTTGTAGATCAGGCGCGCGCCTTTCAGGAACTCCTCCGCGTCGAACCCCTCGGGGTAGGCGGGCGATGAGGCCTGCGCCGCGGCGGAGGTCCCGCCCCCGATCCCCCACGGATCCGGCTCCCCGCGGGTGAAGGCCGGGGGACCGGCGAGTCCGCCCCCGGCCGGCGCGGTGCGGCGGGCCCGCAGCAGCCGGAAGAGGAGATAGAGCCCGCCCCCGAAGACGACGAGGTCGAGCAGCCCCGGGCCGCCCCAGGCGTGGCCGCCGCCGAAGAGCAGCGAGCCGATCAGCCCGCCCATGAGGATTCCCCCCAGCATGCCGCCGAAGCCGCCGAAGGCGGGCTGCGGGGAGACCGCAGGCTGCGCGGCCCCGGGCCGCGGGGCGGCGGGGGAGGGCGAAGGGGAGGGGAGGGGGGCGCTCCGCTGGTAGCTCGGGCGGCTGCCGAAGGATTTGCCGCCGCCCAGGCGGGCGGCCTCGGCCGCCTGTTCCAGAAGGACGAAGAAGGGTACGGCGAGCGCGGCGGCGCCGAACAGCATGGACAGGGTGCTTCGTTTCATCGGCTCTGCATTTCCTCCGGTCGATTTTTTTGTGATCGTTTGTTTACCAGACTGGTAACACGACCCGCGCCGCTCGTCAATCCGGCCGTGCGGGGCGAAGGGGGCTTCAGCGGGAGGCGAGCAGGGGCAGGATGCGGTCGAGGACGGCCTCGGCGACCTCACGCTTGGCAAGCAGCGGCAGGGTTTCCACCCCGCCGCGGGGGTCGAGGATCGCCACCCGATTCGTCTCCGCCTCGAAGCCGCTTCCCGGGGCACTGACGTCGTTGGCGACGATCAGGTCGAGCCCCTTTTTCTCGAGCTTTTGGCGCGCGTTCTGCAGGAGTTCCTCGGTCTCGGCGGCGAAGCCCACGACGACGGCCGGCCCCTGCCCCCCGCGCCGCCGCTCGCCGACGAGCGACAGGATGTCCTCGGTGCGCACGAGCTCGAGGCGGGCGGACTCGGCCTCCTTCTTGATCTTCTGCTCCGCCGCGACCCGCGGCCGGTAGTCGGCGACCGCCGCGGCCATGAGCAGGACGTCGGCGCGGGCGCAGGCCTCGAGCACCGCCTCCTTCATCTGCGCCGCGGTGCCGACGGCGACGGCCTCGACCCCGTAGGGCACCTCCAGGGCGAGGGGCCCGTGGATCAGGGTCACGTGCGCCCCGCGGTCGCGGGCCGCGCGGGCGAGGGCCAGGCCCATCCGGCCGCTGCTGCGGTTGCCGATGAAGCGCACGGGGTCGATCGGCTCGCGCGTCCCCCCCGCGGTCACGACCACCCTTTTGCCGGCGAGCGGCCCGCTGCGGCCGAGCACCCAGCAGGCCGCCTCCAGGAGGGTCCCGGGTTCGGCCATGCGGCCCTCGCCCACGCCCCCCGAGGCCAGCCGCCCCTTTTCCGGCCCCACGACGAAGGCGCCGCGGGAAACGAGGGTGGCGAGGTTCGCGCGCGTCGCCGGGTGATCCCACATGCCCGACTCCATGGCCGGGGCGAGAAGAAGCGGGCCGCGGCAGGCGAGCGCGGTGGTGACGAGGAGGTTGTCGGCCAGCCCGCAGGCGAGCCGGGCGAGGGTGTTGGCGGTCGCCGGGGCGACGATCATGAGGGCGGCGCGCTTTCCGAGCGCGACGTGGCCGATCTCGCGGTCCTGGAGGAGCGAGAACATCTCGGTCGCCACCGGCCGCTGGGTGAGGGCCTGGAAGGTGAGCGGCCGGACGAACTCGGCGGCGGCGGGGGTCATCACCACCTCGACCTCGGCTCCAGCCTGGACGAGGCGGCTCGCCAGATCGGCCGCCTTGTAGGCGGCGATCCCGCCGCTCACGCCGAGGACGAGGCAGCGTTTGTCCAGCACCGGGATGGTCGTCTCCATGGGGCTCCTTCCGGGGGGGGCGGGGTCAGCGGTTCATCTCGTAGACCATCCGCAGCCCTTCGAGGGTGAGCATCGGGTCGACCTTCTCGATCACGCGCGCCTGCTCGGCGAGCAGCGCGGCCATGCCGCCGGTGGCGATGACCCGGGCCTCGCCCCCCAACTCGGCGCGCAGCCGGCCGACCAGCCCGTCGATCAGGCCGACATAGCCCAGGACCAGGCCCGACTGCATGGCGTGCACGGTGTTGCGGCCGATGGCGGCCGGCGGGGCCGTGAGCTCGATCCGGGGCAGCTTGGCCGTACGGGCGAAGAGCGCCTCGGCCGCGATCCCGAGCCCCGGCGCGATGGCCCCGCCGAGGTAGTGCCCCTCGCGGGAGAGGGCGTCGAAGGTGGTCGCCGTGCCGAAGTCGACCACGATACAGGGGCAGCCGTAGAGGCTCTTGGCGGCCACGGCGTTCAGGATGCGGTCGGCGCCGAGCTCCGCGGGGTAGTCGATGCGGATCTCGACCCCGGTGCGCAGGCGGTGGGAGACGACGAGGGGCTCGAGGCCGAGGTAGCGGCGGCTGAGTTCGACGAAGACCGGAGTGACCGGCGGGACGACGCTCGAGAGGGCGACCCCGGTGAGCTGCGACCAGGAGAGGCCGCGGAATTCGAAGAAGCTGCGCAGCAGCATGGCGTACTCGTCGGCCAGCCGCGCGCGGTCGGTCGCGGCCCGCCAGTGGGCGAGCCAGCCGGAGCCCTCCCCGTGAACGCCGAAAGAGGTGTTCGTGTTGTTCACGTTGACGGCGAGCAGCATGGGCCTCTTCTATCCGCGCCGCCCCGGGATTGCAACCCCGGCGCTCAGGCGGCGGGGCCGTGCCGGTGGGGGCGGTCCCCCAGCCGGTGGGCGTGCACGTGCCGGTGGAGCGCCTCCCCGTCGACCCCGCAGATGCGCCCCGCCTCGAGGGTGAGCAGCCGGTCGCACAGCGCGGTCAGCAGGTCGATGTCGTGGGAGATGATCGCCCGGGGGATGGCGAGCCCCTCGAGCACCTCGACCAGCCGCAGGCGCGTGCGGGAGTCGAGACCGTTTTCGGGCTCGTCGAGAAGCAGCGCCTCGGGCTCCATCGCGAGCACCGCGGCGAGCGAAACCAGCCGCTTTTCGCCGCCGGAGAGTTTGAAGCCGATCCGGTCCTCGAAGCCCTCGAGCCCCAGGGCGGCGAGCGTTCGCCGGGCTGCGGCCAGGGCCTCCTGCCGCGATCGGCCGAGGTTGAGGGGGCCGAAGGCGACGTCTTCGATCACCGTGGGGCAGAAGAGCTGGTCCTCGGGGTCCTGGAAGACGAGCCCGATGCGCCGGCGGACCTCGAGAAAGTCGGCCTCCGCGCGTCGGGGTTTCCCGAAGACGCGGATCTCGCCCGCCTGGGGCCGCAGCAGCCCCATGATCAGAAGAAAAAGGGTCGTCTTGCCGCTGCCGTTCGGCGCAAGGATCCCGACGCGCTCGCCCGGCCCGAGGGCGAAGTCGAGGCCTTCCAGGATCGGCTTCGCGCCCGGGTAGCCGAAGCGGACGCCCTGCAGGGCGATGATCGGCGCGGAGGCGTCCATCGGTTTTTTCGGCCCTTTCAGCGCGCGAACTCGAGCGCCGCCGAGGCGGCGACGGCGGCGGCGACGGCGGCGGCGAAGGCGAGCGAGCCCCTGCCCAGATGGAACTCGTGCAGGCTGAAGAACACCCCCTGGAAGCCGCGGCAGACCATCGCCCGACGGACGCGCTCGGCACGGTCCACGGCGCGCACGAGGAGCATGCCGAGCAGCCAGGCGAAGGTGCGGTAGGTGTGCAGGTCGGTCCGCGGGCGGAAACCCCGCAGCGCCGCGGCCCGCCGCAGTCTGCGGAATTCCTGCTCGAGGAGGGCGAGATAACGCCAGGTGAGCAACAAAAGCTGCACGAGTTTTCCCGGGGCCCCCAGCCGGTGAAGGGCGTGTCCCGCGGTCGGCAGGGAAAGGGGCGCGACGAGCGCGAGCAGCGCGAGCACGAGGGCGTTCGATTTGAGCGTGATCGCAAACGCCAGGAGAACCCCCTCGCGGCTCGCCGCAAGGGGGCCGAGCCGCAGCAGGGCCTCCCCCGGCAGGCTGAAGGGGAGAAAGATCCACAAGAGCGCGATGAAGCCGTTCACGGCGAAGAGGCGGCGCAGCACCGACCCGGCCGAAAGGCGGAAGAAGACCGCCAGCGCCAGCGCAAAGACGAGTGCGGCGGCGATGCTCGCGGGCTTCTGCCAAACGGCGGTTGCGCTGCTGTAGGCCAGGGCGGCGACCAGACGCACCCGCGGGTCGATTCGCGCCGCGAGCGCTCTCCCCCCGGCGGCGAGGGGTTCGGGGAGCAAGGCAGCGGGTCTTTTCGTTTCAGGCGCCGAAGACGATGCGGTGCTCGACCAGGTGCATCCGTTTCAGGGGCGCCTTCACGGTCTTCTGCTGGCCGAAGATGTTGACGAGGAGGAAACTGCCGTCCTCCTGGGGCTCCACCCGGTCGACCGACTCGAGGAGAAGCTCCTCCCGGCCGTCCCGTTCCACGTAGGCGTGCGCTTCACACATCGGGCAGCACCTCCTTCACTTTCCGGTGCACGAGCGTCTGGACCAGGTGCGGCAGCGGCTCGGCGGAGACCCCCACCAGGCTGACCGCCTCCTGGGTGAGGGGGAGGAAGATCTTGGGGGCGGGGCTCCCCATGATCGCCTCGGCCATCCTCGGGGTGACCTCCCCCAGCATGGCGTGCGCCCAGCCGATCGAAATGGCCCCCACGATCACATCCACGCGGGGGGCGGTGCGGACGATCGCGTTTTCGCCGCTTGCGGCGCGGTTCGCCCCGGCCTTGAGCATCTGGGCGGCGGCGATGGCATTGGTGCCGAGCGCGATCAGCTCGACCGTCTCGCCGTAGGCTTCCTTGAGCGCGCGCAGAACGGCCGCCCCGATCCCCCCGCCTTGGCCGTCGATGACGCAGATGCGTTTCAAGCCGGTCCGCCCCCCCGACGCCTGCTCTTGAGCCAGACGGCGAAGCCCGCCAGGCCCACGATCCAGCCCAAGCCCCCCACGACATCGCTCAGCCGCGCGCGCGGCGCGTGAAGCTCGGCCATCATTTTCACCACGGGGGCGAGCTTCCTGTCCAGCGCTTTTTCGAGGGCCTGCTCGAGCTCGGCGGGGGAGAGGGAGGCCGCGGCCGCCGCCGGCCCCGAGGCGGGGGCGGGCGAGGGGGCGGCAGCCGCCGGCCCGCCGCCCAGCTCCGCGGCCGAAAGGGGCCAGTCCGCGCGGTGGCCCATGCCGGCCTCGAGCACGATCGTGAGATCCTCCCGGAGAGGGATCGGGAAGGAAAACTCGCCCCGGTCGTTCGTCTTGCCCTGGAGCAACTCGCGGCCGGAGCGGTCCAGCACCCGGATCAGACCCTCTTTCACGAGGGTCCCGTCGGGGTACTTGGCCTCGGTGTGGACGGTTTCCCCCTCGACCCAGGCAAAGAGGTTCACCCGGTGGGCGGAGGCGTCTCCGGGCGGAAGGAGGGGGACGAGAGAGAGGGTCAGGGTGAAGAGAAGCGTTGCGGTGTTCATCGCACCTCCACGGGCGGGCGGCCGGGAAGCAGCCCGGGCTGGACCCGGCGCAGGAACCCCACGCACAGGGCCGTCACGACCCCCTCGATCCCCATCACCGGCAGGTGGGCGAGGACCACGGCGAAAGCCACGTTCAAAAAATGCTCCCCGCTCAAGGCGAGCGCAAGCCCCACGACGACCCCGCCGAGCAGCACGGAAAGAAAGCCGCAGGCGAAGGCGGCGGCGAGCGCGGCCGCCTTCGGTCCCTGCAGGAAGCGGGAAAAGAGGCCGTAGCCGGTCACCGCCGGCAGGGCCATGATCAGCGTGTTCACCCCCAGGGTGGTCAGCCCCCCGAACTGGAAGAAGACCGCCTGCAGGACGAGCCCCACGAGGATCGCGGGGAAGGCCGTCCAGCCGAGGAGCAGACCGACCAGGCCGTTCAGGACGAGATGAACGCTCGTCGGCCCGAGCGGCACGTGGACGAGCGAGGCGACGAAGAAGGCCCCGGCGAGCATGGCCGCCCGGGGGATCTGCTCGGGCTCGAGTTTCTTCAGGCCGATGCCTGTGCCGGCGGCCGCGAGTGCGGCCCCGGCGAGCAGGACGGGGCCGGAGAGCACCCCTTCGGAGATGTGCATGAGGCGGATCCTATCCGATTCCGGGTCAAAGCGAAAGCCGCCCTAAAAGCCGAACTCCGCCCGGACGGTCGTGGCGAAGACGGGGTCGTTCTCGGAGTCGCCGCCGGGGTTCCAGACATACTGGAAGTCGGGCGTGAAGGCCAGATTTTCGCCGACCGCGATCCGGTAGTAGACCTCGAGATGCACCTCGGGATCGTCCTTGCGGTAGCGTCCGTCCGGGAAGAGCGCGGCCAGGCCCAGGCCGATCTCGTCCTCGTCCCGCCGGGGGAGGAGCCCCTTCAGGTTCACCCCGCCGGAGATCTCCTGCTTCACCACGTAGACCTCCTCGTTGTTCCAGCCGAGGCGGCCGAAGAGCCCGATCGTCTCGGTCAGCTGCTGGTCGGCCGAGATCCCCAGCCCCCAGCCCGCGGCCTTGCGACCGGCGATGAAGTTGCGCTCGGCATCGAGCTTCGCATGATCGTAGCCCGCCCGCCAGGCGTAGAAGCGGTAATTGCCCCCGCGCCCGCCGAAGTGGGGCGAGAAGGAGACCTGCCCCCCGAGAAAGGGCGTGCTGAAGACGTTGTCGTACTTGCTCTTCGCCGTCTCCTCGAGCGGGCTTCCCCCCACCAGCGGCCGCGAGCTCGAGGCCCCCACCAGGTGGAAGGCGAGAGATTCCCCGGGCTGAACCCTCACCCCGAAGAGCGGGGTGTACTCGTTCTCGCCGTCGAGCACGGAGTTGTTGACGAAAGGCTTGCCGATGAACTGCTTGCCCTCGTCGTTCGCATAGGCGTTGTCGTCCAGAAAGGAAAGGGGCTCGCCCTTGCCGGCGGTGAGCGAAAGGCGCTCGTTCCAAAAATGGTGCGTGTAGTGCGCCTCGAGCAGCGCAAGCGCCGTCTCGTCCCCGCCGTCGGTGTTGTCGTCGGCGATCGTGTTGAGATTGGCGAGCAGCACCTCGGCCGGCTTCACCCGGCCGCCGCCCGTCCGGTCCGCCCCGCTTCCCGCCCCGGCGTGAATGCGCAGGAAAAACTCCCCCTCCTCCAAAACCGGCACGGCGGGCGTCCAGGACAGCTCGAGATCCGCCGCAAACCCCGCCCCGCTCGGGCTGTCCGCCCGCAGGCCGTCCAGCTCGTCGGCGCCTCCGTCCTGGTAATACAGCACCGCCCCCCCGTGAATGGAAAGTGTGCCGAAGCGCTCCTCGAGCGCCTCGCCGATCTTGTCCTCGAGCGCCTTCTCGTTTTTCAGCTCCCGGCGTTTGGCGAGCTGCTCCTGCTCCTCGAGCTTTTGCTCGAGCTCCGCGATCCGCTCTTTCAGCGCCTGGATCTCCTTGAGCACGGCCGCGTTGTCGGCAAGCGCGCGGCCGCCCGGAACGGCCCCGATCAGCAACAACGCCAGCCCGAGCCCCAGCCACCGTTTCCTGTCGCACCTCATTTCGCACCTACCTCGAATGTCGTGAGTTGCAGGCGGGGAAAGCCCCCGCCGCCGGACGGTCATTTTTCTTTCCAGTCGTGGAAATAGACCCAAATCACGCCGCCGATCTCGACCGCCTTGTCCTTGCCGTCCTTTTTCAGCTTGAAATCGGCCGGCGCCAGGGCGGCGAACCCCCACCAGCCCGGCCGGGGCGCGGCATAGGTGAAGACGCCGTTGCGGTCGGCCTTGACGACCTGGGTGACCTGGTACTCGGTCGGCGGCTCGGCCTTACCCTCGCGGTTGTAGAACTCGATTTCGACCTCGGCGAAGGGCGCGGGCTTGCCGTTCTGCTTCACGATCCCCTGGAAGACGTTTCCGGCGTAGAGGCCGAAGGGCCGCGTGAGGGGGACGATCTCGATCGGGTGGCCGACCTCGCGGTCCCAGCCCTCCTCCTCGCCGAAGGCCGGGACGACGACCTTGGTGTAGTGCGCGATGAAGGAATCCTCGGCCGGCTCCCAGTAGGGCTCGGGCTCGAAGTGGAAGATGTAGACCCCGGGGCGCTTAAACGTGTAAGAGGCGCTCCAGGCCGCCTTGCCCATGACCTGCGCCGGCTTGAGGCCGGCGGAGAGATCCTCCTTCGCCGTGCCGGCGAGCACCCCGAAGACTTTCGGCTTCGCCATGTCCATCCCCACCATTTCCATGGGGTGCGAGAAGGAGAGCAGGAGTTCGATCGCCTTGGGGTCGGTCTTCGAAATCACGGGCTTGGCGGGGATGAGCATCCCGAAATGGGCCCAGGCGGGCGCGCCGGAGATCAGGAGCGCAAGACCCAGGGAAACGACACGTTTTTTCATGTGCGGCCTCCTTGTCTTCTGCCGTGGCGAAAAAAAAAGGCCGCGCGTCCGCGGCGCCTTCGGGCGCCCCTTTCGCACGGCCTCGACACGGCCAGCAAAAAGCAGCTGAGATTGGGGGAATTGCGGGCTCCGGCCCGCTTTGACGGGCTTTGTTAATCCAAGGGATCCGGCCTGTCAAGCGGTGGGCCAGGCCTCCTTGACTTGGTTCGGGAAAGTCTCTAAGGAAACCGGGATGGCGCGATCCTCCGGAGAAAGCGGGAAAAAGCCTTTTTTGTCGCTTAGCCGGGCGGCGGTCTTCTCCTGGGCCGCGGGCCTTTTTCTGGTCTCGGCCTGGATGTTCGTCCTGGGGGTGATGGTCGGCCGCGGCACGGTGCCGATCGAGTTCGACGTCGAGCGTCTCAAACGCGCCGTCGCGGCCGCCGCGCGGGGGGCGGCCGCGGAAAAACCGCCGCCCCCCGCGCGGGCGGAGATGAAGAGCAAGGCCGATCTCGGCTTCTATGACCAGCTGCCGCGGGGACCGGAGGAGAAACCCGCCCTCCCGCGGCCCGCGCCGCCCGAAAAACCCCGCGCGCCCGAGCCCGGGGCGGGGGAGGTGCCGCGGGCGGCCGAGACGGAAAAGAAGCCGCCCCCGCCGCCCCCTTCGCCCGCCATGCAGCCCCCGGCGGGGGCGGGGCGCACCTTCACCGTCCAGGTGGCGGCCGTGCGCTCCGAAGAGGAGGCGCGGGGCCTTGCGGCAAGGCTCAGGCAGCGGGGGTACGCCGCCTACGTCGAACCCGTGCCCTCGGCCGCGGGGGAAAAAATCTTCCGCGTGCGCATGGGCGAGTACCCCACGCGCGATTTCGCCCGCAGCCTCGTCGAGCGGCTGCGCCGGGACGGTTTTTCCGCCGAGGCGGTCGCGAAATAACGCCCGCAGCCTTTGGAGGTCGCCATGGGCATCACGAAAGAGGAGATCCTCCACGTCGTCGAGCTCGCGCGCCTGGAGATCGGGGAGCAGGAAATCGACGCCTTCGCCGGGCAGATCGCCGAGATCCTCGCCTACATCGACCAGCTGCGCGAGGTCGACACGACCGGGGTCCCGGGGACGGCGCACGCGGGGTTCCTCAAGAACGCCTTCCGGGAGGACGAGGAACGCCCTCATCTGCCCCGGCAGGAGGCGCTCGCCAACGCCCCCGAGGCCGACCACGAGAGCTTTCTCGTGCCGCGGGTGATCTGAAACGGCGGCGGCCTCGCCCCGGCAGACCCCGGCGCCGGCCCTGGAAAGGAAAACCCCCTTGGAACTGCACGAGCTCACGATCGCTCAAGCGCGCCGGCTGCTCGCGAAACGGGAGATCTCCGCCCGCGAGCTGGCGGAGGCGCATCTGTCGCGGATCGAGGCCCTGGACGCCGGGATCGGCGCCTTCCTCACGGTGACCGCCGACCAGGCGCTCACCGCCGCGGACGCATCCGACCGCAGGATCGCCGCCGGCCAAGCCGGCTCGCTCGAGGGGATCCCGCTTGCCCTGAAGGATGTCCTCTGCACGCGCGGGGTGCGCACGAGCTGTGCCTCGCGCATCCTCGAAAACTTCGTGCCCCCCTACGATGCGACGGCGGTGGCAAGGCTCCGGCAGGCGGGCGCGGTCCTGCTGGGCAAGCTCAACATGGACGAGTTCGCCATGGGCTCCTCGACCGAGAACTCGGCCTTTCAGGTGACGCGCAACCCCTGGGACCCGGGCCGCACCCCGGGCGGCTCGAGCGGGGGCTCGGCCGCGGCGGTCGCCGCACGCCTTTGCCTCGGGGCGCTCGGCTCCGACACCGGCGGATCGATCCGCCAGCCCGCCTCGCACTGCGGGGTGGTGGGGCTCAAGCCGACCTACGGCCGGGTTTCGCGCTACGGCCTCGTCGCCTTCGCCTCCTCGCTCGACCAGGTCGGGCCCTTCGGCCGGACGGTCGAAGATGCCGCCCTCCTGCTCGAGGCGATCGCCGGCCACGACCCGGCCGACTCCACCTCCGCCCGCGAACCCGTCCCCGCCTTCTCGGCCGCCCTGGGACAAGGCATCCGAGGGCTCAAGATCGGGATCCCCGCCGAGTACCGCGCGGCCGAAGGTCTCGACCCCGAGGTGGGCCGCGCCGTCGAGGAGGCGGTCGCCGACCTCGCGCGGCGGGGGGCGGAGCCGGTCGAGATCTCGCTGCCGCACACGCGCTACGCGGTCGCGGTCTACTACGTCATCGCCCCCGCCGAGGCGAGCTCGAACCTGGCGCGCTACGACGGCGTGAAGTACGGCCGCCGCGACGGGGGCGAGGCGGAGCTTCTTTCCATGTACCGCCAAACCCGCGGCCGCAACTTCGGCCCCGAGGTCCGGCGGCGCATCGTGATCGGCACCTACTGCCTCTCGGCGGGCTACTACGACGCTTACTACGGCAAGGCCTCGCAGGTGCGCTCGCTCATCGTGCGCGACTTCGCGGAGGCCTTCAAACGGTGCGACGCGATCGCCTGCCCGACCGCGCCCACCCCCGCCTTCCGGATCGGGGAAAAGGCGGAGGACCCGCTCACCCTCTACTTGGCCGACATCTTCACGATCCCGGCGAACCTGGCGGGGATCCCGGCGGTCTCGGTCCCCTGCGCCTTTTCCTCCGCGGGGCTCCCGATCGGGCTCCAGCTCATGGGTAGGGCCTTCGACGAGGAGACGATCCTCAGGCTCGCCCACGCCCTCGAGGCGGAGAGGGACCTTTCCCGCCGCCGCCCCTGCTGAAGTCCCGACCGCCGCACGGCAACCCCAAGCCTCGCCAAGAAAGGAGAAGAACCATGGCCCCCATCCTGCCCCAGGGCGAAAACATCCGCCGCGCGGTGAAGTGGATCTCCGAGGAGCGGCAGGGCGACCCCGCCCGTTCGATCGCGAAGCTGATCGAGGAGGCGAGCGTGCGCTTCAACCTCTCGCCCGCCGACGGCGAGTTTCTGCACAAATTCTTCCAGGAACAGAAAGCCTGAAAATGCCCCCCCGCATCCGCCTCCTGCCCGCCGAGGTCGCCGCCCGCATCGCGGCCGGCGAGGCGATCGAGCGGCCGGCCGCGGCGGTGAAGGAGCTCGTCGAAAACGCGCTCGATGCGGGCGCCGCGCGGGTTGCGGTCGAGATCGAGGAGGGGGGGCTGTCCCTCATCCGGGTCGCCGACGACGGCTGCGGCATGGGCCGCGAGGATGCGCTGCTCGCCCTCGAGCGGCACGCGACGAGCAAGATCGAGAACGCCGAGGACCTCTTCCGCCTGCGCACCCTCGGCTTCCGCGGCGAGGCGCTCCCCAGCATCGCCGCCGTCTCGCGCCTGCGGATCGTCACCTGCGAGCAAGGCGCCGCCGAGGGGACCGCGATCGAGGTCGAGGGGGGGAAAGTGACCGGGGTCGCCGCGGCCGGGGCGCCGCCGGGAACACTGGTCGAGGTGCGCGATCTCTTCTTCAACACCCCGGCGCGGAGGAAGTTCATGAAATCCCCCGCCGCCGAGGCGGCGCGGGCCGCCGAAGCGCTCGCCGCCCTCGCCCTCGGCCACCCCGGCGTGCACTTCGAGCTTTCCCACAACGGCAGGAGCCTGCGGCGCTACCCGGCCGCGACCGACCCGCTGGAGCGGGTGCTCGCCGTGACCGGGATCGAACGCGCCGCGGATCTCCTCCCCATCCGGGCCGCGGCCGAGGGCTTCACCCTTTCGGGCTGGGTCTCCCGGCCCGGTCTCGTCCGGCGCTCGCCCGAGGGGCTCTTTTTCCTCGTCGGCCGCCGCGCGGTGCGCGACCGCATGCTCCAGCACGCCCTGCTGCAGGGCTACGCCGAGCGGCTCGTCCGGGGCGAGTACCCGCTCGCCGCCCTCTTCATCGAAGGCCCCGAGGGCGCGGTGGACGTGAACGTCCACCCCGCGAAGAGCGAGGTGCGCTTCGCCCGGCCGGGGGTCGTCTTCGAGCTCACCCGTCGGGCGACCGCCCAGGCGCTCTACGAGGCGGGGCTTTCCGCGTGGTGGGGGGGGGCGGCTCCGCCGGAGGCGGCGGTGGAACTCGGCGAGCGGCAGGCGCCCTTAGCCGGCCCGGCGGCGAGGAGGCCGCTTCCGATCGCCTTCCCGGAGGATCGCGTCGCGCCCCCCGTTTTCCCGCCGCGGCCGGAGAGCGCCGCCACCCCGCCCGCCGGCGAGATCGAGGTCATCGAAAAGAGAGGCTTTTTTTCCCGGCTGCGCCCGCTCGGACAACTGGACGCAGCCTTCCTCGTCTGCGAGGGGGAGGAAGGGCTCGTCCTCGTCGACCAGCACGCGGCCCACGAGCGCATCCTTTATGAGAAGCTTACAGAACCGGGGGGGGGGCGGCAGGCGCTCCTCATCCCGGAGACGGTCGAGCTGGGCGCCCGGGCGATGGCGGCGATCCTCCCGCACCTGGAGGTGCTCCGGCAGGCGGGCTTCGAGCTCGAGCCCTTCGGGGCGGAGACGCTCAAGCTGACCGCCGTCCCTGCGGTCCTTGGCCGAGGCGCAGCCGGCCCCCTCCTCGCCGAGTTCGCCTCCGCCCTCGCCGCGGCGCAAGGGGCGGGGGCCCCCTTCGAGGCGAGGGAGCGCCTGCGGCGCCTTGCCGCCTGCCACGGGGCCGTGCGCGCGGGGCAGGCGCTTTCCCCCCCCGAGATGCAGGCGCTCCTTGCCGGACTCGACTCCTGCAGGAACCCCGGCACCTGCCCCCACGGCCGGCCGACCTTCCTCCTCTGGGGGAAGGGGATGATCGTGAAGGCCTTCAAGCGAAGCTAAATTTTCGGATTTGATCGAAAAAAAAAGAAAGCGCTTGACAGGGGGGGACCTCCGGAATAAGATCCGCCCCGATTTCCGGCCGGAAGGGTGCGGGGGGGGTTTTTCAGGCTTCCCCCCCGGTTGACATCCCAGGGCCGCCCGCTCCGGGGTGAAGGAGGTGCAGGAAGAGTCGGGTTTTTCGGTATCGGTTTTCCCACAGCTCGTTCAAGGAGGATGGAAACGATGAAGAAACTGATTGCGGTTCTGGCAGTGCTCTTGCTGGCCGCGCCGGTGATGGCCCAGCAGTGGTCCTTCTACGGCAGCCAGCGCATGGCCACTTTCTACATCAATGACGACTTCGGCGACGCCAGGGTCGCAGGCGACGACTCCGACTGGGGGCTGCGCTGGGATTTCCAGGGCAACTCGCGGCTCGGCGCGCGCGTGAAGGCCGACCAGGTGAGCGGTTTGATCGAGCTCGCCCTGCGCGCTGCAGGCGGTGGTGACGGCGGCGACGAATCCGTCAACACCCGGCGCGCCGTCGGCTTCTGGAAGTTCTCCGACAACGCGACGCTCAAGGTCGGAAAGGACTACTCGCCGGTCACCCGCTTCATCTCCGGCCAGGTCTTCGATGCTGACAACGGTCTCCTCGGGAACGGCAACTTCTACGGCCGCCGCCCGGCGATGATCGGGCTCACCCTGGGCAACTTCGACATCGCCCTGCTCACGAACGCCCTTTATACGACCGGCGGAATCGCCCCGGCGAACAGCGATCCGGACTGGAACCTGCCCAAGCTCGAGGCCTCCTACCTCATGAAGTTCGGGGCCTTCGACCTGCGCCCCTTCGGCGGTGTCCAGTACTTCAAGGTCGATCGCGGCACGAGCGCCCTGACCGACGACCTCGACATTTGGTCCTACGTCATCGGGATCGACAGCATGATCAACATCGGCGCCTTCTGGATCGGCCCGCAGGTCGCCTACGGCCAGAACTGGGCGAACGCCGGCTGGGCGAACGGCCGCTGGGGCGCCACCTACGCCCGGGCCACGCTCAAGGGCACCGACGACACCAACGACGCGAAGAGCCTCTCCGCAATGCTGGTCGCCGGCCTCAAGTTCACCGACACGCTGAAGTTCGAGGCGGGCGTCGGCTACCGGAACGATGACGCGGACGTCTCCGGCGTGGACGACGCGGAGGCCTGGGAAGCCTACATCCAGGCCGTGATCACCCTCGCCAAGGGCGTCTACCTCATCCCCGAAATCGGCTACATCGATTTCGGTGACGACCCCGTGACGGGTGACGACACCGGCTACCGCTGGTATGCCGGCGCGAAGTGGCAGATCGACTTCTGATCGCGCCCGCTTCTTCCCCACCCGCTTTTCCTGCACGAAAAAACCCGGGGCTTCGGCCCCGGGTTTTTTCTTTCTTGAAGTTCCCGGCTTGAGCTGAAAGACGAGAGTCCCCTCTCGGCCTTGGTCACCCGGGCAGGCATGGGGCGAGCGGGGGGCGGTCGCCTCGGATCCCCGTCCGCCGGGGGTCGCCGCGGAGTTGGCGGCCTGCCCCCGGTACGGCGGCGGGTCAAGGGGAATCGTCGTCGCGGTTCCTCAGGGGGCGACCCAACCCCCCCGCGGCTCCCTTTCCCGCTCGGCGATCCCGCCTCTCGGTGGGGGGGCTACTTGAACTCGAGGGCGATCACCACACTCTTGGGGTCGGTCCCGATGACGTGGCCCTCGTCGAGGACGACCGCGGCGACGAGGGAGCGGCGGCCGTCGTTTGCGAAGTCGCCCACGGCGAAGTCGCGGATCGCACCGGTGATCTTCCTCGTCCGCCACTCCGGGGCGAGCCCCAGCCCGTCCCAGAAGAAAGAAAAGATCTGGCTCTCCTGGAGGAAGCGCATGCGCTCGAGGCGGCGTCCCGCCCAGTCGTGGTTGCGGACGACGAGGAGGCGGCCCTTGCCCTCCCCCCCCGGCTCCCAGGGAAGCATCCGCATGGGGAGATAGATCGGGTTGACGACGTCGCCCTGGTCGGCGCGCTCGGCTGCGAAATAGAGCGTGCTCCCGCCGTATTTTTCCGAACTTCGCCACTCTTGTGCGCCGCCGGGCTCGAAGACGCGGATGAAATCGTCGCGGTCGAAGGCGACGGTCGACTCCTTGCGGTTCTCGCCCAGCCGGGCGAAGGCGAGCCCCAGGACATTCAGGGCGACCGGCACCGAAACCGGCGCTTCCGCCTCGTAGCGGCCGTTTCTCCAGACCATTTCGTGGATGCGGTTCGAATGCGGGCTGCCCGGGCGGTGCTCCTGGCCGAGCAGCACCGCCCCGCGGTCCGGCGTCCGGCATACCCGGAAGTAGAGCGGGAGGCCTTCGGCGACGCGGCGGAAAGCCTTGCCGTCGTGCTCGAGGATGTAGGAGGAGACGCCGCGCCGCGTCGGGGTGAGGGCGGTGACGAAGATTTCGGGGCGGCCGTTCCCGTTGATGTCGGCCACATCGACGGCGACGGGGATGCCCCGGTTTTCGTTTCGCAAGTCGTGCACCTGGTAGAAGCGGCCCTGCTCCATGCGGTGGACGATCAGCCCTTCCTGGGTGGCGATCACGGTCTCGGTCTTCCCGTCCCCGTCCACGTCCCCGAGGGCAAGCCCGTTGAAGAGCTGCTTGAAGGAGGCGCTCCTCCAGAACTTGGGGGAAAGCTCGATCCCCCCGCCCCCCTCCTCGGAGACGAAGGGCGAGGGGCGATCTTCGGGGGCAAGACCCCCCTGGCTGCGGAAGAGCTTCTCGGGGTGGGCCTGGGGGTCGGCCGCGGGCGGGGCGGCGGCCTGCGGGGCGGCGGGGGCGGGGGTTGCCTCGGCCTGTGCGGCGGCCGGCTTGCCGAGGAGCGCCGCCTGCATCTCGCCCGCCAGTCGGTTGACCCGCGAGATGATCCCCCCGGGGTCCGGGCTCTGCTCGGAGAAGGAAAGCGCAGGCCGTGCGCCCGCGGCGTCGACCGCCTTCGCATCGAGGCTCACCCCTTCGCCCAGCACGGTCAGGCTGCCGAAAACGAGAAAGTCCACCCCCAGGGCGCGCGCGGCCTCGGCGGCGCGCGCCTCGGCAAAACCGCCGGGAAGGGCGGCCAGCCCCCGTTCGACCGCCGCCCGGGGCTTCACTTCGAGCTCGCCCGGCCGGTTCAACCGCGTGCTCAGCATGTCGTAGATCCCGTCCGCCATGAAGCGCACATCGCGGTCGGCGTGGACCCGGAAGGGGACGATGGCGAGCGTTTTGGCAAGGAGCGCGGCCGGGAAGAGGGCGAAAACCAGGGCCGCGGTGAAGGCGATACGGATCTTTCTCATGAATGGGACTCCTCGGATATGCCGGCACCGGCGGCGGAAATCCCCGGCGCCTCGGGTTTCAGGCCTTCAAGAGCCGCTCGAGAAGAGCGTTCACGGTTTTGGGGTTCGCCCGGCCGCGGGTCTCCCTCATCACCTCGCCCACGAAGAAGCCGATCAGCTTCTTCTTCCCCGATCTGTAGGATGCGACCTCCGCGGGGTGCCGGGCGAGAACCTCGCGGGCGATCTTTTCGAGTTCGGCCTCGCCGCTGATCTGGGAGAGGCCTCTCGCGGCGACGATCGCCTCGGGGGCGGCGCCGCTTGCGGCCATCTCGGAGAAGACCTCTTTTGCGCTCTTCGCGCTGATCGTCCCCTCTTCGACGAGGTGAAGCAGCCTTGCGAGCGCATCGGGGGCGACCGGGGCGGCCGCGGCCTCGAGGCCGCGCTCGTTCAGAAGCGCGAGCAGCGGCCCCATCACCCAGTTGGCCACGGTCTTGGCCTGCGGAAAACGGGAAAGGGCGGCCTCGAAGTAGTCGGCCAGGGAACGCTCCGAGGTGAGCACCCCCGCATCGTAGGGGGAGAGGCCCAAGGTCTCCACGAACCGCCGCCGCCGGGCGTCGGGGAGCTCGGGCAGGCCCCGCCGCACGGCCTCGATCCAGGCCTCCTCGATCGAAAGCGGGGGAAGATCCGGGTCGGGGAAGTAGCGGTAGTCGTGCGCCTCCTCTTTCCCGCGCATGGAGACGGTCCGGTCGCGGTCGGGGTCGTAGAGGCGGGTCTCCTGCACCACCGCGCCGCCCTCGAGCAGGACCTCCCGCTGGCGCTCGATTTCGCGCTCGATCGCGCGCTCGACGAAGCGGAAGGAATTCAGGTTCTTGAGCTCGGTCCGGGTCCCGAGGACGGGGCTTCCCGGCGGCTTGAGGGAGACGTTCGCATCGCAGCGGAAGCTTCCCTCCTCGAGGTTCCCGTCGCAGATCTCGAGCCAGCGGACGAGCGCCCGCAGCGCCCGCAGGTAGGCCCCGGCCGCGGCGGCGGAGTCGAGGTCGGGCTCGCTCACGATCTCGACCAGGGGGACGCCGGCGCGGTTGAAATCGACCCGGCTTCGGCCCAGGCGTGGGTCGTGGACGAGTTTCCCCGCGTCCTCCTCCATGTGGATTCTGCGGATGCGCACGGTCTTTACGCCGTCCCCGGTTCCGATTTCGAGCCGGCCGTGTTCGGCGACGGGAAGCTCGTACTGCGAGATCTGGTAGCCCTTGGGGAGGTCCGGGTAGAAGTAGTTCTTGCGCGCGAACCGGCTCTCGCGGGCGATTTCGCAGGAGAGGGAGAGCGCCAGGCGCAGCGCGTACTCCACGACCGCGCGGTTCAGGACCGGGAGCACGCCGGGGAGCCCCAGGCACACCGGGCAGACCTGGGTGTTCGGCGCGGCGCCGAAGGCGGTCGAGCAGGGGCAGAAGATCTTGGTTTTCGTCTTGAGCTGGGCGTGAACTTCCAGCCCGATCACGGGCTCGAATTCCATGGTCTCTCCCTCACGGGCCGGGGGTCGGACCCGGCGGGCCATTGTCGCGGAGAGCGCAGGCCGAGTCAAGGGAGCCCCTCCGCCTCGACCGCGAAGGGCTCGCAGGGCTCCGCGGGGGCGTACCAGCGGAAGAAATGGTTCATGATGAACTTGACCGTCGCCTTGTCGACGTGGAAGTTCTCGCGGCCGCCGGCGAACCAGGTCTTCCCCAGGATCGGCCGGTAGAGGGTCGCCATCTCGAAGGCCGGGAAGTAGAAGGCGTTTTCGTGGCGGCAGACGAACTCGTCGGCTGCGGCGCGGAGCGTGCTCTTCGAGTTGCAGCTGGCGCTCAGGACGTCGGCGTCGCGGCGGAAGGTCGCCCAGAGGTGGACCGGGGAGACGGTGACGAGGATGCGGCAGCCCGGGTTGTGGGCGGCGAGGAGGGCGTGGATGCGTTCCAGGTTTTCGAGGTTTTCCGCGACCCGGCTGACCGTGAATTCGTAGCGCGCGAGGTCCCCGCCCTCGTTCACGTAGGGCCCGCCGGGGAGACTGATCACCGAGCCGTCCTCGCGGTCGCGCCAGATCTCGGTCAGCCCCAGGGTGAGGATCAGCAGCTCGGCCGAGGCGAGCGCGCGGCGCGAGTGCTCGCGGTGGCGCGCGAAATCGGCCTCGGCCTCCGCGAGCGAGTCGTAGAGCACGGCGCGGCGGAAGGGGTCCTGGATGCGCCCCGAGACCGGCGCCTGCCACCAGCGCCGCGCGGGGCGCCACTCGCCGAAGCTGTACTCGACGATCTGGCGCATGCAGAAGGTGTTGTAGACCCGCTCCCAGGCCGCGCTCGCGTGCACCGCGGCCGGGTGGTGGGCCTCCTCCTGGATGTAGGCGAATCCCCGCTGCAGCAGCCGTCGCTTGATCTCCCGCGCAAAGCAGCTGCCCATGGAGGCGATCCGGGTCTTCCGGGTGATCGTGAAGCCGAGATCGGCGGGGCGGGGGAAGTTTCCGTCGGCGGGCGGGTTGTCGTAGGAGCCCGGCCAGACCTGCCAGGGCTCGAAGCGGTGCACGGGGTGGACTTCGGAGCGGGCCATGGATCCCTCTTTCGGATGCGGAAGATCGTCTCCCCGGCGGGCGTTGCGCGCCGGCCGCGAAAGCCGCCATTATACCAGAGGCGGAAGCGCGGGGAAAGCCTGCGAATTGACAAGATCCCGCGAATTTCACTATAAAACCCCATTTTCCGGCGGCGGCCGCGCCCGGAGACCCGATGGCCCGCAACGCGACCTACAACATCCTCATGTACTCGCACGACACCTACGGGCTGGGCCATATCCGCCGGAGCCTGGCGATCGCCGCGCACCTGCTCGCCCCGCGGCTGAACATCCTGATCCTCACCGGCTCGCCGATCGCCGGCCGCTTCAGCTTCCCCGAGCAGATCGACTTCGTGCGCATCCCCGGCATGATCAAGCGCACGAACGAGGAGTACCTGCCGCTTTCGATCAAGATCACCCCGCGGCACGCCCTCGACATCCGCAAGAGCATCATCACCGCCACGGTGAAGAGCTTTCAGCCCCAGCTCTTCATCGTGGACAAGGAGCCTCTCGGGCTCAAGCGGGAGGTGCTCCCCGCCCTGCAGTGGCTCCGGCGCTCGCGGCCGAAGACGCGCACCGTGCTCGGCCTGCGCGACATCATGGACGACGCCGCGACGACGCAGCGCGAGTGGCGCGAGAAAGGGGCCTACGCGGCGCTCGAGGAGCTCTACAGCGAGATCTGGGTCTACGGCGAGCGGGATCTCTACGACCCGATCCGGGAGTACGCCATCCCCGAGGGCCTCGCCGCCCGCTTCCGCTTCACCGGCTACATCCCGCGGAAAGTCCCCACGGCCGAGGCCGTGCAGGGGCTGCGGCGCGAGCACGGGATCGGGGAGGAGGAGCGCCTGGTCGTCGTGACCACCGGGGGGGGCGGCGACGGCTTCCCGGTGATGGACGCCTACCTCTCCATGCTCGAGGCGCAGAACGGGGCGATCCCTTTCCGCAGCATCCTGATCACGGGCCCCTTCATGCCCCGCTCCGAGCGCAAGGGGGTCGCCCGGCGCGCACGCAAGGTGGGGGCGCGCATGTACCACTTCTTCCGGCGCATGGAGACCCTCTTCGCCGCCGCCGACCTCGTCGTCTGCATGGGGGGCTACAACACCCTCTGCGAGCTGCTGAGCGTGGGCACGCCCGCTCTCGTCGTGCCGCGGGAGACCCCGCGCCGCGAGCAGGCGCTGCGGGCGCAGGCCTTCCAGGCGCGCGGCCTGATCGAGCTCCTCCCTTGGGAAGAGCTGTCGCCGGAGAGCTTAGGCGAGCGGGTCCAGAGGGTGCTTGCGGACCCCGCCCCCTTCCGCGAGGCGATCGCCCGTTTTCCCATGACCGGGATCGAGGTCATGCGGGAGCGGTTGCGGGAGTTCCGGGGGCTTGCGGCCTGAAATGCCCGAGGTGAACGACCGCCCGCCGGTCCTCGGCATGATCCTCAAGGGCTACCCCCGGATCTCCGAGACTTTCATCGCCCACGAAATCCGCCTCCTCGAGGAGGCCGGGCTCGCGATCCGCATCCTCTCCATGCGCCCCGGCCGCGAGGCGATCACCCACCCGGTGGTCCGGGCGATCCGCGCGCGCGTGGATTACCTGCCCGAGACCTTTTGGAAAAACGCTCCCCGGCTGCTTTACCGCAACAGCCTTCTTTGCCTCCGCCGCCCGCGGCGCTACGCGGCGGGACTGAAGCTCGCCCTGCGGCGGCTCGGGCGCAGCGGGAACCCCGCGAGCCTGAGGCACTTCCTGCAGGCGGGCTGGCTGGTCGAGAAGCTGCTTGCCGGCAGCGGGATCGCCCACTTCCACGCCCATTTCGCGCACTCGCCGGCCTCGGTGGCGCTCTACGCCTCGGCGCTCTCGGGCCTGCCCTTCAGCTTCACGGCGCATGCGAAGGACATCTACACGACGGACCCCGCGCAGTTGCGGGAGAAGATCGCCCGGGCGAGTTTCGTCGTCACCTGCACCCGCTACAACGCGCGCCACCTCGGGCGTATCGCCGGCGGGCTTTCGACGCCGATCCATTGTTTCTACCACGGGATCGACACGCGCTTTTTCGATTCCGGCCCGGAGCTGCGCTTCACGGCCCGCCCCCCGTATCGGATCCTCACCGTGGCGCGGCTGATCGCGAAGAAAGGGATCCCCACGATCCTGCGCGCGCTCGCCCGGTTGAAGAGCGAGGGCTTGCCCTTCGACTACACGCTGGTCGGCGAGGGGCCGGAGCGGGAAAAGGTGGAGGGTCTCGTGCGCGGGCTGGGCCTCGGGGGGGGCTGCCGGCTTGCCGGGACGCTCGCCCACGAGGCCGTGCGCGAGGAGTACCGCCGCGCCGACCTCTTCGTCCTGGCGAGCGAGGTCGCCGCCGACGGCGACCGCGACGGGATCCCCAACGTGCTCGTCGAGGCGATGAGCATGGGGGTCCCGGTGGCGGCGACCCGCGTTTCGGCGATCCCCGAGCTCGTGGCGGACGAGGAGACGGGGCTGCTCGTTTCCCCCGGGGATGAGGAGGCGCTCGCCGCCGCCATGCGCCGCCTGCTGGTCGACAGGGAGCTCAGGCGGCGGGTTCTCCCCGCGGCGCGCGCGAGGGTGCGCGCGGAGTTCGACAACCGCCGTCTTGCCGGGGAGCTCGCCCTCCTGCACCGGCAGGCCCTGGAGCAGGCCTCCCGCGGCGGGCCGGGAGGGGACTGAGCGCGGCGTTCCCCGCACGCCCGACCCGCCTCCGGATCCCCCGAGCACGGGTTCTTTCTCCCCCCGGGTTCGTGGAACCCCGCGCGGGTCGATCCGGCCCGTCGGATTCCCTCCCCCACGCCCTTCCCACCGCTTCGGCCTACCCGACCACGAGCCGGCCCAGCCACAGGGTCGCCCAGGGGACGTAGGTGACCAGCAGGAGCATGGCCATGTCGACGAGAAAGAAGGGGAGCATCCCCTTGCTGATCTCCTCGATCCTCAACCCGCTGATGGCCGAGCCGACAAAGAGGGAATAGCCGAACGGCGGGGTCTCCATGCCCACGGCGAAATTGATGACCACGATGGCGCCCAGCTGAACCGGGTCCAGTCCCATCTGCTGGCCGAGCTTCAGCAGCAGCCCGCCCAGGATGATCATGCAGGCCAGGTTGTCCATGAAGGCGCCCAGGAGCAGGAGCACCGCGTTGAGCATGAGCAGGATGAGCAGGCGGTTGTCGGAGAGCGAGAGAATCAAGGCCACGATCCGGTCCGGCACCTGCTCGTAGGCCAGCAGCCAGCCGAAAAGCGAGGCCACGGCGATGATGAACATGACGATGGCGGTGGTCTTCATGGACTTGAGCACCAACGCCGCAAGCCCCCGGGCCTCGAGCCCCCGGTAAATGAACAAGCCCACCACCAGCCCGTAGATCACGGCCACGATGGACGCCTCGGTGGGGGTGAAGATTCCGCCGTAGATGCCGCCCAGGATCAGGACCGGCGCGAAGAGGGCCCACTTGCCGCGGCCGATCGCTTGAAGGAGCTCGGCGAGGGTGGCCCGGGGCAGGGTGGGCAGGTTGCCCGCCCGGGCCGACAGGTAGCAGGCCCCCATGTAGCCCATCCCGCAGAACACCCCCGGGATCACTCCGGCCAAAAAGAGCCGCGTGATGGAGGTCTCGGAGATCACTCCCCAGACGATGAAGGGGATGGAGGGGGGGATGATCTGGCCGATGGGCCCCACGCAGACGGCCAGCGCGGTGGCGAAGCGCTTGCTGTAGCCGCGCCGGGTCATCTCCGGGATCATGATGGATCCCACGGTGGCGGTCGTGGCCGGGGCCGAGCCGGAGATGCAGGCGAAGAACATGGAAGCCAGCACGGAAACCATGCCCAGGCCTCCCCTGACATGGCGCACGAGGGGCTCGGCCACCTGCACCAGGCGGGTGGAGAGGCCGCCCCGGGTCATCAGGTCTCCGGACAGGATGAAGCCCGGGATGGCCAGCAGCGGGAAAGACTGGGTGCCGGCGATGATGCGCTGCGCCATCACCACGAGGTCGATGTCCAGGAGCCACAGGGCGATGAGCGAACTCAAGCCCAAGGCGAAGACGATGGGCAGGCCCAGAAGAAGCAGCACCAGAAAGCCCGCGGTGAGCACCCAGGCCGCCTCGCTCATGGCCGCTCCTTCCGCGGCGGCCGGATCGCCCCCGCCAGCCGCGCCAGGGCGTGCACCAGGATCAGGGCCCCGCAGACCGGAGCCGACCAGTTCACCCAGTCCAGGGAAAGGCGCAGGGTGGGGGTCAGGTGCTCCATGGTGCGCGCAAGCAGATCGGCGCCGGAATAGATGAGCATCAGGCCGAACAAAGCGACGCCCAGGGTGCTCAGGATTTCCAGGGCCTGGGCCGCTCGCGGCGGCAGCCGGTCGGTCAGGAGGGTGAGCCGTACATGGAAATTCTCGCGCACCCCCAGGCTGCCGGACAAGAGGGTCATCCAGGCGAAGAGCATGAGCGAGATTTCCTCGGGCCAGGAGAGGGCGCGGCCGACGACGTAGCGGAAGAAGATGGAGACCGCCAGCGCCGCCACCAGGGCGGCGGCAAGCAGCACCACCGCCCCGCCCGTGACGCGGGCCAGCCCGTGGCTCAGTCCGTCGAGGAGCTTGAACATGACGGGCCTACATCGGGCCCGCGGCCCGGAAGCCGCGGGCCCGCAAGGCTCAAGGGGGCGGGGTTTACTGCACGGCCTTGAGCACCCGGTCCATCAGCTCGGGGCCGATGGAGTCCCGGAATTGCTTGTACACAGGGTCCACCATGGCCCGGAAAGCCGCCGGGTCCTTGATTTTATTGATCTGCATCCCTTTGGCGGCCAGAGCGGTCTTGATCTGTTCCTCGTTGGCCGCGTTTGCGCTCCGCTGGGCCTGGATGGCCGCGGCCGCCGCAGCCTGGACGGCCTTCTTCTGCGGCTCCGTCAGCTTCTCCCAGGTTTTCTGGCTGATCAAGACCCCCAGCGCCGAGTAGGTGTGATTGGTCAGCGACAAGTACTTGCAGACCTCGAAAAACCCGTTGTTCTGGATCACGGCCATGGGGATCTCCAACCCGTCGATGGTGCCCTGCTGCACGGCGGTGAAGACTTCGCCCCAGGCCATGGGCACGGCGTTGCCGCCCAGCGAGCGGAACATGCCCAGGTAGACGGGGTTCTGCATCACCCGCCACTTGATCCCCTCGATGTCTTTGGGCTCGTAGATGGGCCGGACGTTGTTGATCATCTGGCGGAAACCGCCTTCGGCGAAACCCAGGCCGACGATTTTCTTTTTGGCGAGTTTCGCCAGGAGTTCCCGGCCGATCGCCCCGTCCAAGACCTTGTGGGCCCGGGCTTCGTCGCTATAGAGGAAGGGCATGTCGTTGATCTGGAACGCAGGCTCGATGCTGGCGATCGGGGCGTTGGTGATGACGCCCATCTGGAGGGTGCCGAACGAGAGGCCCTCGAGCATCTCCTTCTCGTCGCCGAGCTGCCGGTTGGGGTAGAACTGCACCTGGAACTGCCCCGGCGCCTGCGCCTCCAAGGCTTTCTTGAACTCCCGGGCGGCGATCGCATAGGGGTCGGTGGGGCCGTCGGAGGTGGTCCAGCCCATTTTGAGCACCACGGGCCCGGCCCATGACGGAGCCGCGCCCGCCGCGGCCAGGATGGCGGCCGCCGCCAGGGCAAGGAAACGCACGTTGCTTTTCATGAGTCGTCTCCCGGTTCGAGGGGTTTTCCCGGCAATCCGCGCGATACCCAACCCCCGGGGGCTTCGGGCCTCCGCGGCGGGTCGCCCGTACCGCGCACGCCGCCGGTTTCGGGCAATCGGTTGGACTCTATAAACGGCCCGCTTTGGCGAGTCAAGCGCGGCCCCGCACGGCGGCAGGCGTAAGAGTAGGACTTCCACGGTGAGGACCCGACCGGGCGTGAGGCTTACTCCAGGAGGCGCCGGGGGTTGTCGGACACCATGGTTTTGATCTCGGCCGTGCTGAAACCCAAATCTTGCAGCCGCTCCAGGCAATCCCCCAGGCCGTACACGGCCGGTGGGTTGGAGACCTGGCCGAAGTCGCTCGAGAGCACCACGTGCTCCACCCCCAGGGAGCGGATGCTCCGGGCCATCTCTTCCAGACCGATGGACCCCGGGCAGGCCGGCGTCAGGGCGAAGAGGCAGTGCTCGACCAGCGCCCCCAGGCCGACGGCTTCCCGCTGCCGGGCGAGATCCATGCCGCACACCGGCTCGGAGACGTGAGTGGCCGCGAGCCGGCGCACCCCGGCCCTCCGGGCCGCACGCAGCAGCGCAAGGGCCTCTTCCGGCGAGACGTGGCCGGTCGCCAGCACGGCGTCGTGTTGGGCGGCCAGCTCCAGGATGGGCGGCAACTCCGCGGCCAGGGCGCCGGATTCGTCGAGGAGCCGGATGCCCGTGAAGCCCGGGGGCAAGGGAAATGCGGTCGGCGGCCGGCCGGCGCCCCAGACGGCGATGTGGTGGGCGGCACCGTAGGTGGGGGCGAAAACGACCCGGCCGCCGGCGCGCAGGAAGGCCTCCGCCGCGACGGGGTTGAGGCCGCCCGAGGGCGGGTTCAGGGCGAGGGCGGAGTAAAAGCGCGGCCCCTGCGGATAAAGCCGGTTGACGGCCAGCACCCGGCCCACCGTGGAGGTGCAGTGGTCCTTGATGAGCATGCCGGCCATCCCCGCATCGGCGGCATCGCGGGCGAGCTCGAGCAGGTCTTGTTTGCGGGCCACCACATCGGGGGCGGCGTGCACATGGAGGTCGATGGCCCCCTTGAGCAGCGGGCTGAACTTTTTGGGGCGGGATTCCGGCTCGGGGAAGGGGTTCACGGCGCGGATCCTTTCGCACGGGAAGGGGAGCCGCCGGGAATCGTGCGGCTCCCCGTGGGGGGCCTCCGGTCGCCTTCAGGCCGCCTCGCCCCCGGTGCCCACGGCGAAGCCCTTGGGGGTGAGCCCCGTGGAGGAGGGGGTGCCGGCGATCTTGGCGAGGAAGGTGTCGCCGAGTGTCTGGATGTGCTCGTCGACGTTGTCGAAGTAGTTGTAGTGGATCTGCTCCTCGGCGATGATCGCCTCGAAGAGCTTCATCGTGAGGCTGTCGCCGTTTTCGCGGCAGATCCCGGCGAAGCCGTTGTAAACGTCGATCGTGTTGTCCTCGAGCCGGGCGTCGAAGGCGAAGAGCTGCTCCACCTTCTGGCCCTTCTGCACCTTGTGGCCGTGCTCGGTCACGGGCTCGCCGCCCAGCTCCTTGATCCGCTCGGCGAACATCTCGGCGTGGCGCATCTCGTCGATCGCGATCAGCTTGATCTTGGCCGCAAGCTCGCCGTAGTCCTTGTCGTCCAGGTTGTAGTGCTGGTTCATGTACTGGTGGATGGCGTGCAGCTCCATCGCGCGCGCCTTGTTCAACACCTCGATGACCTTCTGCCTGCGTTCCTCGCGGGATTTCTGCGCCATGGGGGCCTCTCCTTTCACTCTCCGGGGTGATGGACGCCGGGGGGGGCGGGCGGATCCGCCCCCCCGCGCTCTCGCGTTCCCGAAGATGGGTATCACATCCCGGCCGCGGGCTCAAACCCCGGCGGGCCGCCTTGACAGCCGGGGGCCCCGGCCCTACGATCGGCGGCCTTCATTTTCCCCCGGGGAGAATCCGCCGCATGCGCATCCTATCCTTCTATTTCGGACACGACGCGAACGTGACCCTCCTCGACGAGGGGGAGGTGGTCTGCGTTCTCGAAAAGGAGCGTCTGACGCGCGTCAAGCACGACGCCGGCCCGATGGACCTCGCCGCGATCCTGGAACGCTACGGCTGGACGCCGGCCTCGGTCGATCTCGTGGTTTTCAACCCCTACCTCCGGCCGGCGAAGGAGGGCACGCGCTTTGCGCTCGAGCTCGAGGGCGAGCGCTACGACGAGCGGCCCGACTACAAGGAGGACGGCTGGCGCGGGCCCCCCGAGGGGCGCATGAGCCGCCACCGGATCCGGCTCCTCGGGCGCCTGGTGGAGGCGGTCGCCGTGGACCATCACCTCGCCCACGCCGCCGGCGCGCTCTTCACCTCGCCCTTCGAGGAGGCGGGGATCCTCTCGGCCGACGGCAGCGGCGATCTGCGCGCCTGCGCCATGGCCTGGGGCGGGGGAAACCGCATCCGCGAGATCGAGTACGGCTGGGGCTACGAAAAGAAGAAGATGCAGCTCAACATCGGGGCCGTCTGGGCCTCGCTCGGCGAGTACAACTTCGGGATGAAGCGGCTCGAGGGCGCAGGCAAACTCATGGGCTTGGCGAGCTACGGAACCCCGCGAGAGGAGATCGTGGAGGTCTTGCGCGAGCAGATGCTCTATTACCCCTACGCGCCCTTCCAGACCTTCCGCTTCGGCCGCGGCGACGAGCTCACCCTCGACCCCGAGGACCCCTTCGCCCAAGACGTCTGCGCCTCGCTGCAGCAGCTCACGACCGAGCTCTTCCTCGAGGCCGCGCGGCGCCTGAAGGAGCGTCGGCCGGTCGAACACGTGGTCCTCACCGGCGGGTGCGCCATGAACTGCATCGCCAACACCGCCGTGCACCGAAGCGGCCTGTTCGCCGGCACCTGGGTCCCCGCCCAGCCCCACGACGGGGGACTGAGCCTGGGGCAGGCGCTCTTCGTCTGGCACCACGTGCTCGGCCGCCCCCGCACCCCCCGGCCGCTCTCCCCCTACCTCGGGACCGACGCCGGGCCGATCCGCGCCGAGTGGGCGGGGGAGATCGTGCGCTTCCTTCTCGAGGGGAAGAGCGTCGGTCTCTGTTACGGCCGCGCCGAGTCCGGCCCGCGCGCCCTCGGCCACCGCAGCATCCTGCTCGACCCGCGCCTGCCCGACGGCAAGGATCGGCTGAACCGCGAGGTGAAGAAACGCGAGTGGTACCGCCCCTATGCGCCGATGGTGCTCGGCGGCGACTGGGGGGTTCCCGGAAAGTACATGTCCTACATCGTCCCCGTCGCCGCGCAGGGGGTTCCGGCCGTGACCCACGTGGACGGCACCACCCGGCCGCAGATCCTCGAGGAGGGCGACGACCCGTTTCTCCTGCGGCTGCTTCGGCTTTGGGAGGAGAAGACGGGTTGCCGGATGCTGCTCAACACCTCGTTCAACTGTCAGGAGCCCCTCGTGGACACGGTCGAGCAGGCGCGCGCCACGTGGCGACGGACGGGGCTCGATGTGCTCGTCACCCCGGAGGGCGTCGAGACCAAGGGGCCCGGAGGCGGTCAATAGCGGCGGGTGCTGAGGGCGGAGACGCGGCCCGAGTGGCGCTTGGCGCACTCGGGGCAGAAGCGGTGATGCTCCTTCACGTCGGGGTGGTGATCGACCGCGCGGGAATGGGCCGCCTCGAGAAACCTCGGGGTCGCGAAGCGCCGGCCGCAGCCCTCGCAGACGGCGAGGGGGTGGCGGCCGATCGTCTCGCCGCGGATCGAGATCACGCGCACGGCCTCCTCGTCGTGCACGTGGATCACCTGGGTGGGGCAGACGTTGGCGCAGGTGCCGCAGCCGATGCAGCGGCCCTCGACCGGCTCGATCAGGCGGAGGCCTTCCCGCTTCCCCAGCCGCAGGGCGGACGCTCCGACCACCTCGCGGCAGATGCGCTCGCAGAGAAGGCAGCGGATGCAGCCGTCGGGGGGGGGGTCGATGCGGAGGTTGAACTCGGCGGCGAGCCGGAGCAGGCGCTCGGCCTGCGGCGCCTGACGCAGGAGCGCCCGCATCGCCTTCTCGCGCGCGGCCTGGACGGCGGCGCTCTCGGTGCGGACCTCCAGCCCCGGGGTCACCTTCAGGAGGCAGGCCCGCTTGGTCTGCGGGGCCTGGCCTTCCGCGCTGACCTCCACGGTGCAAAGGCGGCACACCCCCACCGCCCGGTGCAGGGCGGGGTGGTGGCAGACGTGGGGGATGCGCACGCCCGCCTCGAGGAGCGCCGTGAGCAAAGATCGCCCCGCGGGCAGCTCGAGGGTCCGATCGTTCACGCGGACGGGGATCGGGGGTTCGCCGGTCATTCGTCGAGCAGCCGCAAGCAGTCCTGGGGGAAGCGGTGGGTCCCCTTGCCGTCGATCGAGACCTCGATCAGGGCGTCGGGGTCGTTCTTCGTCGTGTCCGGGTCGGTGATGACGCCGTGCCGGCCGATGTACTCGTCCATGTGCGGGCCCCAGCTCTCGTCCGCGGAGCGCCGGTAGATTTCGACTTTCTGCCCCTTGTGAAACGCCATGCCGGGCCTCCTTGCTCCGCCCCGAGCCGCCTTCCGCCTTCACGCCGGGTGGAGGTCCGTGTGCACGCGCGCGGTTTCGCGGCGGGCGCACGCCTGGCAGAGTCTCCCCCCGGTCCACAGCGGTCCGACCGGCGCGGTGCGCTTCTGCAGGTAATCGAGATAGCGTCGCGGGCCGAGGACCGCCCCGCACCCCTCGCAGTGCTCGAGCCGTTCGCGGTTCAAAATCGTGCCGCACCAGGATAGCAGGCGCTCGCCGTTGCGGTCAACGAGGCGGATGGCGTCGTTCGGGCAGTTCGCCGCGCAGGCGCCGCAGAGGATGCAGCGCTCCGCCGTGACCCGCAGATCGGTCGGGCCGGGGCGGTCGAAGGAGAGAAAACCGAACTGCAGGGCGTCGATCCCCATGCGGTCGCGGCAGACGGTGACACAGGTGCCGCAGCGCAGGCAGACGTCGCAGCGCAGGCAGCGCCGGGCCTCCTCGCGCACGGCGTTCTCGGGATAGCCGAGCTCGACCTGCTGGAAGGTGGTGCGGCGCCGCTCGAGGTTGAGCAGCGGCATCTCCGGCCGCTTGAGGCTCATCTTCGTGCCGGCCGGCACCTCGATCCAGGCCACGCGCCGGCGGCGCACGGGGACGGGCGGCATCGTCGGCTGGGGGATGCCCGAGAGCCAGCGGTCGATCGCCTCGGCCGCACGCTTGCCCGCACCGATCGCCTCGACCACGGTCGCCGGGCCGGTGACGGCGTCCCCGCCGGCGAAGACGCCGGGAAGCGAGGTCTCCTGCGTCACGGCGCTCGCCTGGATCGTCTGCCGGCGGCTCCAGGCGAGGCCTTTCAGATCGCGCAGGCAGTCGAGATCGATGCGCTGGCCGATGGCCGAGACGATCGTGTCGGCTTCGATCGTGAAGTCGCTGCCCTCGACGGGCACCGGAAAGAGCCGGGGGCCGTCGTCCTTTTTCACCATCTTCGCCCGCACGCAGACGAGCCCGCGCACCGCGCCCGCCTCCCCGTGCACGGCCTTGGGGATGGTGAGAAAGCAGAAACGGATGCCCTCCTCCTCGGCCTGTTCCACCTCCTCCACGTCGGCCGGCATGTCCGCCCGGCTCCGGCGGTAGGCGAGCGTCACCTCCTCGCAGCCCAGGCGCAGGCAGGTGCGCGCGGCGTCGATGGCCACGTTGCCCCCGCCCACGACGACGGCGCGCTTTCCCGGCGCGCGGTGGTCGCCCAACGCCACCCGGCGCAACAGCGCGATCGCCTCGATCACCTGGGGGAAATCCCCCTCGCCGGGGATGTTCAGCTTGAAGGAGGCGTGGGCGCCGATCGCGAGAAACACCGCATCGTAGCCGCGGGACTTGAGCGTTTCGAGGTCGAGGTCGCGCCCGTAGCGCATGTTGAAACGGAAGCGCACGCCCAGGTCCTCGAGCATGGCGACCTCGCGGTCGATCACCTCGCGCGGCAGGCGGTAGCGGGGGATGCCGAGCATCATCATGCCGCCCGCCATCGGCAGATCCTCGAAGACCGTGACCCCGTACCCCTTGAGGGCGAGGTAGTAGGCCGCGGTCAGCCCCCCCGGACCCGCCCCGACCACCGCGACCCGTTTCCCCTTGTCGGCCTCGCGCGGCGGGTTGCGGTACTGGCGCTCGGAGAGCGCGCGCTCCGCGGCGAAGGCCTTGAGGAACTTGATCGAAATCGGCTTGTCGACCCGGCCCCGCACGCACATGAATTCGCAGGGCCGCGTGCAGACCAGGCCGCAGACCCAGGGGAAGGGGTTGTCGCGGCGGATGACCTCGATCGCCTCGGCGTCCTTTCCCTGGGCGATCAGGTTCACGTAGGTCGGGACATCGATCCCCGCCGGGCAGGCCATCTGGCAGGGGGCGGGAACGAGCCGCACGCAATCGCCGCTTGCGCAGTTGTGGGTGTCGATGTGGCTCTGGAAGACCTCGCGCTTCCGGCTCAGCGCGTCGAGCAACAGCCGGGCGAGCGCGCCGGCGGCCGGCGGCTCGAGCTCGTTGGCCAACTCGTCGGCGAGCGAGGCGATCGCCCCCGGGTGGTCCTGGCCGGCCCGGCCCCAGGCGACGTCGTTCAGCAGCTCGAGGACCTCCTCGGCGATCCGGCGGCTGCGGGGGTGGTCGAGCCGGCCGGATTCGATCTCCTCGCGCACGCGCTGGATGGTCTCGTGGACCGGGCAGGGGGGGGCGTTCGCGCTCATCGGGTCGGCTCCGGCGGACGGCCGCGGAGGCTCATCCGATCTGGTTTTCCAGGCTCGCGATGGTGCGCGCGTGGCGCTCGCGGCGGATGCGGGTCATCTCCTCGACGCGGCCGAAGTGCAGGCAGTGGGTGGTGCACACGGTCACGCACGCGGGCTTGAGCCCCTGGTCGAGCCGGTCCTTGCAGTAGTCGCACTTGACCGCCTTGCCGGTCTCCGGGTTCCACTGCGGGGCGCCCCAGGGACAGGCGGTGATGCAGGTCTTGCAGCCCACGCAGAGCTCGGGCTCGACGTAGACGATCCCGTCCCGGGGACGCTTGCGCATCGCGCCGGTCGGGCAGGCGGCGACGCACCAGGGGTTCTGGCAGTGGAAGCAGGGCATGAAAACGTAGGAGGCGCGCGGCTGGCCGTTCACCATGCGCGGGGCGACGTGGATCACCTGGCAGGGCTTGGGCCCGATCGGCAGGCCCTTGTTGCTCTTGCAGACGATCTCGCAGGAGTGGCAGCCGATGCAGTTCTTGGTGTCCTGGAAGAGGTAGTACTGGCTCATGGGCGGTTTCCCTCCTTGGCGTTCGCCTCAAACCGGCTGGACGGTCACGGTCGTGTCGTGCAGGGCGGGGCTGCCGCCGACGCGGTCGGTGATGTTCTCCTCGAGCAGCGCATCCGAGACCCCGCGCCCGCAGGCGCGCGCGGCGAAGGCCGCCTCGTGGCCGAAACCGTGCAGGAGAAAGACGGCGTCGGGGTGGATGTGCTCGGTCACCCGGGCGCGGATCTGGCCCGAGCCGACCCGGGAGGAGACGGTGACGAGCGCCCCGTCCTTCACCCCGAGGGCGGCGGCGCGCCGGGCGTTGATCCACAGCTCGTTCTCGGGCAGAAGCTCGTGCAGGTAGGGGTTGTTCTGGGTCGAGACGTGGGTGTGCAGCGCCGCCCGGCCGGTGATCAGGCGGAAGCGATTGCCCTCGTAGGCCGGGGCCGGCTCGTAGGGCGGAAACGAGGGGAACCCCGCATTTTCGAGCAGCGAGGACTTGAACTCGATCTTCTGCGAGGGGGTCTTGAGCTTGAGGCCCCCCAGGCGGTCCCAGAGGATCTGCTTGTCGGTGTAGGCGACGAATCCCGTCTTGTCGAAATCCTCGAGGGTGAAGCCGGTCCCCTCGAGCTGCCAGCGGACGAGCTCCTCGGTGTCCTGGTAGGGGAAGAAGTCGCCCACGCCCAACCGCTCGGCGAGCTGCTTGACGATCACCGCCCAGTCGCGCGTGTCGTAGCGGGGGGGCACGGCGCGGCGGCGCAGGAAGATCTGGGGCTTCTGGCCGTTCGCCTGCTGCACGCAGTCGGTCCTCTCGAGGAAGACCGACTCGGGGAGCACGACGTCCGACCACCAGGCGATGTCGCTCCAGTTGATATCGCAGGAGACGACCAGCTCGAGCTTCTGGAGCGCCTTCTTGGTGAGGTTGGTGTCCGGCATGGACATGAGGGGATCCATGCGGTAGGCGAAGAGGGCCTTCAGGGGGTAGGGATCCTCGTTCAGGATCGCCTGCGGCAGCACCTGCGGCACCCCGTGCTCCGGGTCGGGCAGCGGGAAGTCCGGGGTCCCGACCTTGTCGGCCCGCGGCACCTTGACCGCCGGGAACTTCTGCTCGGTCAGCTTGCGCGCCGGCTTGCGGCCCACCTCGCCCGGCCCCTTCTTGAAGAAGAGCCCGCCCTTGGCCTCGACGCTGCCCATGAGGACGTTCAGGATCAGGATCGAGCGGCGGAGATAGATCTCGTTCGCATGGTGCGCGCCGCGGTAGCCGTAATGGAAGATCACCGCGGGCTTCTCCCGGCTCACCTCGCGGGCGAGCGCCACGATCTCGGCGGCGGGGACCCCGGTTTCCTTCTCGGCCCACTCCGGCGTGTAGGGCTGGACGAAGTCCTGCAGTTCGTTCAACCCCAGCACCCAGCGCTCGACATAGGCCGCGTCGTAGAGACGCTCTTTCAGGATGACGTGGATGAGGGCGTAATTCAGGGCGAGGTCGGTCCCCGGCCGGATCATCCAGTAGCGCTGGGCCTTGGTCGCGGTGATGGAGACGCGCGGGTCGATGCAGGTCATCTTGGCGCCCGCCCCGAGCGCCTCGATCATCTGGTTCACCTCTTTCACGGCGATCGCCTCGAAGAGGTTGCGGCCGTAGAGCACGATGTGGCGCGTGTTCTTGTAGTCGATCCCCATCTGGGCGTCGGTGTAGCCGAAGAGCGAGCGGCAGGCGGTGTTGACCGAGCCCTTGCAGAGGGCGTCGTGGGAGAAATAGTTGGGGGAGGCGATCGCCTTGAGAAAGGCCTTGCTCACGTGGCTGGCGAGGTTGGCGCGCTCGATCAGGGCGACGCTGTGGCCGCCGTGCTTCTTCAGGATCGCCTTGAGCTTTTCGGCGATGTAGTCGAGGGCCTCATCCCAGCCCGCCTTGCGCCAGGCGCCCGAGCCGCGTTCGCCGGTGCGGATCATCGGCGACTGCAGGCGCTGGGCGTCGTAGAGGAGCGCGATTCCCGCCGATCCCCGCGGGCAGAGGCTGCCCTCGATGCCGGGGACCTTGGGGTTGCCCTGGATGAAGGTCACCTGCCCGTCCTTGACCGTGACCTGGATCGGGCAGCGCACCGAGCACATGAAGCACAGGCTGTAAACGGTTTTTTCCATCGGCCGAAAACCTCCCCCTGATCGGTGTGTTCTCGTTCTTCACGGCACTCGAATCCCGTTGCCAAAGCAATAAATATACCAAAAAATCAAAGGCGATTGCGTGCGGTGGAAAATCGCTGCAGGCATGCAAATTCAATGTTTTCCCGACGGTTGACGCCGGGCGTCGTCGGCGGCGAGGCTGTGGTTGGCTGTAATCTTTCGGCAACTTATGCAAAATAATTATTGCGGCGCACTATTTTTTATGCGATCACCATCGCGAACGGCTTCGAGGCGCACTGAACGGCTCGTTCCCTCGGCCATTGGCCCGGGGGGGTCGACTTTTCCTTGCCGGGCTCCGGTCGATTCGATGAAGTCATATGATTTCGATGGGTTTCCGAGTATCGCCGAGACCCCCTCTCCCGGCGGCGGACCTTCCTGACGCCGGCCGGCGCTCTTGACCCGGCCGATTTTCCTCATGGCATGCGGCTTGCTTAGCGGGGCGAAGGTTTGCCGCCATCCAAATCTCCCGGCCGCCGGCCGGTGCATTGCGAAAGGAGGAAGGATGAACAGGAAGAGGTTTTTGAAACAGGGGGTCGCCGTGCTGATGCTCGCCGCGGCCGTCTTCGTCTTCGGGGCGGGTGAACTCCGGGCCCAGCAGCCCGCCGCCCAGGGCCAGCCGGCGGCCGAGGCCGCCAAGCCCGAGATCAAGCGCGTCGGCAACGACCTCGGGCTTCCCGCCAAGCTCGGCCAGGAGATCGCCAAGGCGCCGGAGGGCAAGGGCAAGGGGCAGATCGACCCCACGGCGCCGCGAGGCGTTTTCGGCGTGCCCGGGGCCCCGCAGGTGAGCTGGATCCTAACGCTCCTCTGGGCCGTCTGGGTGGGCTGGATCTTTTCCACCGTCGGCGCCTTCGGCGGCATCATGGCCGGGGTGGGGCACATGACCGTCTACGGCCTGGGCGACTGGGTGCGCACCTTCCGCGAGACCGCGCCCGGCCTGAACAAGACCCTGACCGACAGCATCCGCACCTCGAACCAGTTCCTGGTCGGCCTCTCGGCCATCCTGAGCGTCATCAACTACTTCAAGTCCCGGCGCATGTCTTGGCCGCTCGGGCTCGCCCTCGGGATCGGCTCGATCGTCGGCGCCTACCTCTCGGCTTCGATCAGCGGCGGCCGCGTGAGCTTCAGCCAGTATCAGGGCTGGTTCGGCGTCTTCGTCCTGGTCGTGGGCTTCGTCCTGATCTACGAGCTCACCCCGAAGGGCCAGGAGAGCAAGAAGGCCGCCAAGGCGGCGGCCCAGGCCTTCGAGAAAACCGTGCGCGAAAAGAAGGACATCGCCGCCGCCGGCGTCACCCTGAAATCCTTCGGGCTCACCCAGTCCACCATGACCTTCTTCGGGGCCGATTTCACCTTCAACCCCCTGGCGGCCTTTTTCGGCGGGCTGGTCATTGCGGCGATTTCGGCCTTCATCGGGGTCGGCGGCGGTTTTCTCTACGTCCCCTATCTCACGAGCGTCGTCGGCCTGCCCATGTTCGTCGTCGCCGGGACTTCGGCCCTGGCCGTGCTGCTCAGCATGATCACGGGCATCACGACCTACATCAAAGTGGCCGGCGCCGGCATGGACTGGACGCTGGTCGGCACCCAGCTGATCGGGATCTTCATCGGCTCGATGATCGGCCCGCGGACCGCGAAGTACATCCCCGAAAAGTGGCTCAAGCTCATCTTCATCGTGCTCGCCCTCTATGTGGGGATCGGCTACTTGAGCAAGGGCTTCTTCGGGAGGGCCTGGGTCCCGATGTGACCCGATCCGCAGAGAGACCCTGTCCGGGAACGCGGCGTCCGGGCCGGCTCCCCGGCCCGGACGCCGCTCTGCCCCGACCGGCGAGGAAAGATCGTCTCCATGGCGCATCCACTCGACCTTTGGCTGGCACCGCTCTTCGGGCTGACGGCTTCCATGCCCGCGAACGGGGCGATCGGCACCTTTTTGCTGGCCGGGATCGTCGTACTGCTCGGCGAGCTCACGCTGCGGATCGTCGCCCGCGTCAACCGGGATCATCTGGCGCGCCTCGAGGCGGAGCTGAAAAACTACCAGGAACTCACCCGCGAGGCCGAGCGCCGCGGCGACGCGGCAAGCTACAAGGCGCTCAACCGCCAGGCGAACAGCGCCTTCGGGCATGTGTTTTTCAACAAGTTCGGCCTTTCGGCGGCGGCGCTCTGGCCCTGCTTTTTCGCCCTCGACTGGCTGCAGGCCCGCTTCGACCCCGGCGGCGTGCCCCTGCCCGGCAAGCCCGAGGGGGTGAACTACGTTCTCGTGTTTCTCGCCGCCTACATTCTGGCGCGGATTCTCGCCGGGCGGCTGCGCCGCGCCGCCCCCCGGCGGATCGCGCGGAGGCGGGCCCGTGACGGTGTCGCGGCGGCCTGATCAGGGCCCCGCGGCGGGCCGGCCGGGTGCGTCCACCGAAAACCGCCGGCGTATGCCTGTCCGCTCAAGCCTCCCGGGCATCGCCTTGCCGATCGCCGTCCTGTGCGGGCTGCTGTGGCTCGCACCCGGCCCGGCGTATGCCGTTCAGGAACACGGCTCGGCCGAGGGCGTCCTGCACCACCAAGCGGCGCACCTCTTCTTTCTCGTCGCGATGGGGCTGCTCATCCTGCGGCTGCGGCAGCGCGGGTTGGTGCGGCACCCGGGATGGCGCAAGATCCAGATCGCGGCCCTGTTCTTCGTTTTCTGGAACGCGGGCGCCTTCTTCGCCCACCTGCTGGACGAGCAATGGGGGGTCGTGGCGGCGGTCCGCACCGCCCCCGGCTGGGTGCACATCGAGGCCGGCCGCTGGGGGGAGATCCTCGCCCCGCTCTACTATCTCGCCCGGCTCGATCACCTGCTCTGCGTCCCGGCGATGGCCTTTCTCCATGCGGGACTGCGCGACCTCCGGCGCCGGCCGGAGGCGGCCTGTCCCGGCGAGGGGGAGCCGTGACCGTGCCCTTCTGGCCGCTGTTCGCCGTGGACGTGGGCGGCTCGCTCGCCATGATCGTGCTCTCCCTTCTTTGCCTCGGGACGGCCGCCGGGCTCCGGCGCTCGGACCCCGAAAGCCTGCTCTGGATCTACCTCTTCTGGGTCTGCGCGGGGCTGGCCGGGTTTTCCGTGTCGCGCTCGGCGGGGCACATCGTCCGCCAGGGGCTCCTGCTCGCGGGGCGGGACGACCTCTGGGCCGCCCTGCGGCCATACAGCAGCGCGGCCAACACCTTCCTGTTCGTCGCCCTCGCTGCGGTCACCCTCTTCTTCGAGCGCGTCTGGAAGGCCTCCGAGCGGATCGCCCGCGACCGGCAGGCCCTTCACCGGGCCCACGTCGAGCTCCTCGCGGTGAACCGCGATCTCGAGCGCCTCGCCGGCGAGCGGGCCCGGGCGCTCGCCTACTCCGAGCGGCAATACCGGCGCATCTTCGAGGCGGCCCGCGACCCGATCGCCGTCCTCGGCCCCGACGGAACGATCCGGGAAATCAACCCCGCGGGGGCGAAGCTGCTGGGCGGCGGCGAAGAGGCCGCCGCCCGCCTGCGGGGTCGGCCGCTGGTGCGCTATCTTGCCCGGCCCGACGCCTGGCGGGAAATCGCCGCGGCGATCGAGGGCCGAGGTTTCGTCCAGAATCTCGAGATCGATCTCAAGCGGGCCGACGGCACGACCTTCCCGGCGCTGGTCAGCGCCGTGCGCGACCGCGAGGAGTCCCAGGCCGGGGCCGCCGTCCACCTGATCGCCCGCGACATCGAAGAGCGCCGCCGGCTCCAGGAACAGATGGCCCAGGCCGACCGGCTGGCCTCGATCGGGCAGCTCTCCGCCGGCGTCGCCCACGAGATCAACAACCCGCTGGGGGTCATCCTGGGCTACACGCAGCTCTTGCTGCGCGGCGAGCCACCCGGCTCGGACCGCTACCGCGACTTGAAGACGATCGAAAAGCACGTGCGCCACTGCAAGTCGATCGTCGAGGATCTGCTCAAGTTCGCCCGGAGATCCGAGCCGAAGCAGGAAAGGGTGGACATCCACCGCACGATCGAGGAGGTGCTCCATTTCTTCGGCCAGAACGCGGCCGGCGGGGGGATCCGCCTCGAGTCCGATTTCGACCGCCGCATCCCCGAGGTCGTGGTGGACGAAAAGAAGATCAAGCAGGTGCTCCTCAACCTGCTCATGAACGCGCGGCATGCCGTGGGGCGGGAAGGGACGATCCGGGTCGCCACCCGCTGGCTCGAGGGGGAGGGGAAATTCTCTCTCGCCGTGGCCGACGACGGCTGCGGGATCGAGGAGAAGGACCTGCCCTTCATTTTCGATCCCTTCTTCACGACCAAGCCGACCGGCGAAGGAACCGGGCTCGGGCTCTCGGTGAGCTACGGCATCGTGCGCCGCCACGGGGGGGAGATCCGGGTGGAGAGCCGGCCCGGCAAGGGCTCGGTCTTCACCGTGCTGCTGCCGGCCGTAGGCGCCCCGCCCGAGGAGGGGCCGTGAAGCGCGCGATCTTGATCGTGGACGACGAAAAGGACCTGCTTGAGCTGTTGCGGCGCACCCTGGAGCCCGATCTCGACTGCCGCGTCGAGACCGCCGCTTCCGCGGAGGAGGCCCTGCGCAAGCTGTCCGCCGGGCGCTTCGATCTCGTGCTCGCCGACATCAAGATGCCCGGCATGGACGGGCTCGAGCTTCTCGAGATCGTCAAGCGCGAGAGCCCCGAGCAGACGGTCGTGATGATGACCGCCTACGGCGAGATCGACACCGCGGTGCGCGCGATGCGAAGCGGCGCCTACGATTTCATCACCAAGCCCTTCGAACACGAGGCCCTGGTGGTGCGCCTGGAAAAGGCCCTCGAACGCAGCAGCCTCATCCACGAGAACCGGCGGCTGCAGCTCGCCTGTTCTCCGCTTTCCGCCTTCCAGGACCTCGTCGGCAAGAGCGCGGTCATGCAGCGGCTCTACGAGACGATCCAGATGGCCGCCAAGACCGACCTCACGGTCCTGATCACCGGGGAGTCCGGTACCGGCAAGGACCTGACCGCCCGCGCCCTGCACGCGCTCAGCCCGCGCAGCCGCGGCCCTTTCGTCGCCGTGAACTGTCCCACCGTTCCCGAGAACATTCTCGAAAGCGAGCTCTTCGGCTACCGCAAGGGGGCCTTCACCCATGCGACGGAAAACCGCCGCGGTCTGTTTCAGGAGGCTCACGGCGGCACGATCTTCCTCGACGAGATCGGCGACATCAGTCCCGCGATCCAGACCAAGCTCCTCCGGGTGCTGCAGGAAAAGGAGATCAAGCCCCTCGGGGAGACACGCTCGATCGTGGTCGATGTCCGCATCGTCGCCTCGACGAACCGGGATCTGCCGGCGAAGATCGCGGCCGGCGAGTTCCGCGAGGATTTCTTCTACCGGCTGAACGTGCTGCCCATCCGCCAGCCGAGCCTGCGCGAGCACCGCGAGGACATCCCGCTGATCGCCAACCACCTGCTCGAGAAGCATTGCGCGCTCCTCGGGCGGCCCCTCAAACGGATCTCCCCCGCGCTGATGGGCCTGTTCTTGCGCCACGAGTGGCGCGGCAACGTGCGCGAGCTCGAAAACGTGATCATGCGCGGGATTTCCTTTTCCGCCACCGAGGAGATCGGGCCGGCGGACGTGGGCTGGGTGGAGGAGGGGGAGACGGCGGCGGAGGGGGGGTGCCTCGCCGTGCTGCCGGCGCCGGGCGGAGACTACCGGCGGGCGAAGCAGGCGGTTCTCGAACAGTTCAATCGCCGTTTTCTCGGGCGGCTGCTCGCCGAAAGCGGCGGAAACGTGACGCAGGCGGCGCGCCGCTGCGGCCTGGAGCGACAGGCGCTGCAGCAGATCCTGCGGCGCTACGGGATCCGCGCCGAGGATTACCGCAAATGACCGTCCCGGCCGCAGCCGGGACGGGGAAGTCAATTCACGGCCCGGGAACCGCGGCGGCTCACACCGTCTCGGTTCCGCTCTTCCAGAGGCAGCTGTCCTCCGGGCAGAAGACGTTGAGCCAGACGCCCTTGGCCCGGGCCGGTTCGACCCCCGCGGCCTCGAGGGCGATCTTGCCGTCCGCCCCCACGCATGCTCCCCCCGGGCAGTGCACCTCGAGCCACACCCCGGGAGTGCCCGCGCGGGCGGCCGAGCGCCGCTTCTCCTCGGGCAGGGAGGCGATCTCGGCTTCGCTCAGGACCCGCGCGCGCGGGAAAAAAAACGCCAACCGATTCGATTCATGGTGGGCCATGGGACCCTCCTTCTCGTTTTCCGGGTACGGGGCCGCTTCGCCGCGCCCCGTCGGCCGAAGGTAACCCCGGCGGAGAGCTTGTCAATCTCCGGAGCGGGTCCGGCCGTCGGTCCGTTGCGAAGCCCGCCTCAACCCGGGCCGAGGCGGATCCAGAGCGCAAGCAGGACGAGCGACAGGAGTGTCACCGGCACGCCCACGCGCACGTAGTCGCGGAAGGAGATCGTCACTCCGGCCGCGGCGGCTTGCTCGATGACGATCAAATTGGCGATGCTGCCGATCGGGATGAGGTTGCCGGCGAAGGTGCTGGCGACGGCGAGGGTGTACCAGGACGCCGGCTGTGCCGGGTCGAGAAAACGGACCAGGAGCATCACCGCCGGGACGTTGCTGACCAGGTTGCTCAAGAGGACCGCAACCGCCGCCAGGAGATCGAGGTCGTGGAGGTTGAAGCCCGTTTCCCTCAACGCGGCGAGGAGCGCTGCGGGGGCGCCGGTGAGCTCGAGGGCGTGGACGAGAATGAAGAGCGCGCAGAAGAGGGTCAGCAGGTGCCAGTCGACCAGCTGCAGCACGGCGCGCGAGCTCATCTTGCGGCTGCAGAGCAGGACCCCGGCGGCCCCGAGGGCGCTCACCTCGCGCGGCACGGGGGTGAAAAAGAGCGCGAGCAGGGCGACGACCACCGCGAGCCCCTTCAGGCTCTGCCAGCGGTCGAAGCGCGGCAGCCGCTCGAGGAGGTGCGCGGCCTCGGGGGCCTCGATCCGGCGGTGAAACTCGCGGCGGAACGCGAAACAGAGCAGGAGGTAGGCCGTGAGCAGGGCCGCCGCCGCGGGCGGCGCGCACCAGAGGAAGAAGCGGTCGAAGGCGAGCCGGCCCACCTGGCCGATCAGCATGTTCTGGGGGTTCCCGATGAGGGTCGCGGCCGAGCCGATGTTGCTCGCGAGGGCAAGCCCCAAAAGATAGGGGATGGGGTTGCGCCGGGCCGAAAGCAGCGCCATCGCCAGGACCGGCGTGAAGGCCAGGCAGACGATGTCGTTGGCGAGGACGGCCGAGAGCACCGCACTCGTCAGCATGGAGGCGAAGAGAAAGAAACGCGGGTGGACGAGGACAGAGGCGACGGCGAGTGCGGTCTGCGTGTAGAATCCGCCCAGGCGGAGCTGGGCGGAGACGATCATCAGCGCGTAGAGCAGAACGAGTGTCGGAACGTCGACCGCGGCCACGGCCTCGGGCAGGGAGATCGCGCCGACGAGGATCATGGCCATCGCCCCGAGAAGGGCGATCCCCGTCCGGTCGAGGGTCAAGCCGGGGACGTGCCCCAGGGCGATGCCGACGTAGGCGGCGAGGAAAATCCCGAGGGAGGTCGTCATCTCCGGCGGCAAAACAGGGGCGGGGCGGCGCGGCGATTGCCGCGGCGCCGCCCCCTCCGAAGCGAGGCTTCAGGCTTTTTTCAGCAGGTCGCGGATTTCGATCAGAAGCTCCTGGTCCTTGGTCAGCGGCGGGGGGAGCTTCTTTTCCCCCTGCTTCGATTTCATCAGCCAGCCGAGGAACTTGACGATGAAGAGGAAGAGGGCGAGCGCCACGATCAGAAAATTCACCACCTCGCCGAGGAACAGCCCGTAGGGGATCTCGACCCCGTTCACCACCGCCTTCCAGCCGACGTAGCCCTTTTCCCCGGGGGCGAGCAGGCTGATGAGCGGCATCAGGATATGCTTGACGAGCGAGTCGATGATCTTGCCGAAGGCGGCGCCGATGATCACGCCCACGGCGAGATCGATCACGTTGCCCTTGAAGGCGAATTTCTTGAACTCCTCGAGCAGCGACAGGGCCTTTTTCGCCGGGTCCAGGGATGTCCCGTTCATGAGGGGTCTCCTTTCGGTGGGGGTTCGCCGTGCAGAACGGCCAGCACCTCGGGGAGAAGCGCCCGGCTCGTGCTGAGCGCCTCCCCGCCGAATAGGGTCTCCCGCCCCGCCCAGTCGCCGAAGAAGCCGCCCGCCTCGCGCAGGATCACGGGAAACGGCCCGCAGTCGTAAGGCTTCATCACGGGGTCGAGCATGAGCTCGGCGCGGCCGCTGGCGACGAGCGCATGACCGTAGGCATCCGACCAGCCCGCGCTGTAGGCGGCGCGCGAGAGGATGCGCCGGAAGGCCTCTTCGCGGCCCGCGCAGGCGAAGGCGACCGCGTTCGTGTAGCAGACCGTGCCCGAGGAGAGGCTTGCCGCGGGGCTCACCCGGCAGCGACGCCCGTTCAAATAGCACCCCTGGCCCTCGGCGGCGCAGAGCATCTCGTCCAGCGCCGGGAAATAGGCCGCGCCGACGACGATCCGGCCTTCCACCTCGAGGCCGAGAAGCACCCCGTAGAGGGGCACCCCGCGGACGAAGGAGCGCGTCCCGTCGATCGGGTCGACCCACCAGCAAGGGGCGCCGGTTTCGGCCTCGCGCTCGCCGTACTCCTCGCCCACGATCCGGTGGCCGGGAAAGCGCGCCTCGATCCGCCGGCGGATGCACTCCTCGGCGCGGCGGTCGGCGATCGTGACCGGGCTGGCGTCGGCCTTGGTTTCCGTCTCGATTTCCGTGCGGAAGTAGCCGAGGGTCAGGCGGCCCGCCTCCCAGGCGGTCTGCACGGCGAAGTCGAGATACTCCCGCAGGGGCGGTGCCGCCATGGGGCTCAGGGCCTCCGGCAGGCGGGGTCGCCCAGGTTGGCGAACATGCGCGCGCGCCACAGCTCGGGCTTGACCACGCAGACATCCCCGGGGTCCTCGCGGGTCGCGATCACGGTCCCGAACTCTTCGGGCGCGACCGCGGCGCAGGCCGTCCCCGTCCAGTTCGCGAAGTCGGGCTTGACGGCGATGAAGCGCTCCATCGCCTTCGCGTCGACCGGGATGAAGCAGCCGATGTCGGGGATGTAGATGGTGTCGCAGCCCTTCTTTTCGTCGTGCACGAAGTAGGCGATCATGGCCCCTCGGATCCTCCTTGCCGCCGTTTGGGCGGACTATAACCCATTCACGACCGCTTGGCGAGTTCTTCCCCCGGCCGCAGCCGAAAGGCCAGCAGCCGGGCCCCGCCGGCCGACCGGCGCCCGAGGCCGGCGGCAAAGCGCCGGGCGGAGGGTTTTTCCGCAAAAGCCAAGAGATGCGCGCGGCAGCGGCAGTCGCCGGCCCCGAAGCGCGGGACGGGAACGGAAGCCCCCGGGGCCTGCGCGAGGAGGTCCGCCCAGCGGTGCTCGGTCGCGGCTCCGGCCCCGGGCAGGCACCAGATTTCGCGGAGGGCGGCGGCGCGACGCAGGAAATCGATGTGCCAGCGAAGCGTCCCCCCGGCCGCGAGATGGCGCCCCAGGCGGCCGCGCAAGCCTCCCGGGCCCCAGGCGCTGCCGACATAGACGTACCAGCCGGCGGGGAAGCGCCGACGGCCGAGGGCTCCGACCTCGAGGTCCTCTCCCCGCGGACAGAAGAGGATCAGGGCATAGATCCCCGCCTGCGCCGGAAGCCGGGAGTGGAGGTTCTCAGAGCGGCCCATAGAGGCGGGCGGTGTTTTCGGCGATCGCGAGCGCGGTTTCTTCCTCGGGGAGCCCCTTCGCCCGCGCGATGGCGGCAAGCGCAAAGCGGAGATTCGCCGGCTCGTTCCGCCGCCCCGGCTCCGGCCCGAGAACCGGGCTGTCGGTTTCGACGAGGAGGCAATCGAGCGGCAGGCGGCGGACCAGCTTCTGTTTCTGGGGGGAGCGGGCGGCCGAGGGCGGGATCGAGAAGAAGTAGCCCGCCTCCACCGCGGCGAGCGCGCTTTGCGCCCGGCCGTCGAAGGCGTGCAACTGCACGCGGCGCGCCCCGCAGGCGAGCAGGCAGGCGATCGCCTCCCGGCCCGCCGCGCGCGAGTGGACGTTCAGGGGGAGATCGAGCTCGATCGCCAGCCGGATGAAAAGCTCGAAGATCTCCTTCTGTTTCGCCCGGCCCGCCTCATCCTGCACCTTCCAGTGATCGAGCCCCACCTCGCCCACGGCGTGCAGCGCGGCACGGTGCTCCCGGATGAAGCCGCAGAGGGCTTCGGCCTGTGCGAAATCGAGCTGGGTGGGGTAGAGGCCCGCCGCGGGGCGAAGGAGAGGAAACCGGCGGGCCAGGGCGAGGTTTTTCTCGGCCTCGGCGAGCGTCTCGCCGACGGAGACCACCGCGGCGAGCCCGGATGCGGCC
>JBBFLI020000015.1:0-85510 GCA_037481615.2 Desulfobacterales bacterium
CGATCTGCGCCGGCGGGGGAGGCGAGGGGGGCCGCGGCGGGGTTTCGATCACGAAGGCGACCTCGACCGTCTCCGTCGGGCGAGGGGCGCTCAATGCCGCAGGCAGGAGCGCAAGCGCCCCGTGAAGGGCGAGCGAGATCACGATGGCCGTGGAAAGCCGCATGATTCCTGCGATCGAATCCTCAAGGCCGCCCGGGGGCGGGGCGAAGGCTTTTTTTAGCGGCTTCGGCGCGCCCCCGTCAAGCCGCGCGGCGCCTTGGCTACCGAGCGCCCAGCGCCGCCAGCGCCTCCTCGAGCGCCCGGGCCTGCTCGGCGGTCAGCCGCTCGAGGGCTTGGAGCCTCCGGGCGGCCTCCGTTTCCCCGAGGCGCTCGGCTTCGCGCGCGAGTTCACGGTAGGAGGCCCCGTGCTCCGCACTGTGGCGGAGGGCGTGTTCGAGGCGGATCCGGAGCTTTTCCCGGGCCCCGGGCGCACCGCCGGGGGAGGCGGGACCGGGGGGGTGAGGTTCGTCGTGATGCATGGGGCTTCTCCTGCCCGGCGGCGCCCCGCCGGTTCGGTTGCGGGCGGGCGATGACAAAAGGCCACGAAGGAGATCGCGCCTTCGTGGCCTCCGCGGTTTTTTCCGCCGGCGGATGCTTCGGCACCCGTCCGGCGGCTCCTTAGCACGACCGCCGTTTCGCTGTCAATGCGCACCGCCGGCCCTTACTTCTTGCCAGGCGGCCCCGGAATGCCTATCCAGAGGGTACAAGTCACGGAAACGAACGGGAGGATCGCAGCGCGCCGATGAAGCGACCACAAAACGCCTTCGAGATCTTCAAGCTTCTCGAAAAGTCGAACTGCGGAAACTGCGGGGAGAAGACCTGCCTGGCCTTCGCGGGGGCCGTCTTCCGGGGGATGCGCCGTCTCGAGGAGTGCCCGCGCCTCGACCCTCCGGTGCTCCGGGAATACGCGGGGGGCGCGGATCCGGCCAAGGTCCCCGAGGCCGAGGGTACGGCCCATTTCGCCAAGCTGCGCGCGGAGCTCGCCCGGCTCGACTTTAACTCGGCGGCCGCCCGCATCGGGGCCGAGGCGAGAGACGGGAAAATCGCGCTCAAGGTGCTGGGCAAGGAGTTCGCCGTGGATGCGCAGGGCAACTTCCACACGGACATCCACGTGAACCCCTGGGTCGCGATCCCCTTTCTCACCTACGTGCTCTACGGCGAGGGGCTTGCGCCGACCGGCCGCTGGGTATCGTTCCGGGAGTTGCGGGGCGGCCGCGAGCGCTGGGCGCTCTTCCAGAAGCGCTGCGAGGAGTCCCTGCGCCGGATCGCCGACACCTATACCGCCCTCTTCGACGACATGGTGCACCTTTTCGGCGGCCGCGAGGTGGCCCCGCAATTCGCTTCCGACATCTCCGTCGTTCTCGACCCCCTGCCGCGGGTGCCGTTCATGATCTGCTACTTCCGACCCGCGGAAGGGATGGACTCGGACCTGAAGGTCTTCTTCGACGAGACCGCCGACCGCAACCTCGACATCGGGGCCTGCTTCGCGCTCGGCGTGGGCCTCGCCCAGATGTTCACACGTCTCGCCGGGCGCCACGGCGGAGGCGAGCCCCCGGAAACGGAGTCATCGCGCTTTCAATAGAGGACGCCTTCGGCCTCCATGCGGGCGAGCGCCTCCCGGGCGAGCCCCCGCAGGAACCCGACCCAGTCCGAAGGAAGGCGCGCCTGGCTCACCCCCGCCCACAGGAGCCGTTCGCCCGCGAGCGCGTAGAGGCGGATTTCGACCGTGACCACCGTTTCGGGGTAGCCGTAGGCCGGGTCGTAGAGCACCCCCCAGCCCCAACCCCAGCCGCTTCCCCTTGCGCCCCAGCCGCCCAGCCCGCCCCCGAACCACGGGTGCACCCGGAGCGTGTCGCGCTCGCGCGAGGCGGCACGCATGACCAGGGCGAACTCGGCCCCCCGATCGCGCAGCAGCGAGAAGCCGTGTGCGCGATCGGATGCGGCCTCGGTGTCGAGCACCGTGTAGCCGGCCAGCCCCGAGCCGCCGCGGGCCTGGATTTCCTCCACCATCGCCTGCTCGGCGTTGCGGCGCACGGCCTCGACGTCGCTCAGGTAGACCGCCGCCGTCGTCCGGCCCCGCAGCGAAACGGCCTTTTCCTCCCCCGCCTTCCAGGTGCTCTTGAAAGGCGAGGTCGCGCAGGCCGCCGCGAGGAGCGCGGCGGCGAACGCCCATCCCCGTGCGTGACGCATGACGACCTCCGAAGGCAAAGGGCCCCGCATCGTTGGCCGCAGATTACCATCTTGCGGGCGCCGTGCAAACGCCGGCGATTGACTTCCGCCGCGGCAACCGCTACACGGGAAACGACCTCATGCCCGAAGGCATGGCCCGCAGGTCACAAGATCCGCGGGCGGGGTCACGAAGGCCCGCGGGGTGATGCGAGAAAGCCCTTGTCGGGCTTTTTTGCCGGGCGGCACCTCCTTTCTTCCCCCGAGGCGACGGCGATGGGGCTGTGGGAGCGCTTGCGCTTCGAGTGGCGTTACTGGCGCGGGGATACCCCCTGGGACACGAACGTGACCCCCCCGGAGGTGACGGCCTTTCTGGCCGCCGCGCCTCCGGGGAGGGCTCTCGATCTCGGCTGCGGCACGGGCACGAATGCGATCACGCTCGCCCGGTGCGGCTGGCGGGTCACGGCCGTCGATTTCTCCCCCAAGGCCATCCTCACCGCGCGGCGCAAAGCGCAAAAGGCCGGGGTCGACGTCGATTTTCTCCTCGCCGATGTGACGCGGCTGGAGAGCCTCGAAGGTCCCTACGATTACGCCCTCGACATCGGCTGCCTGCTCGGGTTGAGACCGGGGGAGCGCAGCCGCTATGCCCGGGAACTCGCCCGCCTGCTCCGGCCGGGGGCGGATTACATGCTCTATGCCTGGTTTCCACGCCGGGTGGGGCGGCGGATCCGGGGGATCGCCCCGGAGGAGGTCGAAGCCCTTCTCGCCGGGCAGTTCCGGCGCGTTTGGACCCGGCTGGGCGAGGAACGGGGACGCCCCTCGGCCTGGTACCGCTACTGCAGGCGGGGGGATCCGGCGACAACGGAGGATCCGGCATGAGAAACCGCACGACCGTGGCGTCGGGTCTTTTCCGGGTTCCGGCAGTGCTCCTCTTCCTGGTTCTGTTCGTCCAGGGCGTCCCGGCCGGGGCCGCGGATCCCGCCGCCCGGCCGAAAATCGTGGCCTCCACGTCGCTGATCGCGGAGATCGCAGCAGACCTCCTGGGGACGGCGGCCGAGATCACCACCCTCATTCCCCCCGCCTCCTGCCCCGGGCACTATGACCTGCGGCCCGAGGACTTGAAGCGCCTTTCGGCGGCGCAGCTGTTTCTGCTCCACGACTGGCAGGGGGACCGGTTCGGCGAGCCCCTGCTTCGCGCCGCGGCGAACCCGGCCCTCCAGCGGGTGGTGCTCGCGGTTCCCGGAACCTGGATGGTGCCCGCCGTCCAGGCGCGGGCGACGGAGCGCATCGCCGGGGTGCTCGCCGAAGCCTGGCCGCTGCGCCGGGAGGAGATCCTCGCCGCGGCGCGCCGCCGCGTGACCGCCGTGCACCGCGCCGAGAGCCGTGGGGAGGCAAGGCTCGCTTCCGTCCGGGGCGGCGCGATCGCGGTGCTCGCCGACGCCATGCAGGCCGATTTCGTGCGCTGGGCGGGCTTGACGGTCGCCGGCGTTTTCGGCCGGGGGGAGGAGATGACCCCCGCCGAGTTCGCCCAGGCCGTGCGTGACGGGAGGCGGGCCGGCGTGCGGCTCGTCGTCGAAAACCTCCAGAGCGGAAACCTTGCCGGTCGGGCGATCGCCCGCGAGCTCGGTGTGCCGGCGGTCACCCTCAGCAACTTCCCCGGCGGGTTCCCGGGAACGGAGACCTGGGAGAAGGCCTTCGCCCATAACGTGAGCCTTCTCGCCGCCGGCCTGGCACCTTGAGACCCGGCTCCGCCGTGCAGCCCCCTCTTGACCGCCGCTTTCCCCCGGCACCCCGGATCTCGCCTCCAATCCGTTGCCAAACCGCTTCGTCTCATGGTAGGCGGAAGCCTCGCCCGCCGAAGCGCCGACTCCGCACGCCGAGAGGGAGGGATCCACGCAGGGCTCAGGCTGCAGCGCAAGGGATCGGCACGAAACGGGTGCTCTTTCTCCTCCTGGGGGCCGTCCTCTTCGCGGTCGCCTGCAGCTCGAACCGGTTCCCCTCCGGGGGATTCTTCACCGCGGGCACCCCGGCATGCCTCCTGTTGCTGGCCGTCCCGGGGCTGATGATTCTTTTCATTTGGCCGATCATGGGGATGGCGGTCTTGGCCCCCTGAGGCCGGGGCCGGAGGCGAAAGGAGGGGGAGGTCCATGGAAAAGCTGCGGGAGCTTCTCGAGCGCATCATCCTTCGCGTCAACGTGAACCTGCGCGAGCCGCCTTTCGATGTCGGCCCCTGGGTGCGGGGGCTCATCCCGGCGGAGAAACTCCGGCAGTTCTACGCCTTCTACGGCGTCACCCGCCATCACCCGCTCGACTTCCGCTTCCGGCGTTCGAGCCTCGCCGGAAGTTATTTTCTCGGCCGTTGCATGGTCTCCGATTCCATCCTCTACAAGAGCGACATCCGCGGCGACGAGCTCAAGCGCCGCGGCGAGACCTTCCGTCACGGAGACTTCGAGATCCCCCTCGAGGAGGACGAGCGGATCCGCATCCGCGACAGCTTCCTGATCAAGGCCCTCGTCCACAACCATTCCCACGACCCCGAGCAGCCGGAGGAATTGCTGATCCAGAACACGGTCGCCGTCCATTTCGCGAACATCCACGGGTCGATCATCGCCGGCTGCTTCCTCGGGCCCTTTGCCACGGTGGATCTGACGACCATGCGGCATTGCGTGGTCGGCTCCTTTAGCTACCTCCAGGCCGGCGAGATCTCCCACCGCGAAATCCTGCCGGGCACGCTCTGGATCCGGTCGCAGGAGCGCTTCGATTTCTACTACCGCCACCCCGAGCGCGAGCTCGCAGCCTACGTCGACTTCGCCCCCGGGGTGCCGCCCCGCGGGCGGCTGATCGATTTCATCGACCGCTACGAGGGGGCGTTCCAGCCCGTCTTCGACGTGGTCAATCTGGACCCCCCGTTCTCCATGCCCGAGGGGGCTTCCCTCAGCCGTTACGCGGTCATCCGGGCGAAGACCCGGATCGGCCGCAACGTCCTCGTGGCCCAGCGGGCCTACATCGAAGACAGCTTTCTGGGCGATGGGGCGAACGCTCAGGAGAACTGCTTCATCCTGGGCTCCCGCCTTGCCGGCTACGATGTCACCGCCCACGGGGCGAAGCTCGTCCATGCCGATTTGGGGGAGCGGGTCTTCGTGGGCTTCAATGCGTTTCTGCGGGCGTCCGGGGGGGCGCGGCTCGCGATCGGCCGGGGCAGCATCGTGATGCCGCACACGATCATCGACGTCGCAGAGCCGCTCGCCGTCCCCGAGGAGCACCTCGTCTGGGGGATGATCCGGCGGCCGCAGGACCTATCCGAGCACAGCCTGCCGCTCGCCGAGCTCGCCCGCTGCCAGGGCAAGCTCGAGCGGGGCGGCATGCTTTTCCGGGGCAGCGGGAGCGCTTTCGTCGAGTGCTTCCGGCACCGCATCGAGCACATCCTCGAGGCGAACGGCGCCTATTTCGATGGGTCTTCCCGCCTGGGCCACGCCCAGCAGACGCAGAAGATTTCGTACCACCTGATCCAGCCTTACCCCGAAGGGGAGGCGGCGGGGCTGTTTCCCACGATCGCCATCCGCCCCTGACGGACGCCGGTTGCGGGCGGGGGAACCGGCGACAGAACGCGGGCGGCTCCATGGACAGGGAAAAGAGCTCACACCGGACATCCGCCATCCCGAGCATGCACGGCTGCGGTTCCGGATCGCGCTGACCGTGATCCGGGTCGCGCTCCTGCCCCTGGTGCTCGGGAGCGGGATCATCCGCCACCGGTTCGGCCGCTTCGCCGACCGCATGGGCTGCGCCCACGGGGGCGGGCTGGTCCTCAAACCCCGGCGGAACAGCGATGGATTCCTGCGGCGCCTGGGCGATCTCAGCCCCAAGAAGGCTCGAAGGCGCGGTTCAGGTGCCCGGGCGAAATGCCCCGGCCTGTGTCTTCCACAGCGAGGAGGGCGGATTTCCCCTTCGCGTCCAACCGCACGGTGATCTGCCTCCTCCGTCGCCTGCCGGGCGTCGTCCGGCAGGTTGAGGATCGTCTGGAACGGCAGGGCGGGTCCCGTGCCTCTTCCAGGGCTTGGGTGGCGGTACAGGTCGGAGTTTCCGAAACGGTCGCCTAATCCTCGAGAGGGGTCACCGGGTCCCGTACCCGGCCGGACTCCGTGAGGCATTTTGGGTGCAACTGCAGCCGTCCCGCAGAGGGGACGTTCAGGTGGGCGTTGCGGCGGAAAGGGAGGCCGTTGCCAAACCCGCCGTTCATCCTCTAAATAGACCGCATCCCCGGCCGGCCCGTCAAGGACCGTTTCCCGCTTGCCGACGCCGGCGCGAACCGGGAGAAGCGGAACGAAAGGTCGGGCGGATCATGCCCCCTCGTCCCGAGAGCGCCGATCCGGTGATCCGGCTCGAAGATGCGGTCGTCGCCTACCGCGAGGATATGGCCCTGCAGGAGGTGAGCCTCACGGTTTACCGCGGAGAGTGGCTCGGGATCCTGGGGCCGAACGGAGCGGGAAAGACGACCCTGCTCACGGTGGTGAACGGGCTGGGAAGGCTCCTTCGCGGCCGGGCCTTCGTGTTCGGCCGCGAAATCACCCGGGGTTGCCCCGCCTCGCTCCGGCGGCGGATCGGCTACGTGCCTCAGGTGCAGCGCATCGACCCGCGGATGCCGATTTCCGTGCGCGAAGTGGTGCGGCTCGGCGCCTGCGGCCGGGTGGGTCTCTTCCGGCGGCCCCGGCCCGCCGACGAGCGGCTCGTCGATTTCTGGATCGACCGCGTGGGGATAGGCCCCTTATCCGGGCGGCCGATCGGGCACCTCTCCGGGGGCGAACAGCAGCGCGCCGCGATCGCCCGCGCGCTGGTCCAGCAACCCGAGATCCTGCTCCTCGACGAGCCCACGACGGGGCTGGATCGCACCTCGCGGGTCGAAATCCTGGACCTCGTGCGCGACGTGCACCGCGAGCGCGCCATGACGACGCTCATGGTGACCCACGCCCACCGCCGCGCCGCCGCCCTCTGCGACCGGGTGGTCCTGATGAAGGAAGGCCGCATCTGGGGCGAGGGGCCGGCCGCGGCGATGCTGCAGGCCGAGACCCTCAACCGCCTCTACGATCCCGAAGGGGAGCAGGGCTGAGGGTTTGCGCTCCGGGAGGGGGGGTGGAGATGGATCTGTCGATTTGGGGCTACGGGTTCATGCAGAACGCCGTGCTGGCGGGCGCCTTCGGCGGGGCGGCCTGTGCCGCCGTGGGGGTGCTCGTGGTCACGATGCAGCTCTCCTTCCTCGGGGTGGCGATCGCCCACGCCGCCTTCGCGGGCGCCCTGCTGGCGACGATCCTCGGGGTCCCGCCCGCCGTCGGCTCGCTCGCCTTCAGCCTGGCTGCGGTCGCGGCCGTCGGCCCGCTCGCCGACCGCGGGGAATTCAGCCCGGACGCACCGATCGGGATCGTCTTCTCGCTCACGCTGGGTCTCGCCTTCCTCTTCATGGGCCTGCTCCCCGGGCCGCGGACCGAGGGCCTCGACCTGCTGTGGGGCAGCCTCCTCACCGTGAGCCGCGCGGACGTGGCGCTGCTCGCCGGGGTGGCCTTCGCCGTGGGGCTGCTCGTGTTGCTCTTCTTCAAGGAGATCCAGGCCGTGATCTTCCACCGCGAACTGGCGCTCGCCGTGGGGATGCCCGCTCAGCCGATCTACTACGGCCTGCTGATCGCCGTCGGGCTGGTGATCACGGCAAGCCTGCCCAGCATCGGGGGCTTGCTCGTCTTCACGCTCATCCTCAACCCGGCCGCCGCCGCCTACCAATTGACCTACAGCCTGCGGCACATGTTCCTGATCGCCGTCGCCTTCGGGGTCGCTTCCACCTGGGCGGGCCTGGTCGGCTCCTGGCTTTTCCGACTGCCGAGCGGGGCGACGATCGTGCTCGTCTCCACGGCGATCTTCATCGCCGCCGCCGCCGGTTCGCCCAAGCGCCGCGGGAAAGCCCGGTGAGGGCTCCGGGCCGTCAGAACGCTTTGCGGCCGAAGGCGAGGTAGCGGCCGGGGCGGTCTTCGATGGCAGGGGGCTCGAGGCCCGCGCGGGCGAAGAGGGCTTCCATGACCGGCGCGGGCGGAAGCAGGTCGTCGGCGACGGCGTCATGGCCGCCGTGGTGACGGGCGAGCTCCTCGCGGGAGAGAAGATGCGCGACGGCGAGCGCCCCGCCCGGCTTGAGCACCCGGCCCATTTCCTCGAGGGCGAGCCCCGGGTCGTCGAAGTGCGGGAAGGCGGCAAAGCAGATCACGCGGTCGAAGACGGCCCCCCGGAAGGGGAGGCGGTGGCCGTCGGCCTGCAGGACGAGGTCCTGCTTCGCGAGAGGCTTCTCCCGGGCTTTTTGCACCATGGGGAGCGAGAGGTCGAAGGCGACGACCCGGCCCGCCGGGCCGACGGCCCGGCGCAGGTAAGGGATCAGGACCCCGGGGCCCGTGCCCACGTCCAGGACGCAGGCCCCGGGGGCGAGGTCGAAAGCGGGCAGCAGCTCGAGCAGCCGCCCCCGCACTTCCTCCGGGTAGCAGGTCGCCTCCCAGTCGGAGGCGCGGGCGTCGAAAAACTCCCGCCGTGCGCGGCCGGCCGCCATCGCGTTCCTTCCGAGTCAGAAACGGAGCCGGACTCCCAGCATCCCGTTGATCCCCGGCATGGGGTAGCCGGGCCGGTACTCGTAGTTCGTGTCGGTCAGGTTTTCCCCCGCGAGGAAGATCTCCCCGCTCGTTTTCCAGGCCGGGAGATCGAAAAGATAGGCGATCTTGCCGTTCAGCACAAAGAATTCGTCCGCCTCCTGGGTGTTCGCGGCGTTCAGCCGCCTCGCCTGGGAGAGGACGTAGAAATCGCTCAGGTACTGGCAGTCCAAGCTCAGCCGGAAGCGCTCGAGGAAACGGAAGTTCAGCCCGAAGCTCGCCGTGAAAGCCGGGGCGTAGGGCAGGTCCGAGGGGTCGGTCTCGAGGAAGGTCATCCCGCCGAAGAGGGCGAGTTCCGGCAGCGGAAACACGGTGAGCGTCGTCTCGACCCCCTTGACCTGGTACTTCTCGACATTGCCGTACCTCGGGGGCGGCGGGGGGGGCGGCACGACGACGTAGCGGTCGTTTCCGTCGTCATAGAAAAAGGTCAGGTCGGCTACGGCGAGCCTGCCGAAGCGGTGCCGGATGCCGATCTCGTAGTGATCCACGGTCTCGGCGTCGAGGTCTTTCCAGGTGTCCCGCAGGGCGGGGAGGACCTTCTGCGAGAAGACGATCACGTCCAGGCCCGGGTAGATGACCCCGCGGGCGTAGCCCGCGTGCAGCTCGGTGTCGCGGTAGCCCAGGACCAGGCCGGCGTGCGGGGCCCACTCGGCGTCGAACTCGGTGTTGCGGTAGTAGCGGACGCCGGCCGAGGGGATGGCGAAGAAGCCCTCGCGTGCGCCGATGAGCTGGCTGGCCGCAAGGTAAGGCGAGAAGATCACGAAATCCTCGCCGTTCCAGTCGTCGCGCGCTCCGGTCGAGATCTTCTTCTTGTAGTCGCCCTCGGTGCGGTCCCAGTCCAGGCCGGCCACGACCTCGCCGCCCGCCCAGGGGCGGAGGACTTCCCGGGCCTTGAGGCCGTAATAGAGAAAGTCGTTGTAGAGATCCTCGACCGTCGCTCCCACGGGCTGGTCGAGCCAGTCGCCCCCGCCGCCGTTCCGGTAGAGCTTGAGAAAGCCTTCCGCCTTCTCATAGCGGTGGCTCGCCGTGAGCGTGGTGAGGAGCGCACGCGTCTCGTAAGTCCCCAGGCGGGCCGAAGCCGGGGTCCCCTGGGGGCCGGGGTCTTTCGACTCGTTGTCGTTCCAGAGGGCGAAGAACGAAAGGTCCCAGTGGGGGTTGAGCCGGTAGCCGAGGCGGCCGAAGAAATCCCGGGTCTCCCCGTCGGCGTCGTTGCGGTGGCCCTCCGAGGTGCGGTACCCCCCGCCGACGAGGTAGTCCCAGGCCCCGAGCTTTCCGCCGTGATCGCCGCTTGCCACGAAGGTGTCGTAGCTTCCGCCCGCGGCCTGGAGGCGGCTCTGGAACCCCTCGGTCTCGATCCGCTTGGGGACGAGGTTCACGACGGCGAAGGCGTTTCCGAAGACGTGGGGCTGCGGGCTCTTGTAGACTTCGATCGTATGGGCGGAGTCGATCGACAGCAGATCGAGGAGCGGGTGGTTCCAGACGCTCATGAACATGGGGACCCCGTCGACCAGGGTCTTGATCTCCGCGCCGGGGCGGCTCGAGCCCTGGCCGCGGATGAAGATCGCGCCGCCCTCGGCCCCGCCGAAGGATCCGATCGGGTTGTAGCGCGAGATGTTCACCCCGGGGGTACGGCGCAGCGCCGCGGCGACGTCCTGGGCGTTCAGGTCGCGGATCTGCTCCTCGGTCACCTCGGTTTTCTGGGAGGCGTAGCGGTCGAGGCGGTTTCCCTGGATCACGGGCGAGGCCACGACCTTCATCTCCTCCAGGCCGTAGGTCGGCTGCTGGGGAAACGCCGGGGGCGGCGGGGCGATTCCGCAGGCGAAGAGCGCAAGGATCAGCAACGGGGGGGGGAGCTGTCGGGTGGACCGCATACCGGCCTCCTTCGGGAAAGGGATTCGCCGCAAGATCGGCGGTGGAAATCCGTTTCCGGGTTGCAGGCCTTCGCGGCCGGGTTGTGGGCGCGGAAACAAAACGCCTGGAAGAGGGGCTGGGCCGGATTCATCCGGCACGGGGTCTTCCAGGCCTCGCAATCCTTTCCGCTGCAGGGGCGGACGGGCGCGCCGCCTTCGGGCGGCCGTTGGCGTTCCCTTAGCCCCAAGCGGTCTTTCGTGTCAAGGGGCGGGTGGGGCTTCGTTTTCCTCCTCGACCCTCCAGTCGGGGGAGGCGTCCTCCACGGTGACCGCGGCGACGGTCCGACCGAAGAGGATCTGCTCGACCTTCCAGCGTCGGCCGGCGTGCTCGATCGCGATGCGCCGCGGGCCTTCGACGCCGACGACGCGGCAATCGGCGAGCCCGGCGATCCCGCGGCCGCTCGCCTTGAGCACGGCCTCCTTGGCCGTCCAGAAGCGAGCGAAGGCGACCCGCGGCTCATCCACCGCCAGCCGCCACTCTTCCGGGCGCGCGATCTTCGCGAAGAGCGCGGCGGGGTGCTCGGCCACCCCCTCGAGGTCGATGCCCACGGGATGCGGGGCGACGACACCGGCCACCCAGTCCGTCTTGTGGGCGAGCGACCAGTGGAGGCCGTTCGCGGGCCGGGGAACCCCCCGCGGGTCTTTCACGAGTTCCCCGAGAAGGACCCCCGCCCGCTCGGCCGAGCGGTGCACGGCCTTGCGGGCACGGGAGCTCAGGTAGGTCGCCCGTTCCCGCGGCGGCAGGCGCCGCGCCGCCTCGGGAACGGCGAGCAGCACGGGGTAGAGGCGTCCGGCCATGGGCGGTTGCGATCAGCCGTGTTGCTCCGCCGCCCCGTTCTGCGGCTTGAGAATCATGCGGCAGTCGGCCGCCGTCGCCCCCTGCCCCTCGGGGTGGACGAGCAGGGGGTTGATGTCGAGTTCGGCGATCTCGGGGTGATGGAGCGAGAGATGCGAAAGCGAGACGAGGAGCTTTTCGACCGTCTCGATGTCGCCCCGCGGGCGGCCGCGGAAGCCCTCGAGGAGCTTGTAGCCCTTGATCTGCCGCACCATCCGCCGCGCCTCGTTGCGTCCGATCGGGGCGAGGCGGAAGGTCACGTCCTGGAAGACTTCGACGAAGATCCCGCCCAGCCCGAACATGAGCAGCGGCCCGAACACCGGGTAGCGGCTCAGGCCGAGGATCACCTCGGTGCCGGCGGAGGCCATCTTCTGGACGAGCACGCCCTCGATCACGGCGTCCCCGCGGTAGGCCCGACCGCGGGCGACGATCGTCTCGTAGGCCTGCCGCGCCTCCTCCGCCGTCTGCACGCCGACGATCACGCCGCCCGCGTCGGACTTGTGCAGGATCTGCTCGGAGACGATTTTCATCACCACGGGGAATCCGATCTCGGAGGCGATCGCCGCGGCCTCCTCCGCGCTGCGGGAGAGCCTCGTCGGCAGCACCGGGAAGCCGTAGGCCTCGAGAATGCCCAGGCCGTCCAGCTCGCCCAGGCGCGTTTTCCCGCGGGCGAGGCAGTCGGCGATGATCTTCGCGGCGCGCTCGCGGTCGAAGGAGAGCTTGTACTCGGCGAGGAACTGGCGGTTCAGCCAGCGCGAGTAGCGGTAGAGCGCGCCGAACGCCTTGGCCGCGTTTTCCGGGAACTTGTAGACGGGGATGCCCCGGTCCTGGAGGTACTTGACGCCGGCCGAGACGTCGATCACGCCCATGAAACAGCACAGGATCGGCTTGAAGGAGCGCCGGGCGATGCGCGCGATCGCCTCCGCGGTGCCGAGGACGTTGGTCATGGACTGGGGCGTGAGGATGACGAGGGCGCCGTCCACGTTCTCGTCGCGGATGACCGCGCCGAGCGCGTTCTCGTAACGGTCGATCGTGGCGTCGCCGATCACGTCCACGGGGTTCTTGAGATTCGCCGTGCTGGGCAGATGGCTCGCCAGGGTTTCGACGGTTTCCTCCTTGAACTGCGCCAGCTCGAGGCCGGAGAACATCGTCATGTCCGTGGCCACGATGCCGGGGCCGCCGGCGTTGGTCACGATCGCGACGCGGTTCCCCGTCGGCACCTTGCGGCGCAGCTTGCCGAGCTCGCTTTCGTTCTTGTAGGCGAAGGCGGTCGCGAAATCGAAGAGCTCGTCGATCGACTCGACGCGGATGATCCCCGACTGCTGGAAGATCGCGTTGTAGACGCCCTCGGTCCCGGAGAGCGAGCCCGTGTGCGAGGCGGCCGCGCGCGCCCCGGCCGCGGTGCGGCCGGACTTGATCGCCAGCACGGGCTTGGGCCGGAAGTCGCCGCTCGTGATCTCGCGCACGGCCCGGATGAACTCCGGGCCGCGGCGCAGCTCCTCGAGGTAGAGGAGGATCACCTCGGTGTCGGGGTCCTGGTGGAGGTAGAGCAGCAGGTCGAGCTCGTCCACGTCGGCCTTGTTCCCGGTCGAGATGAACTTGGAGAAGCCGAAGTTGCGGTCGGCGGCGAAGTCGAGCACCGCCGTGCAGAGCGCCCCGCTCTGGGAGATGAAGGAGATGTTCCCGGGCTTGGGCATGCGCGCCGAAAAGCTCGCGTTCAGGCGCACGCCGGGGGTGGGATTGATGACCCCGAGGCAGTTCGGCCCGATCACGCGTACGCCGGCCTCCCGGCAGACGGAGACGATCCGGTCTTCGATCGCGCGGCCCTCGGGGCCGACCTCGCGGAATCCGGCCGAGACGATCACGATGCCCTTCACGCCGCGGGCGACCGCGTCCTGCACCGCCTGGAGCGCGGGCTGAGGCGGCAGGATGACGATCGCCAGGTCCACCGGGTCGGGGACCTCCTGGATGCGCGGATAGGCGCGCACGCTCAGCACGGCCCGGGCGCCGGGGTTGACCGGGTAGAGGACTCCGGTGAACCCGCCTTTCAGGATGTTCGCGAAGATGTCGTGGCCCACCTTGCCGGGGGTGGTGGAGGCGCCGATCACCGCCACCGACTTCGGTGAGAGAATCGCGTTCAGCGCTTCGATGTCCGCTCGGGTTTCCATAGGCCTCCTTCGGGTTTCACTTCCGCTGGGGTTCAGGGCTCTTGCGCCCCGGGTTCGGCTCGGCTTCTTTTTTGAGGTGCAGGGCCTCGCGGTACAGGGCGTTTCGCGGCAGGCCGTGCCGGGCGGCGATCTCGCGGATCAGCCCGCGGGGCTCCCGGCCTGCGGCGGTCCCTTGCCGGATCTCCTCCCGCGCCTGCTCCCAGGCCCCCGGCGGCGTCCCCTCCGCGGCGGGGCCGATCAGCAGCGTGCACTCGCCCCGGATCTCCCCGCGGCGCTCGAGCTCGGCGGTGAGCTCGCTCAGGGGCCCGCGCAGGAACTCCTCGTGGACCTTGGTCAGCTCGCGGGCGAGCACCGCGGGACGGTCGCCGAGCACGGCGAGCAGTTCGGCCGTCCGTTCGGCGAGACGGTGCGGGGATTCGTATAGTATGATGGTTCGCCTCTCCGCGGCAAGGGCGACGAGCCGTTTGCGGCGGGGGCCTTCCCGTTTCGGCAGAAAGCCCTCGAAGACGAAGGCGTCGGTGGGGAGCCCCGAGGCCGAGAGGGCGGCGATCGCGGCCGAGGCGCCGGGGACGGGGACGACGCGCACGCCGGCTCGCGCTGCGGCCGAGACCAGCCGGTAGCCGGGATCGGAGATCCCCGGCGTGCCTGCGTTCGTGACGAGGGCGATGTCCTCGCCGGCGAGCAGCCGCGACAGCAGTTGCGGCGTCCGCTCGGCCTCGTTGTGCTCGTGGTAGGAGACGAGCCGGGCGTGGATGCCGAAGTGGCGCAGAAGCTCGCCGCTCTTGCGCGTGTCCTCCGCGGCGACGAGATGAACCGCCTGGAGCACGGAGAGCGCCCGCAAGGTGATGTCCTCGCGGTGGCCGATCGGGGTCGCGACCACGTAGAGCACGCCCGAGGGCGGGCGGCTATCCGGCGCAGAGGTCGAAGGCATTGCGGACGATCTCGATCTCCGGGCCGTCCCCGCCCCAGGTGACCGCGACCACGTCGAAGCGTGCGGGGCGGTCGAGGCGGCCGTGCGCTTTCAGGTAGGCGAGGGCCAAAAGCGATAGGCGGCGCTGCTTGCGCGGCGTGACGGCTTCCTTCGGGGAACCCGCGCGGCCGCGGCGCGTTTTCACCTCGACGAAGACCAGGGTGTCGCCGTCCCGGGCGATCAGGTCGATTTCGCCCAGGGGACTGCGGTGGTTGGCCTCGAGGATGCGGTAGCCTTCCTGTTCGAGGCGCCGCGCGGCCGCCGCCTCGCCGCGTCTAGCGAGTCCCGGGCGCGGGTCCGCCATGGCCGGCCTCCTCGAGCCTTGCGAGCGCCTCGCGCACGCCGCGGAAGGATCGTCGGTGGATGGGGGAGCAGCCGTGCCGGCGGATCGCCGCGCGGTGCTCCGCCGTCGGGTAACCCTTGTGCCGGGCGAAGCCCCAGCCGGGGAACAGGGTGTCGCAGACCGCCATCAGGCGGTCGCGGGTCACCTTGGCGATGATCGAGGCGGCGGCGATCGAGAGGCTGAGGCCGTCTCCGCCGGGGATCGGGCGCTGGGGGATCGAAAGGGGCAGCGGAAAGGGGCCGTCGACCAGCAGGCGGTCGGGAGGGGGGTCGAGGTTTTCCACGGCCATCGCCATGGCCGCGAGCGCGGCCCGGAGGATGTTCACGCGGTCGATCTCGCGGGCATCGACGATCCCGATGCCGACCGACTCGGCCGCCTCGTAGATCCGGCCGTAGAGGGCCTCGCGCCGGCCGGGGGTCAGGCGCTTGGAATCGTCGATCCCGGGGTGCGCAAAAGCGGGCGGCAGGATCACGGCCGCGGCGACCACCGGCCCGGCGAGCGGCCCGCGGCCCGCCTCGTCGACACCCGCGACACGGCGGAAGCCCGCCGCGCGCGCCTCGTCCTCGAAGGCCCGGAGGTCGGTCGGCATGCGAAGGATCCGCGGCGGGTGGAGCGCCGGTTTTCCGCCCGCCTCAGGCCGTGCGTTTTTCGCGGATGCGCGCCGCTTTGCCCCGGAGGTTCCGCAAATAGTAGAGTTTCGCGCGCCGCACGCGGCCGCGGCTGACGATCTCCACGCGGTCGATCGCCGGCGAGTGCAGGGGGAAGATCCTCTCGACGCCCACCCCGTAGGAAACCTTGCGCACGGTGAAGGTCGCGTTCATGGCCCCGCCGCGGCGGCTGATCACAACCCCCTGGAAGGCCTGGAGGCGCTCTTTCTCCCCTTCCTTGATCTTGACGTGGACCTTCACGGTATCCCCGGGCAGGAAATCGGGGATGTCCATCCGCATCTGTTCGCGCTCGAGCAGTTCGATCGGGTTCATCGCCGGACTCCTTGCATCAAACGAATCGATGGTTGGAATCTGTATCTATAGCCTTTCGCTTGATCGCCCGTCAATGAAAATTTCCTTCCGAACGGCGCCCGCCCGCGGCCCGGCGGCCGGTGCGGGGGCGCGGGGGCCGACGGGGATCCTCCGGCGGGAGGATCTCCTTCAGGGTCGCCTGCATGCCGCGCAGGATCTTCCGTTCCTCGTCATCCAGAGGGCGCCCGCGCAACAGATCGGGCCGGTGGACGAGGGTACGCCACAGCGAAGCCTGCTTGCGCCAGCGCGCGATCCGGCGGTGGTCCCCGCTCTTCAAGACCTCGGGCACGGCGCGGCCCTCGAACACGGCCGGACGCGTGTAGTGGGGGTGCTCGAGGAGCCCGTCGGCGAAGGAGTCGCCGGCGGCCGAATCGGGGTTGCCGAGAACCCCCGGCAGCAAGCGGACGACGGCGTCGATCACGGCCATCGCCGCCACCTCGCCCCCGCTCAGGACATAATCCCCGATCGAGACCTCCTCGGCGATCTCCTCCTCGCAGAGACGGTCGTCCACCCCCTCGTAGCGTCCGCAGACGAGGATCAACGCCCCGCGCCGGGAGAAATCGACGGCACGCGCCTGGGTGAACGGCGAGCCCTGGGCGCTCAGCAGAATCGCCTCCGCCTCCGGGGCGATCCGACGCGCGTGACGGAGTGCTGCGGCGAGCGGTTCGGGTTTCATCACCATCCCGCTTCCCCCGCCGTAGGGGCGGTCGTCGGTCGTGCGGTGGCGGTCGGGGGCGAAGTCGCGGGGGTCGATCACCGCGAAATCCAGAAGCCCCCGCTCCCAGGCGAGCCGGACCATCCCGTGGGCGAAAAAGGAGGGGAACATCTGCGGGAAAATGGACAGCACCACGATCCGCATACGGGTCCGCCTCGCGCTACGGGAGCCCTTCGGGGAGCGCGACGACCATGCGCCCGGAGACGAGGTCGACTTCGCGGATCACCGCGGCGAGGGCCGGGACGAGAATCTCCCGCCGGGCATCGCGGACGACATAGACGTCGTTGCTCCCCGTGGGGAGGATGGAGACGAGACGACCGAGTAACCGGCCGTCGGCTTCGAAGACGGAAAGCCCGATCAGGTCCTCCCAGTAATAGGCGCCTTCGGGCAGGGGCGGGAGCTCGGCGCGGTCGACGAGGAGATCGCGGCCCACGAGGCCCTCGGCCGCCGTGCGGTCTTCGACCCCTTCGAGGTAGAGAACGAGCCCGCCTCTGCGGAGGCGCGTCTCGCGGAGGGTGAACGGGGCGTCCGCGCCCCGCGCGTCTCGGAGCCGCACGCGGCGTCCGGCCGTGAAGACGTCCGGGGACTCGGCGTAGGAGAGGAATTTCAGGCCGCCCCGGATCCCGTGGACGCCGATGATGCGGCCCAGGCAAAGCAGGGAGGATTTGCCCACCGGAGGCTCGCGGATCGGCTCGGGCCCCCTCCCCGCGTCGGAAGGGAGGGGGATTCCCGCCCGTGCGGGGCCGGCTCAGGCCGGCCGGGCGAGCAGGCCCTGTTTTTTCAGCAGGCTGCGGACGGTGTCGGTGGGGGTCGCCCCCCGCTCGAGCCAGTAGCGCACCCGCTCGGTCTTGAAGGTGACGCGCGCCGGGTCGACCTTGGGGTCGTAGGTGCCGACGTTTTCGATGAAGCGGCCGTCGCGTTTGCTTTCGCTGTCGGCGACCACGATGCGATAGTAAGGCCGCTTGGTTGCACCGTGGCGTGCGAGTCGGATCTTGACTGCCATGGGGGACTCTCCTTGGGGGTTAAAAGGGCGGCGCTCCGCGGCGGAGGCCGCCGGATTGGAATTTCTTGAGCATCTTGAGCATCTGGTCGTAGTTCTTGAGCAGGCCGTTCACGTCCTGGACGCGCGTTCCGCTGCCGGCCGCGATCCGCCGCCGCCGGCTGCCGTTGATGATGCGGTGGTTGCGGCGCTCCTCGGGGGTCATGGAGTTGATGATCGCCTCGATGCGCACGAATTCGCGGTCGTCGACCTCGAGGTCCTTCAAGTGCTTGATCTTGCCCATCCCGGGGATCATCTTCAGCAAGTCCGCGAGCGACCCCATGCGGCGCACCTGGCGGAGCTGATCCCGGAAGTCCTCGAGCGTGAATTCGTTCTTGCGCAGTTTCTTCTGGAGCTCGAGGGCCTTCTTCTGGTCCACCGCCTCCCGGGCCTTCTCGATGAAGCCCAGGACGTCCCCCATGCCGAGGATGCTCGAGGCGATGCGCTCGGGGTGAAAGGGCTCGAGGGCGGTCGGCTTTTCGCCGACCCCGATGAAGAGAATCGGCTTGCCCGTGATGGCGCGGATGGAGAGCGCCGCCCCGCCGCGGGCGTCCCCGTCCATCTTGGTGAGGATCACGCCCGTGAGATCGAGCCGCTCGTTGAACGCCCGGGCGCTGTTGACCGCGTCCTGGCCGGTCATGGCATCGGCGACGAACAGGATGTCCCCCGGCCGCAGGGCCTCCCGGATGCGGCCGAGCTCGGCCATGAGCTCCTCGTCGATGTGCAGGCGGCCGGCGGTGTCGAGAACCAGCGTGTCCGCACGGCGCTGAAAAGCCTGGGCCTTCGCCTCGAGGCAGATCGCGACCGGGTCCTGTTCGGGGCGCGAAGGGAACACGGGGATGCCGAGCTGGTCGCCCAGGACCTGCAGCTGCTCGATCGCCGCCGGGCGGTAAACATCGGCCGGGACGAGGAGCGGGTGGCGCCCCTCCTTGCGCAGCCGCAGGGCGAGCTTGGCGGCGGTCGTGGTCTTGCCGGAGCCCTGCAGGCCGACCAGCATGAGGCAGGCGGGCGGAGCGCCGGAGAGGCGAAGCGCCGCGCTCTGGGAGCCCATCAGCTCGCAGAGCGTCTCGTGGACGATCTTCACGACCTGCTGCCCGGGGGTGAGGCTCGCCATCACCTCCTGGCCGAGGGCCCGCGCCCGCACCTGGTCGATGAACTGCTTGACCACGCGGTAATGGACGTCGGCCTCGAGCAGGGCGAGGCGTACCTCGCGCAGGCCCTCCTCGATGTTCGCCTCGGTCAGCCGGCCGTGGCCGCGGAGCTTCTTGAAGACCGATTCGAGTTTTTCGCTGAGTTGCTCGAACATCGTTTCTGTACTCTTTGTAAAATCTTGAAATTACAATGCCATCAATGCTAAGTCAAGGAAAAAGCCCTGACCTCCCCGCTTCCGGTGCAGCCCTTGGCGGGGAGGGGAAGATGACGACGAGGTGCCGGCCCTTGCCCTCCGACCTCCTGGACCTCTCCCGCGGGGATCTCGCGGCGTGGCTCGTTGCCCGCGGCCTTCCCGCCTGGCGGGCCGCCCAGGTCCTGCGCTGGGTCTACGCCCGGGGTGTCACCGACTTCGGGGCGATGACCGACCTCTCGCGGGAGCTGCGGGGGCTGCTCGCCGAACATTTCCGCATCGCGCCGCCCGAGATCCGGGAGCGGCTCGTCGCGGCCGACGGGACGGAGAAGTTCCTCTTCGGCCTGGAGGACGGCGAGGCGATCGAGGGCGTACTCCTCCCCGAGCGCGGCCATTTCACGCTCTGCGTCTCGAGCCAGGCGGGCTGCGCCCAGGGGTGCCGCTTCTGCCTGACCGGCCGGGGCGGCTTCCGCAGAAACCTGCGGCCGGCGGAGATCTTGGGCCAGGTGCTCGCCGTGCGCCGGGCGATCCCCGAACCCGGGCGCTTGACGAACCTCGTCTTCATGGGCATGGGCGAGCCCCTCGCCAACCTCGAAAACCTCTTGCAGGCGCTTTCCCTCTTGACCGACGCCGAGGTCGGCATGGGCTTCGCGGCCCGGCGCATCACGGTGTCCACCGCGGGGCTGGTGCCGCAGATGCCCGCCTTCGGCCGCGCAAGCCGGGTAAGCCTTGCGGTCTCGCTCAACGCCGCCGACGACGAGACCCGAAGCCGTCTCATGCCGGTCAACCGCCGCTGGCCTCTGGCCGAGCTCCTCGAAGCCTGCCGCCGCTACCCGCTTCCCCCCGGCCGGCGCCTGACCTTCGAGTACATCCTCATCCGAGACGTGAACGATTCCCCCGCGGATGCACGACGCCTGTGCCGGCTGCTCGCGCCGATCCGCTGCAAGGTGAACCTCATCCCCTTCAACCCGCACCCCGGGTGCGCCTTCGCCCGGCCCGCCGAGGAGAGGATCCTCGCCTTCCAGAAGGTGCTCCTCGAGGCCCGGCTGACCGCGATCATCCGCCGCAGCAAGGGGGAGGACATCCTGGCCGCCTGCGGGCAGCTGCGCGGACAGCGGGCCCCCGCGGCGGGGGGGGGCTAGAGCAGCCAGCTCCGCGATTCTTCCGGCGGGAGCGGCGGCACGGAAATCTCTTCCCGCCCCGCGGGGCGGTTCACGACCACGACCGAAGCCTCCGATCGCGGGGCCCGGGTGTAGCCCAGGCAGATCGCGGCCGCCCGCCTCACGGCCTCCTCGTCCGCCTCCCCCTGCAGCAGGCCGATCGGGCTCGGGTGGTCGCGCACGTCGAGGACGACGTCGCGCCCGGCGTCCCGGAAGCGGAGCAGGAACTCGTTTTCCTTTTCGGTCCGGCCGACGATCAGCTTGGCCCGGGGGTGCAGCCGGAAGTGGCGGCCCGCCTTCAGCAGGTGCAACTCGCTCTCCGTGCACGCCGCGCCGTGCCGGAAGAGATCCTGCAGGCGCCGGCTGAAACCCTTGTCCGTGAGCAGGCAGCCGCCCGCCGGCGCGGGGTACTCGGAGATGCCGAAGCTGCGGGCGAGCGCGATCTGCTCCTTGCGGCCGCGTCCGCGGATGGCGAGCAGCCGCCCCCGGTCGACCCAGCCGCGCTGCTCGGGGATCGTCTCCGGCAGGAGCTGCGCGCTGAGGGGCCGCACGATCAGGCCCCCCATGCCGGAGTGCTTTTCCACGTAGCGCAGCGAAGGCAGGGTCTGCGACATCGGCCGCTGGCCGAGGACCTCGCCGCTGAAGAGGAAGTCGAAGCCGCGCTCGCGCATCAGCTCGCCCGCGATGCGGAACATCAGGCTGTGGCAGTCCATGCAGGGGTTCATGCATTTGCCGTAGCCCGCCGGCGGGTTGCGCAGCATGGGGAGATAGCGGTCGGTGATGGTGAGCACCGTGAGCGGGATGCCGGTCAGGCGCGCGGCGCGGCGTGCCTTGCGGGCGTCGAAGAACGGGGTTTCGAAGCACACCCACTCGACCGCGATCCCCTGGGCGCGGAGCACGAGACCCGCGAGCATGCTGTCCAGGCCGCCGGAGCAGAGCCCCAGGGCGCGGATCGTTTTCTCGCAAACGGTCATGGAAACCTCTTGACGGGGTTCCCCGGCGGAGCCCACCATGGCGCTTCGGCGGAAAAATTCCTCAGAACGGAAACTAATCTTTCGGAGGTCCGATGCAAGCCGCCGTCCCCCCCCGGCGCGACCCTCCGCCCGATCCCGTGAAACGGCGGGCCGCCCGCATCCGTGCGGTGCTCCGGGCGCGTTACCCCGAGGTGCGGCCGCAGCTCCTGCACCGCAACCCCTTCGAGCTGCTGATCGCCACCATCCTCTCCGCGCAGTGCACCGACCGCCAGGTGAACCGGGTCACCCCCGCGCTCTTCCGGGAGTTGCCGGGCCCGCGGGACTTCGCCGCCGCCCCCCTGTCGCGCATCGAGGCGCTCGTGCGGTCCACGGGCTTTTACCGGAACAAGGCCCGGAACATCAAGGCCTGCTGCCGGGCGCTCCTTGCCGAACACGGCGGCGAGGTGCCGCGCACGCTCGAGGAGCTGGTGCGGCTCCCCGGCGTGGGCCGCAAGACGGCGAACGTCGTCCTCGGGGCCGCCTTCGGCATCCCCGGGATCGTGGTCGACACCCACGTGGCGCGGCTCGCGCGCCGGCTCGGGTTGAGCCCCCGGCGCGACCCGCGCCGGATCGAGCAGGACCTGATGGCGGTCGTCCCGCGGTCCGAGTGGAGCGCCTTTTCGCTGCGGCTGGTCTTCTTCGGCCGCGAGGTGTGCACGGCCCGCAGGCCGCGCTGCCCGGAATGCCCCCTCGCATCGATCTGCCCCTACCCCGGCAAGACGCCCGCGGCGCCGGTCGGGCCGCGCGCGACGGCTGCGGGGGCGGCCCCGGGCAAAGCAGCGCGCGGGGAGGCCCGCGAGGGGCGCTAACCGAAGAACGAGGTGATGTAGCGCAGGGCGACAAACACGATCAGGGCGCCGAGAAGCCCCTTGATCGCCTGCTGCGGGACGTATTTCTGCAGGCGGGCCCCGAGGTACATGCCCGCGAAGCCCCCGGCGCCGAAGAGGGCCCCGAGGAGCCAGTCGGGCCTTGTGGCCAGCCCGGCCTGCGCGGGAATGACGCTGTAGAAGAAGACGCCCGCGATCGAGGTGAGAAAGGTGCCCATGAGCGCCGCCCCGGCGACGGTGTAGACCGGCAGCCGGAAGAAGGCCACGCAGAAGGGGGCGATGATCGCCCCGCCTCCGATCCCATAGGTGCCGCCGATCACGCCCACGACAAAGGCGAGCGCGAACATCCCCGGGGTGGAGTAGGAGAAGCGCTCCCCCCAGAATTCATACACCACCCGGAGGGCGTTGAACGAGACCGTGCGCACGACCGCCTCCGCGGGGAGCCCGGCCGCGATCCTCGTCGCGCGGTCGCTTTTCAGGCGCTTGACCTGCTCCTGGAAACGCTGCTCAAGGGCTTTCATTTGCTGTTTGCCCCGCCGCGAGCGGGGCGTGAGCTCCCAGAGCAGGCGGCCGCCGATGTAGAGCAGAACGAGGCCGACGAAGAGCTTGAAGGCCCGGGGGTCCGGAAGGTAGAGGACGCGGAGGTAGTAGCCGATCAGCACCCCGGGGAGGGTCCCCGCGATCACGATCGCGGTGAGCGGCCAGGCCATGCGCCCCTCGCGGATGTAGCGGTAGACGCCGCTCGGGATGGCGACGATGTTGTAGACGAAGTTCGTGGCGCTGACCGAGGGGGAGCTGTAATGGAGCACGCTCACCTGGAAGGGCAGCAGCAGAAACGCCCCCGACACCCCGCCCATGGAGGTGAGGGTGGAGACGACCAGCGCGACGAGAGGCGGAAGAAACCAGAGGGTTTCGACACCGGAAACGGGGAACCGCATCACCATCGCCTCCATGCGGGCCTCCTGCTCTCCGCCGCCGGCGGGGGGGTTGCAGAGACACGGTTTTTATCTTATTCGTGACAGTGTAAGTCTACGCCCTTGCGCGCGGGCGTGTCAAGGCGAACCCGTCACCGGGAGGATGCATGCCGCCGCGCGACCCGAACCCGAGCCCCTCTCCCCGCCCCCCGGCGGCGGCACGGCCCTGCCTCACGTCCCGCCAGCTCGACCGCCTGGGGGAAGCCTTCGACGCCTGGGTGCGGGCCGCGCGGCGCGCCGACATCGCGCGGTCGCGGCGCCGCGTGCGGCTGATCTATCTTTTGATCCGCCACACCGGCGCGCGTCTGCGGGAGGTGCTGGAACTCGATCCCGGCCGTGACGTGGATCCCGGGCGCGGCCGGGTCCGCTTCCGCAAGAGCGGGGGGAAACGGGGTCGGGCCCGCGAAGTGCGGATTCCCGGGGAGCTGGCCGCCGAGGCCGAAGCGCTCGCCGCGGAAGCCGGCCGCCCCGCCGGCGGGAGGCTTGCCCTGGACCCCGCCCACGTGCGCCGCAAATTCTACGAGCGCGCCCGGGAGATCGGCCTGCCGCGGGCGATGGCCGCACCGGAGGCCGTCCGGCGTTCGCGGGCGCTCGAGCTGTTGCGCGAGAACGTGCCCCTCCCGGTCGTCCAGCGCATCCTGGGCCAGGCCAGCCCGGCCCGGGCCGCCTCGTACGTCCGCTTTTCGGAGGCGGACCTGCAGCGGGCGGAGGCCTTTTACCTCGAGCGCGCCCGGCGGCGCACGACCTCGGCCCGAAACGCCTTCTTCGGCAAGGTTGCGGCCATCCGCCGGGGCGATGTCCAGGCCGAGGTCGGCATCGCGCTTCCCTCCGGAGAACGCCTGCGGGCCGTGATCACCCGGGAGAGCCTGAAGCGGCTGGGGTTGCGGGTGGGGGGGTGGGTCGCGGCCGAGGTGAAAGCCCCGTGGCTGTCGCTGCACGCGGGAGAGGAGGCGGCGAAATCGAGCGCCGACAACGTCTTCGCCGGGAGGGTCGTGCGGCTGCGGCGGGGGGCCCTCACCGCGGAGGTCGTCACGCGAAGCGAAGGGGGGGTCGAGCTTTGCGCGGTGATCACCCGCGAGAGCGCCACGCGCCTCGGCCTGCGGCGCGGCCAAAGGGTGCAAGTCGGCTTCAGCGCTTTCGCCGTGGTCCTGCACGAGGCCTGAGCCCGCGCATCCCAGGGCCTTCGCCCGCACCGCCGGCCGGGTGAGGCTCGGGGGTGGGATTGATTCCGCGGCGGCGATATACTACAGGCACCGGACCGGCCGAGGGCACGGGCTCGGGGAGGAGACCATTTCCACCGTCCGCATGAACCTGAAATCTTCCAAGATCGGGCGCAATGACCCCTGCCCCTGCGGCAGCGGCTTGAAGTTCAAGAAATGCTGCGCCCGGAAGGTTCCCTCCGCCTCCCCCGCGGACATCGCCGAGCGCTACGCGCGCGAACACGGGATCCGGCTGAAGGGCCCGGCCGACGTCGAGGGGATCCGCCGCGCCGGCCGCCTCGTGGTGGACACGCTGGATCTGGTCGCCCGCCGGCTGCGCCCCGGCATCGCGACCGAGGAGATCGACCGCTGGGTCCACGAGTACACCCTGCAGCACGGCGGGAGACCCGCCCCCCTGCACTACCGCGGGTTCCCCAAGAGCGTGTGCGTTTCGGTGAACGAGGAGATCTGCCACGGGATTCCCGGCGGCCGGATCCTGCTCGAGGGTGACATCGTCAACGTGGACGTGACCACCGTGCTCGAGGGCTTCTACGCCGACGCGAACCGCACCTTCTTCATCGGCACCCCGGGGCCGGAGGCGCGCAAGATCGTCGCCGTCGCCCGGGAGTGCCTGCGCCGGGGGATGGCGGCCGTGAAACCGGGGAACACGCTGGGGGACATCGGCTGGGCGATCCAGTCCTACGCCGAGGCGCGGGGCTGTTCCGTCGTGCGCGAGTTCGTCGGTCACGGCGTGGGCTTTGACTTCCACGAGCCCCCCCAGGTGCCGCATTTCGGCCGGCCGGGAAGCGGGCTCGTCCTCGTCCCGGGGATGGTCTTCACGATCGAGCCCATGATCAACCTCGGCCGCCGCGAGCTGAAGATCCTCCCCGACGAGTGGACGGCGGTCACGCGCGACGGCTCGCTCTCCGCGCAGTTCGAGCAGACCGTTCTCGTCACCGCCGAGGGCTGCGAAAGCCTGACCCCCTGGCAGGATTGAGGCGCCCGTCTCCCCGGGGGCTATCTTTTCGACAGGAGGCTGCGGATCTGCTCGCTCTGCGCGCGCTGTGCCGCGCCGCCCCGGCGCTCGAGCGCCTGGGCCATCTTCTCGAGGAGGTTTTCGAGAAGGATGGGCTTGAGGAGGTAGTCGTAGGCGCCGGACTGCATGCCCTCCATCCCGGTTTCGATCGAGGCATGCCCGGTGAGGAGGATCACCTCGGTTTCGGGGCGGATTTTCTTGATCTCCTTGAGCGTCTGGATGCCGTCCATCCCCCCCGGCATCTTGATGTCCAGCACCACGACGTCGAAGGGGCTTTGCCGGATGAGCTGCAGGGCCGCCTCGCCGCTGGCACACCCCTGCGCTTCGATGTTTCGTTTCTTCAAGCGCTTCATCAGCGTTTCGAGGAAGTCGCCCTCGTCGTCGACGATCAGGATGTTCGGCCGATCCATTCCGCCCCTCCCTTGCCGGGCGGCCTTCCGGAAAGGATGCTCTCCGCCGTGTGCGGCCGGGCCTACTCCGAGGCCGGAGTGATCACCGGCAGCACGATCGTGAAGGTCGCCCCCTCGCCCGGTTTGCTCTGCAGGGTCATCTTGCCGCCCATTTTTTCGATGATGTTGTAGCTGATCCAGAGGCCGAGCCCCGTGCCCTTGCCGGTGCCCTTCGTGGTGAAAAAGGGGTCGAAGACCTTGCGCTGCATGTGCTCCGGGATCCCGGGGCCGTTGTCCGTCACGGTGATCCGAATCGCCGACTCGGCCGTCTCGCTGCGGACGACGATCCGGCCGTTCTGGCCGATCGCGTCGATCGCGTTGTTGACCAGGTTGAGGATCACCTGCTGGAGCTGGGAGCCGTCGCCCGTGGTCCGGGGCAGATCCGGCTGGAGGTCGGTCTGGATTTCGATGTTGTTGTTGCGGGCGTAGTTTTTCAGGATGTCCACCGTCTGGTGGATGATGCGGTTCACGTCGATCGCCTCGGTGCGCGGCTCCATGCGGCGCGCGTAGCCGAGCATGTCGTGGACCACCTTGCGGGCGCGCTCGACGTGCTCCTCGATTTTCAGGACCGCGTCGCGGAATTCGGTGAAATTGGGGCTGCCCCGGAGGTCCTCCTCGGCGAGGAGATCCCGCATCCAGCCCGTCTTCTGCAGGATCACGGCGAGCGGGTTGTTGATCTCGTGGGCGACCCCGGCGGCCATTTTGCCCAGGGCGGCGAGCTTGTCGGCCTGGATGAGCTGGGCGTCCATTTCGCGCAGGCGGGTCTCCGCCTGCATCATCTGCCGCACGAGCGTCCGGGTGGTGAGCACCGTGGTGAGCACGATCGCGAGCATGCCCGAGACGATGATGGCCACTTGGATCGTGCGGGCGGCGAAGAGCTGGGCCATGTCCTCCTCGACGTCGCCGCTCACCACGAGGAGCCATTCGGTCGATTTGAGCCAGGTCCCGGCGAAGAGGACCCCCGGCTGGCCGACGAGCGCGCCGTCGACCACCATCGTCTGCTTGCCGAAAAGCGCGGGTTTGACCGGCGAGGGCTCGAGGATTTTTCCCGCAAGACGCGGCGGGGTCTGGAGGATCCCCTCGCGGTTCAGCAGAAAGGCGTCCCCGGTCTTGCCGATCTGCCCCACCTGGACGATCCGGCCGAAGATCTCGGGGTCGATCGTCGCCCGCAGCACCCAGTTGCGCTGTCTTTCCTGGCGGCGCACGGCGATGATGAAATGGGGCAGGCGCCGGAACCCCAGGTAGACGTCGCTGATGTGCACCCCGCGGCTCATGACCTGGCCGAACCACGGCTGTTCGAAATAATTCTTTCCTTTGAGGTCGTAGGGCCCGACGTAGGCGAGCTGGGTGCCGTGCTGATCGATCACCCCCAGATCGACGAAGGCCCCGGCGCGGGCGTTTATGATGGCGAGCGAGGCGGCGAGGTTTTCCTCGTTCGCCATTTCGGCAAGGCTGTGGGTGTCGGCGATGGTGCCGAGGATCGCGGTCCGCTCGGCGAGGAAGAGGTCGACGGCGTCGGCCCGGGACTCCGCCCGGAACTGGATCTGCTCCCGGATTTTTTCGGTGTACATCGCGGCGAACTGCCGGTAGAGGATCACGCCGAGCAAGAGCAGCGGGGCGAAGGAGACGAACAGCGTGAGCAGGATGATCCGGGTCTGCAGGCGGCTGTAGAGGTTCTTGTCCATCGGGGGCGGTTCCGCCGGACGGGGAAAGAGGCGTCGCTGCGCCGTTTATGGCAGAAAAGGCCTTCGGCGGCAAGCGCGGCGGAATCAGGCCCCGCGGCCGGCGGTCAGGCGCTCGATGTCCTGGCGGTACTTGCGCCGGTAGGATTCGACCCGCCCCGCGTTCGCCATGACCATGTCCATCTGGCGGGTGTGCAGGGCGAGGTAGCCCAGCACCTCGATCCGCCGGAGGATCTCTCCCTCCGGGTGCCCCTCGAAGCGGGCGACGAGGTGATCCTCGCGGATCTCGACCTGGAAGCCCTGCTCCTCGAGGATTTCGGCGACGAGGTGCACGCGCGCCAGACGCCGCTCGAAGTCGGCCGCCCCGCCCTTGAACTGGAAGCTCAGGTAATTCTCCAGGGTGCGCTCGCTCACCAGGGCCTCGAGGGTCGCGAAGTGGAAACCCAGCCGCTGGTTGAGGCAGCAGAACGAGCGCGAGATCATGAAGTAGTTCCGTTCGGCGAACTTGGAGCGGACCCCCAGATTGAGCGAGCGGTTGGTCGTCGCCTGGAACAGCACCGAGAGCATGCCCCGGCCGTCGACGGCGGGGGGGCCTTCCCAGGGGATCGCGGTGAAGCCCCGCCAGAAGGCGAGCATCGGGGCACAGGCGATCTGCTCGAGCCGCACGTAGGGGCCGGTCACCTCCTCCGTGAAGCCGTCGTCCAGGTTGAGGATCCACCACTGCATGGGCACGCGGTGGAAGAGCTGTTTGCTCGAGCGCTCCGGGAAATGATGGTCCTGCCCGAAGCGGAACATCTCGAGCACCGACTTCTCGTGAATGAAACGGGTGATGTCGTGCAGCGTGCGGCAATGTTCGGGGGCGAACTCGAGAGCGTCCGGATCGAGGAGGTGGAGCGGGACGATGCGGCGGCCGGCTTCCTCGAGGATGCGGAAGACGGGGCTCCCCTGCATGAGCGGCCGTCGGGGGGGCTGGGCTTCGAGCAACGCTTCCCGGCGTCCGGCGTGCACCGCGCGCCCCGTCGCGTCGACGGTCACCTCCCCCGCCCCGCGCAGCTTTTCGACCGCGCCGGGGACGCCGAAGAGGGCGGGTACCCCGAACTCGCGGGCGACGCTTGCGAGGTGGCCGGCAAAGCCGCCCTCCTCGGCCACCACCGCGGCAGCCCGTGACAGAAGCGAGGCCCAGCGCGGCAGCGCCTGGCGGACGACGAGCACCGCCCCCGGCGGAAAGGAGAGCATGTCGGCGGCGCGCTCGGCGACGAAAACCGGGCCTGCCGCCACGCCGGGGCTGGCGGTGGCCCCCCCGCGGCACAGGACGCCGCCCTCCCCGTCTGCGGCGGAGGGGCCGGTCCCGGCCGCGGTCTCCCGGGCGGTGAGCGGGCGGCACTGGAGGAGAACGACTTCGCCGTTCTCGTCGAGGGCCCACTCGAGATCCTGGGGGCAGCCGTAGTGCCGCTCGAGCGCAAGGGCGATCCGGGCGAGTTCGCGGGCCTGCTCGGGCGAGAGGGAGGGTTGGAGACGCTCCGGCCCCGTCAGCTCCATCCGGCAGACGCCCTCCTCGGGGAAGCAGAGGTACTTGCGATCCTTTTCGCGCACCTCCGCGACGAGCAGCTCCGGGGGGTCGTTTCGGGAGAGGACGAAGAGATCGCTCGCCGTGCTGCCGTCCACCACGGCCTTGGGCAACCCCCAGACGGCCTGGATGAAGATGCGCCGGTCGCGCGGGTCGACCGGGCTGCAGGAATAGGCGACCCCGCCCGCAACGGCGGGGACCATGGCGAGACAACCCACGCCCATGGCGATGTCTTCGTCGCGGAAACCGCGCTGCAGGCGGTAGGTGATCGCCGGCAGGCCGTACTTGCTCGCGAGCACCTCGCGGTAGGCGGTGAGCAGGGTTTCGCGGCCCACGTTCAGCTCCGAGCGGTACTGCCCGGCGAAGGAGCTCCCGCCCGCGTCCTCGCCGAGCGCGCTGCTGCGCAGGGCCACCTTGACGCCGGGGCCGCACCCGGCTTCGAGATGGGCATAGGCCTGGAGGATCGCCTCCTCCACCTCGCCGGGGATCTCGGCGCGGATGATCAGCTGCTGGATTTCGGCGCTCAGGGCGTAGAGGGTGTCGAGGCGTCCGGTTTCGGCCGCCTGCAGGCGGCGGTCGATTTCGGTCTGCAGTTCGCGGTGGGCGAAGAAACGCTCGGCGGCGGCGGTGGTGATCGCAAACCCCGGGGGCACACGCAAGCCCAGCCGGTTGCGGATCTCCCCGAGGTTCGCCATTTTGGGGCCGGCGGCGTCGGCGAGATCCCGGTGCAAGTCCTCAATCGGGATCACCAGGCGCGGATCGCGCGGGGGGGCGGGTCGCGCGAGAATCTCCTCGATTTCCTTCTGGATGGCGTCGTAGCGGGCGAAAAGCGCGGTGTACTTTCCCGGCGCCAGCCGCTCGAGGCCCCGGATCATGGAATAAACGTTCACGCAGACCGAGGTGCAGGCGGCCCGCACGAAGGTCATGCCGAAGGGACGATGGCCGTGGAGAGCCTCCTCGATTTCGCTCATGATCTCGAGCGCCTTGCGGTTGGCGCCGAGCAGGAGCCGGAAGTGGTGGTAGCGTTCCTTGAATTCGAGCCGCAGGGCCTCCGCGTCGTCCGGCGCGGCGGCCCTGCGGCGCAAGAGCTTCTTTAGAATCCCGCCGATCGGCATCCCGGGGGCTTCCCTGCTCAGTGCTCGAGCTGCATGCCCCAGCCCTCGAAGAGAAAGAGGATCGCAAAGCCGTACCAGAGGGTGTAGACGACGTAGAAGACCAGCGCGAAGACCACGATCCACGCACGGTCGAGGATGCGTTGGGCCTCGACCCCGTAGAAATTGTAGGCGGGTTCGATCGCCTTCTGGTTGAGCTGGGCGACGACGCGCGCCTCCTTGAACTTCTTTTCCCCCTGGAGGGCTTTCTCGACCGCCTTGAAGGCACGGTACCAGACGAAGAGCGCCTCGCGCTCCGGAAACCCGGCGCGGCCGGAAACCGCCGCGCCCTCGTTGCGGTACATGGCGTCGGCGTCCTCGAGGGCCGCGGCGATCATGGCCCCCAGTTCGCCGCTCAGCTTGAGTTTCTCCCCCTGGACGTTGACGAGGGCCCCGGCGCGCATGAAGAGGCGGGAGGCCTTCTCGGCCTGCGCGGCCGAATCGAGGCCGAAAGTGAGCTCCACCCGGCTTTGCCCCAGCTCGCGGATGTCCTCGCGCACCTTGGGGATGTAGTAGGCGGAACCCTTGGCGATCGAGTTGAAGAGGTTGTCCAAGTACTCGAGGGTGTTTTTGCCCTCGAAAAAAGGCAGGAAAATCAGCACGAGCACGACGAAGAAGCCGGCGAGCATGACCAGGCCGAGGGTGAATTCCTTTTTCTTGCGGATCATGGCCTCACCTCCTTCCGAGCAGGACGGGGATGTTCTTGAGGAAGGTCCCGATCACCCAGACCGCAAACAGGCCGATCACGATGAAGAAGGCCCAGATGCCGATCGTGTCGAGAACCGCTCCGGTCTCCTTGGAGAGGGGGATGAGGCCGATGCTGCTCAGCTTGGCCGGCAGGGCGAAGATGCGGTTGATGAACCCGGCGAGGACCGAGAGGGCGAAGAAGCCGCGGATCGTGATCCCGGCCACGACCTTGGTCGCCATGGCCCCGACCTGGATGCCGACGAGCGAGCCGAGCAGCATCCCCATCGCCAGCGTGTAGAAGATGAAGCCGTAGATCGCATACTGGCTGATCGAGGCGTAACCCGCGGTGAAGATGATCTGGAAGATGTCGGTCCCCACCGTGGTCATGGAGGAAACCCCCAGCACGTAAACGAAGATCGGGAAGGTGAGAAAGCCGCCGCCCACCCCCATGATCCCGCCGGCCAGCCCGACGAGAAAGCCGCTCGCCACGAGAAACACCCAGGAGATGCCGCGGCCGCCGGGGACGAGATCGTGGTCGAAGCGCACCATCGGGGGGATCCGCAGCGCCTGGAGCTTCCGGGGGAGGTCGCCCATTTCGGCGCCCTCGCTCTTCTTGCCGTGGGCCTCCCCCCCCTCGTGCGCCGGGGTTCCGCGCGGCGCGGTCTGCCGCCGGGTCACCTTGCGCGCCCCGAGGTAGTCGAAGAGGGAATAGAACCCGAGGAAGCCCAGGATGAGGGAGTAGATCGTCGTGATGAAGGCGTCGGAGATCACGGGGTTCAGCTCGTAGAAGAGCCGGTTGATCGTCCCGCCCGCGGTCGCCCCGCCGATCGCGCCGATCAGGAAGACCACCGCAAGCGCCACCGACACGTTGCCGAGCTTGCGGTGGATGACGCTCCCCATGATCGCCTTGGCGAAGATGTGGAAGAGGTCGGTCCCCACCGCGAGGATGCCCTTGACGCCCGCGCTCATCAGGGCGGGGGCGATGATGAAGCCGCCGCCGGCGCCGATGCACCCCGAGATGAGACCCGCCACCAACCCCACGAGGATGCTGACGAGGAAGATGGTCGTCGTGTAGTACGCCGGGCTGTAGGATTCCTTCCCGCCGAGCAGCCGGGGCAGCTCGCCGCCTGCGGAGTCGGCGAAGGCGATGCCGAAGACCAGGGCGGGAAGCGTGAGCAGCAGCAGGATGGCCAGCCGCCTGCGGTCGCCGAGGATGCGGCGGGACACCTCGAGTTCCCAGCGGGCGTGGTGGCGGGCGCCGGCCAGCATGAACTGTCCGAGGGCTCTCAGAAAACTCATGTCGGTCCTCTCTCCTTGGTTTGGGGGTTGCGGGGACAGGGTCTTCTTCGGCCGTTTCCCGGCTCGGGTCAGGTTCGCGTTCCGATCACCTCCTCGAGCGAGCGGATTTTCTTCTCCTGCAGCGCCTTCTTCTGGTAGGCGTCTTCGATCTTGTAGAGGAGCTCGTCCAGGTTGACCGGCTTCATCAGGTAATCGAAAGCCCCCGCCTGCAGGCAGTCCCGGGCGATCTCGAGGTTGGCGTGGCCCGTGAGGAGAATCACCTCGATCAGGGGGTGGGCGCCCTTGATCGCGCGCAGAGCGGCGATCCCGTCCATGCCCTGCATGCGCACATCCAGCACGACGACGTCGGCGGGGTGGGCGGCCAGCCAGGCGAGCGCCTCCTCGCCGCTTTTGGCCCCGAAGGCCGCGAGGTTGCGCTTCTGCATACGCTTGAGAAGGGTTTCGAGAAAGTCGGGTTCGTCGTCGACGAACAGAACGCGCACGTCGCTCACGAGCGCCTCCTGGAGGCCTGCCTGCGGCGGTCCTGTCGACCGCCTCGGGATGCAATGAGGCAAGGCAGCTTATATACCGCCGGGGCGGCGGCCGATTCAATAAAAAAAAAGGGGGATCAGGAGATCTTGCCGCGGGCCTTTTCCAGGGCCGACTCGATCTTGGCGACGAGCTCGTCGATCGCGCAGGGTTTGGTGAGGTAGTCGTGGGCGCCGAGCTTCACGGCTTCCAGAGCCGTGTCGATCGATCCGTGCCCGGTCAGGATGATCGTCTCCACGAGCAGGCCGAGCTTGAGCATTTCGCGGAAGGTGCTGATTCCGTCCAGCCCGGGCATCTTGAGATCGAGCACGAGCACGTCGAAAGGCTGCTCCTCGAGGGCGCGGATGGCCGCATCCCCGCTGTTCACGGCCGTCACCCGGTAGCCGCGGTGGGTGAGCAGCCGGCTGATGTTGCGGGTGAAGATCTCCTCGTCGTCGACCAGCAGCACGTGCGCTTGCGGCATGGACTCCTCCTTTCCCCCTCCGCTCAGGCGTCCTGCGTGCGATCAGCGAGGGAATGGCGCAGATCCTGCGGGGGTTCGTAGGGCAGCTCGATCGTGAACTCCGTCCCCTTCCCCGGCTCGCTCGCCGCGCGGATCGTGCCGCCCAGGCGCTGGACGATCCCGTAGGTGATGGCCAGCCCCAGGCCGGTCCCCTTGCCCACGGCCTTGGTCGTGAAAAAGGGGTCGAAGATGCGCGGCAGGTGCTCCGGGCGGATGCCCCTGCCGGTGTCGGCGACGTGGAGCCGGAAGCGCCGGGCGGCGGAATCGGCGCGGGTGGTGATGCGGATGGCCCCGTAGGGTTTTTCCTCGTGGGCGTCGATCGCGTTGGTGAAGAGGTTGAGCAGCACCTGCTGCAGTTGCGAGGGGTCGGAGACCACGGGCGGGAGCGCCGGGTCGAGCTCGGCGGTGAAGCGGATCCCGCTCGTTTTCGCCTCGCGCTCCATGAGCTCGATCACCTCGCGGACGAAAGCATTCACATCCAGCGTTTCGAGCTTCGACTCCGTGCGCCGCGCGAAACGCAGGAGATTCTGGGTGATCCGCTTGCAGCGCTGCACCTGGACGTCGATCTGGTTCATCGAGTCCTCGAACTGTTCGCGGAACTCGCCCTCCGGAAGCGGGTGGCGCGCGGCGCAGTCGAGGAGCAACTGACGCTCGGTCAGCAGGATGGCGAGCGGGTTGTTGATCTCGTGGGCCACCCCGGCCGAGAGCTCCCCGATGGCGGCGAGTTTGCCCGCCTGGAGGAGCTGTTCGTTCAGCCGTTCGGCCTCGGCGTCGCGGCGCCGGATCAGGCCGATCATGTGGCGCGTGATGCCCACGGTCGCGAGGACGATGGTCGCCGCGCTGACCAGGAGAAAGATGAGCGTCCAGCGGTTCGCGTGGTTCACGTCGGCGAAGGCCTCGTCGTGGTCCTGCTGGACCACGAGCAGCCAGCGCGGGGCCTTGAGCCAGGCCTCGCAGGCGATCTGGCGCGCAAGAGGCTTGCCTGCCGGGTCCGTCGCGTTCTCGATCGTGCGCAGCCGGATTTCCGGGTGCGGCTCGCCGACGGGGTAGGGGGCCCTTTCCATGATCGCCGCACGCCCGCGGGGGCTCGTCTGGTAGAGCCCTTCCGCGTTCAGGAGATAGACCATGCCCGTCCGACCGATGCGGACGTTCTCGACGAGCGCCCGGAAGGCCTCGGTGTGGATGGTCGCGCGCAGGATCCAGGCATCCTCGCCGTCGGCGTGGGTCACGGCGATGATGAAGTGGGGCTCGCGGCGGAAGCCCATGAACATGTCGCTCACGTAGACGCCCCGCTCCATGACCCGCTGAAACCAGTGCTCGCGCGAGTAGTTCCGGCTCCAGAGGTCGTAGGGGCCGACGTAGGCGCGGTGGAGTCCGTCCTTGCCGATGACCCCGAGATCGGTGAGGGTCCTTTCCTCCTGGTTGAAGAGGGCGAAGACCCGCTCGAGCGCACCGGGGGCGGTGAGCCGGGCGAGATCGTGGGTGCGGGCGACGAGCTGGAGCTTGGCGGTCTGTTCGCCGAGGAACCGCTCGATCACGCGGCGGTGGTCTTCCACCTGGGACTGGAAGAAATCGAGCATGCGCTCGCGGGCGAATCGCGAATAATGGAGGTTGATCCCCCAGCCGACCAGCAGCAGGGGGACGAGGGAGCAGAGCACCGTGAGCGCGATGAACCGCCAGAAGAGCCGCGTGTAGTGGCCGCCGCGGGCCGCGCCGCCCGCGGGGGACGCCTCCTGCGGTCGACCCGCGGCGGGGGCGTTGTTCGTCATGCGCACCTCCGCAGCCCTTGCCGGCCGGTGGGCGGCGGGGCAAAGGACGCACCATCGACCCCGCCGCCTTCTCCGCCGCAATCGAGGTCCGGCAGCCTTCCGGGACCTTCCGCCGGTCGAAAACTACAAGAAGCGTGCCACCGACTCCCGACGCGGCGATCCGGGAAGGTTTGGGAAAAGCAAGGCGATCCCCGTGGGTCTGCGCGAGGAGACGGGGTCGCTTCGGTGCCGGGAGCCGCCGAGGTGTCGCTCGGCGGGTGACAGGCCGGGCGCCGCGGTGCACGATGCTCCGGTCGGGTCAGCGGAAATGCTGACGATTGCCGGCCCGCTGAACCCGGCTCCGGGCAGGATCGGGTCCGGTTCTTTGCTGGTCGTAGGGGAGGGGACCCCGTTTCCGGGGTCCCCTTGCGCAAGGAGGTCGGCAGGCGGAGATGGGGTGTCCCTCCTTGGCGAGCCGTTTTCAGAGAAGCCCCTTTGCTCCGTATGCGGGGCAGAGGCTGCGTTGCCGCCCGAGGCTTCCCGCAGAGTCGAATTCAAAAAAAATGCCAACCGATGCAGTTCGGCCGGGAAAGACCGCCCGCCGGCCGCGATCGTTGAGCGGAAAAACGACTTCGGCGGGGAGGGCGGGCGAAGAGGGCGCTGGCGGCGAGGCCCCCTGTCACCTGGGCCATGACAGTCCCGGCGGGTTTTCGCCCGCCGAGTGGACAGCCGGGGCTACTTGAACACCGTGAACAGGTTGCTGTAGTCGTCGGTCCAGATGCGCAGGCCCTGCCTCGCCGCGGGAGCTTTGGCGGCCTCGAGAATCCCCGGGTCGCCGAGCGGCGTCGAGGAGACGGGAACCCGGCGGGCCCCGAAGATCTCCTCCTCTTCGACCGGCTCGTTTTCGATCGGGACGGCGTACTTCCGCGCATCGCGGGCCAAGGCCTCGGCCGCGCAGACGAGGTCCGGGTGGTGGTTCGAGAGGTGGAGCGCCAAGACGCCCTCGGGCCTCAGGTGCCGGAAATAGAGCTGCAAGGCCTCCCGCGTGAGGAGATGGGGGGGATGGCGTCGCCGGAGAAGGCGTCCACCACGAGGACATCGAAGTGCTGGGTTTCTTCGCCTTCGAGGACGAGCCGACGCTCTCCGATCACGACCTCCACGAATCCTTCGGCCTGTGCGAGGAAGGTGAAGTGTTCGCGGGCGAGCTTCTCGACCAGCGGGTTGATCTCGTGGAACCGGTCGGCGTCGCCCGGCTGCGAATAGGCCGCCGGTGTCCCGACCCCGAGTCCGATCAACCCCACGCGCAAGGGGCGGCCGCTCCTTCCCCGCCGCAACCTCGCCGCCCCGGAGTCCGGGCCGTAGTAGGCCGTGGGGCGCAAACGCCGTTCCGGAGCGGCGAACTGCACGCCGTGCGCCACCGTCCCGTGAAGCAGGACCCGGGTTTCGAACCCGGAGCCCGGGAGATGCCGGGTGACCCGCAGGCTGCCGGAGAAATTGCGCGCCATCGCCACCGTCTTCTCGCCAGGGCGGTAGAGGAAGGCGCCCGAGCCGGCGGCCATGGCGGCGAGAACCAGACCGGCGATCGCGGGGGGGCCACCCTTCGCGGAAATGGGCGAGGAAGAGGAGGGCGGCGCAGGCGGTGAGCGCCAGGGGCGTTTCCATGGAGCGGCTGGACGCGAGCGGGGCCGCCCCCCCGCCCCCCCCGACAAGGAGGCCCCCGAGCGCCCCGCCCACGGAGATGGCGAGATCAAGGCGGTCAGGTGGGAGGGGGAGGGTTTTCGTGCGGCCAATTCGCCGCGGCAGAACATGCAGCAGGCGAAGAGGCCGCCGGAGAAGACGCTGATCACGAGTCCGATCCGGGTCGTGGAGTCGTAGCGCAGGATCCCGCACATGAGCAAGAGCAGCACGATCGCAAGCGGACCCGGATGGAGCGGGCGGTCATAGAGGTTCTCCCCCAGGAAACACGGGAGAAAGGCGCTGAGCGAGATCGTGGCCGCGTAAGCCGGCATGGCTTGTTCAGGGGTCGGCTCGAAATTGACTTCGGCCCGGCGCTGGACTACTAGCAAGCCAGAGGCCCCCGGGCGGGTTCAACGGGACACCGGGCGGAGGGAAGGGGATGCGGGGAAAAGTGCGGGTGTTGATCGCGGACGACGAGGAGCGCTTCGTCCAGTCTCTCGCGAAGGTGCTCCGGAACCGGGAGATGGAAATTCTGACCGCGCGCGACGGCGCCGCGGCGCTGCAGCTCCTCTCGTGCACGGAATGCGACGTGGTCGTCCTCGACCTGCGCATGCCGGGCATGGACGGGCTCACCGTGTTGAAGGAGATCCGCAAGAGCCGACCGCTGCTCCCGGTGATCCTGCTGAGCGGGCATCTGGATGTCGAAAGCTGCCGGCTCGCCTGCGACGAGGGGGCGGAGGAGGTGTTGATGAAACCTTGCCCGATCGACACCCTGGCGACCGCCATCGAGAACGCAAGCGAACGCAAGGCGATCGCCGAGGAAGTATCGGCCAGACGCCCCTGAACCCTCCTTCACCCCCCACTCGATTCCAACCCCGGCGGCGGAAGCCGCAGTGCCCCATCCGCCGGCGAAAGCCGTCGGCGGCGGCCGGCCGCCGCCGAGGAGGAGACAGGAAGCCCATCGTTTCGCCCGTTCATGTCTTCTCTCCCGTCAGCGTCTTCAGGCCGTAGTCTTCCGCAAGGAAGGCACTCTCGATCCGCCGCGCGTGCTCATCGCTCGCCATCGCCGCGTCCATCTGGCGGAAGAACTGCAGCAGCCGGCCGATCATCTCGAGCTGCGCCGCCGTTTCCTGGAGGCTGCCCTTGTTCAGCCGTCCGGTGACGACGTCGGCGTTGAGCGTGGTCGAAAAGCCGTGGTGCCGGAGGATGTTGGCGATCGCCCGCGTGCGCCGCTCCCGGCGCCGGGCGTCGGCCGCTCCTCCCCGGAAGAGCAGGTTGATGTAGTTCTTGTTCGGGGCGGGGGAGCAATAGGCGTCGAGCACGCTGAAGTGGTAGCCGACCCGCGCGGAATAGTTGACGTAGCAGTCCGAGATCAGGGCGTAGCACGGGGCCTGGAAGGAGGCCTGCTCTTCGGGGCTGGTGGTCGCATGGCGCATCATCACCGAGAAGAGGCCGCCCAGATCCATGGGCCGCGCGCCGTAGCGCGGGATGCGCCGGTCCAGCATGCCGCGCAGCAGGGCCGCCATGGGGACCGAGGCGATCTGCCGCGGCTTGACCATGCGCCCCCGGGGCGTTTCCTTGAAGCCCCCGCCCAGATCGATGAGATAGAGATCGATCGGCAGAAAGACGTCGAGCCGGTAGCTCGCGGTGCGCAAGTCGCCCAGCTGTTCCCCCAGCCCGAACATCACCTCGTAGGACTTCTCGTGGATGAACCGGGCGAGGTCGTGGAGGGTGCGGCACTGATCGGGGGAAAACGACGGCGCGGACGGGTCGGTCAGGTGAAGGGGGGCCATGTGCGCCAGGACCTTATCCAGGAACTCGAGCTCGGCCGCAAGCCGCGGGCCGACCCCCCCGCTGGTGCCGTCCTGGACAGCCGCGCACCGCTCGAGGAGAGCTGCCACCTCACCCGCGTAGACATAGCCGTTTCCCGCATCCACCGTGACGATCGCCCCCGGGGGGATCGCGCGGGTGGCGTTTTTCGTGTTGAGGAGCGTGGGGATCTTGAGTTCGCGGGCGAGCGAGGCCATGTGGCCGGTCGTGCTCCCGGCGTCGGCGACGATGGCCCGGGCCCGGCGCATCAGCCGCACGAACCTCGGTGAAGACCGCCGCGTGACGAGCACCCCCCCCTCGGGGAAGGAATCGAGGTCGCCGTCGGCCTCGAGATGGACCGCCGGACCCGCCCCCACCCCCGGGCAGGCGGTTTCCCCCCCCGCGAGCAGCAGCTCGGCCCCGGCAACCGGCGGGTCTTTCGCGGCGGCGCCGTGCAGCACCCGCAGCGGCCGGGACTGGAGCACGAGCAGGCGACGCCCCGCGCCGACCGCAAACTCGACGTCCTGAGGGCAACCGAAATGCCGCTCGAGCAGGAGCGCCCAGCGGGCAAGCTGCAGGGCCTCCTCGTCCGACAGGCAGGGGCGGCCGGCTTGCTCGGCGTCGAGGGTCTCCTCGCGGATGCCTGTGCCCTCGAGCGCGACGACGCGGCTCTCCTGAGCGCCGGCCGTGCGTCGGAGCACCGGGGGGGTGTCGGCATCCGGGCGGATGCGCACGATTTCGGGGGAGGTGCGGCCGTCCACGAGCGAGACCCCCAGGCCGTGCACGGCCTGGATCAGCACTTCTCCGGAATCGGGGGCGTTCGGATCCCGCGAGAAGACCACCCCGCTCGCCTCCGCCTCCTCCATGGCGATCACGCAGACCGCCATCTCCGCCGATTCGCCCGGCAAATGGTGCAACAGCCGGTAATGCATGGCCTCGGGGGAGAAGAGGCTGGCGACCACCTCGAGGTAGGCCGAGGGGAGCTGATCGCCGGGAACGTTGAGGACCGAGGTGAATTGCCCGGCAAAGGAAAGCGCGCCGTCCTCGCCCACGGCGCTCGAGCGCACCGCGAGCGCCGGCCGGCATCCCATCCGGCTGCAGAGCCGCTCATAGGCCTCCCGCAGCGCCTGTGCGAGACGCGGCGGGAGGGGGACGGTGCGGATCCCCTCGCGCAGCTCGGCGCTGACCGCGGGGATGTCCTCCGGGGCGGCAAGGAGCATGTGCTGGTTCTGGATCCACGAGCGCAGGCCCCCCTCTTCGAGGAGCAGGCGGAAGGCCTCGGTGGTCACGGCGAAGCCGTTGGGGGTAGGCAGTCCCAGGGCGTTTCGCAGCTCGCCCAGGTGGGCCGCTTTGCCGCCGACGAGGTCGGCATGGCTGGCGCGCACGGAGGGGAGATCGAGCACCAGCTCCGCCGGGCCGGGGCCCCCCGCCGCATCCCGGCACAGGGCCTCGAGTTCGCCGGAGATCCGCCCGAGATGATCGCGCAGGGCCGGGTGGCGCCCGCCCGAGACCACGTGGAAGCTCTCCACCATGGCATGGATGTCCGCTACGGCGCGCACCACCTTGCGGATGACGTAGGCGTGGTCGATCAGGGCGGCGCCCGAGCGTTTCTCGTTCAGCTCGGCGAGCGTTTCGAGGAAACTGTTGTTCGCGGTGATCAGCTTGCGGAACTCGGCGTGATAGAGCTTGAAGCGGGCGAGCTGGGCGGCGGGGTCGATCACCGGCCGTTCGGCGCGCAGGCCGAGGATCTCGAGCAACGTGAGAAAGCGCGACCAGGCGCTCCGCAGGCGCCCGCGCCGGGCATCCCCCCCGGTGACCCGCGAAGACGGCGTCTGCGCCGGAGTCGGATCCATGCCGCGACCCCCCTCCACGTTCCCGCCGCCGGCGATCGGAAAACAGCGACAGCCCGTCCGCTGGGCACCCCTCGCGGGGTGCGTCGGGTTTACGCCGCGGGGCGGATCCTTTCGCGAAGCATCCCGATCAGCTTGCGGCCGCTCTGGCGGCGCGAGGCGTAAATCCTCATCGGCCCCTGCGGCGGCGGGTCGGCGTGCGATTCCACCTCGACCCAGCGCATGGGCCAGAGCAGGCCGTGGAGCATCCCCAGGCCCCCCAGCCCCATCAGGACCGGGCCGGTGATCTCGAGCCAGGCGTTGAAGACGAAGGCCCCGCCGGCCATGATCGCGCCGACGAGGACCTCCCCGCTGCGGATCCGACGGTGGACGCGCAGGCCCCGCATCCGGTCGAAGGGAAGCCAGTCGAGCGTAGTCTCGTCCGCCGCATCGCAGGAGATCGGCCGCCCGGGCGCCATCACCGAGCGGATGCGGATCAGCCGCCGGTCGGTGAGGAATAGGCTGATCAGCTCCTGGTTCGGGTCCTTGAGAAAAGACTGGCTCCACCACATGTGGGACTGCATGATGTGGTGCTCGTGCAGGATCGCCTCGCGGGGCTCGAGCGCCTCCTGCGCGACCGCCCGGTAGAGCCGGTAGGAGTACTCGGTCAGGGCACGCCGGAAGGGCCTTTCGGGAAGGTCCTTCGCGGCGTGCCGCGCATAGAGTTCCTCCAGCTTCTTGCGGATGGCGCCCGAGTCGATCTCAGTCATGCTCGTAGGGGTACTCTCCGGGCGAGACATGGCTCGCGTGCAGGCTCGGCATCATCTGGCAGACGATCGCAACGACGATGACGAAGCCGACCACGAAGGCGAACCAGGGGTCGTGTTCCACCACGGTGGCATCGTACATCAGCCAGAACAGGAACGCGTAGAAGACGATGTTGATCAGTATCTGCATCGCTCCCCCTCATTTCATGAGATCCTTGAGAAAATAGATGTAAGTCAGGGCCGAAAGGCCGCAAGAGACGACCAGAAGGAAAAGCCAATATCCGAACATGTTGTGGATGAACCATCTCATGGCAGAAACCTCCATTCAGCGTCCAGCGTTTCTCGGGCGACGGCTCTCCGCCGCCCCCGGCCTCAGGTCGTCACCACCAGGGGCGGCACCCATTCCGGGACCCCCTTGCCGTGTTTGTGCCGCACGGCGAACCAGACCAGGCTGCAGATGAACAGGCACAGGAATACCATCTCGCCCAGGGTGAAGACCACAGCGACGAAGGCGAGCCACTCCTGCGTCCCTCCGGTCAGGACATAGATCAGCCGCATCATTGCGCCCACGGTGGCGAGGATCAGGGAGTAGCTGAGAATGTAACGGATCGCCGGCCCGCGCACGAAGGAGGTGGCGATGCTCCCGAACTGGGCCCCGACCATAGCGCCGATGATCATGAAGAAGACGGCCATGAAGTCCACGTTGCCCTCGATGGACTGGCGCAGGGCGCCGTAGCCGCCGGAGACCACGATCTCGACGAGATCGGTTCCGACCGCGAGGTGGCTCGTCGTGCCGACGACATAGACCAGGGCCGGCACCCGGATGAAACCGCCGCCCACGCCGAGGAACCCGGCGAGGACGCCGGTCGTCACCCCCACGATCACGATCACCCACATGGAGATGACCAGGCGGGCCTTGCGGGCCTTGATGATCGGCATGATGGGGATGCGCTGGAAGTAGAGCGGGATCCTGCTCACCTTGACTTCGCGGCCGACTTCCTGGCCGGCCTTGCGGGCCTCTTCGAGCTTCCGGTGCGACTTCTGGGTTTCGATCTGGGTGTAGATGAAGAGGCCTAGCATGACCGCCACCGACGCGGCCAGCAGGACCACCCCCGAGAGGCCGATGTTCTTGGTGTAGACGAGCAACCGCACGCCCAGCTCGACCCCGAGCATGGTGCCGCCGACCATGGAGAGGGCGATCGTCCAATCGATATTGCCCAATTGTCGGTGGCGGATAGAGGAGATGACCGCCTTGCCCGCGATGTGGCAGGCGTCTGTGCCCGAGGCCATGTAGCCCGGGAAACCGAAGACGATCAGTGCCGGCGTCACCATGTAGCCGCCGCCGACGCCGATGAAGCCGCCGACGATCCCTACGGTGAAACCGGTCAGAACCAAGAGGAAAAGGGGTATCGTGTGACCTGCGACGGTGAAATCGAACATGGCATCCTCCCGATCAGTGGCCGAAGTGCTCGATCTTTTTGATCTTCCAGCCGAGTAAATCGGTGAACCCCTCGGCCATGAAGCCCAGGCAGAGCCCAAGCGCGATGGTCATGGCGACGTTCCAGACGCCCGACCAGGGATCGGTTTTCACACCCTTGTGCATGAAGGTGTCCTTGTACTTGAAGCCCTTGGACTCCTTGATCTGCCAGGGCACCATCACCACGAGCTTGTCGCCTTCGATCTTGGCCCGTTTGCCTTCCTCGACCACTTTCTTGTCGATGACGCCGTTTGCACCCTTGGGCAGGCGGTCGCCCTTCTTCACCGGAACCGCCATCAACCCATTGATCTCCTCCGCCGGGCCGATCTGCAGCCGGGCCGGGTTTTCCTTGGTGGCGTTGAGGAACTGGTTGGTGTTGATGGCGTAGCCTTCGATCTTGGTCGAGTGGTAATACATCTGGTCGATCTTACCGCTTTCATGCGCGTAGAACACGTAAACGGCGAGCGCCAGGGAGAGCGCTCCCCAGACGACGAATTTGATTGCGCCCTTTTTCTTCATGATTTCCGAACCTCCTCCTCATGGGTGCTGCATCGGATGCCGTTTTCTCACTCTCCCGGCCGGCACCGGGCACAGCCCCTCCAAGCGATCCGCAAACCGCCGGTGTTTTTCCTCGCCCCCTGGCGGGTCCTCTCACCTCCTTTGGCCGAGAATGTTTCATGGCCGATGGGTTTCTTGCGACGCTCTCTCAAGGATGGCTCCTTCGAATCGTATCGGTCCGTATCGCCCCGCATGAGGGTGGTTCAAGATACATGCCATTGGGCGGCCGGTATCGCCCTTTGCATAACAACTATTTGAAATAAAATATGAAAAATGGCCTCCGGCCATCGAGTGCAAGGGGGGATACATGCCACCGCGAGATGGACTGTCACTATCCGGGAGACAGGGGGCGGGGACCGTGAAATTGCGGGGAGACAGAGGCGGCCCCGAGGAGCGAGTCCCCAGCCTCAGGCGGGGAGCGGCATTTTCGTGAAGGTCCGGCAATTCCAGTTCCAGGAAGGGATTTGTTTTTACAGACCGCCGCGCGGCAGCCATGATTTCTTGTGGCACCCCCTTTGCATTCACGGAAGTTGCCGGATCCGCCGGGGCGGAAAAGAGGCGGATCGGGGCCGGCAAGGGGATGCCACGGCTCCTCTCGGCGAGCGTTCCAGAGCGCAAGATTTCCGGGATTCCCGCGGGAAGTTTGAGGGGCGGGCCAAAGGACCGAGAGGATGCGGCGGGCTCTTGGGAGGGGCATTCGGCCAAGGCTTCGGGTTCCGGCGCTTTTCGTCAACGGGCCCCGCAAGGGACGCGCCATCCGGCCTCAGGGATCGCGTGCATGAAATTCCGCACGGTCGACTCCATCTTGCTGCCATGTCCCGAGGATCTTCCCCTCACGCCCAGCGTCGCCGCGGGGGAGAGGATCGCCCGTGCGATCGAGCTGATGATCAGCCACAACGTGGATCGGATCGCGGTGGTCCAGGGCCGACGTGCGATCGGGATGGTCCGGCTGGAGCAGGCCTTCAAGGAAATCGGCCTCGAGATGCCGCAGCACGGGGATGCCGGCTAGCGCCGGGTCGGGGGCCGTGGAGAACGGCCGACGATGCGGGGATGCCGCCTGGCGCTCCCGCAGGCGTCCCGCTCATCGGGGTTTGAAGGCGATCGCCTCGATTCCCGCCTCCTTGATCAGGCGGTGGAGATATTGCCGCTGGATGCCGGCGGCCTCGGCGGCCCGGCTGACGTTGCCACCGTGCTCCTCGAGCAGGCGCCGGATGTAGCGGGTGTGGAAATTCCGGATGGCGCGCTCCTTGGCCTCCCGGAAGGGCAGGGCGGAGAGGTCTTCGGCGGCGGCGTGGGGCTCCGCATTGGCCGCCGCCTCCATCTGCAGGTCGGCGACCGTCAGCTTGGGGCCCCGACAGAAGATCACGCCGCGCTCGATGATGTTTTCGAGTTCCCGCACGTTTCCGGGGAAGTCGTAGGATTGGAGCACGGCCAGGGCTTCGGGCGTGATGTCGGCCACGGGCTTGCGGTTCACGGAGGCGTACTTGGCGAGAAAATGGCGGCTGAGCAGCTCGATGTCCTCCTTGCGCTCGCGCAGCGGCGGCAGCTCGAAGTGGATCACGTTCAGCCGATAGAAGAGATCCTCGCGGAACCTTTTTTCGCGCATGGCGGCCTTGAGATCGTGGTTGGTCGCGGCGATGAAGCGCAGGTCGGCCTTGCGGGTGACGTTGCTCCCGACCGGCTTGTACTCGCCCTCCTGCAGCAGGCGCAGCAGCTTCGTCTGCAGGTGCGGCGAGAGGTCGCCGATCTCGTCGAGGAAGAGGGTCCCCTCGTGGGCCTCCTCCACCAGGCCCTTCTTTTCCTTCCAGGCGCCGGTGAAGGCCCCCTTGACATGGCCGAAGAGTTCGCTCTCCAGGACCTCGGAGGGGATGGCGGTACAGTTGACGGTGATCATGCGCTTGTCGCTTCTCAGGCTGTGCCGGTGGATCGCCCGGGCGACGAGCTCTTTTCCCGTTCCGCTCGGCCCGGTGATCAGCACGGTGCCCATCGTGGGGGCGACCTGGCGGATGCGTTCGAAGATGCGGCGCATCACGGGTGAAGCCCCCACGAGTGAGGCGAAGCCCTCCTTCACTTCGAGCGCCTTGCGCAACTCGAGGTTTTCCCTGACCATCTGCCGCCAGTGCATGGCCTTGTCCACGGTGAGGAGCAGGCGGTCCCGGCGGAAGGGCTTGGTGATGTAGTCGAAGGCCCCCTTGCGGGTGGCCTCGACGGCGGTCTCGATCGTCGCGTAGGCCGTCAGCACGACCACCGCCGTGTCCGGCTGAAGCCTTTTGACCGCCTCGAGCAGCGCGATCCCGTCCATGCCGGGCATCTTGAGGTCGGTGAGGACGAGATCGACGGGATTTTCGCGGAAACGCGCCAGCGCCCGCTGCGGATCGTTTTCGACTTCGATGTCGTAGTCACGTTCCTCGGCGATCATCCGCCGCAGCAGGGCGAGCATATCCTTTTCGTCGTCGACGATGAGCAGGCTACCGGGCATCTTCCTCCTCCGGGCGCAATGGCTGCGGCTCTCCCGCCCCCGGCGGCTCCGCCTGGGGCAGCCGCATCGTGAAGGTGGTCCCTGGCCGCTTGCCGAGGGCGCCGACCGGCGTGCTCGTGCATTCGAGGGTGCCGCCGTAGCCCGTCACGATGCCGTAGCTCACGAACAGGCCGAGCCCCGTCCCCTGCCCCTCGGGCTTGGTGGTGAAGAAGGGCTCGAAGATCCGGTCCAGGTGCTCCGGGGGAATGCCGATTCCGGTGTCCTGCACCTGGGCCGCGACCCGTCGGGGCGGCCGCTCGTGCCAGGAGCGCAGGGTGAGCGTTCCGCCGTCGGGCATGGCGGCGATCGCGTTGTTGATCAGGTTGAGGAAGACCTGCTGGAGCTGACGGGCGTCCGCGTGGACCGGGGGAAGCCCGGGCTCGAGGGCGAGCACGAGGGCCACTCCCTTCTTGTCGAGCAGAGGACGGACGATCTTGGTGATGCTCTCGATGCAGGCGTTCAGGTCGGCATGTTCGCCCGGCTCCTTTTCGGCCCGGGCGAAGGAGAGGAGGTTCTCCACCGTTTCCTTGCAGATCAGCCCCTGGCGCTCGATCGTTTTCAAGTCCTCTTCGAGCTGGGACCCGGGGGGCGCCTTGCGCAGCAGAAGCTCGCAGAATCCCAGGATCACCCCCAGCGGGTTGTTGATCTCGTGGGCCACCCCCGCGGCGAGGGTGCCCAGGCTGGCGAGTTTCTCGGTGTTCACGAGCTGCCGCTGCAGCTCCTTGGTCTCGGTGATGTCGCGCGCGATGCACAGGATCGAGCTCCCCTCCGGGCTCCCGCTGCGCAGGGGGAGAAAATGCGCGCTGAACCAGCACGGTCGGTCCTCGAGCGGAAACTCGAACTCCTCGCGTAGGCTTTTGCCGCTGCGGTGCACCTCGGCGATGCGGCCGGCGAGGTGCTGAGCGAGAGGGCCGGGAAGAACGGCGGAGAGGGGACGGCCGACGAACTGCGCGGGGCTGCCGCCGAAGAACTTGGCGGTGAAGGTGTTGAGCGACTGGAAGCGGCCCTCCCGGTCCACGGCGAAGATGAAATCCTCCGCGCTCTCGACGAGCGAGCGGTATTTCTCCTCGGATTTGGCGAGCGCGTCGGTCTTGGCGACCACGCGGGCCTCGAGGATGCGCGCCCAGCGGCTTTCCAGCCACAGGAGCGCCGCGGCACCGAGGATCACGGCGAGGACCACGAGCCCCTGGAGCAGCAAAAGCTGGATCGAGCCGCGGCGAAGCGCCTCCTCCACCTCTTCCTGGGGGGCGACGACGGCGACCGACCAGAGGCGCGGGGGATTCTCCGACACCCGCACCGGGCAGTAGGCGATCAGCTTTTTCGTCGGCCCGACGTAGCCGTGGTGCCACCCCGAATCGTACTCCCCGGTCCCTTCCTCCCCCCGCAGCATTTCCTCTCTCTGGATGAAATGGATGCGCCCGTGGGAGAGGCCGGGGAATCTCTCGTCGCGCACGGAGAAGGCGTCACGGCCGGAAAATTCGGGGTTGGGGTGGAAGAGGAAGCGCCCCTCGGCGTCGATCGCCCAGGCGTAGCCGCTCTTGCCCGAGCGGATGGGGCCCAGGATCGAGGTGAGCAAGCTGCCGATGTCCAGGCGGAATTCTACGCGCTGATCCCCCCTGCCGGCCGGGTGAACGGCGAGGCGCATCAGCCTCCCCTCGGGGCCGTAGAAGACCGCCGATGTCCACACGCGGCTTTCTTCGGGCGCCGGGCCCTGCGGGACTTCCCCCGGGGCGCTCCGCACGTGTTCGATGCCGGCCGTCGTGAACCCGAGGCCCTGGCCGGAAGCCGTTTCGATCAGGTCGATGCGTCGCAGCCCCAGGGGCCCCAGGTGATCCAGCAGAAGGTGCAGCCGATCCTGGACGCCGGCCGGGTCGAAAGCGGCCGAGGCGAGGCTGCGGGCCAGGAGCTCGAGCTCGCCTCGCATCCCGGCCAACTCGCGTTCGACCCGGTCGCGTGCGGTCCGTGCGATCGTCATCTGCTGGGCGTTGAACTGCCCGGTGACGACCTCGTTCATCTCCTGCGCCGTCCACACGCCGAGGAGGATTCCGGCGCCGAGGAGCAGGGTGACCACGGCGTAGACGATCGCAAGCAGGGTGCGGCCGGCGGGTGTTTCCTTGGAAATGTCCATCGTCCGGCGTTCTGTCCCGAAACAGGTCCGGCCCAGCGGGGACATCATAGAGTTTTTTCGCTAAAGCGCAAGGCGGCCTACGTGCCGCCGGGGAACTTGGGCGAGGTCAAGGGGGGGCGGCGGAAAAACGTCCGGCTCGGCAGCCCGAGGAAGCCGCGGCATCCGGAGCCGGGATCCTCCTCTCGAGACCCTTGGGGGGGGAAGGCGTTCTGAAACGCAAGGGGGCAGAAAGGCCCCGGCCCCGCCGAGGCCCGGGCCTCCGGGAGGAATGGAGGCCTGCCTCGGCGGGGGAGCCGGGGGTCACCGGGCGCTCTCCCCGCCGAAGCGGCCGCGGTAGGCGCGCTGGATGAGGTCGGCCGCGAGCCGCGGCGACTTGAAGTGATCCAGGTTGACCACGAGGTCGAACTCCGAGGCCGGGGCGTCTTTCTTGCCGTAGGCCTTGCGGAAAAAAGCCCGCTGCTCGCGGTCGATCCTGGCGAGCGTCCGGGCGGCTTCCTCGGGGGGGACTTTGAGCAGGGAGGAGAGCCGTTCGATGCGGTAGCCGTCGCTGCAGACGATCCGCACCGCGAGCACCCGTTCCCGCGGCAGCAACAGGTGGGTCCCGCGGCCGACGAAGACCGTCGGGCCGAGCAGGGCGATCGCGTAGACCGCGTTCACGAGATTGCGCAGGTAGTCCTCCATCTGAAAGGATTTCTTGCCGAAGAGCAGCGCCGAGAGCTCGACCGTTTTCCCCGGGTAGAGCTCGTCGTAGAACTTGACGGTCTCCTCGTCGAGCCGCGTCTCCCCCTGCATGTGCTCGAGGATTTCGCGGTCGGCGAGCCGCAGGTCGAGGCGTTTGGCCACGAGCTCGGCCACTTCGAGGGCGCCGACCCCGATCTTGCGCGAAATGCTGATGCAGGGGGGGATTTCCTCGGAGGGCTTTTTCGGCGAGACGCGGCTGCGCCGGGCCTCCCACTCCCGCACATACCGGGCGGCGACCTCGGCGGGTTCGGGCCGTTTCTTGGCGTAGGTTCCAGGGACGTAGGCGATGGCCGGTGTCGAGAGCATAGAGTCCTCCTTCGTTTCGGTTCGCGGCGGTCTTCACGAACCTCCACGCAGCAGGCTTACAACTAACGTGCCAGCGCTGCACGACCCCCGCACGGCCTCTTCCGGCCGTGTCACCGGCGCCGCCTGCGCCGATCTGTCACCCGCCGGGTGACAAGCCTGGGTTGCGCGAAAGGACACCGGCGCCGCTCATTCTTTCACCGTGAAGGGGTTCACGACCATCACGGGAACCGGCGCGGACTTGACCACGCGCTCGGCGACCGAGCCGAAGATCACCTTGTCCAGCCCTTTCCGTCCGTGGGTCCCCATGATCACGACGTCGATCCCCTCATCCCGGACATAGCGCAGGATCTCCTCCGAGGGGTCTCCGGCGACCACCTTCACCCGCGCGGGGTCGGGGTGGGCAAAGTGCTCCTCGGCGAACTCGTAGAGCCGTTTTTGCGCCCCCTCGAGCACTTCCTTCTCGAACTGGCTGACCGACGGGTGAGGGACGTACATGCTCGTGAAGTAATCGAAGACGCGGGCGACGAAGAGCAGATGCACCCGCCCCTGGTGTCGCTCCGCCATGTGCTTCACGTAGGGGACGATCCTCGCCGCGGCCGGCGAGAGGTCCACGGGAAAGAGGATTTTCCGGAATTCGGGCATATCACCTTCTCCTTTCGCAAGAGGCCGCCCCCTTCGGGGTCAGTCGTAGATCTCGCGGCGGTTCTCCCGGTGGTCGACGAGGTAGAGGAGCCTCGCGGCGCGGCGCAGCGCCTCGAGCAGGCTGGGCAGCCGGCTGCGGTCCAGGCCGTAGAAGCGGATGTAGACCTTGCGCCGGCCCTCGGGGACCCCCTCGTAGGAGGAGAGGATGCTCACCATGCGGCCGCCGTGCTCGCGGATCGGGTCGGCGAGGGACTTGATCGAGCCGGGACGGTCTTCGACGAGAAAGGCGATCTGGATGCCTCGCTTGCCCACCCCGGTGAGCGCGATCAGGACGCGGAAGATGTCCGTCTGGGTGATCGTGCCGACCAGGCGCCCGCTGCCGTCGACCACCGGCAGCCCCGAAATCTTGTGCCGGAGGAGCACCTCGGCCGCCTCCTCCACCGTCAGCTCGGGCGGCACGTGGATCGGGTTCTTGGACATGATGTTTTTGACCTTGATCTTGGAGATCAGGTAGAGCAGCTCGTGAACGTCGAGGGTGGTCGCGTCGGAGGCCTGGGCGCGCTTGAGGTCGCGGTCGGTCACGACCCCCACCAGCGCGCCGTTCTTGAGGACGGGCAGCATGCGGATGTTGTGCTTTTTCATGAGCTGCATGGCGTCCTGCATGGAGCCGTCTTCGTCGATCGTCACCACGTTGCGGCTCATCCAGTTGCGGACCAGCATGGCGCACCTCCTGGAGGGTTGGGGGGATGGATCAGCCCGGCGCGGTTCCGGGGGCATCCGGCCGGCCCGGGCGGACGACGAGGACCGGAACGGGGCTGCGGCGGAAGACCTTTTCCGCGGTCGACCCGAAGAGCGACTCGGCGAGTTGCCCGCGGCCCCGCGCGCCGAGGATCACGAGATCCGCTTTCTCTTCCCCGACCGCGAGCAGGATCTCCCGATGAGGCACGCCGACGCGCACGATTTTGCGGATGCCGGGGGCGTCGAGACCCTGTTCCGCGAGCAGGCGCGAGATGCCCTCCAGGCGCTCGGCCTTCGATTTTTCGAGAAAACGCGCGACATCCACCGCGGGGTACAGGCGCTGCACGGTTTCGACGGCGTCCACGTCGCGCTGGTTCAACACGTTCAGCACGACGAGCTCCGCCTGGAGCGCCGCGCGCAGTCGGCCGGCCGCGCGCAGCACGGCGGCGGAAAAAGGGGAGAAGTCGACGGCGGCGAGAAGAACGCGGAAGTCTTCCATGGACCACCTCCCGGGGAAGGGGGAAGAGCGCAGCCCCCGATTCCTTCGGGTCCCCGCGCCCGCCGCGGCTTTCGAGCCCTGCCTCCCGCGGCGCGAAATCCGAAGGGGGGCCTGCCTCCGAAAGATCGCAAACCCCGTGCCACGCAGCCGCGGGCTTCTCAGCCGCCGGGGCCGGATCCGGCATCCCGCCGCGATCCGCCGAGAAGCTCGGCCTGCAGCCGCTCGAAGACGGCTCCTCCCCGGACGGGCGCCGTGAGGCGTCCCCCGGCGAAGGCCCGGTAGCGCTCGAGGGCGCTCGGCTCGCCCTCGCGGAAGGTTTCCTCGACGAGCGCAAGCTCGAAGCGCTCCGGGAAGAAGAAGACCACCGGCCCGGCGGTCGTCTCGCCGGTTTCCCCGGTGCGGAGCCGGGCGAAGGCGATCGCCCCGGAGACCCGGAACGGCCCGCTCGGAGTCGCCCAGCCGAGCAGCTCGGCGAAGAGCTCGAGGGCCTCGACCACCCCGGGGAGATAGCGGCTCTCGAGGGAGGCGATCCCGTCGCGCCGCAGGTCCTCGAGGTCCTCGCGGCGGAAGGAGAGATCGAGGCGTGCGAGGCAGGCGGCGCGGATCGCCTCCAGGGTTTCCTGCTTGCGGCTGCGCTTGACGTCGGCGTCCCGGAGGATGCGCACGATGTTCCGGGGGCGGACCATTTCGGCCACCTCGGGGCTCTTGCGCAGGGCGACGTCCTCGACGGTCGTGCGGTAGAGGGGAAGCTCGTTGTCGAGGACGACGATCGTCTTGACCGGCTCGGGGCTCTCCTCGACGAAGAGCTCGAGATCGCGGACGTTGAGCGGGCGCAGGGGCGAGAGGGCGAGCAGCTCCCGCAAGGCCGCCCGGTCCAGGCGGGAGGCGCTCCCGTCGGGACCCAGGCTCCGGCGCACGCGATCGGCCAGGCGCTCGATGCGGATCTTGGTCCGCAGGTTCTCGCGGAACCCCATCGCATCCCCCTTCGCGCGGCGGCGGAAGGAAGCTCGACCGCCTTCCTTCTACCACGGCGCATCGGGCCTTGCAAATTGACCCCCGCCGCCGAGCCGGTGTATAGCTCGGGGGAACCCCGGGGGGTGCCCGCGGGGTGCGGAACGACGGCCGTCGGCGAGGATGAGTCCCCCATGGAGGAATTCGTCACCCTGAGCTACCGGGGCCGCGAGGTGCGGCTGCCGCTGATCGTGGGCACGGAGGGCGAGCGCGCGATCGACATCACGCGGCTGCGGCAGGAGACGGGACTGATCACCCACGACCCGGGCTTCGCCAACACGGGCTGCTGCCGCAGCGCCATCACGTTCGTGGACGGCGAGCGCGGGATCCTGCGCTACCGGGGGATCCCCGTCGAGGAGCTCGCCGCCCGCTCCACCTTCAAGGAGACCGCCTTCCTCCTCGTGCACGGCCGGCTCCCCTCCCCGAAGGAGCTCACGCGCTTCTCGGTCCTGCTGAACGACCACTCCCTCGTCCACGAGGACATGAAGATCTTCTACCAGAACTTCCCCCGCTCCTCGCACCCGATGGGGATCCTCTCCTCCATGGTGAACGCGCTGCGCAGCTTCTACCCGGAGCTGCAGAACCTGGAGGAGGAGGTGAACATCACCGTGACGCGGCTCCTCTCCAAGGTGCGCACCATGGCCGCGATGTCCTACAAGATCTCCCGCGGGCACACCGTGGTCTACCCGCGGCCGGATCTCACCTACTGCGCGAACTTCCTGAACATGATGTTTTCGACCCCCGTGCGGCCCTACGAGATCGACCCCGAGGTCGTGCGCGCGCTCAACGTCTTTCTCATCCTGCACGCCGACCACGAGCAGAACTGCTCGACGGCGGCCGTGCGCCTCGTCGGCAGCGCGCGGGTGAACCTCTACGCCGCGATCTCCTCGGGGATCGCCGCTCTCTGGGGTCCGCTCCACGGCGGGGCGAACCAGGCCGTGATCGAGATGCTGGAGGCGGTCCGCCGCGAGCCGGACGGGGTGCGGCGGGCGCTCGCGCGCGCCCGCGACCCGGACGACCCCTTCCGCCTCATGGGCTTCGGCCACCGCCTCTACAAGACCTACGACCCCCGGGCCAAGATCCTCAAGGGAGTCGTGCATCGGCTGCTCGACAAGTTGCAGCTCGAGGACCCGCTGCTCGACTGCGCACGCGAGCTCGAGGAGGCGGCCCTCCGGGACCCCTGGTTCGTCGAGCGCCGCCTCTACCCCAACGTCGACTTCTACAGCGGAATCCTCCTGCGGGCGATCGGGATCCCGACGAACATGTTCACGGTCCTCTTTGCGATCGGCCGGCTTCCCGGCTGGATCGCCCAGTGGAAGGAGAGCCTTGAGGACCCCGAGGGCCGGCTGTGGCGGCCGCGGCAGATCTATGTCGGGCCGGCCGCGCGGCGCTACGTGCCCCTCGAAGAGCGCTGAACACGGCCCGGGCGGCGTCCGGGTCCCATTTCCGGTTGCCGGGGGCGACCCCCCGGGGAGGGAGCGGAGCATGCGGATCGGAGTGCTGAAGGAGATCAAGACCAAGGAGAACCGGGTGGCGATGACGCCGGCCGGGGTGGAGCAGCTCGCGGCCCGCGGGCACGAAGTGTTCGTCGAGACCCGGGCCGGGGAGGGGTCCGGGTTCGCCGACGCGCTCTACGAGAAGGCGGGCGCCCGCGTCTGCCGCACGGCGCGCGAGATCTACGAGGCCTGCGAAATGATCATGAAGGTGAAGGAGCCGCTCGCCGCGGAGTACCCTCTCCTGCGGCGCGGCCAGGTCGTCTTCACCTACTTCCATTTCGCCGCCTCCGAGGAGTTGACGCGCGCCGTGATCGCCTCCCGCTGCATCGCGGTCGCCTACGAGACGGTGACGCGGGCGAACGGGAGCCTGCCGCTGCTCACCCCGATGAGCGAGGTCGCCGGCAAGATGGCCGTGCACGAGGGGGCGAAGTACCTCGAGAAGACTTACGGGGGGAAGGGGAAACTGCTCGGCGGGGTGCCGGGCGTGGACACGGGGACGGTGCTGATCCTCGGCGGCGGCACGGTCGGCATCAACGCCGCCAAGATCGCCTGCGGGCTCGGGGCCAAGGTCTACCTGCTCGACACGAACCTCGAGCGGCTGCGCTACCTCTCCGACGTGATGCCCGCCAACTGCTTTCCGATCGTCTCCAGCCCTGCGAACATCCGCCGCTACCTCCCCGAGGCGGATCTCGTGGTCGGCGCCGTCCTCATCCCCGGGGCGGCCGCCCCGCGGCTGGTCACGCGCGAGATGCTCCGGCTGATGAAGAAGGGGACCGTGATCGTCGATGTGGCGATCGACCAGGGGGGCTGTGTGGAGACCGCCCGGCCCACGACGCACGACGACCCGATCTACGAGGTGGACGGCGTCATCCATTACTGCGTCGCCAACATGCCGGGGGCGGTGTCGATGACCTCGACGATCGCCCTCACCAACGCGACGCTCCCCTATGCGCTCGAGATCGCCGACAAGGGGATCCGCCGGGCGGCGCTCGAGAACCCCGAGATCGCCCACGGGATCAACATCTTCGAGGGCAAGGTGACGCACCCCGGGGTGGCCGAGGCCTTCGGGCTGGCCTACACGCCGGTCGCGAAGGTGCTCGCGCCGGCGCGGAAGAAGGCGGGGCGGGGCCGTTAGGCTTTCCGGGCGCTCTTCTTCTCGAGCGCCAGGCGCAGGACGTCGCTCATCCGCTCCACGAAGTGGAAGCGGATCTCCTTCTGCACCTTCTTGGGGATGTCCTCGAGGTCCTTCTGGTTCTCCTTGGGCAGGATCACGGTCTTGATGCCCGCACGGTGGGCGGCGAGAACCTTCTCCTTGATCCCGCCCACGGGGAGGACCAGCCCGCGGAGGGTGATCTCGCCCGTCATGGCGAGGTCCTTCACGACCCGCCTTCCGGTCAGAAACGACACGAGCGCCGTGAGCAGCGTCACCCCGGCCGAGGGGCCGTCCTTGGGGATGGCCCCGGCCGGGATGTGGATGTGGATGTCGAGGTTGTCGAAGACGCTGTCCTTCAGCCCGAGCCGGGAGGCGTTGCTGCGGACGTAGCTCAGCGCCGCCTGGGCCGACTCCTTCATCACCTCGCCGAGCTGGCCGGTCAAGATCAGCCGGTCCTTGCCTTTCATTCCGGTCGCCTCGACGAAGAGCACATCCCCGCCCGCCTGGGTCCAGGCGAGCCCGACGGCGACCCCGGGCATGGCGGTCCGCGTGCGGGTCTCGCCGGTGAAGCGCACCGGGCCCAGGTATTTCGTCACCTGCGGGATCTGGATCACCTCGGAGGCGGCCGTGCCCTCGGCGATCTTCGTCGCGACCCCGCGGCAGACGGCGCCGATCTCGCGCTCGAAGTTGCGCAGCCCCGCCTCGCGCGTGTAGCCGTTGATGATGTGGCGCAGCGCCCCGCGGGTGAAGCGGATCTGCTCGGGGGACAACCCGTGGGCCTCGCGCTGGCGGGGGATGAGGTGGCGCTCGGCGATGTGGACCTTCTCGTCCTCGGTGTAGCCGAGGAGCTGCAGCACCTCCATGCGGTCGCGCAGGGCGGGGGGGATGGGGTCGAGGAGGTTCGCGGTGGCGATGAACATCACCTTCGAGAGGTCGAAGGGGACGTCCAGGTAGTGGTCCTGGAAGGAGTGGTTCTGCTCGGGGTCGAGCACCTCGAGCAGGGCGGCCGAGGGGTCGCCGCGGAAGTCCGCCCCCAGCTTGTCGATCTCATCCAGCATGAAGACCGGGTTGTTCGAGTCCGCGCGGCGGATGCCCTGGATGATCCGCCCGGGGAGCGCCCCGACGTAGGTGCGGCGGTGCCCGCGGATTTCGGCCTCGTCGCGCACCCCGCCGAGCGACATGCGGTAGAAGCGCCGGCCGAGGGCGCGGGCGATCGACTGGCCGAGGGAGGTCTTGCCCGTCCCCGGGGGGCCCACGAAGCAGAGGATCGGCCCCTTCGAGTCGGGCTTGAGCTTGCGCACGGCGAGATACTCGATGATGCGGCGCTTGGGCTTCTCGAGGGCGTAGTGGTCGTCGTCCAGGACGGCGCGCGCCTTGCGGATGTCGAGGTTGTCTTCGGTCGCGCGGTTCCAGGGCAGCGAGGTCAGCCAGTCGAGGAAGGTGGTCGCCACCGTGTACTCGGCCGAGGAGGGGTGCATGCGCCCGAGGCGCTCGAGCTCGCGCTCGGCCTCCTTGAGGGCCTCCGGCGGGAGATTCGCCTCGCGGACCTTGGTGCGGTACTCCTCGACCTCGGCCGTCGCCTCGTCGGTTTCGCCGAGCTCGGCCTTGATCGCCTTGAGCTGCTCGCGCAGGTAGTACTCGCGCTGCTTCTTGTCCAGATCCTCCTTGACTTGGTCCTGGATCTTCTTGCCCAGCTCGAGGATCTCGAGCTGCTTGTTCACGATGCGCGTCACCTCGCGCAGGCGCTCGGTGACGTCGAGCGTCTCGAGCACCTTCTGCTTCTCCTCGGCCGAGGTGTTGAGCGCGGAGGCGACCATGTCGGCGAGGGTCCCCGGCTCCTTGATCGACTGCGCCATGTAGACGACCTCGGCCGGAAGGGTCGGCGAGGCCTGCACCACCCGGGCGAAGAGGTTGACGAGGTTCGTCATCAGGGCCTCGATCTCGGTCCCCTGGGGGTTCTCCTCGACCAGGTGCTCGACCTCGGCCTGGTAGAAGGCCTTCCCCTCGGGCTGCGCCAGGCGGCGGATGCGGAAGCGGCCGAGGCCCTGGACCAGCAGCTGGGTGCGGTTCTCGGGGGCCTTGGCCATCTTCAAAATCAGCGCGCTCGTGCCGATCGCGGCGTAGGCCTCGGGCCGGGGGGGTCCCTCGCGGCCGGGTTCGGTCCGCGCCCAGACCATGCCGATCATGCGGTCGCGCGACATCGCCTCGTCGATCAGCTGCACGGAGTCGGGCTGCATGACGAGCAGCGGCGTCACCATCTTGGGGAAGAGCACGGAGTCGACGACCGGCAGGATGGGGAGCACCGTCGGCGGCGTCTGGGCGGAAGGGGTCTCGGGCGTCTCTTCGCTCATCGGGAACCTCGCGTCGGGTGGGGGCTCGGGCCCCGACCGGTCATTCCTGGGTGATGGGCACCTTGTAGCTCAAATCGAGCGGCCGCTTGGTCAAACGGATCTCGAGAAAGCCGTTTTTCGACGAGGCGGTCACCTTTTCGGGGTCGATCGGGCTGGGCAGAAACAGGATGCGCTCAAAGCGGCCGTACTGGATCTCGGCCAGGCGGTACGTGCAGTCCTGGGCGCAGCCCGGGGCCGGCCGGCTGCCCTGGATGCGCACGGCCTTGCTGCTGATCTCGACCTCGAGGTCTTCCTTGGCGACCCCGCCGATCTCGGCGAGGATGACGATCTCCTCGGCGGTCTCGAACATGTCCATCGGCGGCCGCCAGGAGCGCTGGGAGACGAGAAAGGAGGGCCCCATCGTGCCGAGCATGTCCTCGATCGTTTTCTCGAACCGCGAGGTCAGGTCGTCGAAGCGGTCACCGAAGCGGATCTTGAAGAATTCCATGGCGTAAGTCCTGCGTTGCGGGGGTGGCGGGGGAAAGCGCAAAACCCTGCCCGATCGCTACCACAAGTCGATGCAAGAGTAAACCCGGGGGCGGCCGGTGTCGAGCGCGGGCGGGCGCCTAAAGAGCCTCGGGGGGGAAGGCGACCACCTCGTCGATCGTCGCCGCATCGCAGAAGAGCATCACCAGCCGGTCGACGCCGAGCGCGCAGCCTGCGCAGTCCGGCAGCCGGGAAAGCGCTTCGAGGAAGCGCTCGGGCGACCCCGGGTCCCGCTGACCGCGCGCGCGCCGGATGCCGGCATCCCGCTCGAAGCGGCGGCGCTGCTCCTGCGGGTCGGTGAGTTCGCTGAAGCCGTTCAGCAGTTCGAGGCCGCCGAGATAGAGCTCGCAGCGCTCGGCCGTCGTCGGGTCGGCGGGGTTGAGCCGGGCGAGGGCCCCGCAGGCGGCCGGGTAATCGACGAGGAAGACGGGCCGGGTGGGGTCGAGGCGCGGCTCGACCTCGAGGGCGAGGATCTCGTCGAAGCGATCGGCGGCGAGGGCCTCTTCGGGGGAAACCCCGGCGAAGCGCCGGAAGGCCTCGGCCACGGAAAGCCGCGGCCAGGGGGGCGCGAGATCGATTTCCACCCCCCCGTAGGCCAGGCGGTCCCCCCGGCCCAGGCGTCGGGCGAGAAAGAGGATGAGCGCCTCGGCGCGTTCCATCACCTCGCGGTAGGTCTCGCCTGCGGCGTACCACTCGAGCAGGGTCAGCTCCGGCAGGTGCCGGCGGCCGCGTTCCCCGCGGCGGAAGGCCTTGCAGACCTGGAAGATCCGCCGGAGGCCCGCGGCGACGAGCGGCTTCATGCAGATCTCCGGCGAGGGCTGGAGAAACCAGCCCTCGCTCTCCACCGGGTCGATGTGCGCCTCGGGCAGGGGGCGCGGGATGCGGATCGGGGTTTCGACTTCGAGAAACCCCTCGCGGCGGAAGAACTCGCGGATCCCCGCGAGGATTTCCGCGCGGCGGGCGAGGTTGCGTGCGGTCACCGTGGAGCCGCCTCCGGGTCGGCTGAGGGTCGGCGGCGACTGTAGCAGAACGATGCCTGCGCCCTCAAGCCGGCGGCTTGCCTTCGGCCGGTTTTGAGGGTAGATCCTTCCCGCGAGCCGGAGAGCGTTCATGAGCCGTTTGCGGGTCGTTCGGGCCGCCGCCGTCGCGGCTTTTCTCGCCGTCGCCGCCGCCGTCGCCTGGGTTGCGGCCTCCTCCCTCCGCGTCCCCGGGGAGAGGGTCTTTTCGGGGACGATCGAGGCCACGGTCGCCTACCTGGCGTTCCAGATCGGCGGCCGGGTGGAACGGGTGCCCGTCGAGGAGGGCGCCCTCGTGGAGGCGGGGGCGCTGCTCGCGGTGCTCGACGGCCGCGAGGTGGCCGCCCAGCGCGACCAGGCCGAGGCCGACCTGCGCCGTGCCGAGGAGCAGCGGCGGCAGCTCGAACTCCTGCTCGAGGTGAACCGCCGCGTGCTCCCGGCCGAGGTCGAACGCGCCGCGGCCGCGCTGCGCGCCCTGTCGGCGCAGGCGGCCGAGGCCGAATCGGGGCTGCGGGCGCAGGAGGTCGAGCGGGCGCGCTTGGCCGCCGAGGCGGCGCGGGCGGTGCTGGAGAACGCGCGACGGGATTTCGAACGCCTCGAGGCGCTGTTTCGCCGCGGGGTGGTCGCCGCCCAGGCGCACGACGCGGCGCGCACGGCCTTCGAGACCGCGCTCCACGAGCACGGGCGGGCCGTCGAGGCCTATCGCCTCGCGCGGGAGGGCTTTCGCGCCGAGGAGATCGAGACGGCGCGGGCGCGTTTGGCCGAGGGGCGCGCCGCGCTCGCGCTCGCGGAAAGCAACCTCGGCCGCCTGGCCGCCCTCGAACAGGAAGTGCGCGCCGCGGAAGCCCAAGGAGAAGCCGCCCGGGCGGCGCTCCGGCTGGCCGAGGTGCGCTTCGGCCACCGCCTGCTCCATGCGCCCTTCGCCGGAACCGTCCTGCAGCGCAGTCTCGAGCCGGGCGAGGTGGTGGCCCCCGGCCGCGAGGTGTTCGCCCTGGCCGACCTCTCGCGGGTCGAGCTGCGCCTCTTCATCGACGTCGCCGCGATCGGCGCGATCCGCCCGGGGCAGGAGGTCGCGGTCACGATCGACACCTTCCCGGGCAAGATCTACCCCGGCCGGGTCGCCTACATTTCCCCGCGGGCCGAGTTCACCCCCAAGATCATCCAGACGCCGCAGGAGCGCGTGAAGCTCGTCCACCTGGTGAAGGTCGTCGTCGAAAACCCCGATCACGAGCTCAAACCGGGGATGCCCGCCGATGGCCGGTTCCGGTGATCCCCTCCCGACGCCCGGGGCCGCCGAAGCCCGGGTCGAGGTGCGCGGCGTCCGGCGGGCCTTTCAGGGGCGGCCGGCCCTCCGCGGCGTCTCCTTCCGGCTCCCCCCCGCCTGCATCGCCGCCCTGGTCGGGCCCGACGGCGCGGGCAAGACGACGCTTCTGCGCCTGGTGGCGGGGCTGATTCCTCCCGACGGCGGGGAGATCCGCCTCTTCGGGGAGGGGGCCCCCGCCGGCCGGCCCGCGCTGCGGCGGCGCCTGGGCTACGTCCCCCAGCGATTCGGGCTCTATCCCGATCTGACGGTCGAGGAGCATTTCGCGTTTCTCGGCGGCGTCTTCGGCCTCGACCCCGGCGCCGCCGCGGAGCGGCGCCTGCGGCTGAAACGCTTCGCGGGGCTCGAGGCCTTCGGCGGGCGTCGCGCGCGGGATCTCTCGGGAGGCATGCGCCAGAAGCTGGCGCTCGCCTGTGCGCTGCTCCACGACCCCGAGCTCCTGCTGCTCGACGAGCCGACGCACGGCCTCGACCCGCTCGCGCGGCGGGACCTCTGGGGGATGTTCGACGCCCTGCGGCGGCAAGGGTGCACGATCCTGCTCAGCACCTCGCGCCTCGTGGAGGCGGAATCCGCGGACCGGTTGCTGCTGCTCCACCGCGGCCGTCTCCTCGCCGAGGGTCCCCCCCGCGAGGTGCAGGCGGAGGCGCCGGACCTGGAGGAGGCGGTGCTGCGGCGGATCCTCGCGCTGGAGGCGGCCCCGCAGGAGGCCGGCGATGGCTGAGGCGGTGGCCGTGAAGGGCCTCACCAAGCGTTTCGGCGGCTTCACGGCCGTGGACGGGATCGACCTCACGGTCGGGCAAGGGGAGATCTTCGGCTTTCTCGGACCCAACGGCGCCGGCAAGTCGACGACGATCCGCATGCTCTGCGGGATCTTGAGGCCGAGCGGCGGAAGCGGGCGCGTCGCCGGCCTCGACCTCTTCCGGGACGCCGAGCGCATCAAGCAGCGGATCGGCTACATGTCCCAGCAGTTCTCGCTCTATGACGATCTCACCCCCCAGGAGAACCTGCGGCTCTTCCTCGGCATCTACCGCGTCGCCCCGGCGCTCTGGGCCGAGCGGATCGCCGAGGCCGCGGCGGCGGTGGGGCTCGGCTCCGACCTGCACCGGGTCGTGCGCGGGCTTCCGCCCGGGGTGCGCCAGCGCCTGGCGCTCGCCTGCGCGCTTCTCCACCGGCCGACGCTGCTGTTTCTCGACGAGCCGACCGCCGGCGTCGACCCCCTGGCCCGGCGGGCGTTCTGGGCGTCCATCCGCGGCCTTTCCGCACAGGGGGTGAGCGTCTTCGTGAGCACGCACCATCTCGAGGAGGCGGACCATTGCGGCCGCGTCGCCCTGATCCACGCGGGGCGGATCGTCGCCTGCGGGCCGCCGCGGCGCCTCGTCGCCGAGGCCTTCCCGGGGCGCGCCGGGGCCGGCCTCGAGGAGGCCTTCGCCTTCCTGCTGCAGCGGGGGGCGGCATGAGGCCCCGCTGCGTGCACGCCGTCGCGCGCAAAGAGATGATCCATCTCCTGCGGGACCCGCGCAGCCTGGCGCTCGCCTTTCTCATCCCCCTCTTGCTCCTGTTCCTCTTCGGGTCCGCCCTCCGCCTCGACGTCGAGGAGCTCCCCGCCGCGGTCGTCGACCGGGACCGCTCCCCAGAGAGCCGCGACCTCATCCGCCGCATCCATGCCTCGCGGGCGTTCGCCGTGCGCGAAGAGCTCGAAACCGAGGCCGAGCTCGCCCGCGCGCTCGACGGGGGGCGGGTGCTTGCGGGTTGGGTGGTCCCCGCCGGCTGGGGGGCTGCGCGGCGGTCGGGCCGGCCGGCGCCCGTCCAGGTGCTGATCGACGGCAGCGACCCGAACACCGGCGCCCAGGCGCGTTCCTTCGCCTCCGCCCTCCTCGAACGGGTGAACCCCGCGGGGGGCGGGGGGCTTCGGGGGGGGGACCCCCCCGCCGTGGAGGCCCGCTTGCGGGTCTGGTTCAACGAGAATCTCGAGAGCCGCACCTTCATCGTGCCCGGGATCCTGGCCGTGATCCTGATGATCGCCGGCGCCCTGCTCGCCTCGACCGCCGTCGCCCGCGAGGCGGAGAGCGGAACGCTCGAGACCCTGCGGATGCTGCCGCTTTCCGCGGCCGAGCTGGCGGCGGGCAAGGCCCTGCCGTACGTGGCCGTCGCCTGGGTCGACGTCCTCGCGGCGGCCGCGCTGGCCGCGGGGGTCTTCGGCATCGCGCCCCGCGCCGGGATCCCCGGCCTGCTGCTCGCCTCGTTCCTCTACATCCTGGTCGCCGTGGGGACGGGGCTTTGGCTCTCCGCGATCGCCCGCTCGCAGCTCGTCGCCACCCAGCTCGCCATCCTCGCGACCTATCTGCCGTCGCTCTTGTTGTCGGATTTCGTCTTTCCGCGGCAGAACATGCCCGTCGCCCTGCAGGCGCTCTCGGCCCTCGTGCCGGCCACCTACTTCATCGACGTCCTGAACGGCCTCTACCTCCGCGGGATTCCCGCCGCCGGCCTGTGGCCGAGCCTTCTCGTCCTCTTCGGGATGGCCGCCGCCCTCGCCGCCGGCTGCGTGTGGGCCCTCCGGCGGGAGGGGTTCTGAGATGAACGGGCGCTGCGTGCGGGAGCTCGTGCGCAAGGAGTTCCTCCAGCTCTTCCGCGACCGGCGGAACCGCCCGCTGCTGATCGTGGCCCCGCTGCTGCAGCTCATCCTCTTCGGCTACGTCGTGACGACCGACGTCCGCGAGACGCGCTTCGCCGTCGTCGACGAGTCGCGCACGCCGCTCAGCCGGAGCCTGGTTGAGGCCTTCGCGGCCTCCCCCGCCTTCCGTCCGGAGCCCCTCGCCGCCGACGCCCGCGGCCTCGGGGAGTCCCTCCTGCGGCGCCGGATCGACCTCGGGATCCACATCCCCCCGGATTTCGCCGCCCGCCTCACCGGCGGTCGGAAGGCCGAGATCCAGCTCCTTCTCGACGGTGCCCTGAGCCATCTCGCCTCCCAGCGGGCGGCCGCCGCCCAGGCCGTGATCGACGACTGGAACCGCCGGGCCTCGCCCCGCAACTTGACCTCCCGCAGGCCGGCCGGCGGGCCGATCGAGGCCCGCATCCGCACCTGGTACAACCCCAACCTGGAAAGCCGCCCCTACTTCGTCCCCGGCATCGTCGCCTTCTTGGTCATGCTGCTTTCGCTGCTCTTCACCTCGCTGGCGGTCGTGCGCGAGAAGGAGGCGGGCACGATGGAGCAGTTGATCGTCACCCCCCTGCGCCCGGCCGAGTTTCTGCTGGGCAAGACGATCCCTTTCTTTCTCATCGCCCAGGCCCAGATGCTGCTGGTCATCGGATTCGCCCGGCTGTGGTTCGCGGTGCCGTTCGCGGGGAGCGCGGCCTTTCTGTTCGCCGCCTCGGCCCTTTTCCTGCTCTGCACGCTCGGGGTGGGGCTGTGGATCTCCACCGCCTCCCGCACCCAGCCGCAAGCCGTCCTGACGACCTTCCTGTTCATCCTGCCCTTTTTTCTCCTGAGCGGGTTCGTCTTCCCCATCGAGCGCATGCCGCCCCTCGTCCAGGCGGCGACCCGGCTCAACCCGCTCGCCCACTTCCTGGTCGTCGTCCGCGGCGTTTTTCTGAAAGGCGTCGGCCCCTCGGTTCTCTGGCCGGAGTGCCTCGCCCTCGCCGCGATCGGGACGGTCGTCTTCGGCGCGGCCCTGCTGCGGTTCCGCAAGCGCCTGGACTGAGGCCGCCGTGGAATCGATCCGCGAACCGTGATAGAAGACCGCTTCCGGGGCGGCGAGCCCCGGCCGCCGCCGCCGGCAGAAGGAGAGACCCCCGTGCCCGAGGCCAAGCCCGAGACCCTGCGCATCCCCCCGCCCGGGGCGGGGGAGGGCTTCCGGCGCAAGAGGCGAAAGCGGCTCGCGGGGGCGGGGGTTGCGTTTCTGGCCGCCCTCGGCGCGGGGCTCTACCTCCTCGGCTTCCTCCGCCCCGCGGTGGCGGTCCGCACGACCCTCGTCCAGGAAGTCCTCCCCTCGCAGGCCCTCACCCTGCTCAGCGCGAGCGGCTACGTGGTCGCCGACCGCAAGTCCGCGGTCGCCTCGCGGCTGACGGGGAGGCTGGTCGAGCTCTCCGTCGAGGAGGGAAGCCGGCTGCGGCGCGGCGAGGTGATCGCCCGGCTCGACCGCCGCGAGGCCGAGGCCGCCTGCGAGCGGGCGCGGCGGCAGCTCGAGGCCGAGATGCGCCGTCGCGACCAGCTGGAGGCCGAGCTCACCGAGGCCGAGCGCGACTACGGGCGCAAGCGGGCGCTCGGCGCACGGGGGACGATCGCCCAGGGGACGCTCGATCAGGCCGAGGCGCGCTTCCGCGCCCTTTCCGCCGCCGTCGAGGCCTCCTCGGCCTCGATCCTCGCCGCCCGCGCCGCCCTGCGCGAAGCGGAAATCGTTCTCGAGGACACCGTCATCCGCGCCCCCTTCGACGCCGTCGTCCTCACCAAAAACGCCGAGGTGGGGGACATCCTCACCCCCCTGGCCGCGACGGCCGACGCCAAGGCGGCGGTGGTGACGATCGCCGACCTCGCGGCGCTCCGGGTCGAGGTCGATGTGTCCGAGTCGCAGATCGCCCGCGTCCGGGAAGGCCAGTCCTGCGAAATCCGGCTGGACGCCTACCCCGAGACGCGCTTCCCCGGCCGCGTGCACCGCATCCTGCCCACGGCCGACCGCAGCAAGGCCGCGGTGACGGTGAAGGTGGACTTCCTCGCGCGCGACGAGCGCGTGCTGCCGGAGATGAGCGCACGCGTCGCCTTCCTGTCGCGCGAGCCGACCCCCGAGGAGCAGGCTCCGCGAACGGCCGCGCCCGCGGCGGCGGTGGTCTCGCGCGGCGGCCGGGAGCTCGTCTTCCGCGTGGAGCGGGACCGCGCGCGCGAGTCCGCCGTGCGGACGGGAAAGCGGTTCGGCGACTGGGTCGAGCTCCTCGAAGGCCCGCCCCCCGGAACGCGGCTGGTCCTCTCCCCGCCGGCGCGCCTGGCCGACGGCGCGCGGCTCGCCCCCTCCGCCCCATGAGCGCCGAGGCCTCCCCCTGGGTCGAGCTTGAGGGCGTGTGCAAGAGCTTCCGCCGCGGCGGGGAGACCCTTTCCGTTCTGGAGGGCCTCGCGCTGCGCGTTCACCGCGGCGAGTTCTTCGCCCTGATGGGTCCCTCGGGCTCGGGGAAGAGCACGCTGCTCCACCTGATCGCCGGCCTCGACCGCCCCGACGCCGGCAGGATCCGCGTGGGCGGGGTCGAGATCACCGAGCTCTCCGAGACCGAGCTCACCGCCTGGCGGGCGCGGAACGTGGGCTTCGTCTTCCAGTTCTACCACCTGATCCCCGTGCTGACCGCGCTCGAAAACGTGGAGCTGCCGCTTTTGTTGACCGGCCTCGGCCGGCGCCGCCGGCGCGCCCACGCCGAGCTCGCCCTCGAACTCGTGGGCTTGTCCGACCGGCGGGACCACACCCCGGCCCGCCTCTCCGGCGGGCAGCAGCAGCGCGTGGCGATCGCGCGCGCCCTCGTCACCGATCCGCCCCTCGTCGTCGCCGACGAGCCGACCGGGGATCTCGACCGGGCCGCGGCCGGGGAGATCCTCGACCTCCTCGAGGGGCTTGCGGCCGGGCTGGGCAAGACGATCCTGCTTGTCACCCACGACCCCCGCGCGGCGCGCCGCGCCCACACCGTGCGGGTTCTCGACAAGGGGGCCCTCATCGATGCTCGCGAAACTCTGGATCCGGAATGCCGCTAGGCACCCGCTGCGGACCGCGCTCACGCTGGTCGCCGTGGGGGTCGCGATCCTCGCCTTCGGGCTGCTCGGGACCCTCGTCGAGGCCTGGCACGCCGGGGTCGCCGCGGCCTCGGCCAACCGCCTCGTCGTGCGCCACGGCATTTCGCTCACCTTTTCGCTCCCCCTCGCCTACCGGGAGAAGATCCGGGGCCTCGAGGCCGTGCGGGCGATCACCCACATGACCTGGTTCGGCGGCTTCTTCCGCGAGCGGAAGAATTTCTTCGCCAACTTCGCGGTCGAGGCGCCGACCTTTTTCGAGCACTACCCCGAGTACCGGCTCTCCGAGGCCGAGCGCGCGGCCTTTCTGCGCGACCGCCGCGGCTGCGTGGTCGGCCGCGCCCTGGCCGAGCGCTTCGGCTGGAAGGTGGGCGACGCCGTCCCCCTGCAGGGGACGATCTACCCCGGGGTCTGGACGTTCACCGTGCGCGGGATCTACACCGGCCGCGATCGGGGGACCGACGAGAACCAGTTCTTCTTCCACTGGGACATCCTGAACGAGCGTCTCCTCGAGCGGATGCCGCCGCGCGCGAACCGGGTCGGGATCTTCGTGATCGAGGTCCGCCGGGCCGAGGACGCCCCCGAGGCCGCGATCGCGGTCGACGCGCTCTTCCGCAGCTCGCCCGCCGAGACGCGGACCGAGACCGAGCGCGCCTTCCAGATGGGCTTCGTCTCGATGAGCGCGGCCATCCTCGCCGCCATCCGTGTCGTGTCGCTCGTGATCGTCGTCATCCTGCTCGCGGTGGTGGCGAACACGATGATCATGTCCGTGCGCGAGCGCATGCGCGAGTACGCCGTCCTGAAGACGCTCGGCTTCGGGCCGGGGTTCCTGACGGCCTTGATCCTGGGCGAGTCGATCGCCCTCTGCGCGGCGGGCGGGGCCCTCGGGACCGCGGCCCTCTACCCGGCGCTCGAAATCCTCGAGCGCTCGCTGGGGGCTTACTTTCCCGCGGTCGAGCCCGCTCCCGAGACGCTGCTCCTGGGCGGGCTCGCCTGCCTCGTCGTGGGGGCGCTCGCCGCGGCCTTCCCCGTCCGCGCGGTCCTGTCCACGCCGATCGTCCAAGCCCTGGGGCGCGTGGGGTGAGGGGTGCCGTGGCGCTGATCGTCGCCTACAGCCTGCGGAACCTGCTGGCCCGGCGGCTGACCGCCGCGCTGACCGCGGGGGGGATGGCGCTCGTCGTCTTCGTCTTCGCCGCGATCCTCATGCTCGCCGAGGGGATCCAGCGGGCGCTCGTCGACTCGGGCTCCGCGGAGAACGCGGTCGTCCTGCGCAAGGGCTCGAACTCCGAGGTCCAGAGCCCGATCGCCTACGCCGAGGCCGCGATCGTGGAAAGCCTCCCCGGGATCGCCCCCGGACCGGGGGGGACCCCGCTCGCGGCGCGCGAGCTCGTCGTCCTCATCCAGCTCCCCAAGCGCGGCGGGGAGGGCACGGCGAACGTGACGTTGCGGGGGATCTCCGAGCGCTCCCTTCTCCTCCGGCCGCAGGTCCGGCTCGCCTCCGGCCGGATGCCGCAGCCGGGGCTGCCCGAGATCCTCGTGGGGGAGGGCGTCTCGCGGCGCTTCGCGGGGGCCGGGCTCCACGAGGAGCTCACCTTCGCCAACCGCACCTGGCGGGTCGTGGGGCTGCTCGAGGCCGGAAGCACCGCCTTCGACTCCGAGATCTGGGCCGACGCGGACCTCCTGCTCCAGGCCTTCCGCCGCCGCTCCTACTCGTCCATCCTCTTGCGGCTCGCGGAGCCGGAGCGGCTCGGGGAGCTGCGCGAACGGCTCGAGGGCGACCCGCGCCTTTCCCTCGAGGTGAAGCGCGAAATCGACTACTACCGCGACCAGTCCGAGGCGACGGCGACCTTTCTGCGCATCCTGGGCCGGGCGCTCGCCGCGATCTTCTCGGTGGGGGCCGTGGTGGGCGCGATGATCACGCTCTACGCCGCGGTCGCGCACCGCACGGCCGAAATCGGCATCCTGCGTGCGCTCGGGTTCTCCCGCGGGGTGATTCTCTCGGCCTTTCTCGCCGAGGCGCTCTTTCTGGGGGGGGGCGGGGGGGCTGGCGGGGCTCTCGCTCGCGGCGGGGCTCGAGGCCGTGACCGTCTCGACGACGAACTTCCAGACCTTCTCCGAGGTCGTCTTCCGCTTCCGCCTGAGCCCGGCGATCGCCTTGCAGGCCGTGGGCTTCGCCCTGCTCATGGGGCTCGCCGGCGGGTTGCTCCCCGCCGTGCGCGCGGCGCGGATGAACCTGCTCGAGGCCCTCGGCCGCGGCTGACGGAAGCTCCCGGCCAGGGCGGGCCCTCGTCTACGGGGCGGCGGTGATCTCGCGGATTTTCGCGCGCAGCTGTTCCAGGCTGAAGGGCTTCTGGATGAACCCGCGGCAGCCCCGCCGCAGGAGCTCCATCGCCTCGCCGTTCAGGCTGAAACCGCTCGAGAGCAGGACGGCGACCTCGGGCCGGATGGCCCGCAGCCGCTCGAAGACCTCGGCGCCGGTCAGGCCGGGCATGATCAGGTCCAGGATCACGAGATCGATCTCGCCGTGGCGCGCGGCGTAGAGGCGGATCGCCTCTTCGCCGCTGCGCGCGGTCAGGACCTCGAAGCCGAGGCGCCGCAGCATCTTTTCGCCGATGTCGCAGACGATCTCCTCGTCCTCGACGAGAAGCACCGCCCGGGGCGGGGCGGAGGCGGGGGGCGCGGGGGGCGAGGCCGCCGCCCGCGCCGCCTGCGCGGGCAGAAAGACGCGGAAGGTCGAGCCTTCGCCCCTGCGGCTTTCGACGGTGATGAACCCGTTGTGGCCGCGCACGATGCCCCAGGCCGCCGAGAGCCCGAGACCCTTCGCCTCGGCCCGGGAACGCGTCGAAAAGAACGGCTCGAAGATCCGCTTGCGGACCGCCTCCTCCATGCCCTCGCCGGAGTCGCGCACCTCGAGGCGCACATAGGGGCCGGGCGGGGCATCCGGCGGGCGCTCGGGGTCGTTCGCCGCGACGTCGACGTTGTCGGTGGCGACCTCGAGAACCCCGCCCCTTTCCATGGCCTGCCAGGCATTGACCAGCAGATTGAGCAGCACCTGCTGGATCTGGGTCTGATCGGCCTCGATCGGCCGGAGATCGGCGGCGAGCCGCTTGCGGATCTCGAGCTCTTTTCGGGTCTTGCCGAAGAGATCGACGGTCTGGGCGACCAGGCGGTTCAGGTCGGTCACGCGCACGTCGTACTTTCCGCCCCGCGCGAAGCCGAGGATCTGGCGCGTGAGTTCCGCGGCGCGCTCGACGGCGGTCTCGATCTTCTGGAGATAGGGCAGGTCCGGGTGGCCCTTTTCCTTGTTCAGGCGCAACAGCGAGAGGTTGCCCTGGATGCCCATGAGGAGGTTGTTGAAATCGTGGGCGACCCCGCCGGCCAAGGTCCCGATCGCCTCCATCTTCTGCGCCTGCTGCATGTGCAGGGCGAGCCGCCGGCGCTCCTCCTCGGCCTCGGCCTCCGCGGAGCGGTCCGTGAGGAGGAAGCCGAAGGCCCGGGGAGGGCCGCCCGGCGCACGCTCGACGGCGACCGCGAGCGTCACCGGTCGCCGGCGCCCGTCCGGGCCCTCGAGGGCGGTCTCGAACACCCCGGCGGCGCGGCCGGAGGCGGCCAGTTCGGCGAGCCGCCCCTCGAAGGCGGCGCGCTCCTCGGCGGCAACGAGTTCCGCCATGCGGCGCGGGGCGGCCTGGTCGCCCGGTTCCCCCGCGATCCGGGAAAAGGCGGAGTTCCACTCGCGCAAGACCCCTTCGCCGTCCGCGAAGGCGGCTCCGTGGGATGCGGTCTCGAGCATGCGGTCGATCAGCAGCAGACGCAGGCGTTCATCCATGGGAGAGCATTCTTTCTACCGGCGGCCGGCTTCCCGGGGTTTGGTCTCGAAACGGTCGCCCGCCTGATCCTGGAGGAAGACGTGGTCGAAGCGCTTCGGGGAGGCCTCCTCGTACCAGGCGAGAGCCTTTTCCCGGCAGGAGGGGCAGGCGTTGCGCGGCACGTGGACGGCGAGGATGTGCACGCCGCGGTCCGAAGTCGAGTCGATGCGCAGCGCGCCGCCGCAGTTCTCGCAGGGGGTCACCTCCTCGAGCTGGGTCTCGGAGAAGCCGTCGGTGTCGTAGAAGATGCGGCGGCGGCGGCGGAAGGGGTTGCCCTCGGCGAGCCGCCGCCCGCGGAGCTTTTCCCGCTTCTGCCAGCAGGAGAGCACGAGGTCGCAGACCTGGTGCACGGCCGCGGTCACCGACGCCGACTGCCGGATCTGGTGCCGCTCGTAGTCCGGTTCCCGGACGTGACGGAAGTCCAGCCCGGCCATGGCGAGGAGGATCCCCACGTTGACGTAGGGGAGCGCCCCCTCGATCGAGTAACCGCCCTCGAGCACGGCGATGTCGGCGCCCAGCTCCGCGGTCAGCTCGGCGTAGCCGCGGGCCGAGAAGTTCATGTTCGTGATCGGGTCGGTGTAGTGGTTGTCTTGGCCGGCGGAGTTGACGATCAGCTCGGGGCGGAACTCGTCCAGGACCGGCCGGATGACGTGGCGCAGGGCGTGCAGGAAGCCCTCCTCGGTCGTGTGGGGGGGAAGCGGGATGTTCAGCGTGGTGCCGAAGGCGTTCGGGCCCCCCAGTTCGTCGGGGAAGCCGCTTCCGGGGTAGAGGGTCCGGCCGTCCTGGTGGAGCGAGATGAAGAGCGTGTCGGGATCGTGCCAGTAGATGTCCTGGGTGCCGTCGCCGTGGTGACAGTCGGTGTCCACCACGGCGACCCGGCGGATGCCGTATTTCCGCCGCAGGAACTCGATCATGATCGCTTCGATGTTGATGTTGCAGAACCCGCGGGCACCGTGGACGACGCGCATCGCGTGATGCCCCGGCGGCCGAACCAGGGCGAAGCCCCGTTCGACCCGTCCCTCGCAGACGGCCATGCCGACGGTCTTGGCCCCCCCCGCGCTGATGAAATGGGACTCGGTCGCGACCGCCCAGGGGTCGGGCACGCAGAAGTGCACGCGCTGGATGTCGGCAAGCACGACGGGGTCGGGCTTGAACTCGAGGATGCCCTCGATGTCGAAGATCCCCTCCTCGAGGATCTGGTCTTGGGTGTAGAGCAGCCGCTCCTCGCGCTCCGGGTGCTGGGGGTGGATCGCCCAGTCGTAGGCCGGGAAGAAGACGAGTCCGACGCGGTGTCTGGCCTGGAGCATGGCTTCAGGGTCCCGTGGCCGGCCGGGCCGGGGAGGCTTCGGCCGGGGCGGCCAGCCGTGCGAGCAGCTCATCGTAGCCGTGGATCAGGCCCGGTTTGACCTGGACCCGCACGCGCAGGTTCTTGCCCGTGGTGTGAAAGCCGCGGATCATGTGGAATTCCTGGGCTTCGACGACCTCCATTTCCAGATAATCGGGGTTCGCCCCCCGGGCGAGCGCCTTCTCCCGCAGCAGCGCGAGCGCCTGGGCGGTCGCCTCCTCCATGCCGTAGGGGAGCGAGATCGGCTGGTGGTAATTTTCGGCCGGGGCGCGGGCGAGCCGTTGCTCGGTGTCGGCGAAGAACTCGACCTCGCAGGTCGTGCGGGCGAGTGCTGCGCCGATCGCGTTCGCGACCTCCCAGCGGGGGACGACGCGGACGGAAAGCGGGGTCAAGGCGGCGAGCACGGCGGCGAAGTGGGGGGCGGGCCCCCCGAGGACGAGCAGCGTTTGCGGCCGCACCCGGTAGCCCTCCATCAGCTCGTGCACGGTGTAAACGGGCTGGGCGTTGATGCGCTCGACCAGGCGGTCGGCCGCGGCGAGCATCTGGCGGCAGGCGGTCTCGACGACGCGCCGGGCGAGGGCCTCGACGTCGAGCCCGAGCCCCTCGGCGAGCGGCCGGAGCCCCTCGGCCGCCCGGTCGCGCTCGGGGTGCGGGATGATCCCCAGAACGGCCATGGCGTCGGTCGGGGTAGGGTGCCGGCCGCCGAAGATCAAGGCCGGCCCGCGTCGCTCCGGCCCCACCGCGGGCTCCCCGGCCTCGACCCGCACCGCGCTGTCGCCCCCGGTCCCGATCGAGAGGGTCTCGAGCGAGCGGATGAGGGTCCGGTAGGGCCCGATCGTGATCCCGTGGGGGTTCAGGACGGGGGCCCGGCCGATCAGCACGGCGAGGTCCGTGGTCGTCCCCCCGATGTCCATCACGACGGCGTCGCCCCCGCCGGCCGCCGCGGCCACCGCCCCCATGACGCTCGCCGCGGGGCCCGAGAGCACGGTCTGGATGGGGGCTTCGAGCGACGCCTCGAGCTTCATGTTGCCGCCGTCGGCCTTGAGCAGCCGCAGCGGCAGCTGCAGCCCCTTTTCGGCGAGGCTGCCGCGGACGGCGTGGAAAAAGCTCCGGTGCAGCGGGTAGACCGCGGCGTTCAGGTAGGTCGTCGCGATGCGCCGGGCGAAGTTCAGCCGCCCGGAGACGCGGTGGCCGAGGAAGACGCCCTCGAATCCCTCCCCGAGCATCCGGTGGATGGCGATCTCGTGGGCGGGGTTGCGGACCGAGAACTTGCCGACGATCCCCACCTGGCGGATCCCTTCGCGCCGGAGGCGCTCGGCGGCTCGACGGATTTCGGCTTCGTCCAGGGGCTCGACCTCGCGGCCGCGGTGGTCGATCGACCCCCGGACGCAGATGTAGGCCTCTCCCATGCGAAAGGCCTCCGGGTCGATGCCCGGCCCGGCGCTGACGATCAGCCCCACCGGCGGGGTCTTTCCCTGGATGACGGCGTTGGTGGTGAGCGTGGTGGAAAGAACGATGCGGCGGATGCCCTCGGGGGGGATGCCCGCGGTGACCGCCTCGAGGGCGGCGAGGATCGAGCCGAAGAGATCGTCGGGATCGGTGGGGATCTTGGCTTGCCGGAGAAGCCCGCTCCGGTCCAGCAGGACGACGTCCGTGTGCGTCCCCCCGACATCCAACCCGATGATCATGCCGCGCTTCCGGTTTGCGTTGGCTCGGATCCCCTGTCCCCCCCTAACCAAAAGCGGCAGGGCTGTCAACGGCCGCCCGGGCCTCCGGCGCGAGGGGAGCGGGCCCGCGGCGCGGGCCTCAGGGGGGGGCGTCGCCGGGAGAGGGCCGGAGCGGCAGGCCGTATTTGCGGATCTTCTTGTAGAGAAGGGTGCGGTGGATGCCGAGCCGGCGGGCCGCCTCCACCTTGCGGAAGTTCGTCTCCCGAAGCGCGTTCCAGATGAGGTCCCGCTCCGCCTGGGACTGGATCTCCCGGAGCGAGGTGTTGCGGCGGGGGGAGCCGCACGCCGGACTGCGCTGCAGGGGGAAGGGGAGGTCGATCAGGCGGATCCGTTCCCCCTCGAGGGCGTGCAGGCTGCGCTCGAGCACGTGGATCAGCTCGCGCACGTTTCCCGGCCACTCCCAGCGCCGCAGCGCGCCCTCGGCCTCGGGCTCGAGGCCGACCGTCCCCAGGCCGGCCTCCCGCGCCGCACGGGCGAGGTAGGCGCGGGCGATGGCGACCACGTCCTCCGGGCGCTCGCGCAGCGGCGGGATGTGGAGCGCGACCACGTTCAGCCGGTAGAAGAGGTCCTTGCGGAAGCGCCCGGCCGCCAACATCGTCTCCAGGTTCTGGTTGGTGGCGGCGATCACGCGGAAGTCGGAGCGCACCACGCGGTTTCCCCCCACCCGCTCGAACTCCTTGTCTTCGATCGCCCGCAGGAGCTTCGGCTGCATCTCGAGCGGCAGGTCCCCCACCTCGTCGAGAAAGATCGTCCCCTCGTGGGCGAGCTCGAATTTGCCGGGCTTGCCCCCGGCGCGGGCGCCGGTGAAGGCCCCCTTTTCGTAGCCGAAGAGCTCGGATTCCAGGAGATCGCGCGGGATGGCCGCGCAGTTGATGCGGACGAAGGGACCCAGACGCCGGGCGCTCGCGTGGTGGATCGCCTGGGCGAACATTTCCTTTCCGGTCCCGCTCTCGCCGGTGATCAGGACGGGGAAGCTGTTCTGGGCGGCGCGCATCGCCTCGCGCTTGAGCGCCTGGAGCGCCTCGCTCTCGCCGAGGATGCTCTCGAAGGTGTAGCGCGTGGAGCGCAGGGCGAGCAGCTCCTCCTCGTAGATCTTGACCTTGGATTCGAGCAGCTGCAGCTCCCGGGCGAGTTTGGCGACGTCGCGCACGTCCTTGAACATCACCTGGCCGAAGACCGCGATCACCCGGCCGTCTTTCCGGATCGGGATCCGCTGGACGACCATCTTCTGGCCGCGGATGACCTGGGAGTGGTTGATCTCGGCGACCCCCGTGCGGGCGACGATGTGCATGCGGGAGTTCTCGACCGCCTCGGTGCAGTGCCGGCCGATCTGGGCGGCCGGGTCCACGCCGAGGAACTGGCCGTAGGGGCGGTTGAAATGGGTGATGAACCCCTCGGCGTCGACCACCATGGCGCCGTTGTAGATGCTCTCGAAGATCCTCTCGTACATGTCCAGCCGTTGCCGGAGGTCTTCGATCTCTTTTTCGAGCGGGTTCTCGGCCATCGCCTGAATCCCCCGGGGGAGGCCGGTGTTCACCACAGGCGCATCGAGTCGAGGAAGAGCTGTCTCAGCTCCTCGGCCCCGACCGGCCGCGGGGAGAGCTTGGTCACGCGGTGCTGGGGGAGCGTTCCCTCGACCAGGCGGTCCACGTCCCCGGGGCCGAAGCCGACCGCGGAGAGCCCGTTCGGCATGCCCACCCGCCGCATGATCGTGACCAGCGCGCCGGCGAGGATCTCCCCCGCCTGCTCGGGGCGCGCGCCCGCGGTGTCGCAGCCCATCCAGCGGGCGCAGGCGAGGTGCCGCTCCGGGTCGGACGGCGCGGTGAAGCGGAAGACCGCCGGGGCGTTCAGGCTGACCGCCATGCCGTGGGGGATGAGCGGGTGCCCCGGGGGGTACCCCTCGGGGACATAGTCGCGCACCAGGCCCGAGACGGGGTAGGACATCCCGTGGGCGAGGTGCACGCCGGCGTTGCCGAAGCCGATGCCGGCGTAGGTGGCCGCGAGCAGGACCTCGCCGCGCGCCTCGTCGTCCTCGGGATGCTCGACCGCGCGGACCAGGCTGCGCGCGATCATCTCGACGGCGCGCGCGGCCCAGACGTCGCTGATCGGGTTCGCCCCCTGGTAGGCCGGCCGCAGCCGCGGGTGCTCGGCCGCCGGGCGGCGGTGGTAGGGCAGCGCGGTCAGCGACTCGAGCGCGTGGGTGAGCTGGTCGAGGCCCGTGCAGGCGGCCACCATGCGCGGCATCGTGCGCGTGTTCTCCGGGTCGACGATGCCCCGCAGCGGCCGGAGGGCGCGGCTGGCGATCCCGGTTTTCGCGCCCATCTCGAGGAAATCGAAGATCGCGACCCCCGTGGTCTCGCTTCCGGTGCCCGCCGTCGTGGGGACGGCGAGCATGGGCTTGAGCGGCCCGGGGACCGGCTGGCCCTTGCCGATCGGCGGGTTGACGTAGGTGAGAAAGTCGGCGGGCCAGGTGGCGTAGAGGTTCGCCGCCTTGCACGTGTCCATGCTCGATCCCCCGCCCACCGCGACGTAGCCGTCGAAGCGGCCCTGCCGCGCGAAGTCGATCGCCTCCCGGAAGGAGCGGTCGGTCGGCTCGACCTTCACCTGGTCGTAGAGCACGGCGTCGATGCCCCGCTCCCGCAGCGCCTCCATCGTGACGGCGACGGGCTGGCTCTTCGTGAGGCCCGGGTCGGTCACGACCATCACCCGCCGGCAGCCGAACTCTTCCATGTCGAAGCCGATCTCGCGCGTGACGCCCTTGCCGTACTTGATGCTCGAGGTGTCCATGGTGAAGGCGTTTTCGTGTCTCATCGAAGCCTCCTTGCGGGCGGTTGCGGCCCGGAGGGGCGACGGCTCCCCGGGGCCGCGCGGTTCATTCCAGGCCCGAGCTGCGGCGGATCCAGCGGGCCAGGGCCGAGACGTCCTCGTCGCCCAGCCCCTGCCCGATCAGGGCGTTTTCGATCTGCTCGACCAGGGCGGCGAGCGGCGTGAAGGCCCCCACCTCGCGCGCCGCCTCGAGGGCGATCCCCAGGTCCTTGCGGTGCAGCCGCACGCGGAACCCGAGGGGGTAGCGGTTCTGGATCATGTTCCCGGAACGGTGGGTCAGGCCCCAGGAGCCGGCTGCGCCGCCGGAGACCGCGGCGACGACCTTCTCCATGTCCAGGCCCGCCTTGAGGCCGAGCACCACGCCCTCGGCCACGGCGAGGTAGGTGCCGCAGAGGATGACCTGGTTGATCGCCTTGGTCAGCTGGCCGGATCCGACCGGACCGATGTGGGTGACGGTCCGGCCCACGGCCTCGAGCACGGGCCGGGCGCGCTCGAGCGCCTCGGCCGCCCCGCCGACCATGATCGAGAGGGTCGCCCGGCGCGCGCCCTCGGAGCCGCCCGACACGGGGGCGTCCAGGAAGGCGATGCCGCGGGCGGCGAGGGCGGCGGCGATGTCCCGGGCCGCCGCGGGGCGGATGGTCGAGAAATCGACGACCGTCGCCCCCGGGGACGCCCCGTGGATCACGCCGTTTTCCCCGAGGATCACCGCCTCCACATCCGGGGTGTCGCTCACACAGGTGCAGACGACCTCGGCGCCCCGCGCGGCCTCGGCGGGCGCGGCGGCGCGCCGCGCGCCGGCGGCGGCGAGGGGCTCCTCGCGCTGCCGGGTGCGGTTGTGGACGGTCACCGTGTGGCCCGCGCGGATGAGGTTCAGGGCCATCGCGGCCCCCATGGTTCCCATGCCGATGAAGGCGACGTTCATGGGCCACCCCCTTTGCCGGTTTTTTTAGAAGATTTTCCCCGGGTTCATCAATCCCTTGGGGTCGATCAGGTCCTTGATGCGCTTCATGAGGCCGTAGGCCGCGCCGTGCTCGCGTTCCATGAACTTGCGCTTGCCGATGCCGACCCCGTGCTCGCCGGTGCAGGTGCCGCCGCAGCCGAGCGCCCGCTCCACGACGTCGTGGTTCACGGCCTCGAGCCGGCCCCACTCCGCCGGGTCGGCGGGGTCGCCGACGAGGACGACGTGGAGGTTGCCGTCGCCGGCGTGTCCGAAGACGTAGCCCACGACCCCCTCCTCGTCGACCCGCCGCTGGGCGAACTGCACCATCTCCGGGTAGCGCGAGATGGGGACCGCCGCGTCCACGATCAGGGTTTCTTTCCGCGGGTGGGCGCGGTGGATCGTCTCCCAGGCTTCGTGGCGCGCGCGCCAGAGCTCCCGCCGCGCGGCCTCCTCCGTGGCGTGGCGGAAATCGACCGCCCCGAAGCCTTCGCAGATCTCGCGCGCGAGCCGGGCCGTCTCCTCGAGGGCGGCCGCGCTCACGGCGTGGAACTCGCAGAAGAGCGAGGGGGTCTCGGCGAGGCCGAGGTTCTTCTCGCGGTTCATGAGGCGGATCAGGGCGGGGGGCAGCAGCTCGAGCGCCGCCGGGCCGAGCCCGGCGCCGATCAGGGCGGCGACCGCCTCGGAGGCGGGGGCGAGCTCGGGGAAGAGGATCACGGCGGCGAGAATGTGGCTCGGGATGCCGGCCAGCCGCAGGGTCGCCTCGGCGACGATCCCGAGGGTCCCCTCCGAGCCGACGAAGAGCCGCGTCAGATCGAAGCCGGCCGAGGACTTGGGGGCGAGGGTGCCGGTGCGGATCACCGCACCGCCGGGCAGCACCACGGTCAGGCGCTGGACGTAATCGCGGGTCGCCCCGTATTTCACGGTCTGAACGCCGGAGGCATTGTTGGCGATCATGCCGCCGATCGTCGCGTCGGCCCCCGGGTCGGGCGGGAAGAAGAGCCCGTGGCGGCCGGCCTGGCGGTTCAGCTCCTTGCGCGGCACCCCGGGCTGCACGTCGGCCTGCAGGTCCTGCGGCCGGATCGCGAGCACGCGGTTCATGCGCGTCATGTCGACGACCAGCCCGCCGCGGACCGGCACGGGGTTCCCCTCGGTGCTCGTCCCCGCCCCCCAGGGGGTCACGGGCACTTCGTGCGCGTAGGCCCAGGCGAGCAGGCGCGAGACCTCTTCGGTCGATTCCGGCCAGACGATCCCGGCCGGGAGCACGCCCCGGTGAAAGGAGATGTCGTGCAGGTGGAGTTCGCGGTGGGACATGCCGGTCGAGAAGCGCTCCCGGCCGACGATCGCGGCGAGTTCCGCCGCCTGCTCCGGTGTGAAGGTTTCCATGGGTCGCTCCAGTGAACGGGTGGTTTCGGTTTCCGCGCCCCTTTCCCTCCGGCGTGCGGGTCCGGCCGCTACGAGTAGATGAGCCCGGGCAGCCAGAGGATGAGGGGCGTCCAGAAGCAGCAGATCAGAAGGCACACGAGGGCGACGCCCACGAAGGGGAGCGCGGCCAGCGCCACACGGCTCAGCGGTTCCCCCGAGATGCCGCAGCTCACGAACAGACAGATCCCGACCGGGGGGGTCAGCATGCCGACGGCGAGGTTCACGACCATGAGCACCCCGAACTGCACCGGGTCGACCCCCATCTGGGGGGTGATCGCGGCGAGCACGGGGACGAGCAGGATCAGGCTGGCCGCGGTCTCCATGACGCAGCCGACGACGAGCAGGCCCCCCATCACGAGCAGCAACACGCCCCAGGCCGGCAGGTCGAGCGCCTGGATCGCGGCCTGGAGCAGCTGGGGCCCCTGCTTCATGGCCACGAGCCAGGTGAACACCTTCGCCATGGCGATGATGAAGAGGATCGTCGCCGAGACGACCATGGCGCGCGAGATGATCCCGGGCAGCTCGCGGAAGGCGAGGCTGCGGTTCACGGCCATGGCGACGAAGAGGGCGTAGAAGACGGCGAGGGCGGCCGCCTCGGTCACGGTCACGATCCCGCCCAGGATCCCGCCCAGCACGATCACCGGGGCGCCCAGGGCCCAGACGGCATCCTTGAGCGAGCCCCACACGCGGGCGGGCGAAAAGGGGTGCCTCCCCCCGTAGCCCCGCCTCCAGGAGATCCCCATGGCGACGGCCAGGAAGCCGAGGCCGAAGAGAAGCCCCACGAGAATGCCGCCGGCGAAGAGCCGCGCGATCGAGACGTTGGTGAGAAAACCGAAGATCACCATGGGGATCGAGGGCGGGATGACGACCCCGATCGATCCGCCCGCGGCCACGACCGCGGCGGCGAAGGCGGGCGGGTAGCCCTGGCGCACCATGGCCGGGATCACGACCGCCCCGAGGGCCGCGGTGTCGGCCGCGGCGGAGCCCGAAATCCCGGCGAAGAACATCGAGGCCACGATGCAGGCGCAGGCGAGCCCGCCGGGGACCCAGCCGACGAGGCTGTCGGAGAAGTCGATCAGCTGCCGGCTGATTCCGCCCCGCTCCATGATCGCCCCGGCGAGCATGAAGAGCGGGACGGCGAGGAGATCGAAGGAGTCGACGCCGGCGAAGAGGAGTTGGATGATCGTCTGGCCGAGGGCGGGGATCGGGACCGTGGCCGGGAAGACCCCCGGGGTGAGCATGATGCCGATCGCCGGCAGCCCGATCGCGAGCGCGATCGGCATGCCGAGCGCGATCAGCAGGAAGAGGAGCCCGAAGAGGACGGCGACGGTCATGATCGCTTCGGCCCGAGGAGGCGCTGGAGACCGGCCAGCCCGTGCACGAGGAAGATCGCCATCGCGAGCGGGATCGAGGCGAAGGGGATGGCCATGGGGATCTGGGCCGAGGCGGTCGTGTGCTCCCAGGCCTTGACCGTGTAGGCGGCCGAAAACCACAGGAGCACGACGAAGCCCACGACCGCCATCGCCTGGAGCGCGATGCGGATCGCGGCTTCGGCCCCCGGTCCCATCCGGTGGCCGAAGCCGCGGAGCCCGATCAGGCTGGCGCGCTTGTAGGCCGAGGTCCCGCCGAGAAAGGTGATCGCCACCAGCAGATGCCGGCTCACCTCCTCCGACCAGCCGATCGAGGCCCCGGCGTAGCGGAAGACCACCTGCGCGAAGAGGATCAGGCAGATCCCGGAGCCGATCACGAAAAGGACCCGTTCGACGGCGGTGTTCAGGGAATCGCTCAGCCGCTGCAGGCGGTCCACCGTGCGCCTCTTCCCTACTTGACCGCCTGCTGGATCCGCTCGACGAGCTTCTTCACCTCGCCCGAGGCCGAGGCGATCACGGGCTCGGTCGCCTTGCGGAAGGCCGCGAGATCCGGTTCTTCCACGACCTGCATGCCCGCCGCCTTGAGCTCCTCGAGCTGCCGTTTCTCGTTGTCGCGGATGAACCGGCGGCCCTGGAGGGCGGCCGAGACCGCGCAGTCGGCCACGACCTTTCGCTGCTCCGCGGGCAGCCCGTCGATGAAGGCCTTGTTGGCGACGAAGACGAGCGCCGAGTAGACGTGGCGGGTGAGGGTCAGATGTTTCTGCCCGGCCTCGATCAGTTTCGCGGCGTAGATGACGGCGATCGGGTTCTCCTGCCCGTCGATGACGCCCTGCTGGAGCTGGGTGAAGATCGGCCAGGCCATGGGGGTGGGGTTCGAGCCGATCGCGCGCCAGATCGCCAGGTGCGTCGGCGCCTCCATGGTGCGGATCTTGAGCCCCTTCAGATCCTCCGGGGTCTTGACCGGCCGCTTGGCGTTGGTCACGTTGCGAAAGCCGTTGTCGAGAAAGGCGAGGGCGACGAACCCCGATTTCTCGAACTTCTGGGCGAGCTCGCGCCCGATCGGGCCGTCGAGCACCTTGTCGGCCGCCTCGTAGGAGGGAAAGACGAAGGGCATCTCGAGCGCCTTGATCTCGGGCACGAAGGCCTCGATCGGCCCGGTGGTGCAGACCGACATCTGGGTGGTCCCGAGCTGGATCTGCTGGAGGACCTGGGTTTCGCTGCCGAGGGCGGCCGAGTGGTGCACGTTGACGGCGAGTTTCCCGGGGGCGGCCTTCTCGACGCACTCCTTGAACCAGAAGGCGGCCTTCGTGTGCACGAAATCGGGGTTGGTGACGGCGGCGATGTTGATCTGCGTCTGGGCCGCCGCGGCGGCGGCCCAGGCGATCATGCCGACCCCGACGAGCAGAGCGAAAGCTTTGGCGCGCATCATGGAGCTCCTTTCTTAGGCGGGGAGTAGAGGTGCGATTCCGCCCTGAGGCATAGAAGAAAGCGCCAACGCTGTCAACACGCGCGCCGGGCTTACGCGGCCTGCCGACCCCCGGTTTCGCGGGCGAAGAGGAGCAGCCCGAAGGAGAGCGCGAGCCACCCGAGCGGGAGCAGCCAGGCCGCGCGCCAGGCGGCGGCGTCGTAAACGCGCAGCCCGCCGGAGAGGCTTCCGTCCCAGAAGCGGTCGAGCATCCAGCCCACCGCCGGCTGGAGCGCCGTCGGCCCGAGCATGATCCCCATGTTGATCACCCCGGTGACGGTCCCCGTCAGCCGCAGCGGGGCCGACTCCTTGGCGAGCGGCCAGCAGACGGTGAAGCTCGAGGAGGCGATCCCCGTGAGCGCCGCCTGAAAGGGGAGCGCCGCGGGCGGCAGGCCGGGGGCGGCGTAGAGGAGGACGGCCCAGCAGGCGATCGCGGCGGCGAGCCCGGCCAGCATGAGCGGCTTTCGCCTCCCCAGGGTGTCGGTCAGGCGGCCGGTGAGCGGGGTGGCGAGCGCCCAGGCGACCAGAAGGAGCGTCGTCAGCCCCGCCGCCTGCGGGGCGGAGAGCCCGCAGGCCTGGGTGAGAAACGGGACGCCCCAAAGGCCGCAGAAGGTGAGCACACAGCCCACGGGGCCGGCGGGGATGAAGACGAGCAGGAGGATGTTCCGGATACGCAGGACCTCGGCCAACTCGTCGAGGGCCCGGGGGCGGCCGGCAGCGCCCCCGCGCACGGCCGGCGCGTAACTGGCGAAACCGCGCTCGGAGGGGTCGTCGCGCACGACGACCCACAGCAGCAGGGCGAGGGCCGCGCTCGCCGCGGCCGAGGCGAGGATCGCCGGGCGCCAGCCGATCGCGTCCACGAGCAGCCGCAGGGGGACGCCGGCCAGCAGCGCGCCGGTGATCCCGGCGACGAGGGCGATTCCCGAGATCATGGAGAAGGTGCGCGGGGGGAACCAGTGCGCGGCGAGCTTGAGGGTGACGACGAAGGAGACCGAGACCGTCGCCCCGATGAGCAGGCGGCCCGCGCCCGCCCAGAAGGCGTTCGGGGCGAGCCCGCAGACGAGGGCCCCGGCCGTGCAGCCGATCGCCCCCGCCGTGAGCAGCCGCCGGGGCCCCCAGCGGTCGGCGAGGATGCCGGTCGGGATCTGCATCAGCCAGTAGCTGTAGAAGTAGAGAGCCGAGAGCTGCCCCAGCCCCGCGGCGTGGATCCCGAAATCGGCCATCCACTCCCGCGTCAGGACCGCCGGCGCCAGGCGGTGGAAGAAGGCGACGAGGTAGAAGAAGGCGCCCAGCCCCCAGACGGTCCAGGAGAGCCGGAGGGGCGGGGGCGGAGGACCGGGTTCCGGCCCGTCCGGCGCGGCGGCGGGCGGCCTCATTCGGGGAGAAAGACGGCGCAGGCGATCACCGTCGTCCACAGCCCGTCCTTGTGGCCGCGGGCCGACTGGCAGATGCTGCGGCTTTCGAAGTGCCGCGCCCCCACCTTGTAAACCTGCTTGCGCTCGTCCCAGGCGGCATCCGGGTTCAGCTCGATGCCCAGGGTGGAGGCGAGCATGGTCGCCGCGAGATCCTCGGCGAAGTCGGCCGCCTTCTTGCGCGTCTGCCCGAAGGCGTGGTGCTCGCTGATGTAGCCGTACTGGTTGCGGTCCCGGGGGCGGGCGAGCCCGACCGCGGCGGCGACCAAGCGGTTCGGCTCCTGGGTGCTCTCGCGTGCCATGACGACGAAGGTGAGCTGCCCCGGCCGGAGACGGCGGATCCCCTCGGCGCGGGAAAGGATGCGGCAGCCGGGGGGGAAGATGCTCGAGACCGTAACCAGGTTGCAGGTTTCGATCCCGGCCCGCCTCAGGGCGAGCTCGAAGCTCTGCAGCCGGTTGCGGTGGTATCCCACCCCCTGGGTGAAGAAGATGGACTGCGGCACGAAGGTCATGGGTCGCCTCTCCGCTTCATTCGAGGATGAAGACCAGAAGCTCGCGCGGCCCGTGCACGCCGAAGGCGAGCGTGAGCTCGATGTCGGCGGTCTTCGAGGGGCCGGAGACGAGAACCAGATTCGCCGGGAGGGGCGGGGCGAAAGAGCCGGCCGCGAGGGCGTCCTCGAGGGTGGGGTGGATCCGCTCCGCGGGGACGAGGACGACGTGCGCGGGGGGGACGAGGGAGAGCAGCCGCGGCTCTTCCGGGCCGGGGCGCAGGAGGAGGACGCCCGGGTCGGCCGCGGCGGCCGCCGCGGCCGTGATCCCGGCCGCGGCCGAAAAGAGCCGCTCGCGGAAGCCCTCGATGTCGCCTTCCCAGGCGAGGAGCCGGGGGGCGGCTTCGGCGGCCTGCGCCCAGGCCTTCTCGATTTCGGGCGCCCAGGGGGCGCCGGGGCGGTAGATGAGCTCGGAGAGCCCCCGGCCCGAGAGGCGCTCCCGGAGCTCCTCCGCCCAGCGCCCCCGCGGGAGGCGGTGCACCTCGGCGCGCATGGCGGTGAGCGCGGCCTCCAGGGCGGCGGCGGCCTCCGGCGCCGGGGCGGCGGCCGGGAGCGCCGCGGTCTCCGGCCGCGGCGGAATGTCCCGCGGCGCGGCGCGCAGCCGGGCGAGGATCCGTTCGCGGGCGCGGGGCTCAGGCATCGGGGATTCCTTTTTTGCGCAGAAGCCGCCTCAGGTTCCGTTGCGAAAAGCGCGGCTCGGCATGCGCGCGCAGCCAGCGCTCGAGGGGCCCGACGGGCGGCAGGAGACCGCCCAGCCAGCGGCCGCCGGCGAGAAGCGCCCGGTAGACCCCGGGTCGTTTGACCGCCTGTCCCCAGGCCCGCCAGGCGAGGCGCTCGAGCGGGGCCGCGCCCGGCGCCGCCCGGGATTTTCCCTCGGCGGCGGGGCCCCGGACGGCCTCCGCGCGCAGCCGCCGCAGGAGCTGGGCGAGCGGGATCTTCACCGGGCAGACCTCCTCGCAGGCTCCGCAGAGGGTGGAGGCGAAGGGCAGCTCTCCCGCGCGGTCGATGCCGAGGAGCTGGGGGGTGAGGACCTTGCCGATCGGGCCGGGGTAGGTCGTGCCGTAGGCGTGCCCGCCGATCCGCGCATAGACGGGGCAGTGGTTCAGGCAGCAGCCGCAGCGGATGCAGCGCAGGGTCGCGCGCCGCTCGGGGTCGGCGAAGACCGCCGAGCGGCCGTTGTCGAGAAGGACCAGGTGGACCTCCCGCGGGCCGTCCGGCTCGCCGCCCCGCCGCGGGCCGCTGATCAGGTTCACATAGGTCGTGACGCGCTGGCCGGTCGCCGAGCCCGTGAGCAGCCGCAACAGCGGCGGCAGGTCTTCGAGGCGCTCGATGACCTTCTCAATCCCCATCACGGCGATGTGCAGCGGCGGCACCCCGGTGCACATGCGGCCGTTGCCCTCGTTTTCGACGAGGCAGAGGGTCCCGGTCTCGGCGACCGCGAAGTTGACCCCGCTCAGCCCCGCGCCCGCTTCGCGGAACTGTTCCCGGAGCGTGTGCCGGGCGATCGCGTTCAGCTCCGTGACCTCCTCCGTGTAAGGGGCCCCGGGGATCTTCTCGCGGAAGAGCTTCGCGATCTGGGCGCGGTTCTTGTGGACGGCGGGGACGATGATGTGCGAAGGGGTCTCGCCGGCGAGCTGGATGATGAACTCGCCGAGATCGGTCTCCACGGTCTCGATCCCGTGACGGGCGAGGAAGGCGTTGAGATGCATCTCCTCGGAGACCATGGATTTGCCCTTCACGACCCGGCGCACCCCGTGCGCCTCGAGGATCTCGAGCACGAGGCGGTTGCCCACGGCCGCGGTCTCGGCCCAGTGGACGCGGATGCCGTTCGCGGTGAGGCGGGACTCCAGCTCCTCGAGGAGCTCGGGCAGTCGCGCGAGCGCGCGGTCGCGGATGGCGGCGGCTTGCGTCCGCAGCCGCTCGAGGGCGTCGGCGTCGGCGAAGACGCTCCGCCGCCGGGCGGCGAAGGCGCCGAGCGCGGAGGCGAAGTTGCGCCGCAGCGCCTCGTCCTCGAGCGCCTGCTCGATCCGGGCTTCGAAGCCGCTATCCGCCATGGGTCCGCTCCCGGAGAAAATCAGCGAGATGCTGCGCGCGCAGGGCGAGCCCCCGGGCCTCGATCGCCCCCTGGAGATGGAGGAGGCAGCCGCAGTCGCCGGCGATCACCCGCTCGGCCCCCGTGGCCTGGATGTCGGCCAGCTTGTCGGCGGCCATCGCCCCGGAGAGGGCCGGGTGCTTGACGGAGAAGATCCCCCCGAAGCCGCAGCACTCGGTCTCGCGGGAAAGGGGGACAAGCTCGACCCGCTCGAGCCCGGCGAGGAGCGCCTTCGCGAAGGGGACGACGCCCATCTCCCGCAGCGCGTGGCAGGAGGAGTGCCAGGTGACCTTGAGCGGCGGACCCGCGTCGCGCAGGCGCACCCCGAGCACGCGGACGAGGAACTCGCTCCACTCGACGACGCGGCCGGCGAGCTGTTCGGCTGCCTTGCGCTCCGCCGGGTCGGTGAAGAGGCGCGGGTAGTGGTGCTTCATCATGCCCGCGCAGGAGGCCGAGGGGACGACGACGGGGAGATCGCCTGCGAGCGCGGCCATCTGGCGCCGGGCGGCTTCACGCGCCTCTTCCGGGAACCCGGCATTGTAGGCCGGCTGGCCGCAGCAGGTCTGGCCCGGGGGGAAGACGACCGCGACCCCCTCGCGCTCGATCAGTTCCACGGCGGCGAGCGCCGTCTCCGGGAACAAGGCCTCCCCGAGGCAGGTGGCGAAGAGTTGCACGCGGGCGGGCTTGGGGGGGGCGGCGGTCATGCGGGCGCTTGCTCCCGATCGGGCGACATGGTAACCGGTGAAGCAGTATCACAGCCGGAGGTCGAAGAAAAGACCGGCCCGGCGATCGGACCCCCCATGCACGCCAAGAAGATCCTCCTCTGCGTCGACGCCTCGGCCGGCTGCCGCGCGGCCCTCGATTACGCGGGCCGGCTGGCGGGAGTCGTCCCGGATCTGGGCGTACGGCTGTTGCATATCGAGCCCACGGTTTCGGCCTTCCTCGCCGAGGAGGCCGGCCGCGACCCGCTCGCGCGGGAACGGCTGGCCGCCCTCTGCCGCAAACACCAGGAGGCCGGCCGCCGCCTGCTCGCGGAGGCGCGCGAGGTGCTCCTGCGCGCCGGCCTCCCGCCCGAGGCGATCGAGTTCGAGAGCCGGCCGCGGCGCGGGGGGACGGCCCGCGACATCCTCGATGA